>PBGD01000015.1 GCA_002718895.1 Flavobacteriales bacterium
CATTAAAGTGGCACGCGAGCTGGGTTCAGAACGTCGCGAGACAGTTCGGTCCCTATCTGTAGTGGTCGTTAGAAATTTGAGAGGACCTACCTCTAGTACGAGAGGACCGAGGTGGACTGACCTCTAGTGTACCTGTTGTGGTGCCAACTGCATCGCAGGGTAGCTATGTCGGGAAGAGATAAGTGCTGAAAGCATATAAGTACGAAGCTCGCCTCAAGATTAGATTTCTTTTAAGGGTCGTTCGAGACTAGGACGTTGATAGGTTGCAGGTGTAAAGGTGGTAACATCATAGCCGAGCAATACTAATTACCCGTAGACTTTTTTCGCAATGTCTTAATGCAATTCTGTTATTTGTTAAAATTTAATCTTTCTTAATTTGTTAATATTTCACTTATGGTGACTTTAGCAACAGGGATCACCTCTTTCCATATCGAACAGAGAAGTTAAGCCTGTTAGCGCAGATGGTACTAGGTAAAACTGGGAGAGTATGTCGTCGCCAATTTTCAGCCCCAACACGTTGTTGGGGCTTTTTTTTTACACTATCTTTAAGACTATGTTTTTTAGATTATTTTTCTTACTTAGTCTATATAGCTTTTCTCAGATTGAAAATCTTAATGATTTTAAGATAAACAATATACAAAGTGATTATGCTTTTAAAATGAATAATTTAGGAGATCCCCTAGTTTTTTTTACTCATTTTTATTCTTACGATTTTAATATTACTACATCATTTAATATCAATCAGTTAACTAGTTATTATAAAAGAATCGATAAAAATGAAGGTGTATTTAGTCATATTTGTTATGAAGGTGTATATAATGAAGGTGGTTTTTTAAAAACTTATTTGTCAAGACCTATTCAACAAAATATAAATATGCTTTTTTTATATAATAATTTAAGCTCAAAGGGTTTTTTTAATAACCAACATAATAAATATAGTAGTCTGTTTTTTTCTTTAGATTTTTTTGAAAAAAAATCTCCCTATTCTTTATTTTTTTCATTTTATTCAAATAATGGAAATTATCAGCATAATGGTGGTATAGTTGAATTTGACTCTTCAATTTCTTATGATTTATTAGAAACAAATTTATCTGCAGCTCATTCAATAATTAAGCATAGAAAAATTGACTTATCGCATCATTATCAATTCCCCTCAAATGTCAATTTAAAACATGAGTTTTCATATTCTTTTTTTAATCGAAATTATATAGATCCCAACTCTAATTTATTACAACAAGATACATTGAAAAATTTTTTTAATTATATTAAAAATAATTTATCCTTCTCTAATAAGTTTTTTTCATTTAGTTTGAATTATCTAGCTTACAAATCAGTTCATTTTCTAGAAAATCAAGACGACTTATTTATGACTCTAAAGGATTCAGAAGCTAATTCTTATAAGCGTAATTTAAATTATAATTTTAGTTATTGTCCAATCGGACATCGGAAAAATAATTATCAATTTTCACTAGCTTACAAGAAAACAACTTTAAAAAATCAATATTTTATAGGATTTGATTCTTACCATAAAAAACCTAATCTATTTACCGTAAATTCTTTTGACTCTTTGTATCCTAATTGGTTAAATTTTAAACCAATCAATTTCAATTCATTTAAAATAAAAAATATTTGGACTAATATAAATCTGATAACAGAACTGAGAATAAGTAGATATAAAAACTATGTTTTTTTAAATCAATTAATTTATCCTGATCAACTTAGTTCTCCTATGTTATTTTTTGATTTAAGATTAGAGAAAAAATGGATTTTAAAGAATTTATTGATTAAAAGTAGTTTAATTGGACAGTATAGTAATGAAATGATTGTTTCATTTCCAAACTTACTGATACATAAACAAATAGCTTATAATTATCAAAATATCAATAGAGTTGGTTTTAGAGCATCTTTAAATTTATATTGTTTTTCTCCATATTACTCTGATCTTTATAGCCCTTCATTAGATGTTTTTTATTTGCAATTTAACTCTAAAAATAATTTTAAAATATATTCTCATTTTGACATATTTGTCAGTAAGGATAATTTTCAAATTGGTTTTTTATTTGATTATTTAAACAATATTATCTCAAAAGATCAGTA
Organism: Flavobacteriales bacterium; assembly: GCA_002718895.1. Lineage (GTDB taxonomy): Bacteria > Bacteroidota > Bacteroidia > Flavobacteriales > TMED113. The sequence continues at coordinate 2,098 of PBGD01000015.1, forward strand.
CCTTATAGAATCTTATTATTTACCAAAGCCAAACGTGAGACTCTCAATTAAATGGTTCTTTTTAGACTAGGTTTTTCTTTTCTTTTTTTTAGCAGCAGGAAATAATATATTATTCAAAATTAATCTATATCCAGGAGAATTTGGATATAACATAAGTTCTGTTTTTGGATCGCCGATTCTATGTTTATAATCTTCTGGGTCGTGACCACCATAAAATGTCCATGTGCCTAATCCAAAGACTCCATGAATATATCTAGCTTCATTTAATGATTGGTTTTCACCCATTATTAAAACATTTGATTTAATTAAATCTTTATTAAATGCGGTTGTTTGCCCAATAAATCCTTTAATTATTTTTGTGTGGTTTTGACAAAGCATTGTAGGAATTGGATCCCATTTCGCTGAAAATTCAAATAATGTAAAGAAATCATTTTCTTCGGTAATTTTATTTCTCCTCTTATCTGTCATGTCAATATTGGAATATTCGTATTTCATTGGATCTGTAACTAACTCAAAATTTTCAAAAGCAAATGTGTTATTGTAATTCAACTTGCTAGTCACGTTTTTTTCAATAGGATCTCCATCAAACATATATTCACAGATGTCAATTTTTTCAGCTGCTAAAGCAATATCATACGTGTCAGTTGCTGAACACATAGCAAATAAAAACCCCCCACCAGCAGTATATTCTTTAATTTTTTTAGTTATTTCTAATTTTTGTTTTGAAACTTTTTCAAATCCTTGTTCTTTTGCTTCTTTTTCAAATATTTTTTTTTGTTCAATATACCATGAAGCATTTTTAAATGATTTATAAAATTTACCATATTGACCAGTGAAATCTTCATGATGTAAGTGAAGCCAATCATATACTGGAAGTAAATTATTTAAAATTTCATTATCATAAATTACGTCATATGGAATTTCTGCATATTCAAGTACTAAGGTAACTGCATCATCCCAAGGTTGTTTGTTTTTCGGAGAATATACTGCAATTTTAGGTGCCTTTTCAAGCTTAACGACATCATAGTTATTATTAGGAGATGATATTTGATTTAAAATACTGTTTGTTTCTATGTTTGATTTAATCTCATAAGAAACCCCTCTATAAATACATTCTTTCTCAATTTCTTTATAATACTTACATAAGAAACTACCACCTCTATAATTTAATAGCCAATCTACTTCTAAATTATTTTTAAGTAAAAAGTATGCAATTCCATATGCTTTTAGATGATTTTGTTGATTTTCCACATCCATGGGAATTACAATGCTTTGCGATAGCATTGTAAATGATTGAAATATTAATAAAATACTGATTATAGATTTGCTATTAAAAATCTGGTTGATTTTCATCAGTGTTTTCATTGTTATTTATTTTTGAATTAAATTGAGTTGAATAAATATCATCACTTAAACTTGAAAATTTAATTAATTTGGACTCAAATCGAAGTCGTTTATTTGTTGTAGGTCCATTTCTATGTTTAGCAATAATAAATTCAGCTTCCCCCTCTGTTGGGCCAGCAGGTGGATAATCCCACTCAGTAATATTATATGTTTCTGGTCTATAGATAAAAGAAACAATATCGGCATCCTGTTCAATGGCTCCTGATTCTCTCAAGTCAGATAAAATAGGTCGTCTATCACTTCTGTTTTCTACAGCTCTACTTAATTGAGAGAGTGCAATTACTGGTACATTTAGTTCTTTTGCTATACTTTTCAATGATCTAGAAATGTGAGATATTTCCTGCTCACGATTACCTTTATGATCTCTAGTAGTCATAAGTTGTAAATAATCCACAATGATAATTTTGATACCATGTTCACTTTGCAGTCGTCGACATTTTGCTCTTAAATCAAAAATTGATAGGGCCGGTGTGTCATCTATAAAAATATCTGCTTGTTCAATTTTTTTAATTTTATTATGTAAAACTTCCCACTCCCATTTATCTAAGTCACCAGATCTTAATTTTTGTTGACTAAGACCAGTTTCAGCAGTTATTAATCTAGTAATTAATTGAATTGAGGACATTTCAAGTGAAAAAATTGCAACAGGTGTTTGATGGTCAACAGAAATATTCCTTGCCATTGATAATACAAAAGCTGTTTTACCCATACCAGGTCTAGCTGCAAGTATAATTAATTCTGAATTTTGCCAACCACTTGTAATTTTATCAATTTCATCAAATCCAGACGGAATACCACTTAACCCTTCAGGTAAATTACCAATTCTTTCAATTTCTTTAATTGCGTTTTGAATTAATTTACTAGCACTCAAATATTTTTTTTTAATATTTCCTTCACTTATTGCAAATATCTTACTCTCAACTTGATCTAAAAGTTCAATTGCATCAGTTGATTCATCAAAAGCATCATTAATTATATTACTGCAAGTGGTAATTAATTCTCTTTGAATATGTTTTTGTACAATTATTCTTGAATGGTATTCAATATTTGCTGATGAAATTACTTTTTGAGTCAATTCACCTAGATAATGTATGCCACCACATAAATCTAGTTTTTTATTTTTTTGAAGTTGATTTTTTATTGTAAAAATATCAATAGGTTCTGCATTTTGAAATAGTTTTTCAATAGTTTTAAATATTTCTTGATGAGCTTCTTTGTAAAAAACATGAGGTGTTAGCATATCCCCAACCTCAGCCATGGCATTTTTGTCTGTCATTATTGCACCTAGAACTGATTGTTCAAATTCTAGAGCTTGTGGTGGTGTTTTAATACTTTTTCTCACGTTCTTATTAATTAAAATTCGTGTAAGTCTATATATTTATCGCAAATATAATTTTTTTTGAATCTAAAAGCTATTCTGAATAGATTCCCATTTTTTCAAATTTTTGAATTCTATTTTTTATTCTTTTTTCGGGACTAAGTTGATTGAGATGAGAAAATTGGTGTTGCAGTGTATCAATAATATTTTTATATATTTTTTGAGGATCATTATGGGCTCCACCTAATGGTTCTTTTATAATACCATCAATTAGTTTGTTTTTCAGCATGTCTTTTGGTGTAAGTTTAAGAGCCTCTGCAGCCTTTTCTTTATTGTCCCAATTTCGCCAAAGTATAGAAGAGCAGCTTTCTGGAGAAATTACTGAATACCAAGTGTTCTCAAGCATATAGATTTTGTCAGAGGCAGCAATCCCTAATGCACCACCTGAAGCTCCTTCACCTATTATAAATGATAGTATTGGCGTTTTTAATTTCATCATTTCATAAATATTACGTGCAATTGCTTCTCCTTGACCTCTAGATTCTGCTCCAACTCCTGGATAGGCTCCTGGGGTGTCAATAAGAGTAATAATTGGTTTGTTAAACTTTTCAGCCATTTTCATTAATCTCAGAGCTTTTCTATATCCTTCGGGTTGAGGCATACCAAAGTTTCTATATTGCCTTGTTTTAGTGTTTTTGCCTTTTTGTTGACCAATAATCATATAGCTTTGGTTGAGTATTTTACCCCATCCTCCGACCATTGCTTTATCATCACTAAAATTTCTGTCGCCATGAATTTCAATAAATGAATCATTTGTCAAATGCTTTATATAATCTAATGTATATGGTCTATTTGGGTGTCTCGATAATTGAACAATTTGCCAAGGAGTAAGGTTTTTATAAATTTTTTTTTTTGTCTCTTTTAGTTTTAATTCGATGGTTTTTTTAAGCTCGCTTACATTAGTTTCGGTTTCCTTACCAATAGAAATTGTTTTTTCTAATTGTTCATTTAATTCTTTAATTGGAGATTCAAAGTCTAGATATTCCATATTATAAATAAATATATATATTAAAAATATATATTTTAGTTAATAAAATTAATAATAGCAGTTAATTTATTTCAAATAATGATATTCTATTCAAATGCAAAAATTAATCTAGGTCTAGAAATTATATCAAAAAGAGAGGATGGTTTGCATAATATTAATTCTTTTTTTTTACCCATACCTACATCTGACGTTATTGAGATCAAAAAAGATTTATCAATAAATGAAAAATGTTTAATTTCTTATTCAGGCTTTTTATTTGAGAATAATTCTGACGATCTTATTTTAAAGGCTTATAATCTTTTGTCTAAAGATCATAGTCTAAGTTCCATTAAAGTACATCTTCATAAAAATATACCAATTGGTTCTGGTTTAGGAGGTGGTTCTTCTAATGCCTCTCATATGTTAATAGCTCTAAATCAGTTTTTTGATCTAAATTTAGACTTAAAAACCTTATTGAAATATGCTAGCTTGATAGGTAGTGACTGTCCTTTTTTTATTTATAATTGTCTTAGTCATGTTACTGGAAATGGGAGTTCTGTAAAACCAATAACATTTAATATGCCTAGATGTTATTTAGTAATAATTAAGCCTAATTTCAATATTTCAACTAGTGATATATTTTCAAATTTTTGTTTTGATAAAAAATCTAATAAATCATTAGTTTTAAGTGATGATATAAATCAATGGAAAAATAATTTGTACAATGATTTGGAATCAGTAGCCTTTTCCCTGTTTCCTGAATTAAAAGATATTAAAATCCAATTATATAACATGGGTGCAAATTTTGCTAGTATGACCGGTTCAGGTTCATCTATTTATGGTTTTTTTAATAATAAACCATCTAAAAAGATATTTTATAAAAATTATTGGATTTGGGAAGGTTATATTTAGGTTAATTTCTTAAATGATATTAATGAAATTAACAGACATAAAATATTGGGAGACCAGATAGTTACATATGCTGGAATAATACCATTAATAGTAAAAGTTGTACTGAATTTCATAATGAATATATAGAGAAAACAAATTGCCAAACCAGCTGTTAATTTGTAGCCAAGTCCTCCCCTTGATTTTTTATTTGAAATTAAAAATCCTAACAAAGTAAAAATGAAAATTGAAAAAGGGTATGAAAATCTTTCATTATTTTCAATTTGATATACCGGTAATAATTCATTTCCAATTTTTTTAGATAATGCAATAGTTGAGTTGAGCTCTTTGAAATTCATTGATTTAATTGATCGTGTTTGTTGGAATATTTCTAATGGTAAAACATTCAAATCAATTATCTTGTCTTTTTTTTCAATTATCTCAATTTTTTTATCATTAGTAAATATTTGTTTTTTAAAGTTTTTTATTCTCCATTTATTCATCTTTTGTTCCCAGTGCATAGAAGATCCAGAAATTTTATATTCAATGCGATTTTTAATAAAATTTTGAATATCAATTTTATAACCAATTTTATTTTTAATGTCGTAATTATTAATAAATAAAAAAGTGCTTTTATCTATTTGTTTATGAATTTTTTTTTCTCTGAGTTTGTCTTTGTTTTTGATGTACTTGGTTTCAAAATCTAATCTAGCTTCATTTTTAGATGGAAGGAAATTATTTTGAAAATAAATATTTGGTATAAATATTATCAAAGCACCTAACATATAAGGTAACAGTATGCGATAAGGACTAATTTTATTATTATATAGTGCAATAATTTCGTTATTTTCACTTAGTCTGGATGTAAAGAAAATAACAGAAACAAATGTGATAAGTCCACTAAATACTACACCGTAATGAATTAAAAAATTCATATAATAGTCATAGATAATTAATTTTGTTGGTGCACTGTGTTCCAAAAAATTATCTATTTTCTCCGAAAAATCAAATACAATTGCAATAGCTAAAATTAAGGACATAGCTAATCCAAACGTCCATAAAAATTGCTTAATTATATAATAATCAAATTTCTTCATTTATAAACGTCTAGCTAATTTTTTCACCTGATTATTCTTCCATGAGTAAAAGCTCCCGTCTTTAATTTTTTCTTTGCATAAATTCATCAAATTTATGTAGAATGCTAGATTATGGATACTTGCAATTTGTTTTCCTAAAATTTCATTTGACATCATTAGATGTCTAAGGTATGCTTTACTATATTCTTTATCTACTTTAGACGTACCTTGTTCATCTATGCAGCTGAAATCGTTTTCCCATTTTTTATTTTTTATATTTATGGTTCCTTCAAGTGTATATAAGAGTCCATTTCTAGCGTTTCTTGTTGGAATTACACAATCAAACATGTCAATACCTAATGCAATATTTTCTACAAGATTTGCTGGTGTTCCTACTCCCATTAAATAGCGAGGTTTATTCACGTCAATTAAATCAGTCACAACATCTGTCATTTCATACATTTCATCATGAGGTTCTCCTACAGATAAACCACCAATTGCATTAGCAGGAAAATTAAATTCATTAATTGTTTCTGCTGAAATTTTCCTAAGGTCTTTATATGTTCCTCCTTGAATAATAGGTAATAAAACCTGATTGTAATCGTATTTTTTACTTGTTTCTAAAAATCTTTTTTGACATCTTTCTAACCATCTATGTGTTAGTTGCATTGATTTTTTAACATAACTATATCCGCATGGATATGGTGGGCATTCATCAAATGCCATTATTATATCAGCACCTATGTCTCTTTGAATATCTATAACATTTTCAGGAGTAAAAAAATGTGTTGAGCCATCAATGTGAGATTGAAATTTGACACCTTGTTCATTTATTTTTCTGTTTTCAGAAAGTGAGTAAACTTGATATCCTCCACTATCTGTTAAGATTGGTTTTTTATAATTAATAAAATTATGAATTCCTCTAGCTTGTTTAATGATTTCGGTAGAGGGTCTTAAATATAAATGATATGTGTTCCCTAAAATGATTTCAGATTTAATATCATTAATTAGTTCTGATTGATGTACTCCTCTTACAGAACCTAAGGTTCCAACAGGCATAAAAACGGGTGTATGAATAGAACCTCTTTCTAAAATTATTGTGCCTGTTCTTGCTTTTGAGTTTAAATCTTTTGCAGTTATTTCAAATTTCATAAACCTAGTTTTTATTAAATATAATAGAAATTCAGTATTATTGATAATAATAATAATTCAATGGATCAAATAATACAAAAGTATTTTCAATTAACAACACATCAAAAAGATAAGATATGTTTGATGTTTGATGTATATGCAGAATGGAACGAAAAAGTTAATTTAATTTCTAGAAAAGACTTTCCTTACTTTTATGAAAGACATATTTTACATTCTTTAGCAATTGCAAAATGTTTCAGTTTTAATAAAGGTTCTCACATTTTAGATTTAGGGAGTGGTGGGGGCTTTCCAGGAATTCCATTGGCAATTCAATTTCCTCAAGTTCATTTTTCTCTTGTTGATTCAATTCGAAAAAAAACAGATGCTCTTAAATCAATAGTCAATAAACTATCTCTTAATAATGTGACTGTAATTCATAATCGAGCTGAAGATATTACAAATACATTTGATTTTGTTATTTGCAGAGCAGTAGCTAGATTAAATATTTTAGATTCATGGACACAAGTTCTAATTTCTTCTAAAAGTAACCACAAATTTAAAAATGGATTAATTTGTTTAAAAGGCGGTGATTTAAGTGACGAAATCAAAGGATTTGAACATCGTATTCAAGTTTTTGATATTTCTGATTTTTTTCAAGAAGATTTCTTTTCTGAAAAGAAAATTATACATCTAAAAAAATAGTTTATTCAAACTCAATATTATTCTACAATTAGTACTTTTCGTAATAAATGATTATCAGATTTTAATTGGACAATATAATAACCTGGTGAAAATAATTTTTCAATAACGTGAGTGTGGTAATTCAACTCTTTATTATACACTCTTTGCCCAGATGCATTGATGATCTCAAGCATAAAGTTATTATCATTATAGTTTAATAAATGAATTGTTGTATGATTTTTAACAGGGTTAGGAAATATGGTCCATGAGAAATCTGAGTTTTCATCTAAACTTGTTTCACAATCCTCTCCAATTAAACAACCATCACAATCATATATATCGTTGGGATATAAGTTGCAATTATCCATATAGCAATAATAACAGCTTCCATCAAATGCAGTTGCATCTGGATTATAGTTACAAGCATTTGTGATAGTACATCCAAAAATTACACATGAACCATCATCAAGAATTGCATTTGGATTAAAATTAGATGCATTTGGGTCAGTACATCCAACTTGACAATCTGCATTTGTATTATATGCATATGTTTGAATATCTTCACTTCCTGAAGCAAGTGTATATGCATTGTCTCCAATATTTAATGTATTACCCCCCCAACCACTATTCCAGTTTGAATACATATTGATAATATAACATCCTTCTTCAAAACAATAATTACCACAATATCCACCAACTTCTGAATTGTTTGTGTTATATGATATAATTGTCTCACCTTCAGCATTATTTATTGACCAGCTTAAGCTTGAATCATTTGAGTTAAATGATATTGATGGACAATTATTATCATAGACACATGAACAATCATCTAAAAATGCATTTGCATCATAGTTGGTAGCAACCTGATCTGTACATCCTACTATTACACAATCACAATTATATCCCATATTTATCATTTCATCTATAGTATAATAGCCTAGTTCAAAATAATAAGCGCAGTAATAATTTGAAATAGAATTATCAAATCCTAAATCTTGATAAGATTGTTCAGTTAGTAGATATTCGCAACTATATTCACATGATCCATCCTCATAATTAGCTGTTGGATCATAATTATCAGCAGATTCATTTGTACAACCTTCAACAATACAATTGTCATTATTATATCCAAAAGGTGCTATAGCATTATTTCCAGTGTTAAATGTGTAGTCATAGTCATCAATACTTAATACAGCGTTATTCCATCCATCTCCATATGAGTCAATCATGTTTACAGTATAGCAACCATCTTCAAAGCAGAAACTTTGGCAATATGGTGCATTACCTGACACTACGATATTTCCATTTTCATCTTCTATGTTCCAAGAAACTTCGGTAGGGTAGCTACCTCCAGTAACATTTATAGAGGAGCAATTTGTTTCATAGATACATGAACAATCATCTACAAATGCAGTTTCATCATAATTTAATGCTTCCGGATCAGTACAACCTATTATTACACAGTCACAATTATACCCATAGCTTTCTGCTTGTTCAATTGTATATGTGCCATTTGTTACATAGTAAGAACAGTAGTAGTTAGATATAGAGTTGTCATAATTAAGGTCTTGATAAGATTGCTCAGTTAAAAGATATTCGCAGTCTAATTCACAAGAGTTATCATCAATATTTGCTTGAGGATTATAGTTTTGAGCATAACTTTGAGTACATCCATAAATTGGTTCTTCACAAATTAATTCTGCGGACCAACCGTATCCTGAATTTGAATTCACACTTCCGTCAGAAATCCATTCTATATCTAAAGTTTCTCCACCAACTGTAACACCATCTAATTCTCCGTCATATTCTACACCGTTAACATAAATGTGATCACAGCAAGACTCCGTAGATCCTGCAAAATTTATTGAAATGATTAATCCTGGGGGCGCACTGTAAGTGGCTGAGAACGATTCATTGTCTCCATAGTTGTTGTATTCTAATAGAGTGCCGCAGTCTGAACATGCTGGGTCTCCTTGATAGATGCAAGAACCATCATCTATATTAGCAGATTCCATAAAGTTACAGGCTGTCTCATCAGTACATCCTAGTACATCATTTTGACATTCCATAGTATTTAGTGTTATTATTTCAGACCATTGATTGTTCTCAAGACATTGGTAATAATTACATTCATCAATATATAACTCACATCCAATACAATATAATTCACCGTTTTCGTAACAACCCTCAGTATTGTCACAATTCCATTCTAAGACAGTAACATTGCCAGATTGATCAGTCCAACTAGTTACACCTGCATTTTGGGCTAGGCAGTCATTATTGTATGTGATTCCGTCACAACCAACTACTGGATCATAAATAAATGGGCACATCCCAAAAGGATCTATCCAGGCTGGATTAATACATGGACATTCTTCTTGTATACATTCTCCATTTTCGTAGACACCATTTACACATTCACACGTACACTGTTCTAATGCTTCACAGATTTCTTCATCGATAACAGTTTCATATATTGCATATGTATTAGGATTCTGATCAAATTCACATTCACAAGTCGTAAAAATTGTTGGTATTTCATCGCCACAATCATCTTCACAGATACCGTCGTTATCAATGTCCGAAATACATCCACATGCTTGCTCAGTGCAACCAAGTGTACCATCTTGACAAGAGCATAAATTGCACCAGTTATCTAAAACTCCTTGTCCTGACCAACCATTTGGCACGATTGTTCCATCTGAAAGTATGCATCCTAAGCAAGAAAGATCATCTTCACAAGAGTCACATTCATTCGGATAGATACATGATCCGTCATCAAAACCACCTGGATTAATAGAAGAGTCATAGTTACATGCACTTGGATCAGTACAACCTGAGTTAGTATTGTTATTACTACATATCAAACTACCAGTAAATACTTGTGTGATATTTGACATACCATTTCCAATAAAATTTAATGGTGAATCAAAAGATTGGTTGTAATCTCCAATCCCTAACTCATAAATATTATCTCCAGATTGATATGCAAAATAAATATCTTCATTTATGTTAAACCCATTGTCAAAACCAGCTTCTTCTCCCCAAGCAGCCAATGCAATTGTCGCATCTCCATTTTGATATAAAGTAGATCCACCACATGCTAATTCGCCATTTTCATTTGTGTAAAATATACCTATAATATCTCCATCATTAAAAATACTTACATCGGTAAAGGCTAGGGTCATATTCATTGCTGTAATTTGATAGTCGAAATCATTTATAATACAATCAGAAGTACTATTTGATTGTTGAGCCCCCTCGGATATCCATAAACTTATTAAATCAATTTCTTCATTTGTTAAATTTGTTCCATATAATGGCATGTAACCTGTTGATATATAATCTTCTAATAGACCTGTTGAAATGACTCCATTGCTTGTGTTTCCGCCTTGAATTAACAGGTCATAGTTAGTTAAATCGAGTCCCCCGAAGTATGCTCCACCATCAGAATGACACCCAATACAATTTACATTAAAAATTGGTTGAATTTGCGTCTCATAATCTACTTGAGCATTAATTAAATAAAAGAAAAATACTGTGAAGATTGTAAAAATGTGTTTCATAAAGAATTGTTTTTTTAGGATAGATGCTATCTAACAAAGATACAATTTATTCATCAAATTGTAAAGAAGCAAGTTTTTGGTATGTACCTTTGAGATGAATTAGCTCTGAATGGGATCCCTGTTCGACTACTGCTCCATCTTCTAAAACAAGTATTTTATCTACTTTTTTGATAGTAGAAATCCTATGAGATATTATAATAGATGTTCTTTCTTTGAGTAATTCAAAAATTGAATCTTGAATTATTTTTTCAGATTTTGAATCTAAGGCAGATGTAGCTTCATCAAAAATTAAAACGTCAGGATTTTTTAAAATTACTCTTGCGATTGCAATTCTTTGTCTTTGACCTCCAGAAATTTCCACGCCTCTTTCTCCTACAAGGGTGTTGTAGCCGTATTCAAATGACATAATAAAATCATGAGCATTAGCTTTTTTTGCAGCTTCTACTATTTCAGCATCAGTTGCATTCGGATTACCAATTAATAAATTATCTTTTATCGTAGTTGCAAATAGAATGATGTCTTGAGAAACAATTCCAATCTTTTGTCTCAGTGTACGTAAGCCAATTTTGTTAATATTTAAATTATTTAGTTCTATACATCCCTCATTGCATTTATAAAAATTGAGTAATAATTTAGTAATAGTAGTTTTGCCTGAACCACTGGCACCAACAATTGCAATTTTTTCACCTGCTTTAATTTCAAAAGATAAATTTTTTAGAACTAATGTTTCTTTTCTGGAAGGATATGCAAATTGAATTTTTTTAAATTTAATGACACTTAAATCATCGTCAAACAAATTTGTATTGTCAAAATTCTCACCTTTTTCTTCTCTTATTTTTAAAAGTTCTTCTGTTGCACCAATTGCTTTTTGAATTGATGCATATAATTCTGCAATTCCACCAATACTGGCTGAAATAAAAACTGAATATAAAATAAAAGAAAATAATTCGCCAATACTCATGTTTCCTTCCTGAATTAATATTGTTCCATACCAAATTACAGCTACTATTGAGCCAAAAATTCCAACAATAATAAAAGAAGCAAATAGCGCACGATATTTACCTAATTCAATAGACATAGTTGCAGTTAAATTAACTTCTTTTTTGTACTTATTTATTTGGAAAAACTCACTAGTAAAAGACTTAATTGTAGAAATAGCTTGCAAACTTTCTTCTAAAATTGTATTCGCATCAGCTAATTTATTTTGGATATGTTTAGCTTTTTTTCTTAATTTTCTTCCAAATATTACTGCAAAAACAATAATCATTGGTAGTGTACACATCATAAATATAGTGAGTTTCCACGAAGTAAATGATAAAAGTAAAACACCTCCTATTATTATAATAATTTGACGTATAAATTGTGCTAAATCTGTTGTGAATGTGTTTTTGAGTATTTCAATGTCTGATGTAATTCTACTACAAATTTCACCAACTCTTCTTTTTGAAAAAAAATGTAATGGAAGAATCATTAAATTACTAAAAGTATCATTTCTGAGTTTTTCTATGGCTTTTGATGAGACCTTTATAAATAAAATAATTCTGAAATACGAAAATAATGCTTGAGATAAAAATAATACAAACAACATAATACCTATTTTATTAACTTGAGTAATGTCGTTGCTTGACTGATCAACTAATTGACCAACAAGCCAAGGAAACAGTAATGAAGTTACGCTAGATAAAAAAAGAAAAAAAAGTCCTATTATAAATGTCCATTTGTAAGGAAGAATATACTTTATTAATTGGAATTTGTTTTTTTTATTTACCAAACTAAATTTTTAAGGATTAATAATTAGCGAAAATTTTAATATATCAATATAAAAATAATATTATATTTGCTGACCAAACATTGATTAAAATGAAAAGAACTTATCAACCGTCTAATAGAAAAAGAAGAAATAAACATGGTTTTAGAGAGAGAATGTCTACACCGGATGGTAGAAAAATTCTTTCCAGAAGAAGAGCAAAAGGTCGTAAGTCCTTATCTGTTTCAGATCAAATGTTTAAAAAATAAACTATGTTTAAACATTATGTTTTAATATATTAGAAGGTGTTATGTTGACACCTTTTTTTATAATTTTTTTTTATTTTTAATTAAATGCCAAAAAACAACTCTTTTAAATCCGTACTTATTATTGGAAGCGGACCTATAGTTATAGGCCAAGCATGTGAATTTGATTACTCCGGATCACAGGCATCAAGATCATTAAGAGAAGAGGGAATAGAAGTTACATTAATCAACTCAAATCCTGCTACGATTATGACAGATCCTTTAGTCGCCGATAATATTTATTTATTACCATTGGAATGTGAATCTATAGAAAAAATATTAAATGAAAGACATATAGACGCAGTGTTACCAACAATGGGAGGACAAACTGCACTAAATTTATGTATTGAAGCTGATGAGAGAGGTATTTGGAAAAAATATAATGTAAGTATTATTGGTGTTGACATAAGTGCTATTAATATAACTGAAAATAGAGAAGAGTTTAGGAAGCTAATGAATAAAATTGACATTTCAGTTGCTCCAGCTAAAATTGCTACCTCTTTTTTAGAAGGTAAATCAATTGCTCAAGAATTTGGTTTCCCTCTCGTTATACGCCCCTCTTTTACTTTAGGTGGTACTGGTGCAACTTTTGTTTTTCATAAAGAAGATTTTGAGACTGCTTTAAATAAAGGTTTGCACGCATCGCCAATTCATGAAGTGTTAATTGACAAAGCATTGTTAGGTTGGAAGGAATATGAACTTGAACTTCTTAGAGATGATAATGATAACGTAATTATTATTTGCTCTATTGAAAATATGGATCCTATGGGTATACATACGGGAGATTCAATAACAGTTGCTCCTGCTATGACATTATCTGATACTTGTTATCAAAAGATGAGAAATTATGCTATTAAAATGATGCGCTCAATAGGAGACTTTGCAGGTGGTTGCAACGTTCAATTTGCTGTTAGCCCAGATGAAAAGGAAGAAATTGTAGCTATAGAAATAAACCCAAGAGTATCTAGATCGTCAGCACTTGCTTCAAAAGCCACTGGTTATCCAATTGCAAAAATTGCAGCCAAATTAGCGATTGGATATACCTTAGATGAATTGAAAAATCAAATTACTAAAACTACATCAGCATGTTTTGAACCTACACTAGATTATGTGATTGTTAAAATACCAAGATGGAACTTTGATAAGTTTAAAGGTTGTGATAGTCTATTAGGTCTTCAAATGAAGTCTGTTGGAGAAGTTATGGCTATTGGTAGATCTTTTCAAGAGGCATTACAAAAAGCTTGTCAATCATTAGAAATCAAAAGAAATGGACTTGGTGCTGACGGAAAGACCTGGACAAACCAAGATGATATTTTAAATTCTCTTAAACAACCTTCATGGGATAGAGTTTTTAGAATTTATGATGCATTAAAAATAGGTATTCCAGTTAAAAGAATTAAAAAGATTACAGGAATTGATGATTGGTTTTTAAGACAAATCGATGAGTTAATAAGTATTGAAAACAAAATTGCTAATTATTCTATTGATACTATTTCTGAAGATTTATTATTATTAGCAAAAATGAAAGGATTTGCTGATAGACAAATTGCTCATTTATTAGGTGGATTGGAAAGTCAAGTGTTTAAATTACGACATAAATATGACATTAAAAGAATCTACAAGATAGTTGATACTTGTGCTGCAGAATTTCATGCTGAAACTCCTTATTATTACTCTACTTTTGAAAGAAAAATAACTTACCCAGATGGCTCTAGTTTTGCTGAAAATGAAAGTTTAGTTACTAAAAATAAAAAAGTCATAGTATTAGGTTCTGGACCAAATAGAATAGGTCAAGGAATAGAATTTGATTATTGTTGTGTGCATGGAGTTCTTGCTGCTAGAGAAGCAGGGTATGAAACAATCATGATAAATTGTAACCCTGAAACAGTTTCTACAGATTTTGATACTGCCAATAAATTATATTTTGAACCTGTTTTTTGGGAACATATTTATGATATTATTTGTCATGAGAAACCAGAAGGTGTAATTGTTCAGTTAGGAGGGCAAACTGCCCTTAAATTAGCTGAGAAACTTGAGCGTTATGGTATTAAGATTATGGGGACTTCATATCATGCATTGGATGTCGCAGAAGATAGAGGTAGATTTTCAGAATTGCTTGAAAAGAATAATATCCCATATCCAAAATTTGCAGTTGCTGAAACTGC
>PBGD01000016.1 GCA_002718895.1 Flavobacteriales bacterium
AAACCTTCTTCAACTGAGGAGAAACCTTCTTCAACTGAGGAGAAGCCTTCTTCAACTGAGGAGAAGCCTTCTTCAACTGAGGAGAAGCCTTCTTCAACTGAGGAGAAGCCTTCTTCAACTGAGGAGAAATCTTCTTCAACTGAGGAGAAACCTTCTTCAACTGAGGAGAAATCTTCTTCAACTGAGGAGAAATCTTCTTCAATTGAAGAAGTAACTACTGATGAGAAAAATGATAAAAACTTAAGTGTGTCGGAAGATGATGATATTAAACCTTCAATTGATAATACAAATAAAGAAGAAGATAAATAAATCTATTTGTAATATAGATTATTTGTTGATTTAAAATTATATTTTTTACTGTGAAAGATGATGCAGTTTTACTATTAGAAGATGGAACTACGCTTTTTGGAAGAGGGGCTGGATTCACTGGCGTTTCTGTAGGTGAAATTTGTTTTAATACTGGAATGACTGGTTATCAAGAAGTTTTTACCGATCCTTCTTATTATGGTCAAATTATGGTAACAACAAATGCACATATTGGAAATTATGGATTTTCTAATTTAGAAACAGAGTCTGAATCAGTTAAGATTTCAGGTTTGGTTTGTAAAGATTTTAATTCACATAATTCTCGATACGCATCGCATGGAAATTTAATTGATTATTTTAAGTCTAATCAGATTGTTTGTATTTGGGATGTAGATACAAGGGCTTTAGTAAAGCACATAAGAGATAAGGGTGCTATGAATGCAATTATATCTACTGAAACACTAGATGTGAAATTTTTGAAGGACAAACTTTCTAAGGTTCCATCTATGGAAGGATTAGAATTATCCTCATTTGTTTCAACAAAGACAAGTTATTATTTAGGTGAAAAAGATTCTAAGTATAGAGTTGCGGTGATTGATTTTGGAGTCAAAAAAAATATTTTAAAATGTTTAACATCTAGAAATGTTTATTTAAAAATATTTCCAATGAATGCCTCAATTGAAGAAATTAAAGAATTTAATCCAACAGGTGTTTTTTTATCCAATGGACCTGGAGATCCCTCGGTAATGAGAGATTCAATTAGTAAAACAATAGAAATTATAAATTTAGGAATTCCTGTATTTGGAATTTGCTTGGGTCATCAGCTTATTGCATTAGCAGGCGGTCTAAAGACTTATAAAATGCATACAGGTCATCGCGGGATAAACCATCCTGTAATTAATTTAAAAACAAATAAATCAGAAGTAACATCTCAAAATCATGGGTTTTCAATAGATGAAAATAGCATGGTAAAAAATCAATCAATTGTAATAACTCACAGAAATTTAAATGACAACTCAATTGAAGGAATTAGATATTTAGATAGACCATGCTTTTCCGTTCAATATCATCCAGAATCTTCTCCAGGCCCACATGATTCCAGATATTTATTTGATGATTTTATTAGTAACATGTCTTCTTATATAGATAACTAATATGTCTAAAATCAAAAACATTAAGGCACGTCAAATAATTGACTCTAGAGGTAATCCAACAGTTGAGGTGGATGTGTTAACATCTTCTGGTTTATTAGGAAGAGCTACTGCTCCTTCTGGAGCATCTACGGGGATTTATGAAGCACATGAGATTAGAGATAATGATAAAGCTTTTAATGGGAAAAGTGTATTAAATGCTATTAATAATATTAATAAAATATTAAAACCTGAATTAATTGGTTTGTCTATTTTTGATCAAGAAAAAATTGATAAATTAATGCTTGAAATTGATGGTACTGAAAATAAGTCAAAAATTGGTGCAAATGCAATTCTTCCTATTTCCTTAGCTGTTGCCAAGGCAGCTGCTTATACTCAAAAAAAAGGATTATATAATTATTTATCACATGATCAAAAAGTAACTTTGCCAATTCCTATGATGAATATACTTAATGGTGGTGTTCATGCACATAATCAAATAGATATTCAAGAATTTATGATTATGCCTGTCTCTGCTAAGACATTTTCATCTTCAATTCAGATAGGTGTTGAAGTTTTTCATGCTCTTTATGATGTTTTAAAATCTAAGAATTTATCAACTAATGTAGGTGATGAAGGTGGATTTGCACCTTCTTTAAATTCCCATGAAGAAGCTATTGAATTAATTCTTATATCTATTGAAAAGGCAGGTTATGTTGTGGGCAAAGATGTATGTTTATCTCTTGATGCTGCTGCATCAGAATTTTACAACAAAAAAAATAATTTATACTCAATATCTTTAAATGGGGGACAGAAACAACAATTATCTTCTTCTGAGATGGTAGATTTTTGGACTGATTTAGTTAGTAAATATCCAATTATTTCAATTGAAGATGCACTTGATGAGGATGATTGGCAAGGTTGGTCACAATTAACAAAAAAAATTGGTTCAAAAATCCAGTTAGTTGGAGATGATCTATTTGTAACTAATAAGAAAAGATTACTACATGGCTTAAATAATAATATTGCTAATGCTATATTAATTAAGTTAAATCAAATAGGTACCTTAACAGAGACTATGGATACGATTAAGTTAGCCAAAGAAAATAATTATAAAACAATTATTAGCCATAGATCAGGAGAAACAGAAGATGTTACAATTGCAGACTTATCTGTTGGTGTTTCGGCTGGACAAATTAAAACCGGATCCTTATGTAGATCAGATAGGGTAGCAAAGTACAATCAGCTTTTAAGAATTGAAGAAGAATTAGGCTCTGAAGCAAGTTATTTTTCTTTATTTATTTAAATTAATACTTATGAAAAATTTAAAACAAAAATTTGAGGATAAAATTCATGATTCAAGATCACGTGTTTCAAATCTTGTTCATGATTATGGTGATAAAATTATTGGAGAAATAAGTTTACGTCAAATATTTTCTGGAATGAGAGGGATGCTTAGTATGGTAACAGAAACTTCTAAGTTAGATCCTAATGAAGGAATTAGATTTAGAGGTTATTCTATACCCGAAATCCAAGACCTTCTACCTAGGGCCAATAATTCCAATCAACCTTTACCTGAGGGCATGTTTTATCTGATGTTAATAGGTGAGCTCCCTAATGAAAAAGATGTTGCTTTGATAAGTAAAGAGCTGGAAGCAAGATCATCAGTACCAGATTATGTTTATAGTGTCATTAATAATTTGCCTAAGGAAATGCACCCTATGACTCAGTTTTCAATTGCAATTTTAAGTTTACGTAACAATAGTGAATTTTCAAAAGCATATCAAAAAGGTATTGGAAAGAAGGATTATTGGGATTCTACTTTTGAAGATGCATTGAATTTAATCGCAAAACTACCATATATTGCGTCATATATATATAGAAGGAATTATCACAATGAAGATTATATCAAGCCACTAAAAAATGTTGATTGGTCTGAAAATTTTGCTCATATGTTAGGTTTTTCTAATAGTGAATTTAAAGATTTAATTAGGTTATATATGACTATTCACTCGGATCATGAAGGAGGTAATGTTTCAGCTCACACATCACATTTAGTTGGATCTGCACTTAGTGATGCATATTTATCTTTTTCTGCCGGCATGAATGGTTTGGCTGGTCCATTACATGGTTTAGCAAACCAAGAAGTAGTTAAATGGTTATTGCAAATGCAAAAAGAATTAGGTGGAGGATTACCTGAGCGGGAAAAAATTGCAGAATATGTTCAAAATACATTAGATTCAGGAAAGGTTATACCTGGTTTTGGTCATGCTGTACTTAGAAAAACTGATCCTAGATATACTGCACAAAGAGAATTTGCTTTAAAGTATTTGCCAGACGATGAACTTTTCCTTCTTGTTAGTAGAGTTTTTGAAGTGGTACCTCCCATTTTAGAGGCAACTGGTAAAGTGAAAAATCCATGGCCTAATGTAGATGCTCATTCCGGTATTTTATTGTTAAAATATGGTATGCGAGAATATGATTTTTTTACAGTTTTATTTGGTGTGTCTCGCTCGTTAGGCATAATGTCTCAACTGATTTGGAGCCGTGCTCTAGGGATGCCTATAGAACGTCCGGGTTCTACAACAACAGATATTTTGTTGAAAAAATTTTCAAACTAACTGCATACTTGTCTATTATGTTCAAATAAAATTATTCCAGCTGCAACAGATGCGTTGAGAGAGTTTGTTTTTCCTTTAGTCGGTATTTTTCCTTGTTCGTGTGCTAACTTGAGAAGTGGTTGTGATATTCCATTTTCTTCTGATCCAATAATGATTATTTGAGGCTTTGTTAAGTTAAGTTCACAAATATTTTTGTGACTTTTTTCAGAGCATGCAATAATAGTTAGTCCATATTTTTTTGCTGTTTTGACAGTTTTAATTAGATTTTTTTCTCTACATATATTTAAATTAGACAATGCCCCTGCAGATGTTTTCATAGCAATTTCATTAATTTGTGCAGAATTTTTTTCCGGAATAATTATTCCATCTACACCAAAAGATTCTGCGCTTCTACAAATTGAGCCAAAATTTCTAACATCAGTTACTCTATCTAAAAGTAAAAAAATCGGAAATTTTCCTTGTGAAAAAATGATTGAGAGTAAATTTTCAAAATTTTGAAATGTAATGCTAGACGTTGTTGCAACGATACCTTGATGGTTTTTTTTAGTAATTCTATTTAATTTATATTTTGGAACTAATTTTAAATTTAAATTCTGTTCTCTTGCCAAAAATTTAATTTTTGTAGACCATGAAGTATTAATGTCTTTTTGTAGATAAATTGTATCAATTTGTTTTTCTGAATCAATTAATTCAATTACAGGTTGAATTCCATAAACATTTAATTGTTTGTTCATGTTTTATATTTTAAACAAATTATTATTTAAATATAATGAATATCTTTATAGTAAAATTATTACATTTGACAAATCAACATTTGTTATATTATGGTTAGATTACACTATTTTACTTTTATAATTTTTATTGTTTCTATTTTTAGTTCGTGTTATACGATATCTCATAATGACCCTTGCCCAGGACTAGTACAGCATGAGTTTCCAAATCAATATAAACAAGTAACTCCCACTGATTCATCTTATTAATTCACATAATTATTGTTAATTAATTATGAGTCTTAATAAGGAAATGATATCAAAAAAAGATTGGGTAAAAGTTGACTTATCTTCTATTCAATCACCTAAAGCAAAAGATAATTTATTAAGAAAAAATAAAAAACCAAGTTGGCTGAGAGTAAAGTTGCCATCTGGAAAAAAATTTACTGACCTTAGAAAAATAGTAGATAAACACAAATTACACACAATTTGTGAAAGTGGTAATTGTCCTAATATGGGAGAGTGTTGGGGTGCTGGTACTGCAACATTTATGATCTTAGGTAATGTGTGTACCCGATCATGTGGCTTCTGTGCAGTAGCTACAGGCCGACCCTCTTCAATTGATTGGTCTGAACCTGAACGCGTTGCTCAATCAGTTAAATTAATGGACATAAAACATTGTTTTATTACTTCGGTAGACAGAGACGATTTAGAAGATGGAGGTGCAAATATTTGGGTTCAAACAATTCAAGCAGTTAGGAGATTATCTCCGAAGACCACATTAGAGACCTTAATACCTGACTTTAAAGGTTTACATACTAGTGTAGAAAAAATAGCTAATGTTAATCCAGAAATTGTTTCTCACAACCTTGAAACTGTTAGAAGATTAACTGCTAACGTAAGAATTCAAGCAAAATATGATAGAAGTTTAGAAGTTTTAAGACTTTTAAAAGAGATGGGTGTTAAAAGAACAAAGTCTGGCATTATGTTAGGTTTAGGAGAAAAAGAGGATGAGGTTATTTCATGTTTACATGATATGCGTAAGGTCGGAATTGATATAGTGACTTTAGGTCAATATCTGCAACCTACCAAAAAACATATTCCTGTGAAAAGATTTGTAAAACCTGAAGAATTTAATAAATACAAAGAAATTGGTTTGAAACTTGGATTTAAATATGTAGAATCAGGTCCTTTAGTTAGATCTTCTTATCATGCTGAAAAACATTTGTTTTAGGAGATGAAAAGAATTGCGATTAATGGTTTTGGAAGGATTGGTCGTCTTTTATGTAGAATGATATCTAAAGACTCAAACTATGAACTTGTAGTGATAAATGATTTGGCAACTCCAAAAATTCTAGCGCATCTTTTAAAATACGATACTATTCATGGTCATTTTATTGGCAATGTTAATCATTCAGATGAATCTTTATTCATTAATCAAAACAAGATATCTGTGTTAAATATTAAAGATTTAGAAAATTTATCATGGAAAGATTATGATATAGATATTTTATTTGAATGTACGGGTAAGTATAAAACTAAAAAAGAGTTAAGTTGTCATATTGAATTAGGAGCTAAAAAAGTAATTCTTTGTTGTCCACCTTCATCTAAGGATATACCAATGGTTGTATTAGGAGTTAATGATAATATCTTGCAAAAAAAACATGATATAATATCTAATGCATCTTGTACAACAAATTGCGCGGCTCCAATGATTAAAGTTTTAGACGATGAGTTGAAATTAAAAAGTGCTTATGTTACTACTGTTCATTCATATACATCAGATCAAAATCTTCATGATGGTATTCATGCTGATTTAAGACGTGCTAGATCAGCGACTAATTCAATAATACCAACTACTACAGGCGCAGCAAAAGCGCTTACTAATATTTTTCCTCATCTTGATTTAGGTGGTTGTGGAATAAGAGTTCCTGTATCTAATTGTTCTTTAATTGACATTACTTGTTTTGTAAATAATAAAATAAGTATTTCAGATGTGAATAGCTTATTTAAAGATTATTCTGCTAAGCAAACTTATAACGTATTAAAATATAATACTGATCCAATTGTGTCTATTGATGTCAAAGCAAGTTCATTTTCATGTGTTTATGATTCAGAGTTAACATATTCTGCCAATAATATGATTAAAATTGTTGGTTGGTATGATAATGAGTCTGGATACTGCTCTAGACTCATTGATTTAATTAATATTGTTTAAATATTCTTGAAAAAATAAAGATATTAGTTTTGTAGTATGTTTCGTGTTGAAACATCGATTTTCTAAAAACTCTTTTTGAGATATTCCTAAAATCTTATGAACATATTGAGGATAAGTTTGCATTCTTTTTTTTAGGTCTGCTTTTGTTAATTCTGGATGGAACTGTGTGCAATAAATTGGTTTGTTCATAAAACGAAATGCCTGATTTTTAACTTTTTTGGAAGATGCTAATAAAATTGCGTCTTCTGGTAGTTTTGTAACAATATCTTCATGCCCCATCTGTGCAAAAAAAAAATAAAGGTAAATTTTTGAATATTTTATCTACTTCTCCTTGTTTTGTTAACCAAAGTTTAGTGGTGCCAAGTTCTGCTTGATTTATATTATTTTTAACTTCTCCACCCATAGCTTTTGCCATTAATTGAAATCCCCAACAAGAAGCAAAAGTCACCTTATTATTATTATATAAGTATTTCACTATTTTACATACTTTTTTAAACCACGGTCCTCCTGTAGCAACTGAAAAATCTCCACTTCCACCAATTATAAATGCATCATATCTTTCCAATTTTTCTATTTGAATTTCATCCCTAATTAAGTCTAATGAGTCAAGTTGGTTAAATTGATATTTAAGTTGTTTTTGGAAACAAAGCTTCTCATGTAAAATCATTGGGTCTTTTTCTTTTCTTGCTTGTAATAATAGAAATTTTTTTTTTTTCATTCCCCAACTATATAAAAACCTTCTTTGCCTTTTTCTTGGTATAATGGCATAAGTAAATATCCAGAAATTGGGGCTTTGACTTCTCCTTTTCTATCATGACCAATAATATCATGTTTTTTGATTTTATCAAAATTTTTCATATTCGGGATCATGAAAAAATCGTCTTTTTTATTTATTTTATGAATGTATTTCACCTGAAATAAACCTCCTTTTTTAATAGAAAAATCTTGCATAATTTTCAGATTATTACTTATTTTTTTTGGCACTGAATTAAGTTTTATCATTTTTTGCTCAAGTAAAATTTTCCAAATTCCAGCTTCATGATTTTTTATTGAAGCAGGATCTCCTATAGCACCACCTTCAAAAACAATGCTCATTATATCTTTTTTGCTATAATATGATGAAAGAGAGCCCTGAACTTTTGTAAATAAATTTGTTATAACTGGTATGCCAATTTTAGCAGCTAAATTTACTTCTTGTTGATTATTTGCAATTGCAAACACACCATTTGGTGAGGATGTGTTATGCAAATCAATAATACAAATATTTTTTTTGTTTTTGTTAATAATTATTTTTTCAATTTCTTTTTTGAGAATATGCATTTCATTTTGCTCAGAGCTTTTTGTTTTGGATTTAGATTGTTTTTCTTTCCAAACCCTATTCATATCTTCGTCAAGATATCTACTTTTTTTCTTCACTGCTGCTAGGTTTCCAATTAAACCAATTACACTTCCTTCAATTTTGATGCTAGATGTTTGAATTATATTAAAAAAATTTTCTAAGGCTTTTAATCCTGAGTTCTCATTTCCATGAATTCCTGTGATAAATATCAAGGTTTTTTTATTATTACTATGATAATTGCCTATAACTCTCTCGTAGTTTTCAGATGTCTCTTTTTTGATTAATTTTTCATCAGTATTTTTTTCATAGTGTATTAAGTTGTTTCTATGAATCATTCCAATGAATAGTTTATTTTCTACTACTGGTAAAATATTGACATTATATTTTTTCATATAACCCAATGTCTTTTCAATTGTATGATTAGGCGAAATTGTTTTTGGATTCTTCTGCATAACACTTTTAATAATTAGAATCCTTCTTCTTTTAATATATGAGTTGTTATTTAGTATTTTTCTAGTTAAAACACCAGTAATATGACCTTTTTGGTTAACAACCACCATATAATCTTTCTTTGTCCACAGATTAATTTGATATGCTAATTCAAATATATCTTCTTCATTTATTGAATTTATATCCCTATCCATACATTCTTCCACAAGTAATTTTGATGGATTATTGATTACAACACTAGTGTTAGGTTTATTCCATTTGTGAACAGGAATGTTGTGTTCCTGATTTTGAATAATTTCTGAAGTAATTGTTGTTAGTGCATTTTGCTTTGAGAATTTCTTTATAAGAGAATCATATGCGTTAATAATCCATCTAGATCCATTTTGTCTATTTTTAGTTCTTTCTTTTATGATATTCAAATACTTTTCGATGTCTTTAGGATTGATATTAATACTAGATAAGCCAATTGCTGCTTTAGGAATTAATTCATTTAGAATTAATTTTCTTGCATCAATTCTTTTGCCATCAAGCCATCTAAATGTGGCATCTAGTCCTTGCTGTGCGGCAGCGTAAAAATTGATTCTAGCATCATCAAAAGTAATGGCATCATTTAATTTTTCTATGTCACTGTTTTTATAAAAAAATAACAATCCAAGCCAAAAGCTAGAGTTTGCAACTTCGTCTACTATGCTAGGTCCTGATGGTAGCATTCTATTTTCTATTCTTACACTTGGTTTGCCTTTGTAAATTCCGTAGCAAGGTCGATTCCATCTGTATACTGTGGAGTTGTGTAATGATAATGCATCTAGTCTAGGAATTTTTAGATTTTGTTTAATATTGATTTTTTGATTTAAGGATTTAAGAAGGATTTTATATCTAGTAATGTCTTCTTTAAAAATTTCTATTAAAGATTTGTCTAGCCATTTATTGCCGAATGTTACTCTAGGTAAGCTCTCTAAATGATAATTGCCTATAATTCTTGTGTCGGTTGCTTGTTGAAACACAGCAATTCTAGTTTCTTGCCATAATCTTTTACCAAATAGTATTGGCGAATTTACACTTGTAGCTAAAACTGGAGCAGCAATTAATTGAGCAAAATTATATATTCTCGCAAATGCTTTAGGATCAATTTGTAGATGAAATTGAAATCCGGTGTTACAACCTTCAATTAATGGAGAATCATGTTGAAAAATTAATTCGTCTAATCCGGAAATTCTAATTTTATATTTATTGCCTCTGGATTTACTAATTGCATCACACAAGTCAAAGTATCTTTGGTTATTCGAGATATTGTTAAGTCTTAGGTCGTGTTTTCTAACTGTAGGTAAAATGCCAGTCATTATAATATCAGAATCATTTTTTTTTGCAATTTTTTTTGCGATATCCATTTTTGAAATCAATACATTCTCCATTTCTCTGAGAGCATTTTTGCTAAGATTAATGGGGTCAATATTTAATTCCATGTTAAATTTAGCTATCTCTGTTACAAATCCATGTTTTTTAATTTTTTCAACAATTTTATCATTTATTGCATTTGGTCTGAAGTTATCATCAATTAAGCAGAATTCTTGTTCTGCTCCTATTCGGTCAAAACATTCTAGATTTTTATTTAAAATTAACTTTTCTAATGACTCTATGTCATTGGTTAATTGATTAATAAATACTGATTTTTCTTGATTTTGATTAGCCATGTGTGAAATTTAAATTAATTTTTCTCTACTCTCCAACATTTCTAAGACTAATAATTGATTTATTTCGCATTTCATTAATTCATATGCATTTTCTTTTAGGTGAATAATATATGTGCCCGCTACTTCTATATTGAATTCTTTTTCTAGAATTTCCTTATATATGGATAGTTGAAGACTATATTTGTTGAAACTACAATCATCAATTGATAATAATGGGTGTGTTATTCCTTTTTTAAATCCATTTTTTTTAATTTCTAAATTAGTTTTCCAATCAATTATTGAAAACTTTTTATTTTTTTGATTGTAAATTAATAGATCTATTGTCCCTGCTAGCTTTAATTTTTCTGAACATACGCGAACTTCAGGAAATAAATGATTCTGATGTTTAATGCATTTTGTTTTTAAAAAATCGATTCCTTTTTGAGCTTTTAAGTCTAATTCCATAAGTAGATCAGAATGTTTATTGTTGAGTAGGAAGTCTTCAATTTGTTTATGTACAATTGTTCCACGGTCTCTACGTGATTTCCACTCATTTAAAATTTCCTCTACAGTTTTATTACTATATTTTTTAGTTTTAATCAGTTTTTTAGCTACCTCTTCTTCATTAAAATTATCAAAAAAAGTTCCAATGAATTCTGTAACACTAATGAATTGAATATCAGAGTTTAAAAGCGAATATGTATGATGTTCTTCATCTAGAAAAATTAATTTATGCTTTTCAATTATTTGTCTGTACATGATGATAATTTTATATATTGCTTACTATGATAACACTTAAATTAAGTAGATATATTTTTTTATGGTTTTTTCTTTTATTATCTGTTTTAAAATCACAGGAAAACAATACTAATATAAATCAAAAAACAGAACTATTAGATGAAATTGTTCTAAAACCTTATCTGTCTTATGAGGAACATATGCTGCTTAAGAAGCGGGTTCTTAAAGTGTCCCCGTATGTTGATTCAATTATTTTATTAGTTAAAGAAGTTGATTCTGAAATTCTTTTACATAAAAAAAGACGAATTACACGAAAATATCTTAGGAAAAAGCAAAGAGAACTCACATCAATTTTTTATGCTGAAATTTCTTCCTTATCCAGAAAAGAAGGTGTTATTCTTTGTAAACTTGTTTTTAGAGAATTAAATGTTACTGTTTATGATTTAATTAAAAAATATAGAGGAGGTTTTAATGCATTTATGTGGAATAATTTATCAAAATTATATGATGGAGATCTTAAAATTGGTTTTGATGCTGCGAATAATGCGGAGGATCAATTAATAGAATCAATTTGTGATAAAAACAAATGATTAATTAAATCTTTCTGCTACTGTTTTGTTTTTTATACCATTATTATAATTATAAAATCCTTTTTTTGTTTTTACTCCTAATTCACCATTTTTCACCATCTCAATTAACAGGTTGCTTGGTTTGTATTTAGCATTTTGAAATCCAGTGTATAGCACTTCTAAAATTGACAAGCAAACATCTAATCCAATAAAGTCAGCTAATTGAAGTGGTCCCATTGGGTGAGACATGCCAAGAATCATGACAGTGTCAATTTCTTTAACACCTGAAACCTCTTCTTCAAGAGTTAGGATTGATTCATTAATCATTGGTAATAAAATCCTATTAGCAACGAATCCTGGTGCGTCATTTACTAGGACAGGTATTTTGTTTAATTGTTTCGATAATTCAATGATTTGATTAGTGGTATTTTTATTAGTTAATGGACTTTGAATTACTTCTACTAATTTCATTAATGGAACAGGATTCATGAAATGCATACCTATAAATTTTTCGGATCTTGATGTAGATTTACTAATTTCTTTGATAGATATGGACGAAGTATTTGTAGCAAAAATTGTCTCAGAATTACATATTTTATCAACTTTACTAAAGATTTCCCTTTTAATCTGTATAGATTCGGTTACTGCTTCAATAACTAAGTCCACATTTTTGATTGCATTGTCAAGGCTGTTTTTAAATGAAATTCTATTTAAAGTATTTATTTTTTCATTTGTACTGATGATCCCTTTTTTGATCATTCTATCAAGATTTGTATTAATATTTTCTTTAGCTTTTTCAAGATTTTCAATTGAAGAATCAATTAG
Source organism: Flavobacteriales bacterium (assembly GCA_002718895.1). GTDB lineage: Bacteria > Bacteroidota > Bacteroidia > Flavobacteriales > TMED113. The sequence continues at coordinate 12,577 of PBGD01000016.1, forward strand.
GATTACATTAAGTTTATTCTGTGCAAAACAGTGAGCAATACCATTGCCCATTGTTCCTGCACCAATTACACATATTTCTTTCATATTTTCTTTTTTTTAAATTTGAATGACTTAGCTCAATTTAAGTTACTTTCCTCTACCTTGTAGGATTATAAATATAGTCAATACTAAAACTTTAAAATCACTATATAGTGATAAATTTTCTAAGTAAATTATATCATAATTTAACCTTTTAACCATTTCTTTCACATTTTCTGCATATCCATACTTAACCATGCCCCAGGATGTTATACCAGGCCTAACTTTATATATAAGTTTATAGTGTGAGGCTTGTTTTAAAATTTGTTTAGCAAAAAAATCTCTTTCAGGTCTAGGTCCAACTATTGACATTTCTCCAATAAGAACATTATAGAATTGAGGAAGTTCGTCGATTCTAAATTTCCTCATTATTTTACCCCATTTTGTAATTCTTTTATCATTATTACTAGATAACAATGGAGTTTTTTTCTCAGCATTCACATACATTGATCTAAACTTAATTATTTTAAAAGTTTTTTTGTTGATTCCTAGTCTCTCTTGTAGGTAAAAAACAGGACCTGGAGAAGATAGTTTAACTAATAAGGAAGTGGTGAGTAAAATTGGGGATAAAATAATTAATGCAAATATTGATAATATTAAGTCAAAACATCTTTTTAAAAAAATTTGAAAGAGTCCCATTTTTATGGGTTTCATTTCTATAAAAGTAGCATCAAAAAGAGATAGCATTTTTACTTTCCCACTTAGAATATCTGTTGTTTTAGCTGGTGTTTTAACAATAATATCATTGTATAATAATTCATTGATGATAAAATAATTTTCTTTTAATTCTTTCTTGTTAAAAGCAATTATAGCCTCTTCAAATTTATTTTTTTGTAAAACTTTCGCTAAGTCATCTAAGTTTCCTAGTTTTTGAATATTTATTTCTTTAGTGATATTGTCATTGGAAAGATATCCTAAAACTATGTTGCTAGTGTTTTGTAATTTTTTATTTATTTGATTTACTTTTTTAATATTTCCTATAATAATAGTGTTGAAGCCATATTCTTTTGTTTTGATTTTGTTGACCATTGAGTTGGCAAGCATTAATCTTATGGAAAATGTTAAACTAAAATGAATAATAAAAATGGATAAAATTGCATCATAATAATACTTATAGCTGCGATAATTTTCTATATCATCAATTATGAAAACAAAAAAAATGAATAAAGTGCCGATTAATGTCTGAATAATAGTCCTCGAAAATTCGTTGAGTCTAGAAATTCGTCTAATATCAACATAATTTCCATAGAAGTAATAAATTGTTAACCATAGAGTAGTTGCAGCAAACGTTCCAATTATAAGTGTTTTTGATAATTCAAAAGGTACAATTTCAATATAAATTTTACGGTAGTAAAAAAAAAGTATCCAAGATAAGCTTGATGTTAGGATGTCAAAAAAAATTCTTATGTATAGGTCTTTTTTCATGGCAGGTAGCTCAGTTTTAAATTATCTAAATAAATAGTATCAGTTTGATAGCTATTCCCACTAAAGAAAATTTTATATGACGATAAATTATTTCCTATCATTATCTCATTACTTAAGTCTATATATATTTTTTTCCACTGTTCAGACGGATATAACTGAATAGTTGTTGTGTCAATAGGTAAATTTGCTGAGTTAAATATTGATAGTCCAATATTAAAATTAGTACTAGATTTAAAATTTAATTCTAAAAATGTTCCAGGTTTTAAATCTAGATAGGTATTGTTTCGAATTTTAAAATAATTATTTACACTATCAAGAAATATCGCTGCACTATTTTGACCTTGAAATACAACCTCATTTTGTGATATTGCATTTAAATTACTACTTACTGTTTCAGGTATCTCAAACATAGTTCCCCCACCACTATTTTCAAATCCTCCTTGCGCATTAAATTGAGGATTGGCAAGATTGTTTTTATAATAAGTTTTAGGTTCAATTATGATTGAATTATTTTTTTGAAGGTTAATTTCTATCGTATCTTTTTCGTAATATGGATAAATTATTCTTGTTGATATTTGACCACTACTCTTGATACCGGGAGAAATGTAAAAAGTTTTTTGGCCTTCATTTAATATTGGAACTTTACACGGAATTTCAAAACAACCAATAAATTGTCCATTCATTGATATCCATGC
>PBGD01000017.1 GCA_002718895.1 Flavobacteriales bacterium
TAGAATACAATCCGCTAGCTAATGTAGATGATAATTCATGTTTAACGTTAATTGTAGAAGGTTGTACAGACCCAATGTATTTAGAATACAATCCGCTAGCTAATGTAGATGATAATTCATGTTTAACGTTAATTGTAGAAGGTTGTGTTGACATAGATGCTTGTAACTATGATATTGAAGCAAATGTTGATAATAATACTTGTATATATACACTACTAGATTGTGATTATTGTTCAGGTGAAGTAGATGGAACAGGTGTTGTTTTAGATGGAGATGCAGATGATGATGGTATTTGTGATTCGGAAGATACTTGCCCGAATGACCCATTTAATGATATTGATCAAGATGGTATATGTGGTGATGTAGATAATTGTCCTGAAACATTTAATCCTAATCAAGAAGATTTTGATGAAGATGGTTTGGGAGATGCATGTGATGATATATCTTTAACTGAAGAATTTGTAATGGGTGTAAATATATATCCTAATCCAGCTAAATCAATTGTGAATGTTTCATGTACTTTAAATAATATTGATAATGTTTACTTTAAGTTATTTAATTCGGTGGGTCAACTAGTCCTACATGATCAATTTACTAATGTTAAGGAATTTGATTTTGAAATTGATGTGGAATTCATTGAGAGAGGTCTATACTCAATAGAGTTGCGAAATACTAATAGTAGCTCTAGTCATCTAATTTTAATAAATTAAAAATATTTTTACTTTTTATTTAGTAACCAACTTGATGATTGGATTTTATCGCCTAAGCCATCTAAAAGACTAATGTTAAGTTTTTCACATATAGATCTTTCGGGAATTGTATCGTTGTTTTGATCCCCACCATTTGCAAAAGAAATCGTATACTCATGATTGTGTTTTTTATGAATTTTTTCAATCGTCTTAATTACAGTTCGATCTTTATCGATGGATAAAAACACTTGATCTACTATTTTTAAATTTGAAACTATAAATAATCTTTCTTTTTCATCTTGAAATTCCCTAGATCCCTTTAATTGTCTTTGATGGTCAGAGTTAACAATAACAAACAAAATGTCTCCATGTTGTTTAGCATTATGAAAGTATTCTATATGTCCTTTGTGTATTGGATTAAAGTATCCGGAAACAATAATAGCTTTTTTTTTAATCATATTTATTTTTTTATAGATATGCCAGGGCAATTACAACCATCTTTTTTTGTCACAAAACAAGAAGAAAGTGATAAAAGGAAAATTATATAAATGAAAATTGTAAAAATAGATTTTTTCATTAGAAAATAAATATAACTATTTTTATTACATATTATGAATTTTTTCACTGCTACAGGTAGATATATTATTTTTTTAGGAAAAATTTTTTCAAGATTAGAAAAAAGACACGTTTACTTTCCTAAAATTATGCACGAAATTAAAGAAATTGGGATGTCATCTGTGGGTTTTGTTGCATTTATATCGATCTTTGTAGGCGCAGTTGTTACCTTGCAAGTCGCATATAACATGGTAAATCCATTATTGCCAAAATATCTAATAGGATTAGCTAGTAGAGATTCAATTATCTTAGAATTTTCTCCAACCATGATTAGCCTTGTTTTAGCTGGAAAAATTGGCTCTCACATTGCATCATCTTTAGGTACCATGAGAGTGACAGAACAAATTGATGCACTAGAAGTAATGGGTGTTAATTCAGCATCTTATTTAGTATTACCTAAGATTATAGCAGCTATTTTATTTAATCCAATTTTAATAATACTAAGTATTGTGCTAGGCATTGTCGGTGGATGGTTAGCTGGTAATATGACAGGAATATGTCCCACTCAAGAGTTTTTATTAGGATTGCAGTACGAGTTTATTCCATTTAATATTGCATATGCTATGATTAAAACTGTAATATTTGCATTTATAATAACAACAATTTGTGCTTTCTATGGCTATAATACTGAGGGAGGAGCTCTTGAAGTTGGTCAAGCTAGCACAAAAGGAGTTGTTTATACTAGTATTCTAATTATTATATTCAATTATTTAATTACTCATTTATTATTAAACTAACCATATGATAAAAATAGAGTCTATTAATAAGTCTTTTGGGTCTAAAAAAGTTTTGCATGACTTTTCAGCAAATTTTGAATCTGGCAAGGTTAATCTAATAATTGGTAAAAGTGGATCTGGTAAGACTATGGCAATAAAATGTATGTTGGGTTTACATGAAGTTGATTCAGGTCATATTTATTTTTCAAACAGAGACTTTATAAATATAAGTGCCTTTAAGAGGCAACAAATTAGAAAAGAAATTGGAATGGTTTTTCAAGGCAGTGCATTATTTGATTCAATGACAATAGAAGAAAATGTAATGTTTCCACTTCTCATGTCACAAACACTTTCAAATAGTGAGATGAAAAAAAGAGTCTCTTTTTGTTTAAATAGAGTTGCTCTTAAAAATGTTAATAATTTGTATCCTTCGGAACTTAGTGGTGGTATGCAAAAACGAGTTGCTATTGCAAGAGCAATTTCACTTAATCCAAAATATTTATTTTGTGATGAACCTAACTCTGGATTAGATCCTACAACAGCATCGGTTATTGATTCTTTGTTACAAGAAATTACTTACGAATATAATATTACTACTGTAATTAATACTCATGATATGAATTCAGCTTTGCAAATTGGGGATAATATCATTTTTCTTAATGAAGGTAATTTTATGTGGTCTGGAACAAAAGAGACACTATTAAATTCTAAAAACAATTCTCTTAATAAGTTTATTTTTTCATCTGAAGTGTTTAAAAAACTTAAAAATAAATCATAAAAAAAGCCCAAAAAATATTGGACTTTTTTTATGAATCATAAAGTAATTAGTTTACTTCTCTATAACAATTTTCTCAGTTTTAGAAATTTCATTATTAGATACATTAACAAAGTAAACACCTGCATCTAAGTGTTTCAGATCAAAAGATGTGTTAGATGAAATTTTATCATCTATAACTACTTTTCCAACAATATCAGTAATTTGAACTGAATAGTTATTGTTTTTATCTAACTCAATATTAATGATTCCATTTGAAGGGTTTGGATAAATACTTAATCCTGTTACACTTTCTTCTAATGAAACTATATTTTCATCAGTCGTAATCATTCTTATCCCAATTGAGTTTCCATTACTATATGCTTGGTCTCCAGGAATATATATCATACTTAGATAAAAAGGTTGAGGAATCGTTTCGTCATCTAATATAAATATATCTGCTTCATTTCCGTTACTCCATAGTTCAGCGCCAAGGAAATAGGCATCAGTACCTACAGACACTGGTGAATCAAAATTTATATCAATGTAACCATTAGTAACATCGTCAGCAGTTACCATGATAAAATCAGTTTCTGCTATAACACTGCTTGCTCCTGGCCATGTTTCACTAGAAATAAGTGTGGTATCTCTAAGAGATAAAACAATTTCTCCACCTTCAACAGTTCCCGGAGTTGTGAACGAGTTACCCCAATCAAATGAATCTAAAATAATTCTCGCTCCTACTACTTCAGTAGGTGTTGAAATATCATAATAACCCATTACAATAAGACCATCTTCTGCATCAGTAAATGAACCTGACCCAATTCTACCAACACTCGCAAGTGAGTGCATTCCTAAACCATCACTACTATATTCATTTGTTGTAATTTCAAATTCTCTTGTAGCTGTATTGTCACTAAAGAATTCACCTCCATCCATATCTTCGTCAGATGATGCAATAAACATGGCTGTATATTTATCTGGCCCCATTGTGCTAGCATCTACTCCCATATCAAAGTAATATATATCATCTCCTTCTAAAGGACCATAAGCTGGTTGAGTAAAATCAACGAATCCATCAGCATCAAGACCAAAAGTGTTATCAGGTCCAAACATAGTTGATGCTTCTGGATACATTTGTCCATCTAGGATGTCCAGTGAGATATCTACGCCTGTTTGAGCATCAGTACCAAAATTAAATACTGCTGCTGAATAGTTTATCTCTCCATTTACTTGAGCTGTTGGAACTCTTCCATATTCTTCATTTGTTCCATTGTGAGAAACAACACCATAAGATAATTCTATATCATTAGCTGGTTGTTGAGTAATACAAACTCTATCAATAAACCATGCATAGCCCCATGTTCCAGTCCAATTGAATCTTATCCATACTTGGCTTTCTCCACCTGCATATTCAGAAATATTTACTCTTTTAGTGAATGGGTTTCCAGTATTTGCTTGCACAGTTCCTGAGATGTCAGGGAATAATTCATAGATTCCTTGACTTGGATCAGCTTCAGTTGTTGGACTTAAGTCAGTAGGAAAAGTTCCATCTGTACTAACAACAAGAAAGCATTTTTCTGAATTATAGCTTTGGTACCATGTGTCAAATTCAACAATGACGTCAGTATATTGTGAACAATCAATTGAAGTTGCAGTAGTTAGCCATGAATCTTCAGTTTCTGTTCCACCTTCTTCTCCCCCATATTCGTCTGAGTCCAGCATTGCGTAAAAACCATCTGATGATACAATTGACTCAATTGGGTAAAACCCTTCACATGCTAAGTTTTCTCCAATCTCCCAGTCAAGAGAACAATCAGATGAGTCATGATCTATAACCCAGTCTTGAACATTTGTAAAATCGCTTTCCCAAATACAATCAGCAGATCTGTTTTCTACTGAGGAATTAATTGCTTTAATTGATCCTTGCATTGCAGATCTTTTAGCTTGTTTTTTTGCACTTGATTGTGCAAATGAAAAAGATAGCATCGCCAAGACGCAAAATAAAGTAGTAATTTGTTTCATATTTTATTTTTTTAAGTTATTATTTTCGGTTCTATGAAATTCCCCAACTCAACACATAAGGAAATATGGGGGCATTAAATATACGAAAAATTTAGCAATTTATGAGGGAATTAGATTCTTTTTATTTTCATATAATTCAATTGATGCACATGAACACATAAGGTTTCTATCTCCTTGAACTTCATTAATTCTTGCTACACTAGGCCAATATTTGTTGTGTTTTACAGATTTAAGTGGAAATACTGCTTCTTCTCTAGAGTAATTGTAGTCCCAACTTTCTGATGTTATCATTTCTTGAGTGTGAGGTGAATTTTTTAAAATATTATTTTCGTCATCTTTGATACTTTCAATTTCTTTTTTTATTGATGACATTGCATTATAAAAGTTATCTAGTGCAAATTTACTTTCACTTTCTGTAGGTTCTATCATCATTGTTCCTGGTACTGGAAATGATACAGTTGGTGCATGGAAGCCATAGTCCATTAATCTTTTTGCAATATCAGAAACATTGATATTTTTTTCTTTGAAAACACGACAATCAATAATCATTTCGTGAGCAACAGTATTATTTTTTCCCTTGTATAATATGTCGAAATCTTGTTCCAGAAGAGTCTTTAAATAATTTGCATTAAGAATTGCAATTTCAGTACATTTTTTTAAACCTTTTGATCCTAAAAGTTTTATATAAGCGTAAGAAATTGTTAAAATAAGCCCACTTCCCCAAGGACTAGCAGATATTGAGGAGATACCATGTTTACCACCATAGTTCACTATTGCACTTTTTGGGGTAAAGTCTTTTAGGTGTTCAGCAACTGCAATTGGCCCCATGCCAGGACCACCTCCTCCGTGAGGAATTGCAAAGGTTTTATGTAAATTTAAATGACAAACATCACAACCTATCTCTTTAGGGTTTGTTAAACCAACCTGTGCATTCATGTTAGCACCATCCATATAAACTTGACCACCAGCTTCATGAATTATTTTTGTTATATCAAGGATATTTTCCTCAAAAACACCATGAGTAGATGGATATGTAATCATTAGAGCAGCTAAATTTTCTTTATGTATTTGAACTTTTTGTTTTAAGTCAATCAAATCAATGTTACCTTCTTCATCACATTTAACAATTACAACTGTCATTCCAGCCATTACTGCACTTGCTGGGTTAGTACCGTGAGCAGATGATGGAATTAAACAAATTTTACGATTTAAATCACCGTTAAATTCATGATATTTTTTTATTACCATTAATCCAGCGTATTCTCCCTGAGCACCTGAATTAGGTTGAAGAGATACACTTGCCATTCCTGTTATTTGACACAAAGCTTCCTCTAGTTCATGAAAGACAATTTGGTATCCTCTTGCTTGGTTTAATGGAGCAAATGGATGAATGTTTGAAAAATCCGTTGAGCTTAATGAAAATAATTCTGCTGCTGCATTTAATTTCATTGTGCAAGATCCAAGGGGTATCATAGAGTGTGTCAGAGATAAGTCCTTGTTCTCTAATGATTTTATATACCTCATTAATTCAGTTTCAGAATGATAAGATTGAAACACATCATATTCTAAAAATTTTGTTGTTCTTAAAAAATTATGAGGAATTGTTTTTTTTGGTGATTGACATATATATTTATCTAAATCACTATTATTATTGTTTTTTGCTTTTAAAAACACATTTATAATGTCAGAAATATTTTGTAAATCATCCTTTTCATCAATACTAATAGAAATTAAGTTATCAGAAATATAATTGAAATTCATTTTAGCGTCTTCGGCATAGACTTTTATGTTTTTGTTTGATACATCACCAGTATCTATTAGAATCGTATCGAAAAACACATCATTTTTTTGTTTATATCCAATTTTAGTTAGTGATTCAGATAGAACAGAAGTATAAAAACTAATTGTTTCAGCAATTTTTTTCAGTTTTTTTGGCCCATGATAAACTGCATACATTCCAGCCATTACCGCTAGTAAAACTTGAGAAGTACAAATATTTGAAGTTGCTTTTTCTCTTCGAATATGTTGTTCTCTAGTTTGCAAAGCCATCCTATATGCTTTTTTTCCTTCCTTATCAAAAGATAAGCCAATAATTCTGCCCGGAATACTACGCTTAAATTTCTCTTTTGTCGCAAAATAAGCAGCATGTGGACCACCATATCCAAGAGGAATGCCGAATCTTTGAGAAGAACCTATAACAATATCAGCATCCAACTCCCCAGGCGATTTAAGTAAACATAAGCTTAGTAAATCTGCTGCAAAAGTTATAATGCAGTCATTTTTATGTGCCATATGAACTAGTTGTTCAAAATCTTTAACAGCTCCAAATTTACATGGATATTGCACTATTAATCCAAAGACGCTTTCGTCAAAAATAAAATTTTCATTTTGCACAATTTGAATATCTATGCCAATTGATTGTGCTCTTGTTTTAATAACATCAATTGTTTGCGGAAAGCAGTTTTCAGACACTAAATATTTATTTGCATTTATATTTTTTTTATCTCTACTTCTGCATTGGTAGCTTAAAATCATAGCTTCAGCTGCAGCAGTTGCTTCGTCCAATAATGATGCATTTGTCACCTCCATTCCAGTCAAATCAGTAATAACAGTTTGAAAATTAAACAATGCTTCTAATCTTCCTTGAGAAATTTCTGCTTGATAGGGAGTGTATGCTGTATACCAACCTGGGTTTTCTAAAATATTTCTTTGAATCACGGCCGGAAGAATTGTGTTATAATAACCAAGTCCAATATAGCTTCTATAATTTTTATTTTTTCTACCTAAGTTTTGAATGTGTTCAAGATACCTTGTTTCACTCATTGGGGCACCAACATTAAGTTCTGATTTAAGCCTAATATTTTGTGGAATTGTGTCATTTATTAATTCATCAATATTTTTTTTACCTATTTGCTTTAACATTTCTATTGTGTCTAGCTTTCTAGGTCCAATGTGTCTATTTATAAAATCACTTTCAGGTAGCATAATTAAATTTTTTTTATGATAATTTTACAACTTAAAAGATAAATCATTTTAATTAAATTAGTTGTTTATTTTACAGTTTTTAAATGTTTTTTTTACTGAAATTATTAAAGTTTTTTGTTGAAAAGAATTTAGTTGTAGCTACTAGTGCTTTGTGTTTATACAAAATAACTGAACACTTGTTTGATTTTAATAGCAATTACATAAGTTATTTTATCTTTTTTTCCACATTATGCGCCTATAGTTACATGGCCCAATTTCAAAAATTAAATACTAATCATAGTATTCTTTCAAATAAATCAAATACTTTACTTAGTTCAAAAAGTATATTTTTATTATCTGCATTTATTACAAGTTGTTTGCTGTTTATTCTGAATTTTAAATTGTTAATTTTAATTACCCCTGTAATTATTATTTGTCTACTATACCCAGTTAAATTTCAATTATATAATACTATTATTTGTATAAGATCAATACCTTATTTGAAAATTATTTTAATTTCACTAGTGTGGTCATACATGACTATGTTAATGCCAATTTTATATTTCTCATATGAAATTAACCATGTTGTGATTGACTTTTTTTTTCAAAGATTTTTATTTATTCTGGTGATTGCAATTCCATTTGATATGCGAGATATGAATATTGATACAATTAAAACTATACCAAATGTTTTTGGAATAAATAATTCAAAAAAATTAGCTTTCTTTTGCCTGCTGATTATTGAGTTATTGTTAATTATTAACGTAATTAGTAAAGTTATTTCACTTAATTTATTTTTAGCCTTGTTTTTAACAATTGAGTTAACTTCTTTAGTCATCTACTTTAGTCACAACAAAAAATCTTTAATTTTTTATGGAATAATTGTGGAAGGTCTTTCAATTATTATGTGTTTATTTGTAATTATTTCTGATCTTTTTTAGCTTAATAAGATGGTTTATGAATTCTAAATTTGATATAAATTTTGCTCGAAAAATAGATAGTGAAGATCCTTTAAATTTTCTAAGGTCTGAATTTCAATTTCCTAAACATTTAGGTGAAAATTCAATATATTTCACAGGTCATTCACTTGGACTGCAACACAATAATTATAAATTCTACCTTGAACAAGAGTTTAAAGACTGGAGAGATTTAGGAGTTGATGGACATTTTGACGCAAAGACACCTTGGTTAAATTATCATAAAAGCTTAGCTAATCTTTCTGCACTAATTGTTGGAGCTAAACAAAATGAAGTTGTTACTATGAATGGCCTTACAGTCAATTTGCATTTACTATTAACCTCTTTTTATCAACCTAATGGAAAAAAAAATAAAATTTTATGTGAACCTCATTTATTTCCCTCTGATCTTTATGTGTTAAGAAGTCAAATAGAATTAAGAGGTCATAACCCCGATGAATGTCTAATTTTTTTACCCTCAGATTCAAATGGTGTCGTGAAAGACGAAGATATATATAAAACACTTGATGTTTATAAAGATGAACTTGCATTAGTTTTTTTAGGCGCAGTCAATTATTATACAGGCCAAGTCTTTGATGTAAAAAAAATTACTGAAATTGCTCACACAAACCATATTATGGCAGGCTTTGATTTGGCTCATGCTGCTGGAAATATTGAGTTAAAATTACATGATTGGAATGTTGATTTTGCAGCATTTTGTTCTTATAAGTATCTGAATTCTGGCCCTGGCAATGTGTCTACAATTTTTATTCATTCAAAACAAATTGACAAAGCACCATTTAGATTGTCAGGTTGGTGGGGTCATAATGAAAAAACTAGATTTTCTCTTCAAAAAAAGTTTAACGCTATTAATTCAGCTGAAGGTTGGCAGTTATCAAATGCACCAGTTTTTGGTATGTCTGTATATAGGGCTTCATTAGAAGTTTTTAACAAAGTGGGGATGAGTTCTTTATTTGAGAAGAGAATAAAATTAAATAAATATTTGGAAGGTGCCATCCATTATTTTAATGAACAATCAAAGCAAATAAAATTAAAAATAATTACTCCTGGAGATGAAGCTGAAAGAGGTGCTCAACTATCTCTTCTAATTAGTCATGATGCTAAAAAAGTTTTTAATAAATTAAGAGAAAATGGAGTTTTTATTGATTGGAGACCTCCTAATATTATGAGATTATCTGCAGTCCCTTTATACAACAATCATGAAGATATTGCAAAGTTTATACAAGTATTAATTAAATGCACTTAAGAAATAAAAATATTAGTATTGTAGGAGGGGGCTTAGTTGGAAGTCTCTTATCTATTTTTTTGTCTCAACAAGGTGCAAAAGTTTCTGTTTTTGATAAAAGATCAGATATAAGGTTAAATAAAGTTGCTGCTGGTAGATCAATTAATTTAGCTCTCTCTAATAGAGGTAGAAAAGCTTTAAGAATGCTTGATCTAGAAGATGATATTTTGAATATCTCAGTTCCAATGTCTAAAAGAATTATGCACTCACATGAAGGAGTTTTAACTGAGCAACCATATGGACAAATTGGGCAATCTATTTACTCTGTTTCTAGACGAGAGCTTAATATTAAGTTATTAAATATTGCAGAATCTAATTCAGTTAAAATTTTTTTTAATCAAGATTGCCATTCGGTTAATACAAATAAAACAACTTTGAAATTTAATAATGGTCAGACCATAAAATCTGATTTTATTTTTGGCACTGATGGTGCTGGCTCCATCTTAAGAAAGAATATGTCTAATAATAACACAGATTTTCATGTAGTTGAAAATTTTATTAATTCTAGCTATAAAGAATTAACTATTTCTGCTAATAATGACAGAAGTTATAAGTTGGATCATGATGGTTTACATATTTGGCCAAGAAAATCTTTTATGGTAATTGCATTACCTAATCTAGATGGCACATTTACTTGCACATTATTTGCTCCTAATAAAGGAGAAAACTCTTTCTCTTCTATCAAAGATGAAGATAGTGTTAATAAATTTTTCCGAAAAGAATTTCAAGATCTTTACGAACTTATACCGGATCTTTCAAAACAATATATCACTAATCCTACATCCAAGTTAGGTTTTGTTCGTTGCAGTTCATGGAAACAAAACAATACTATTCTTTTAGGGGATTCATGTCATGCTACTGTTCCATTTTATGGTCAGGGAATGAATTCAGGATTTGAAGATTGTTATCTTTTAAATAAATGGTTAAATAACTATAAATCATTATATGATAAAAATTTAAATCAATTTTTGCACAACAGAATAATAGATACAACAGCAATGCAAGACTTGTCAATGGATAATTATATAGAAATGAGAGATAAAACAGCAGATCTAAATTTTTTGTTGCAAAAAAAAATTGAAACATGGTTTTCAGAAAAACATCCCGATAAGTGGCAACCGTTATATTCTATGGTTACTTTTAGTGACATGAGATACAGTTTGGCAATTAAAAAGGGAAAGCTTCAGGATAAGATTATGAAACAAATTATGATTGACAATAATTTATTTCAATCATTTGATATTAAAGAGTTAATTAAAAAAAATATCGAACAAAAAATTCTTTCTAAACTTTCAGTTTGATAACCCAACATATGGATTATTAATTTTTTCATATCCAATAGAAGTGTTTTGACCATGGCCACATAAAACTTCAACTTGATTGTCTAGAATGAAAATTTTGGATTGGATACTTTTAATTAACTCTTCGTGATTGCCACCAGGCAGATCCGTTCTACCAATGCTCATAAAAAAAAGAACATCGCCAGCAATTAATTTTTGATTAGGTTCATTAAAAAAACAAATGTGGCCTGGAGAATGCCCAGGAGTCAATATGACTTTCCATGAAGTGTCACCTAAATGGATAATGTCATTTTCTTCTATAAAATCAACATTTAGTGGTGGTGGCGATAAATTAACATTGTATATTTTTGCTATTTCTTCAGCTTTTTCAAGAAGTGGAAAATCTTTTTTATGCATTTTAGCAGTTAGTTGATATTCTTCAGAAACAAATTGATTGCCAAAAATATGATCAATATGGCAGTGAGTATTTAATAATTCTTTAGGCTCTAGATTATTGTCTTGTATATATGAAATGATTTGATTTTGTTCAAATTTGTTTGAACACCCTGGATCAATAATCATACATTCATTTCTAGAGCTAATTATATATGTATTTTCTTGAAATGAGTTAAATGTAAATTTTTTAATTTTCATCTCTTTAATTAAATTTAAATAATTAAAATATATATTTTGCAACACGAAGATATTAAAAACCAAGTTAAGTTGATTGCTAAATCAATTTCTGATGAAATAATAAAAATTAGACGGCATATCCACAAAAATCCTGAGTTATCTTTTCAAGAGAAAAAAACATCTAAATTTATTTGTCAAATTTTAAAAAAAAATAACATATCATTTACTACTGGAGTAGGTGGATATGGAGTTGTTGCAATCGTCAAAGGTTTAAATCCTCAATCCCATGTTTTAGGAATAAGAGCTGATATGGATGCTTTACCAATACAAGAGAAAAATAGCGTTAGTTATAAGTCTTTAAATGATGGTGTTATGCATGCGTGTGGACATGATGTTCATACTGCTATTGTATTAGGTGCCGCTATAGTATTAAAAAAACTTAGTAATCAATTTCATGGAAGTATTAAATTTATATTTCAACCAGCTGAAGAGAAGTTACCTGGGGGAGCTTCTTTAATGATTAAAGAAGGTGTTTTGTTAAATCCTAAAGTAGATAAAATGCTAGCATTGCATGTATATCCAGAATTTGAAGTAGGAGATGTGGGTTTTAGATCAGGAAAATATATGGCAGCATGTGATGAGTTGTCTGTTATTATCAAGGGAAAAGGTGGACATGCTGCTCTGCCAGATAAAGTAGTTAATCCTATAACCGCGGCAGCAAAAATGATTATATCTTCAAAAGAAAATGTAGATAAAGTATCAAAGGATGAAAATTATGTTTTGGAGTTCGGAGATTTTCATGCATCTGGAGCTTCCAATGTAATTCCTGAAGAAGCTATTTTTCAAGGAACTTTAAGAACTTTAAATGAATCATTTAGATCTAAAGTTCATGAAATCTTAAAATCTGAGGCAGAAAAAATTGAAAAAGATTATTCTGTTAAATGTGATTTTAAAATAATTAAGGGATATCCAGCTCTATATAATAACCCTGATTTTACAAATAGTTGCAAGCAGATTAGTAAATTTTACTTAACAGAAAATGCAGTCAAAGACTTAGGTTTAAGAATGTCTTCGGAAGATTTTTCTTTTTTCTCTCAAAATTGTCCATCTTGTTTTTTTAGATTAGGTGTTGCTAATATTAAAAAAGGTATAACTCATTTAGTACATACACCTTACTTTGATGTTGATGAATCTTGTTTAGAAATTGGAGCGGGGTTAATAAGTTATATTTCTATCATCAATTTGCGAGATCGGAAAATACTTTGATTCTCATTAATCTCATCTCTTCTTCATTATAGTCAAAATCAAAATACTCCATTGCTTCTTTTATTGAATCATTTGTAGCTTCATAAATAAAGTAATGATATATTTCATCTTGTTGTTGATCATCAAGAATATCATTAATATGATAATTTATATTTAATTTGGTTCCAGATTGGACGATGTTTTCAAATTCAGATATTAATTGATCCATATCAATTTTCTTTTGAAGCATAATGTCTTCAAAAGAAATCCTAAGATCAGTGCTTTGAATAATGAAAATTTTTAGATCATTTTTCTTAGCTTTAGATTTAATAGTACAATCTAGAACTTTTTCAATTTTATTTTCTTCTACATAAGATTTTATGAATTCAATAAATTTTTGACCATATTTTTCCGCTTTGCCTCTTCCAACTCCAATAATATTTTCTAATTCTTCATTACTAATCGGATAGTTTATTGCCATATCCTCTAGCGATGTGTCCTGAAAAATAATGAACGGGGGAACTTTTATCGCTTCTGAAATTTCTTTTCTAATTTTCTTTAATAAATTAAATAATTTTGGATCAAATTTATTAAGATTTACTTCATTGGTTTTTTCATAATTTTTGGATTTACAATTGTCACATTTCTGAAGGCAGTCTTTTATAATGAAGTCTTCACCAAAATACTTTAATAATTCTGCCCTTCTACAATTTTTACTGACTATGAAATTTACCATTTCATCAAGTAATTGTTTTGAAATTTCTTTTTCTTTAGGGTTTTTTTTATTGTTAAATTTCTGGAACTTTTCTACATCTTTTGGATCATGGAATAGTATACAATTTCCTTCACCTCCGTCTCTACCAGCTCTACCAGTTTCTTGATAATAATTTTCTAAGCTTTTCGGTAAATTGTAATGAATAACATACCTAACATCAGGTTTATCAATTCCCATTCCAAAGGCAATTGTGGCTACAACAACATCAATGTTTTCTAATAAAAAATCATCTTGAGTTTTCATCCTTACAGATTTTTCAAGTCCTGCATGGTAAGGCGCACTTTTTATTTGATTTATATTTAGTAATTCCGCAATTTCTTCAGCTTTTTTTCTAGACAAACAATAAATAATCCCAGACTTATTTCCTTGCCCTCTAATAAATTTAATTATTTCCTTTTCTGCATTTGTATTTGTTCGCACTTCATAAAATAAATTTGATCTGTTAAATGAGGAAATAAGTATTTTACTATTTTCAATGCTAAGATTTTTTGCAATATCATTTTGGACTTTTTGTGTTGCTGTGGCCGTAAGAGCAATAATTGGTTGCCTACCTACTTGTTCAATTAAACTTTTTAATTTTCTATATTCTGGTCTAAAATCGTGTCCCCATTCGGAAATACAATGTGCCTCATCTATTGCAAAAAAAGAAATATTACATTTTTTTAAAAAATTAATATTTGAATCCTTATTCATTGTTTCAGGAGCAATAAATAACAATTTGGTTGTTCCGTTTAAAACATTTTGTTTAACATTTTTTTTTTGACTTTCATTTAATGTAGAGTTATAAAAATGAGCAATATTTTCATTTTTGGAATAACTTCTCATAGAATCTACTTGGTTTTTCATTAATGCAATTAGTGGAGAAATTATTATTGCAACTCCATCAAGTATTAAGGCTGGAAGTTGATAACAAAGTGATTTTCCGCCACCAGTAGGCATTATCACAAACGTATCCTTTCCGGAAACAATTGAATTAATTGCCTTTTCTTGATTTCCTTTAAAATTTTTAAAGCCAAAAAAATTCTTTAATGTATCATGAATTAATTCTTGCATTATTTTATATTTTTTTTTAATCTAATAATAGTATTAAAAAAATACATTTACTTTTACTATTAAGTTAATGCTTTTTTTAGATATAAAATATGAAAAACAAGATCGAAATTTTACAAATTGGAAAGAATTTAATTCGTGAACAAGCTGATGCATTAAAGATTTTAAGTGAAAGAATAGATGATAATTTTATTAATGTTGTTGAACTAATTGCTCAATGTTCAGGTAGGTTAATTATTTTAGGTTTGGGGAAAAGTGGTATTATAGGAAGGAAAATTTCAGGCACATTAAATTCAACAGGCACGGTTTCATCATTTATTCATGCTAGTGATGCAATACACGGAGATGTTGGGAATATAAATAATTTTGACATTGTTATGTGTATTTCTAAGAGTGGCAATACGGATGAATTAAAAATGATTATTCCCACACTCAAAAAAATGAAAATCAAAATTATTGCAATGACAGGTAGTGTAAATTCATATTTAGCAAAAAATTCAGACTATTTATTAGATGTTTCTATTGAAAAAGAAGCTTGTCCTAATAATTTAGCGCCCACTACTAGTACAACAATGCAGTTAGTAATGGGTGATGCATTATCAATGAGTTTACTTAAGCTCAAAAATTTTTCAAAAAAAGATTTTGCAAAATTGCATCCTGGTGGTGTTTTGGGTCGTAAATTAAGTCTAAGAGTTTCTGATTTATACAAGCAACTCCCTACTCCTCATGTTACACTAGAAGATAATATTTCACAAGTGATTATGGAAATATCAAGTAAACGAGTAGGATCTTCTGTTGTAAAGGATAATAAAAAAATTGTTGGTATAATAACTGATGGGGATCTTCGAAGAATGTTAGAAAATAACGATAGCTTTAACAATATTCGGGCTAAGGATTGTATGACACATAATCCAAAAATTATTGATGAAGACATGCTCCTTTTTGAAGCTTTTAACATTATGAAAGTTAATAATATCTCTCAACTAATAGTTACAAAACAAAATCAATACATTGGAATTATTCATCTTCACGATATTTTAAAACATAATTTTTTTTAAAAGATGAGTACAAATCAAAATACAGAATTCACGTTTTTAAAACATTTAGAAATTTTGAGATGGCATCTTGTTCGTTCAATAATTGCTATTTTATTTGGAACGATTATTGCCTTTTTTAATAAGTCTTTTTTATTTGATAAAGTTATTTTTGCATGTAAAGAAAATTCGTTTCCAACATATGTTTTCTTATGCAAATTATCTGAAAAACTATGTATTCAAGATATGCCTTTTATATTGATGAATGTAGAAATGTCAGGACAGTTTATGATGCATATTTTAGTTTCTTTTGCGGCTGGATTAATTTTAGCTTTTCCATATATTTTAATAGAAATTTGGAAATTTATTTCACCTGCCATGTATTCCGCTGAAAGATATAATACTTTAGTTTTCTTTTTCAGTTCTCTATTTTTATTTTTTTTAGGACTTTTTTTTGGTTATTTTATAATTGTTCCATTCTCAATAAATTTTTTAAGTAGTTATAATATAAGTTTTGCTATCGAAAATAAAATTCATTTTATTTCATTTATTAAAACAATTACAAAAATTGTTTTAACAACAGCTTTTTTATTTCAATTACCTGTCATAGTGTATTTCTTAACAAAATTTGGTATAGTAACCCCTTCTTTTTTAAAGAACTACAGGAGGCATGCTTTTGTAATTATTTTAATTCTGGCTTCTATTTTAACACCACCAGATGTGTTTAGTCAAATTTTAATTGGTATACCAATTTTTTGTTTATATGAATTGTCTATTTTTATTTCTATTATTACAAAAACAAAATGAAACTAGAAGGTAAAAATTTAATTAAAAAATATGGCAACAGAAAAGTTGTTAATGATGTCACAATTAAATTAGAGCAAGGTGAAGTTGTAGGTTTGTTAGGGCCAAATGGTGCCGGAAAAACCACTACCTTTTATATACTTGTTGGACTAATACGAAACTTTCAAGGCAGTGTCATTATTAATAATCAAGATATTTCTAATGAACCAATGTATATAAGAGCTAGAAAAGGATTGGGTTATCTTCCTCAACAACCATCTGTGTTTACAAAAATGACTGTCGAAGATAATATATTGTCAGTTTTAGAAACTATGCATTTGGATACAAAAGACCAACTAATTGAGCTAGAAAAGATTCTTAATGATTTCGGATTACAAAGAATAAGAAAAACAACAGCTCATTTACTTTCTGGAGGTGAAAGAAGGAGAGTTGAAATAGCTAGAGCTATTTCAATTAAACCTAAATTTATTTTACTTGATGAACCTTTTGCTGGGGTTGATCCTATAGCGATTCAGGATATTCAACAAATGATTCAGAAGTTAGCTAATAGAAATATTGGCGTTTTAATTACAGATCACAATGTTAGAGAAACTCTTTCTATTACAAATCGGTCTTATTTATTGTACGATGGCAAGGTCTTAAAATATGGCATAACTGATGAGTTAGTCAATGATTTAGAAGTTAGAAAATTATATTTAGGAGATAATTTTAAGTTTTAACAACTTTCAATTTCAAAATCAAACTGTTCTGTAATTTGATTAACTAATAATTTATCACAAAGATCTGTGACTATTTTTTTCGCACTTTCAATATTTGCACTTTCAATATTTAGGGTGATTAATTTGCCCATTCTAATATTTGTCACATTATCAATACCTAATTTTGATGTATTGTTTTCGATTGTTTTACCTTGAGGATCTAATAACGCTGCTTGGGGCATTATATTAATTTTTACAAAAAACTTCATAGTTATTAAATTTTATTTATCAATAATTCTAAAAATACTAGCTAGAATATATAAAAGTGTTACTATCAGTATACCAATATATTTAAATATATATAATATACATATAGAAATAAAAACAAAAGTCATTTTTCTTTTATTAAGTAAGATATTATCTATTCTAAGCCCAAAAGTCTTAATAGGAGCAATTAGAAGCATACTATTAACAACAATCAATAATGATATAATTTCTGGTAAATTAAGGAATTGATTTATCCAGCTCAGATTATTGAATTGATTTATTAATGGAATTGATATAAATATTAACGCATTTGCTGGGGTTGTGAGACCTGAGAAATTATCAGTATTTTTTTCTTTTGTATTGAAATTTGCAAGTCTTATTGTTGAAAATATTGGAATTAATACTGCTAGATAGCTTGTGTTTTGTAGTCCAACTTCTTCATTCATATAAAAAAATAACAGAAACCCTGGGGCAAGTCCAAAATTAACAAAGTCACTAAAGCTATCAAGTTGTTTTCCAAAATTAGATTGCGTGTTAAAGTATCTGGCTAAAAATCCATCTAGACCGTCTAATATAAAGGAAATTATAATAAGATGTGATGCAGTATTAAAATTAATTTTTGCACTTTCAATTATGGAATAAAAACCTATACACAAGCTTGTTAATGTAATTAAATGTGGAATGAATTGTTTCACAAAGGAATTTTTTTATTAAAATAAATCAAATTATGTTTTATGACACATAATAAATGTTAAATTTTTATATTTATTATTATGATTTATAGATGGTTTCTTTCTATCTCTTCGGGACTTTTATTATTTCTAAGTTGGCCCCCTAATAATTCTTTTTCTTTTTTTATTTTTTTCTCACTAGTTCCTTTGTTGGTTATTGAAACACAAATTCAAAAAAAACAACTTAAATACACTGCTTTTTTTCTCTATTCATACTTGTCATTTTTCATATTTAACTGCTCTACTACATTTTGGATTTACCACGCTCATTTTGGTGGCGCCATTTTTGCAATTCTATGTAACTCTTTATTTATGGCATTTGTATTCTACTTATATGCTAAAATTAAAAATTCATATAATTCAAAAAAACTATTTTTTTTATTGCCCGTTTTATGGATAAGTTTTGAATATCTTCATTTGAATTGGGATTTAAGTTGGCCATGGTTGTCATTAGGTAATGTTTTTGCTGCAAATGTGGATGTAATTCAGTGGTTTTCGTTCACGGGTGTTTTAGGTGGTTCATTATGGATTTTAATTGTTAACCTTTTAGTTGCTAAAATATTAACAGGAGATATTTTATCTTATAAAATTATTAGAAAAATAATTATTACAGTTTTAATAATAATCTCACCAATTTATATTTCAAAACATCATTTATTTCACAGTCAAAATCATGATGATAATAAATCAATTAATGCTTTAATTGTTCAGCCCAATATTGATCCTTACAAGGATAAATTTCGTTTAAAACAATTCCAACAAACAGACTTGGTCATATCTACTATTAGCCCTTATTTACAAAATGAAATTAATTGTATAATATTGCCTGAAACTTTCCTGACTAATCCTATTTGGGAGCATAAAATAAATAATAATCTTGATATTAAAAGGTTAAAAGAAATAGTACTAAATAATGATAATTTGAATTCATCTTTTAACACACCACTAAATATTATTGTGGGTGCTACTACATTAACAAAATCAAATCATAATCTAGTTAACAATGCACAACAAACTTATCGCAAAATACACAATAGTGCTGTTCATATTGGCTATAATCTAGAAGATATTATGAGTGTTAAATATGAAAAAAAATTTAAAATAGATATTTATCATAAATCTAAATTAGTGCCTGGAGCTGAACAAATACCATTTTATAATTTTTTACAATACTTTGTTAAAAATCAACTTTTGCAAATTGGATCTTCCACTTCGTTAGGTAACTTTACAAAACAAGATACTGTTTCGTTATTCAGTTCATTTTTTTATGCTAATAATAAAGAAAAACCAGTTGGAGGGTTATCAGTGGATCAATATTTTTTGGCACCAATTATTTGTTATGAGTCTATATATGGTGACTATGTTAGAAAATTTGTCTATGAAGGTGCAAATTTAATTTTAATTATTACTAACGATGGATGGTGGAATGATACACCTGGTTATAAGCAACACCACGCATATGCAAAGTTAAGAGCAATTGAGACTAGAAGGTACATCGCTCGTTCTGCAAACACAGGAATCTCATCTGTCATTGATCCTTTTGGCAATATTGAACATCACCTTGATTGGAATATTAGGGGAGTTATTGAAGCTAAGTTGCCATTATTATCAAAAAATACTTTTTATGTTTTATATGGAGATTATCTAGGTCGAATATCTAGTTTTTTAGCAGTTCTTTTCATTTTGGTTTTTTTACTTAATAATAAACTTAGTATTTCACGTAGATAGTTTGATTATAATTTTAATTTTGTATTATAAAATAAATAATTAAAAATATGGACTCATTTGATGTCATTGTTATTGGTTCTGGTCCTGGCGGATATGTTTCTGCCATAAGATGTGCTCAGTTGGGATTGAAAGTCGCAATTGTCGAAAAATACTCTAAGCTAGGTGGGACGTGCCTCAATGTGGGTTGTATTCCCTCAAAAGCTTTATTAGAATCTTCCGAGCATTTTTTTAAATCTAATCATGAATTTTCGGATCACGGTATTTTAATTGAAAATATTAAAATGAACCTATTACAAACTATGAAAAGAAAAGAAAAAATTGTTTCAGAAATGCACCAAGGTTTAGATTTTTTGATGAAAAAAAACAAAATTACTGTATTTAATGGTCATGGTTCTTTTGTTGATCCCAAAACCATAAAAATTCAAGGTGAAAAAGATGAGAAACACATTAATGTAAAAAATATCATAATTGCTACAGGATCTAAGCCTACAACTTTGCCATTTTTAAATATGGATAAAAAGCGAATTATTACATCTACAGAAATACTTAGCCTTAAAGAGATCCCAAAGAATTTAATTGTTATTGGAGCAGGTGTGATTGGATTAGAACTTGGATCTGTTTATGCAAGAATGGGTACAGAAGTTACTGTTATTGATGTTGCTGACAAAGTATTATCTACTATGGATTCAAGTTTAGGAAAAGAGTTAAAAAAAGTTCTTTCCAGAGATTTAGGATTTAATTTTCTTATGAACCACTCTGTTGAAAAGGTTTCAAACTTAGGGAAAAAAGTAGAATTAATTGCTAAATCCTCCAATGGTAAAAGTATAAAACTATCTTCTGACTATTGTTTAATAGCTATTGGAAGAAGCCCTTATACAACTAATTTGAATCTTGATAGCATTGATGTTAATACGCATCCTACTGGTCAAATAAAAGTAAATGAATTGTTACAAACTTCCTGTTCTAATGTATATGCAATAGGTGACGTTGTTTTGGGATCAATGTTAGCTCATAAAGCAGAAGAGGAAGGGGTATTTGTTGCGGAAATTATAGGTGGACAAAAGCCAGAGCTTAATCACAATACAATTCCTAATGTAGTATATACCTGGCCTGAAGTAGCTTCAGTTGGAGCTTCAGAGGATGAATTAAAGAAATTAGGTAGAGATTTTAAAATTGGCAATTTCCCATTTAAAGCGAATGGAAGAGCTAAGATTTCTAATGATAATGATGGCTTTATTAAAGTGATTGCTGATAAAAAAACAGATGAAATTTTGGGTGTTCATATGATAGGGCCTCGCTGCGCAGATCTGATTTCTGAAGCTGTACTTGCAATGGAGTATAGAGCAACTGCTGAAGACGTAGCTATTATTACTCATGCTCATCCAACCTTTAGTGAGGTTATGAAGGAGGCATGTTTGTCAGCAACTAGTAATAGAGCATTACATATTTAGTACTTATATATTTGAAAAAAAAAGTTAAATATTCTGTGCCTTGTGGTGTAAAATTTAAAAATAAATTAATCCATTATTTAAGTCAATATGATTGTTTTTGTGTCCTTGATTCAAATTTTGAAGATGAAAAGGAGAAATTTTCTTTTTTAGCGGCCTTCAAGCAAAGTAACGAGCTAATTAATTCTCATAATCTATTCACAGATTTGGATAGTTATATTAATAATAATTTAGATTGGATTTTTGGTTTTTTATCTTATGATATTAAAAATAAAATTGAAAATCTATCCTCTAATAATAGTGATTACCAAAAATTTCCTTTGCTTCATTTCTTTGTTCCTGAAATTTTAATAAAGATCAATTCAAATGATATTGAGTTTTTATATAATAATCATATACTTAATTCTGAAATAGAGAAAATTTTTAACAAAATTTGTTCATTGAACTTTAAAAATACAACTCGTCATTCTATTAAATTTCAATCTAGAGTAAGTAAAGAACAATATATTTCTAATATTGAGTCAATTAAACAACATTTACAGTTAGGTGATATTTATGAATTGAATTATTGTCAAGAATTTTATGCAAATAATATAAAAATAAACCCTTATCAATTATTTATTGATTTAAATAATCAGTCAAAAGCACCGTATTCAGGTCTTTATAAAATAAATAATCATCTTTGCTTGTGTGCTAGCCCTGAAAGATTTATTAAAAAATCGAATAATAAATTAATATCTCAACCAATTAAGGGGACCATTAAACGACTAAATAATAAAAAACTTGATTTAAAAAATAAAGACATTTTATTAAATAGCTCTAAAGATTTCTCAGAAAATATTATGATTGTTGACTTAGTTCGTAATGATTTGTCTCGAATAGCAATCCCATTAAGTGTCAAAGTGGATGAGCTAGCTGGTTTATACACATATCAGGATGTTCATCATTTAATTTCAACTATATCATGTGAAATAAAAAGTGAAACTTTGTTTTCAGATATTATTAAGTCTTTATTTCCTATGGGCTCAATGACCGGAGCTCCAAAAGTTAGGGCAATGGAATTAATTGAGAAATATGAAAATACTCGAAGGGGAATCTACTCTGGAAGTATTGGTTATATTGATCCACAAAAGAATTTTGATTTTAATGTTGTAATTCGTTCTATCTTTTATAATTTTCAAACTAACTATCTTTCATTTATGGTTGGAGGTGCTATTACCATAGAATCTGATCCAGAAGCTGAATATGAAGAATGTTTGTCAAAAGTTCAATCAATTATTAATGTGTTAAGTTAATGAAGCAAAAATTTAAAAAACAACTACAAACTTTGGTTATTAAAAAAAAATCCAAAATTCTTTTAGCTGTTAGTGGGGGTGTTGATAGTATGGTTCTATTTGACTTGTTATGTAATTTAAATATTGAATTTGAAGTTGCTCACTGTAATTTTTCCCTTAGACATAAAGAATCAGACGAGGATCAATTTTTTATAGAAAATATATGTAAAGAAAATAACATCAAATTGCATTTAAAAAAAATTAATACAAAACAATATGCAAGGAAAAACAAAATGTCTATTCAAATGGCTGCCAGAAAAATCAGGTATGAGTGGTTTAGGAAATTAACTAAACAATATGATATTGATTTTATTTTTACTGCTCACCATGCTGATGATTCAATCGAAACATTTTTTATTAACCTAATTAGGGGTTCAGGTGTAAAAGGTCTTAAGGGGATTCAATTAGCTAGTAATGATTTAATTAGACCATTGATTAATTTTTCAAAATCTGATTTATATGATTATGCAAACAAAAATAAAGTAGAATTTAGAGAAGATAGTAGTAATTTAAATGATTATTATGTAAGGAATAAAATTCGCAATAAAATGATTCCTTTGTTAGAATCAATAAATCCTGGTTTTAAGTTCTCTATTTTAAAAACTATTCAAAATATTAATACAATTGAAAATATCTATTCTCAATTTATTGCGGAAAAGAAAAAATCACTTTTAAAAAAAAAAGACGGTGAATATCAAATTAATATTTCAGTTCTCTTAAATGAATTACATCCTAAACAATTATTATATGAAATTATTTCTGATTTTGGTTTTAGTGATATAGATGCAGTCTTCGGTGCATTAAATTCTGATTCCGGGAGAGAATTTTTCAGTTTACAATTTTATATGGTAAAAGATAGAGAGAATTTAATAATATCTAAAAATCTTTTTCAAGATTCACAACTAATTACAGAAACAACAAAAACTATATCTCAACCTTATAAAATTAGTTTTAAATCTTTAAAATTGTCAGATAAGAAAATCTCAAAACAAAATTATAATCAACTATATTTAGATTATTCTAAGCTAACTTTCCCATTATTATTAAGACCGTGGGTGGATGGTGATCGATTTATTCCGTTGGGTATGAAAAATTTTAAAAAAATAAGCGATTATTTTATTGACAAAAAATTTTCTTTAATTCAAAAAAAGAAAGCTCTTTTATTAATTTCAAATGGTGACATAATTTGTATTATTAATGAAAGAATTGATGATAGATATAAGCTTGTAGAAAATTCTAAAAAAGTATATATTGTCAGTACGTAAATTAAATTATATGAAAAAGTATCTTATTTTATTTTTTGGATCAATTTTTTTAAATCTTTTTTCTCAAATTGAAGACCCTGTAAACTGGTCATTTGAAATAGAAGAAATTTCTAAAGATATTTATAATCTTGTCATTAAAGCAGATATAGAGCAAGGTTGGAGTATTTATTCTCAATTTGTAGACCCTGATGGCCCAATTCCCACATCTTTCACATTTATTTCTGATGATTCATTTGAACTAATAGATAGTGTGATTGAGTCTGCACCAAACACTAAGTTTGATCCAGTTTTTCAAATGAATTTAGCTGCTTTTCAAAAGAAGGCATTATTTACTCAAAAAGTTAAATTATTAAGTGATACAATTACATCAATTAGTGGTGAATTAGAATTTATGGCTTGTAATTCCACTATGTGTTTACCACCTGATTATGTGACAATGGAATTTAATTTTAAAAAAAAAAATCATCAACAAAATTCCACTGAAAACAAAGTAATTGAAGAATATCAAAATCGCTACAAAATTCCCTCTATAAATTTAGAAGAGCCATTGGGTAATTGTGGTAATAAAAAACAAGAAAAATCTCTATGGGGTGTTTTCCTTCTGGGAATTGTAGGGGGGTTCATTGCATTATTGACACCTTGTGTTTTTCCAATGATTCCATTAACTGTAAGTTTTTTCACAAAGGGATCTGAGAATAAAATGAAAGCCATTTACAATGCCGCCTTATATGGTTTGTTTATATTTTTAACATATACCCTTTTAAGCTTACCTTTTCATTTAATGCCGAATATCAACCCAGAAGTACTTAATCAGATATCAACTAATCCGTGGCTAAACATTTCTTTTTTCTTTATTTTCCTAGTGTTTGCAATATCATTTTTTGGTTATTTTGAAATCACTTTACCTAGTAGCTGGAGTAACACTGCTGGTTCTGGCAGGGATGTCGGTGGAATTATAGGGATTTTTTTCATGGCACTAACTTTAGCAATTGTATCCTTTTCATGTACTGGACCTATTCTAGGTTCTTTACTTGCTGGCACATTATCATCTGCCACAGCTGACTCTATTTCTTTTCTAGGCTTTGATACCGCCTTAGTATCTATGAAATTAACTTTAGCTATGGCGGGCTTTGGTATTGCACTTGGATTACCATTTGCATTATTTGCTGCATTTCCAACTTGGCTTAAGTCATTGCCTAAATCAGGTGGGTGGTTAAATACAGTAAAAGTAGTATTAGGATTCTTAGAAATTGCTCTCGCCATTAAATTTTTATCAAATGCAGATTTGGTAGAACAATGGGGACTAATTAAGAGAGAAACGTTTTTTATTTTATGGACTCTAACATTCCTAGGTTTATTTTTGTACTTGTGTGGTTTTATTCGTTTTCCTCATGATAGTCCAAGAAAAACAATTACTTCATCTAGAGCTGCATTTACTATGTGTGTTTTTTTATTTGTCATTTATTTAATTCCTGGATCGATTGGTAAAGACTGGTGGAGTTATAAACTACTTAGTGGTTTCCCCCCCCCTAAGTATTACTCATATTTAAATCATGAACACCAAATAAATAATATTTTTCATGATTATTATAAAGGATTAGAACATGCTCAAAAAGTTAATAAGCCAGTTTTAGTTGATTTTACAGGATGGGCATGTGTTAATTGTCGCAAAGTAGAAGACGATGTTTGGGTAGATAAAAAGGTAAAAGAATTACTTAATAATAAATATGTTGTTGTGTCACTATATGTAGATGAGAAAATTTTATTACCTGAAAATGAACAGGAAACAATTGACATTATGACAAGAAATGGTAAGGTTAAGAAAAAGAAAATAAGAACAATTGGTAATAAGTGGAGTACTTTGCAAAGTCTAACATTTGCAAATAATACACAACCCCTACATGTTTTAATCACTCCTAATCAAGAGTTGTTAGGACATCCTATTGGATATTCAGCTGCTAAAAGTGTTAATAGTTACATTAATTATTTGGAATGTGGTTTAGATGCTTTTAACTTAGTTAAAAAATAAAAATCAAGATCTTAATATGAAGATGCCAATATCAGAAATTATAGATAGGTTTACTATTACAAAGTTAAAGTCAGAAAGAACTAGTGAGAATGTAGAGCAAGAGCTTTCATGTTATCTAAATGAAATAAATTCCTATAAAGTTAACCTTGACAAGTACATAGAACGAATGTATTTAATTAATAGTAAAATATGGGATACTGAAGGTGATATTCGAAAAGGTATAAAATTACCTCTTGAAGATATTGGCAAATTAGCATTAAAAGTTCGTGATTTAAATTGCGAAAGGAATGCGATAAAAGCAGAAATTGTAGATGAATTTTCAGAAGGTTTTAAAGAAATAAAAATTAATTATAAAAAAAATAATTATGGACGAGTTTAATTAGCCCAAAGCATATTAGAATACTCATTCTATTTTTTATATCTTTACTAAACTATCAATCAAATTATTCTAAATTAAATGAGAAACATTAATCTAGTATTTAGTATTCTTATATTCTCCATATTAAACTCTCAAGAAAGCTTAAATATGGACTTAGTAGGTCAATTAAATTATCCACAAGGAACAAATGATGTATGGGGATATTCAAATGGTTCTTTAGAATATGCCTTAGTGGGTGCTAGGAATGGCTTTTCAGTCGTAGATATTAGTTGTCCTTCTAATCCTTTGGAAGTTTTTTTTATAAGTGGAAGCCAATCAATTTGGAGAGATATAAAAACATGGAAAAATTATGCTTATGTCACTACTGAAGCGGAAGATGGTTTGTTGATAGTAGATTTAAACGATCCAACAGGCCAGTCATATATATATACTGAACAATTTTTTTCAACTTCTCATAATATTTATATTGACGAAAATGGTTTTGCATATATTTTTGGTGCTGACACAGGTGAAGGAGGAGCTATTATTTTAGATTTAAATAATGATCCTATGAATCCCGTTCAGGTTGGTATTTTTGATGATTATTATTTACATGATGGTATGGTGAGGGGAGACACTCTTTGGGGCTCTGCTGTTTATGCTGGTGTTTTTTCAATTATTGATGTTTCAGATAAAGCGAATCCAACAATTTTATCATCATATCCAACATCTTGTGATTTTACACACAATGCATGGATTTCTGATGATAATAATTATTTGTTTACAACAGATGAACAGTCGGGATGTTACATTGGCTCTTATGATGTTTCAGATATATATAATATTAGTGAAATTGATCTTATCCAAGATTGGACCCAGTCAGAAGTTGTTGTTCCTCACAACACACATGTTTTAGGAAATTATTTGGTCACTTCATATTATACATCTGGTATCACTATTGTTGATGCTAGTGATCCTTATAATTTAGAAGAAGTGGGTTATTATGATACTTCGCCTTTAGTTGGAGAAGATATGGAGGGCTGTTGGGGAGCTTACCCATATTTGCCATCCGGATTAATTTTAGCTACTGACCAAGCTGAAGGATTATTTGTGCTACATTCTCCATTAATCACATCAAATGATATAAGTTTTTATCTCGATCAAAATAATTGCCCCGTCTATGGTTGTACTGATAGTTTAGCGTTAAACTATGACCCACTTGCTTCTATTAGTAATGGATCATGTTGTTATATAAGTGGATGTATGGATATTTCGTCTACTAATTATAATCCCTCGGCATGTATTGATGATGGAAGTTGTATTTTTTTAATTCTAGGTTGTGATAATGAAGATGCAATCAACTATAACCCATCAGCTAACGCTTCATCAGCATTTTTGGGTCCAGACAACTTATATTTAGGCACGGGAGGTTGGCATGATAATGATGCTTGGGATATGGTTTTTAATTGTTACGAAACTGTAAATATTAAAACAATTGAACTAATTGCTGAATCTTCTTTTTCAACGAATATAGAAATCTTAGATAATAATTTAAATCAAATATATACTAATTTGATTTCATTGAGTGAAGGTTTAAATATAATTGATATTGATTATACTATAGATCCAGGAATAAATTATAGGATAGGAATTTTAGGAAACAATGAGGGTTTATATAGAAATGATAATATTGCTTCTGGAGTCTTTCCTATTAACTTAGGCGACGTCATTGAAATTACTGGTAATACAACTAGCTCTCCTCAAGCATATTATTACTATTTTTATAATTGGCAATTAGAAATACCTTGTGAGGGAATTTCTAATATGAGTTCTGAAATTAACCCCTCAAAAATCATATATACTTTTGATATAATGTCTAGAGATGTTAATCAAAATAATTTGCTTCTTGAAATTTATGATGATGGTAGTGTAGAAAAAAAGTTTATTTTAAAATAGATCTTGAAATTACAATTTTCTGAATTTCTGATGTTCCTTCATATATTTGTGTAATTTTTGCGTCTCTCATGAGCCTTTCAACATGGTATTCTTTAACAAAACCGTAACCACCATGAATTTGAACTGCTTCAGTAGTAATTCTCATAGCTTTTTCTGCACAATATAGTTTTGCCATAGAACCAGATAATGCATAGTCTATTCCATTATCTTTCTGCCATCCTGCCTTAAGGCAAAGTAGTCTGCCACAATCAATTTCTGTCGCCATATCAGCCAGTTTAAAGGAAATTGCTTGGTGTTTATATATTTCTTTTCCAAATGCTTTTCTTTCCTGAGCATATTTTAGACTTAGCTCATATGCCCCTGATGCAATTCCCAAGGCTTGAGCAGCAATACCAATTCTGCCTCCCTCAAGAGTTTTCATCGCAAATTTAAAACCAAAACCATCCTCACCAATTCTATTTTCTTTAGGTACTTTTACATCCGAAAACATAATTGAAGTTGTGTCAGAGCTTCTAATTCCTAATTTATTTTCTTTTGGTCCAATTGAAACCCCTGGAGTATTTTTATCCACAATAAATGCATTAATTCCTTTGTGTCCTTTTTCAATATCTGTTTGAGCAATAACTAAATAAACTGATGCACTATTGCCATTTGTAATCCAGTTTTTTGTTCCATTTAATAAATAATAATCTCCTTTATCAATGGCAGTAGTTTTTTGTGAAGTTGCATCTGAGCCTGCTTCAGGTTCTGATAAACAAAATGCACCTATAATTTTCCCTGTAGCTAAATCATGAAGATACTTTTCTTTCTGATGTTTGTTGCCATATTTTTCTATTCCCCAACAAACTAACGAATTATTAACAGACATAATTACTGAGCATGAAGCATCTACTTTTGAAATTTCTTCCATTGCAAGTATATAAGAAATTGTATCCATACCACCACCACCAAATTTTGGGCTTACCATCATACCAAGAAAGCCCATTTCAGCCATTTTCTTAATTTGTGAAGTAGGGAATTCTTTATTTTCATCTCTTTCAATGACTCCTGGAAGTAATTCTGATTGTGCAAATTCTCGTGCACTGTCTTGAATTAATTTATGTTCGTTAGATAAAGTAAAGTTCATTATATTAATATTGAATTTTAAAAATAATTCTTTTTTTTTATTTACGTTATGATTGATATGATAAAACTTAAAAATGAATATTTTGTTATTGGATTAATGTCAGGCACATCTATGGATGGATTAGATTTATCTTTTTCAAAGTATATATATGAAAACGATATGTGGTCTTTTGAATTAATTGATAGTAAAACATTTAAATATGATCAAATAATAAAGAAAACCTTTATTGATGCTTTTGATAAAAAAATATCTATTAATAAAGCCGATACAATTTTTACCAATTTACTTGTAGATGCTATTTCAGAATTTATCAGAAATCAATATTTAAAAGTTGATTTAATTTCTTCACATGGTCACACAATTTTTCATGAACCAGCTAAATCTTTTACTACTCAAATTGGTAATGGAAGTTTAATGTCAAAAGCTTTAAAATTACCAGTAGTTTGTAATTTCAGACAACAAGATATTGATTTAGGGGGTGAGGGTGCACCATTAGTTCCAATAGGAGATAAAATGTTATTTCATAAATATGACATATGTATTAATTTGGGTGGTATTGCCAATATTTCTTATGATAGAAATGGAGAAAGAATTGGATATGATATTTGCCCTTGTAATCTTTTATTAAACCATGTAGCTAATAAAATTAACAAAGAGTTTGATCAAGATGGATTGATAGCTAAATCTGGAAAAATAAATTATGCTTTATTAAACAAATTAAATCAAGTAGATTATTACAAATTAGCTTATCCTAAATCTTTAGGAAAAGAAATGGTTGATAAACTTTTTATAAGTATAATTAATAATTTTGACATTAAAATCGAAGATCAACTTGCGACTTTAGTTGAGCATATAGCGAAAAATATATCACAAGAAATTAATATTTTAAGTTTTAAAAATTGTTTAATAACTGGTGGTGGAGCACTTAATGATTTTCTTGTGAGTAAAATTAAGAGACTAACTCACTTAAAGATTATTATTCCATCTAATGATATTATTAATTATAAGGAGTCTATTGTATTTGGTTTTTTAGGTTTGTTAAGAATGTTAAATAAAAAAAATTGTTTATCCTCTTATACTGGAGCTTCAAAAGATCATTCATCTGGTGATTTATATGTTACTAAATGTTGAAAAAAAAATAATGGTCTTTAAGATTTGTTATTATATAATATTATTTTTAAAAATCTAAATTTTTTTTATGAAATCTTTATTAGAAAAGTATGAATCAAAGGCACCCGAAATAGTATTTGAGTGGCAAGATAGTTTAACTGATGCTATTGGATGGGTCGTGATTAATTCATTAAGAGGTGGAGCATCTGGTGGAGGTACTCGTATGAGAAAAGGTCTCACAAAATATGAAGTACTTTCTTTAGCTAAGACCATGGAAGTTAAATTTACTATTTGTGGCCCTGATATTGGTGGAGCAAAGTCTGGAATTAACTTTGACCCTACCGACCCTAGAAAAAAAGAAGTTCTTATGCGTTGGTATAGAGCCGTATCCCCATTACTTAAAAGTTATTATGGTACGGGAGGAGATTTAAATGTTGATGAAATACATGAAGTTATCCCAATGACTGAAGACTGTGGTGTTTGGCATCCACAGGAAGGTGTTTTTTCTGGACATTATTCTCCATCATCGCCCGAAAAGATAAATAGAATAGGTCAATTAAGATACGGTGTAAAAAAGAGATTAGAAGATCCAAATTACACACCAAATATAAATTTATCATTTACCGTATCTGATATGATTACTGGATATGGTGTTTCCGAATCTGTAAAGATTTTTTTTGACATTTGGGGAGGGAGTGTTAAAAATAAAAAAATTTTAGTTCAAGGTTGGGGCAATGTTGGGTCATCAGCAGCTTACTATTTAGCTAAATTAGGAGCAAAAATAGTAGGTATAATTGATAAAAATGGTGGTGTAATAAATGAGACTGGTTTTACTTTGGATGAAGTAACTCAAATGTTCATAAACAAAGAAAGTAATAAACTAGTTGTACCTAATATGCTCTCATTTAATGAAGTAAATAATAAAATATGGGATATCTCTGCAGATGTGTTTATTCCATGTGCTTCATCAAGGCTAATTGAATTGGAACATGTTCAAAGATTAATTAAATCTGGAGTTTCTTTAATTTCGGCTGGAGCTAACGTTCCTTTTGCAGATAAAGAAATATTTTATGGTCCAATTGCTGAATATGCTGATAGTCATATTAGTGTTATACCTGATTTTATTTCAAATTGTGGTATGGCTAGAGTATTTGCTTTTTTAATGGAAAAAAGAAGAACAGATTTTACCGATCAATCAATTTTTAAAGATTGTTCCAAAACTATTTTAAATGCTTTAACACAATGTTATAATTCTAATAAAAGTTTACAGAAGATTACTTCAAATTCAATAGAAATTGCATTGAAAAAATTATTAAATACTTAAAACAAATTGATATGATTGAAATGATACTAACTATTTTTATTCTAGGATATTTATTTATCGCTTTAGAACATCCATTTAAAATTGATAAAGCTGGAACCGCCATAGTTACAGGAGTTTTATGCTGGACAATATTTGTGTTTGGCTCTGAATTGGGTTTTAATTTTGTTCATCATGAATTACAACATCACATAATACATATTTCTGAAATTTTATTTTTTTTACTTGGAGCTATGACCATAGTTGAGTTAGTGGATGCTCATCAAGGCTTTTCAATTATAACTAATAAAATAAAAACTATTAACAGATTAAAATTATTATGGATACTTTCTTTTCTAAGTTTCTTTTTTTCCGCTGTTTTAGATAATTTAACTACAGCTATTGTCATGGCTGCCTTGTTACCTAAGATTATAAAAGGAAAAGATGATATTTGGTTTTTTGGTGGCATGATTATTTTAGCTTGTAATGCAGGTGGAGCCTGGTCGCCTATTGGAGATGTTACCACTATTATGTTGTGGATTGGTGGACAAGTAACAGCTCTTAGTATAATTAAATCAATTTTTGTTCCTAGTATGGTATGTATGGTTGTTCCTTTGATTTATTTATCCTTTAAAATTAAGGGAAATATATCTCGACCACTTAATTTAATTTCAACCACAAATATTAATTCGACAACAATATTTGAACGTAACCTTGTCTTTTTCGGTGGTGTATTTGGATTATTATTTGTCCCAATATTTAAGACAGTAACTCATTTACCACCTTACATGGGAATGTTATTAAGCTTAGGTGTTTTATGGATTGCTACTGAAATTCTCCATCGAAAAAAAAATATAGAATCTAAATCAATGCTGACAGTAATAGGAGTTTTGCGTAAAGTTGATACAGCAACTATTTTCTTTTTTTTAGGTATCCTTCTTGCAGTTTCTTGTTTGCAATCAGCAGGTATTTTAAATTCAATGGCAGAGTATTTAGACAACAAGATTGGTAATATTTACGTTATTAATGTTATTATTGGTTTGTTATCATCGATAGTAGATAATGTACCTTTAGTCGCAGCAGCTATTGGAATGTATCCAGTTGAGTCATTTGGTGTATTTGCGCAAGATGGTGTTTTTTGGGAATTTTTAGCATATTGTGCAGGAACTGGGGGAAGTGTATTAATAATTGGATCTGCTGCGGGTGTAGCTGTAATGGGTATTCTGAAAATAGATTTTTTGTGGTATGTTAAGCGTATTTCATTCCTAGCTTTTTTAGGATATATTTATGGTGCATTATCATATATTTTATTAAGTTTAATTTAATCTTATATTAATTTTATTATGTTTAATCATTTACTTATTACTTCTTTTAACTACTTATTTCCACCTGATGAAATAATTACAGATCCAATCAGCTCAATATCCATACTTGACTTACTGCTTCAAAGTGGTACAGCTGGTCAATGTATTTTATTAATTCTGTTAGTTTTATCAATTATTACTATCTATTTATTTATTGAAAGATTATATGTAATAAAAAAAGCTTTAAAAAAAGACAACCAGTTTTTTGATTCTATTAAAGATTTTTTACATGATGAAAAACATTCATCTGCTATTGATTTGTGCCAAAACACAGATAAGCCAATAGCAAGAATGTTAGAAAAAGGAGTTCAACGCATGAATAAATCACTAGATGATATTGCCACTTCAATTAATAATGTTGGAAAAATAGAACTCTCTAAATTAGAAAATAACTTAGCAATTTTAGGAACAATTTCTGGAGCTGCTCCTATGATTGGTTTTTTAGGTACAGTCATCGGTATGATTTTAGCTTTTTATGAAATGGCAAGTTCAGGGGGACAAATTGACATTGAAATGCTTTCAAAAGGAATATATACTGCAATGACTACTACAGTGGCAGGCCTTATTGTAGGTATTATTGCTTATGTTAGTTATAATTATTTGGTTGCTAAAATTTCAAAAGCTGTAAATGAGATGGAGGCAACTACTATAGATTTTTTGGACTTAATTTATGATAAAAAAAATAAGTAATGTCATTAAGGTCGGAAAATAAAATAAACCCTAATTTCAGTATGTCTTCAATGACAGATATAGTTTTTTTGTTACTTATCTTTTTTATGTTGACATCTACTTTAGTTACAACAAATGCACTTGACATTATTTTACCTACAAGTTCAGCTCAACCACTTAAAAAACAATCTTTATCTATTTCTATTACTGAGGATTTAAGATATTTTGTAAATAATGAAGCTGTGGAGCGTAATTTTATTGAATCTGTCATTCAAGAAAAATTTAACTCTATTGATGAGCCTACTATTGTATTAAGAGCAGCTAAAACACTCCCGCTTCAATATGCTGTTGAAATTATTGATTTTGCTTCTAGACAAAATTATAAAATTGTTTTAGCCACTCAACCCTAATATTTATGCTAGATTCTAAGAGCAAGAAAATCGGAATATTTGGAACTATATTGTTTCATACTTTACTTCTTCTTGTTTGTTTTTACTCTACATTGGCTTACACTTCATTAGAAAATCCGGAAGGCGTTGAAATAGCATATTTACCTTATAAGGATTCATCAATTAACAATCAGTCAGTTTCGGAAAAACAATTAGAGAAAAATATCTCAGATATTAATGACGTAGTTGAGAATCTTATCACTGAAAAAAATGATTTATTAAATATAAAAACTGATAATGATACTTTAACTTTGAGTCAATTAGAAAACAATGTGGAAGCACCTACTATTAGTTCAGAATTAAAAAATGCACTTTCTAAAATAAACTCATCTCAAACATCTGACACGACATCTCTGAAAGTAGAAAATGACCATGATACTTCTGAATTATCTGGCGCTAAAGACATTATTGAATATGAAGCTCAAGATGGATATTCACTGTCAGATAATAGATTTGCTGTTAGAAAAGTAAAACCAGATTATTTATGTAAAGAAACAGGGAGAATAGTAGTTCGTGTTTGGGTGAATAGAGAAGGTGTTACAACAAAAGCTATAGCAGGTATTAGAGGCACCACCGAGTCTGCAGCATGTCTAATAAAAGAAGCTGAGTCTGCAGCATTAAAAACCACTTGGACACCGTACCTAAATGCTCCAGAAACACAAATTGGCCAAATAACTTATAATTTTTATCGTAATTGAGGGATTACCATTCAATAATAGATTGGATCTACAATCAATTTCCTGTGTATCAACGACAAGGATCTTCTGCATATAAAAAAGACATTAGTAATGTTAGAAATTTTTTCCAAAAAAAAGGAAATGATTTCAATTTTTTTAAATCTATACATGTTGGGGGAACCAATGGTAAGGGATCAGTTTCTCATATGCTTGCTTCTATTTTACAAGAACAGGGCTTTAGAGTTGGTTTATTTACTTCTCCGCATATGATAGATTTTAGAGAAAGAATAAAGATCAGTGGAAAAGAAATTTCAAAAGATTTTATAGTAAAATTTGTAAATGAAAACAAGTTAATTTTCAAAGAATTAGATATGTCTTTTTTTGAAATAACCTTTGTTTTAGCATGTAGTTATTTTAAAGAAAATAAAGTGGAACTTGCTATTGTAGAAGTTGGTTTGGGTGGACGGTTAGATGCAACTAATATTATTAATCCCATACTATCAATTATCACAAATGTTTCTATTGATCATACTAATATTTTAGGCAATAATGTTAAAAAAATAGCTAAAGAAAAGGCAGGTATAATTAAAAGAAATACACCACTTGTGTTAGGTGAAAGAAAGTTATATACTATCATTTTTGAAGATGTTTGCAAAGAATTAGATGCTAAAATTTATTTTGCAAAAGAACATCATTATTTATCTGATTTAATAGGTGATTATCAAAAAAATAATATTAATACAACTGTGACTGCTATAAATCTATTGATTTCGTTAGGTTTTTGTATTAATGAGTCATCAATTATTAATGGGCTAAATAAAGTTAAGAATAATACCTCTCTTTTAGGGAGGTGGCAAATTGTAAATGCCTATCCACTTTTAGTTTTAGATATTGCACATAACTTGTCAGCCCTGAAAGTTGTTTTAAATATGTTGAGAAAATATAAAGGAAAAAAACATGTTATTTTAGGCCTTTCAAAAGATAAATTAATCAATTCTATTGTATCTATTTTGCCCAAAGATTACAATTATTATTTATGTGGAAGTTCAAATCCACGTATTGTTAGTCCAAAAGAAATTAAAAAAATATTTCATTTACATAATCTTTCCCCCCAATGTTTTGATTTCTCATATGAAGCATATGATTTAATATCTCCAATAAACAAAAAAAATGATATTATATTAGTCACAGGAAGCACTTTTATTGTATCAGATATGTTAAAATATTTAGATAAATATTGAAAGATTTATATATTTGCATTCTCTACAAGGGCGATTAGCTCAGTTGGTTCAGAGCACCTGCCTTACAAGCAGGGGGTCACTGGTTCGAATCCAGTATCGCCCACAAAAGCGAAAAACATGATGTGTTTTTCGCTTTTTTATTATTTATTATAATGGACCATTAACTCAGTTGGTTTAGAGTGTTACCTTGACAGGGTAGAAGTCACTGGTTCGAATCCAGTATGGTCCACTAACTATACTATCAATTAAAAAATCCTTTTTAAATCAGAAAAATATCATTCTAATAAAAAAATAATTTATGAACAATTCTATTGATATAACTCTAATTCAAAAAGGTGTTAAGTTCTTAGAAGATGATAGTGTTCTTGGTTCATATATTCAAAAATTGTCAATGCCCAATTATAAATTAGATAGAGATTATTTTAAATCTTTATGTAAATACATAATTTTTCAGCAATTAAGTGTGAAATCTGCTTCAAGAACTTTTGCTAGATTTAAAAAATTACTTCAGGATGTTAAACCGACAATTTTGCTCAATACAAATGACGATGATCTAAAAAATACAGGTCTTAGTTTTAGAAAAGTTAATTACTTAAAAGAATTAAGTCAAAGTTTTATTAAAAATGATAATTATAAAAATTTAGTTAATAAATCTGATCAAGAAATTGTAAAATCTTTAACTAAAATTAAAGGAATTGGATCTTGGACCGCTGAAATGTTTTTAATTTTTACTCTTGGTAGAATAGATGTTTTTTCAACAAAAGATATTGGATTATTAAATGGCTTAAAGCTTGTATATAATCTTAATAATCGACCAACATTTGAAAATGCAGAATTATTAAGTAAAAGATGGTCACCATACAGAACAATAGCCTCGCTTTATTTATGGAAAATTATTGAAGGTGAAGATTTTGATTGGTAAATTAATTTTGTTTAATAAAACTAATTAATAAAATTATTGAGCTATTTATTTTCTAGTTTATTTACTTATTTAAAGTCATATAATACTTTATATTTGCTCTTAAACAAAATTTTCATTATGAAAACAAAAATATCTTTATCAATTATAGGTTCTTATAATACATTTGTCGCTATAATTATGATGTTCTTTTCTGGACAAATGGTTGGAAGTATTGTAAATTCTGACATTACAGAAGTTGTAAAAATGTGTGAAATTATGCACTATGGCCTTGCTCCAGCTATTTTAATTATTGGATTAATGTTAATTCTATGTCGCAATGCATCTTTAGAAATTGCCAAAAATTTATTACTAGCTTATATAATTGGAACATTGGTATTAATGTATGTTTTTCTTTGTGTTATGTCTAATGAGCCATTAATGAATTTCAATATTTATACTATTATTCCAGATATTTTAATGTTAATAATTGCAATTTTTGGATACATAAAAGCAAAGTAGTATTAATTAAATAATTTTTATTCATGTCAAATTTTGAGAATAACTTTGAAAAGTTTCTTTGGAATCTAAGGTATATTGTAATATTATGTGTTTTACTTTCGATTCTTTCCTCTATTACTTTATTCATAATAGCTAGTTGGGATATATTAAATGCAATTATGTGTCAAAATCCATTGTTTAACTCTCAAGTTACAAGCAATACAGATTTGTTGTTTAGCATTATCTCTTCAATAGACTTATTTTTAATTGGTATTGTATTGTTAATATTTGGTTTTGGGGTGTATGAATTATTTATAAGTGAAATTGATTTTGCTAAAGGAAAATTTGCAGAATCAACTTTAAAAATTAATAATTTAGATCAGTTAAAAAACAAAATTATTAAAGTTATTATCATAGTTTTAATTGTTAAATTTTTTGAAAAAATATTAAAACTAGCCCCATCTTTCACATCGCAAGATATATTAACATTTAGTGCTTCTATTTTAGCAATTTGTATAGGGTATTATTTACTTAACAGAAAATAATATAGTTCATTAAATTAATAACATTTGGATTCCATTATGAAAATTCACTTATTTATTTCCCTAGTATTAACTTTAAGTTTATGTGCTCAAGATAATAATGTTTTAGAAACTCGTCATAATTTGCCTAATGATGTTAGATGGGTCACAGAATCTAAAGAGTATAGTAAATTATGCATGCAAATATATAGATCTGCGTTGCGTATCATTAGAAATGTTTATGCTGAAGATCCAATTATTATTATGGATTTAGATGAGACTGTTTTAGATAATTCTCAATATCAAGTTGATCTTGTTTTAACTTCACAAAGTTTTAATTTAGAATCTTGGAATAATTTTGTTAGAAAAGAAATTTCTACTTTGGTTCCAGGAGCTAAAGAATTCATTACAAGTTATAAGTCCAATAAAAATGCAAAAATCATTTTTCTAAGTAATAGAAGTGCAGAAACCTTAAAAGCGACTAAGAACAATATGAAAGCACTTGGTATTTATTATAAAAACGATATTTTTTTGCTAAAAGAAAATGAAAATGACTCGAAGGTCAATAGAAGGTTGGAAGTTTTTGAAGGTACTGGGAGAATGAAAAAATATGGTCCACTATCTGTGATTGCTTATTTTGGAGATGCAATTGGAGACTTTCCAGATGATAAAAATTATGAGTTTGGAATTAATAAGTTTCTATTTCCTAATCCTATGTATGGCAAATGGTAGTATCTATAAGATTTCTTTTTGAATAGCTTGATCAATATTTTCATAGTCCCAAGTAAAACCATATTCTTTCATTTTAGAGACACTAAGTTTTACATTAGAAAATAACATACTTGCTTGTTCACCTATAAATATCTGGATAATCCATTTTGGGATGTAAATAAGAATGGTTTTTTTTTGAATATTTCTTTGCATTGACAACATAAATTCATTAAGTGTAATTTGTTTTTGAGTTGAGAGATTGATGGGGCCATTCATTTCTTTATTTTGTATGCAGTGCAAAATAAATTTAGCTACATCACTACTGTGTATCCATGGAAAAGGTTGAGTGCCTTTTCCAAAGACTAATCCTATTCGAAAATAAAATCCTAAAAGAATTTTCTCTAGAATGCCACCGTTTTTATCTAAAATTAATGATAATCTAAGTTTTAGTATTCTACTTCCTAATTCTTTAAATTGATCTGCTTTTTTTTCCCACTCTTCACACAGTAAAGACATCCAGTTTTCTTGTTGGGGTATGTCATTTTCTTTTTTTAATCCATCTGTTTCTAAACCATAGTAGCCCATAGCAGATGCACTGATATATGTTTTGGGAGTATGTTTGATTTCTTTACATTTTTCAAAAATTAGTTGACTAGATTTAATCCTGCTATCAAACATTTTTTGCTTATTTTTTTTTGTCCAAATATTTGAAATACTGTAACCAGCTAAATGAATTATATGGTCTGTTTTTGATAAAGCTTCCATTTCAATAACATCATTCGATAGATTCCAATAAAATATGTTTTTTTTATTAGATTT
This sequence comes from Flavobacteriales bacterium, assembly GCA_002718895.1. GTDB lineage: Bacteria > Bacteroidota > Bacteroidia > Flavobacteriales > TMED113. The sequence continues at coordinate 40,047 of PBGD01000017.1, forward strand.
TTTTGTAGATAAATAGCAAACTTGATAATTATTTTTTTCAAGCAATAATCCTAGTTTTTTTGCTATTAAACCATTTGCTCCTGTAATTAAAACTTTTTCTTTCACGGAAATACTTCTTGGAATTTATTTGATAATAAATTGCTTTCTAATAGATCCATCA
>PBGD01000018.1 GCA_002718895.1 Flavobacteriales bacterium
CATCCCCTGGTCCCGAAGCCAATTCCCAATATCCTGGGTCACCCGCAACCTCAGCGGTAAGATCAAAGCTATCTAAACAACTTACTTCTGCTGGGCCTGAAATTATTGGCGAAACAGACTCAACTGAAACAACTGCAAAATCATTACTTGAACATCCCTCAAATGTAAAAATATAAGTGCCATATTCTAATACAGTAGCAATTGTATTTAATTGATTTGGATTTTCAATAACAACTCCTAGTGAGGGGGAAACAGACCAAACACCATCACCCTCGGGCAAATCTACAGATAAATCTATCTCATCGAGACAATTAACTATATTAGGAATGGTCACATTAGGGTTACCATTTATTACATTTATAGTTACTTCATCTGTACTATTTCCACATTCATTTTCAAGAGTCCACAAGAATATATTTGAACCAATACCCAGATTAAAAACTAAAGTTTGTGGATCATTGATGTTAGTAAATTCAGCTTGACCTTCTAATAAGGTCCAAAATCCTGATTCGCCTTCAATTGGATTGTTTGCATTCAAAATCGAATTAGTATCACAAGTTTCTATACTTTCTCCAGCATCTGCGTTTGAGACACTTGAACCTTCAACATCAATCTCAAAAAAAACTTCTTGAGACTCAGTATAACAACCATTGCCATCTATTGGAGTAAAAAAATATGAACCTTGAGATAGATTCTGAAAAACTATAATGCTTCCCGATTGTTCAATATCTTGAGATAAGGTTTCACCACCTAAAAAAGTAATATAATCACCATCACCACCTTCAATATTAATAGTGACTGAACCATCATTTGTGTCACAAGATGAATTAATTGTGGTAAAGTTAGCAATTAGCTCAGATGGCTGATTTATTTCAAATAATATCTCATTGGTTTCACATAATGTATTTTGATCTGTTATTATGGCTGTATAAATTCCCGGTGCCAAATCTTCAAATACAAAGCTATTGTTTACAGAGGATTCGGAGCTTACCAAATTTGCTTCGGAATATAAACTGTAAATCCATTCTCCTTCGTTAGGGGATATAATTTCTATTGATCCATCATTATATTCATAACAAGTAGCGTCTGATGATGTGCCGCTGATTGACAATTCTTCAAAAGTAATAAATACTTCATCTCCCTCTAATCCTCCAGCAGCTCCACACCAATCTCCAGCTACTCCGCAAAGTGATGCCGCAGCAATGAATGAAACATCTCCCGCTGGAAATACTTCAATTTCAGGTCCTATGCCAATTTGATTACCAAATTGATCTTGCCAGACTATATCTGTCCCCGAAACAGCAGGAGCAAATTCAATATTTTCAATAATATAATCGTTAGCTCCATTTGGTGTAAATCGCCAGCCATCATTGTCACATTGCCATTGATTAGGGTAATTTCTTTCAATGCCATCTAGTCCAGTAACAACATGAGCAATTGTTCCATTAGCATTGTGTAGGCCATGAATAGCTGCTCCTTCATTCCATGAATCGCAAAGGACTTTTTGAGCAATATGAGTTTCTATTACATTAGTGCCCTCATATAAAATAATTTGACTAGAATAGCATACATCAGTACATTGAAACATAGGAATACCACAAAAAGAAACTATAAATTTTCTTTCAGGAGCATCGCCAATTGTTGCATATGCAATTGTTCCGTCCGCAATAAAATCACCATCACCATCTGCTGCAGGATTTATGTCTTGCCATGGACATAAAATCGCATTTTGTGGTCCATTAAAATTGTTGGGTATAGGATCTGTTATATCCCATCCTGAAAAACCATTTGCAATACCTGTATTAAATGAAAGATAATTATTTGATGATAATACTACTTGATTATATGTGTTTCCATAAAATTGAAAATTGAAACCCATATTAACTACACCTCCATATTCGTCGTCTGAATCAATGCCCGAATCTGTTAAGTCAACAGCAAAAGAAGTTGCAGATAAGGTGACACCTACTTGACCTTCCTGACCAGAACATAAAACAGTGTCTCCTTCTGCTACTACCTGAGCAAAAGAAACTGTAGATATTAAAAGAAATAAAAGAGAGTATGCAAGCCTCATATATCGTTTTTATCTTCCGATGCTAAACCAAATATACTAAATTCTAATCCTAGATAGAAATATATTAATTATAAAGATTAAATTTGAGTAATAATTTGATCATGAAAAATAACCAGAAATTAATTAGAAATTTTTGCATTATAGCACACATAGATCATGGCAAAAGTACTTTAGCTGATAGATTGCTAGAATTTACTGGTACCATATCCTCACGAGATCTTCAAAATCAATTATTAGATGACATGGAACTAGAGAGGGAGAGAGGAATAACAATAAAAAGTCGTGCAATTCAAATGGCACATCAGCATGAAGATATATTATATACTCTTAATTTAATAGACACCCCAGGACATGTGGATTTTTCCTATGAAGTTTCTCGTTCAATTGCTGCCTGCGAAGGGGCATTATTAGTAGTTGATGCAGCACAAGGCATAGAAGCACAAACAATTTCTAATTTATATTTAGCTCTTGAGAATGATTTAACTATAATTCCTGTATTAAATAAAATAGATTTACCAAGTGCCGAGCCCGATCTTATTAAAGAGCAAATAATTGACTTACTAGGTTGTCAAAAATCTGAAATAATAGATGCTTCAGGCAAAACTGGACAAGGTATCAAAAATATTATTGCGGAAATAATTAAAAAAATCCCAAGTCCAAAAGGTGAAAAATCTAAAAATTTACAGGCCTTAATTTTTGATTCGGTTTACAATCCGTTTAGAGGAATTGAAGCTTACTTCAAGGTAATAAATGGATCAATTAGCAAAGGGCAAAAGGTGAAGTTTTTTTCCACAAATCAGGAATATTTTGCAGATGAAATTGGGACACTAAAATTAAATAAAGAACCTAAAGATATTATACAAACAGGTGATGTAGGATATATTATTTCAGGTATCAAAAATGCAAGTGAAGTCAAAGTGGGTGACACAATAACAACTGTAGACAATCCTTGTTTAGAGCCAATATCAGGTTTTGAGGAAGTAAAACCAATGGTGTTTTCTGGCATTTACCCAGTTGACACTGATGATTACGAAGAACTAAGAAATTCAATAGAAAAATTACAACTTAATGATGCCTCTCTTACCTTTGAACCTGAGTCCTCTATTGCATTAGGCTTTGGCTTTAGATGTGGATTTTTAGGAATGTTACATATGGAAATAATTCAAGAAAGATTAGAGCGAGAATTTAATATGATTGTCATAAATACAGTCCCTAATGTCTCATATCTTGCAACAACTAAAAAGGGAGAGGAAATTCAAATAAATAATCCGTCTGATTTCCCTTCATTAGATAAAATTGAAATTGTACAAGAACCCTATATTAAAGCACAAATTATTACAAAAAGTGATTTTATTGGGGCTGTCATGAATTTATGTATTGAAAAAAGAGGAGTGTTAACATCACAAATATATTTAACTACAAATAGAGTTGAATTATCATTTGAAATGCCACTAGCAGAAATAGTCTTTGACTTCTATGATAAGTTAAAAAGTCTATCTAAAGGTTATGCTTCATTTGACTACCAACCAGATGGCTATAAAACTACTCATCTAGTAAAATTAGATATTATGTTAAATGGAGAGCAAGTAGATGCACTATCATCACTGCTGCATAGAAAACATGCTTATGAAATTGGTAAAAAAATATGTATTAAATTAAAGGATTTGATTCCCAAACAACAATTTGATGTGGCTATTCAAGGTGCTATAGGGTCTAAAATTATTGCAAGAGAAACTGTAAAAGCACTAAGAAAAGATGTTACAGCAAAATGTTACGGAGGAGATATTACTAGAAAAAGAAAATTATTAGAAAAACAAAAAAAGGGAAAGAAAAAGATGAAACAGATTGGAAGTGTAGAAATTCCGCAATCTGCCTTCTTAGCTGTATTAAAATTAAATGATTAACTTTTTCTTTAATTATATTTGTATTAAATTAATTCAATAATATTTTAAAATTATGGTTAAAAAAACAACAAAAAAAACAACAAGTAAATCAAAAAAACAAGTTGCAAAATCAAAAAAACAAGTTACAAAATCAAATCCAGAATCTAATTCATTTGGGATTATGGCTTTAGCAGTTTTTGGGCTTATTTTGCTACTTTATTTTGGCTCAAAATCAGAAGTAACTATCGAATTGGAAGTAGATAATAACAAAAAGACTGAAGAAGTACAAACAACACAAAAAAACATAATAATTTCTGGGAAAAGTTATACTTCAAAAGAAGAAGCAATAAATAAGCTGAAGTTCACACCACAAACCGTACTTACTGACGATGAAAGAGAATTTGTGGAGAGCTATACATATTAATTTAATATGGCTGGACATAGTAAGTGGGCAAATATTAAACATAGAAAAGGTGCACAAGACGCTAAAAGAGGGAAGGTTTTTACGAGAATTATAAAAGAGATTTCAGTAGCTGTTAAAGAAGGGGGAGAAGATCCTGACTCAAATCCCAGGTTAAGGATGGCTATTCAAAACGCTAAGGGTGTAAATATGCCCAAAGATAACGTACAAAGAGCAATAAATAAAGCTAGCGGTTCAAATGCAAACTCATATCTTGAAGTTACGTATGAAGGCTATGCTCCAAATGGTATAGCAATTTTTGTTGAGTGTACCACAGATAATATAAACAGAACTGTTGCAGATGTAAGAGCTATTTTTAATAAAAATGGTGGAGAGCTAGGCAAAAATGGCTCATTAGAATTTTTGTTTGACAGAAAAGGTGTCTTTATTATAGAAAAAGCAAGTATTTTAAAAAACATTGAAGAGTTTGAAATGAACTTGATTGATTTTGGTCTAGAAGAGTTTGAAACACTAGATGAAGTATGTACAATAGTATGTGACTACGCTAAATTCGGATCAATGCAAGAAAAGTTATGTAGTTTCAACTTAAATATTAGTTCTGCTGAATTAAATAGAATACCCAAATCTACAAAAGAGCTTGATAGGGATAGTGCATTACAGGTTCTTCAACTCGTTAACAAACTTGAAGACCATGAAGATGTTCAACAAGTTTTCCATGATTTAAAAATTACTAGTCAAATAATGGACTCTATAAATGAAAAATACTGACAAGATAAATGTTTTAATATTGGGCTCTGGCGGTAGAGAACACGCTATTGCTTGGAAAATTTCTCAAAGTGAAATTTTAGAAAAATTGTTTGTAGCTCCAGGAAATTATGGCACATCTACTATCGCTACAAATATTGATATAGATTTAATAGATTACAAAAAAATTAAAAATACAATTATTGAAAATAAAATTCATTTACTTGTTATTGGACCAGAACTTCCCCTTGTGAATGGATTACATGATCAATTATCAAATGATAATGATATTAAAGATCTAATAATTATTGGGCCTAAAAAAGAAGGTGCTCTACTTGAAGGAAGTAAAACTTTTGCTAAAAAATTTATGAAAAATTATAAAATACCAACAGCAAAATATAAAAGTTTTACAATTAATGAGGCGTCTGAAGCTAAGAATTATTTATCAACATTAAATCCTCCATATGTTATAAAAGCTGATGGATTAGCTGCTGGCAAAGGGGTTTTTATATGTAAAAACATACACGAAGCACAAAATGCTATAAATTCTATTTTTTTTGAATCTAAATTTGGTGAATCCGGAAAAAAAATTGTGATAGAAGAATTTTTATCTGGCATAGAGCTTTCGGTATTTATTTTAACTGACGGACATAGCTATAAAATATTACCAGTAGCAAAAGACTACAAAAGAATTGGCAATGGAGATACTGGTCTCAATACTGGGGGAATGGGGGCGGTATCACCAGTTACTTTTGCGAATAATTTTTTTTTAAAAAAAGTAGAAAAGAAAATTATTTATCCCACTTTAGAAGGACTAAAAAAAGAAAATATTGAATATAAAGGATTTATTTTTTTTGGTCTTATTAGTGTAGATGGAGATCCGTTTGTTATAGAATATAACGCACGTTTAGGTGATCCTGAAACTCAAGTTATTATGCCAAGAATAAATTCTGATTTACTTAAATTACTCTATTCAATGAAATCGAAAAGTGAATTTAAACAACAAACTATTGATATTAGTAAATTAAGGGCATCTACAATTATTTTAAGTTCTGGTGGTTACCCAGAAAAATACGAAAAAGGGTATATAATTAATGGCATTGATTTAATTAATGATTCAATTGTTTTTCACGCAGGATCAAAGATAACAAAAGATGGACAAATTGTTACAAATGGTGGTAGAGTATTGGCAATAACTAGCTTAAATGATAAGCATGAGGAAGCAATTAAAATAGGTTATAAAAATGTAAAAAAAATAAAGTTTAAAGACTGCTACTACAGACAAGATATAGGAAAAGATCTTATTAAATAAACTTTTTTAACGAAATAAAAAAAGCAATTGAAAATAAAACAACAAGGAACAGATTAAAATAATTACCTAGAATTGGTAGAACTAAAAATGAAGTTTGAAATAGATCTGAAAGCCAATAAAAAAATTGTGTCATACTGATAATAATTTAAAAAACCTTAAGATAAAAAAATAATAATATATGATGCAAATAACTATTCATATAATTACTTTATTAATCTGTGCCATTATTTTTAATAGTATAATGGTGAAAAGCAATATTTTAAAAATTCCGAATGTCTATTTTGGAACTACTTTTTTAATTTTTTCAATGCCTTTAATAATGATTTTCCCTTATGTTACAGTATCAATTTTATGTTTATTATTTGGGGGGTTATATTACGAGCTTATTACCTTAAAACAGGTTAATAATAAATATTTGAATATTTTTAATGCAGGGATAATTTTGGGAATATCGTTAATTTTAGATTATAATTTAATATTATTATATTTTTTTGCCTGTCTAATTTTAGCATATTACAAGGAATTGGAAATAAGAACTATTCTGATCTTGTTGCTAGGTAGTATCTCTATAATTCCACTTTACTATTTTAGCATAGAATTAAGTTTTTTTGAAAAAAATCAAATTACTACATTGCAATATAATTTAGATCAATTAAAAGAGTTGTATCTAAGTTTTAAATTTTTTCTTTTTTTATGTTTAATTCTATTTGGTGTTTCACTAAGTGAATTATATAAAAACTATTATAAAAAATCTGAATATGCTAAAAAAGCATTTTCAATTTTAATAATAATGGGATTATTAATAGTACTAAATTCTATTATTTTTCAAAAACATAGATATATATTCTGCTTAATTATTCCATTATCCATATTAATCACAAATTATTTAATATACATAAAGAGACCCTTTTTTCGAACAATTTTATTAGGTTTGCTATTGTTAGCATTTTTTATTGATTCTTATTATTTTATAATATGAAATTTGGAGTAGTAGTTTTTCCTGGATCAAATTGTGATGAGGATACCGTTTATGCCCTTAGAAATGTTTTAAAACAAGATGTGGTAAAGTTATGGCATAAAGATACTGATTTACAAAATGTGGATTTTATTATTTTGCCCGGTGGATTTTCTTATGGGGATTATTTAAGATCGGGTGCAATTGCAAGATTTTCCCCAATCATGGATAAAGTAATTGATTTTGCTAATAATGGTGGTTATGTTTTAGGAATTTGTAATGGGTTTCAAATACTTTGTGAAGCTAATCTTTTACCAGGCACACTTAAAAGAAATCAAAATCATAATTTCATATGTAAAAATATTTTTATTAAACCACAACATAACCTCACAATTTTTACCGAAAATACGGGACCTAAAAATGTATACAAAATTCCAATTGCGCATGCAGAAGGCTGTTATTTTGCAGACGAAAAGACGTTACAAAAAATAATTGACAATAAACAAATAGTCTTTAAATACTGTGATGAAAAAGGGGAAATATCTAATCAAGTCAACCCAAATGGTTCTCTCAAAAATATTGCCGGTATATGCAATAAGAATAGAAACGTGTTTGGCATGATGCCCCACCCCGAAAGAGCCTGTGATCAATTATTAAATAATACTGACGGGAAAACAATTTTAGAAGGTGCAATAAATATATTAGAAAAAATGGGGAAGTAGTTAATTTATTATAGCACCGATTAATTTTTCCATTAACTACTTCCCCACCCCAATACTATCTCTACTACTTATAATACAAGTATCATGCCAAACAATTTTTTCAGTAATACAATTTGTTTTTTAGAATGTAATTTAATACACGTATATCAAGATTTTTTTTAATAAATAAAGATGGGGAATTGATTGAAGATCTGGGATATTTTTGATTTAAATATAGGCGAACACTTGTTGATGAGGTTGGTAGTCTTGTTCCTGACAAAGCTGTAATATTAGGTTTAAATTTTTTATATGATTTTATAATATAGTTAGAAAAAGAGATGGTTTCATCTTCTATATGTCTATTATAGACAAAGATTTTAAAATTATTTAAAATATAATTTGAGTCTTTCCACTTCATATCAACTAAACTGACAAAATTATCAAATCCCATTATGATAGAAAATCTATAAGTTGGGTGTTTTACTTTTAAATATTTTAATGTATTGGTTGTGTATTGAGGTGAAGGCATGTTGATTTCTATATTAGACACATATAAGTCTGGGTGATCAGACAAGGCCATTCTAGCCATTTTCTCTCTGTGTGAAAAAGATGCGGATATTTTACCGTTCTTAAAGGGACTTTGAGGAGTAATAACAAACCAAACTTGGTCAGTTTTTTGAGCAATTTGTTTGTGTTTTGCAATAAAAACATGACCACGATGTATTGGGTCAAAACTACCAAAGAAAAGCCCAATATTCATAATAAGAGAAAACTTTTGACGTAGTTATAAATACTGGACTTAGCACAATCTAAATCATCATTAATCAGTTGATAATCTAGTTGTTTCCCTAAAATAACCTCTTGCTTCATTTTTTTAATCCTATGGGTTAAGTTTTCAGCACTTTCAGTATTTCTATTAATAAGTCTCTCTTTTGCAATTTCAATATCAGAAGGTTGCACAAAAATAGAACGTGCTTGATTTTTAAAATAATTTTTAATTGAAAGTGCACCTTTAATATCTACATCAAATAAAATATTATGGCCTTTAATAAGCAATTTGTCACATGAAGATTTAAGAGTACCATAAAAATGGTTTGGATAAACTTCTTCCCATTCCAAAAACTCTCCCATTTTAATTTTATTTTTAAATTCTTTTAGAGATAAAAATATATATTGTGAGCCGTTTTTTTCCAAAGGTCTTCTTGCTCTACTACAAGCAGAAACCGAAAAGACAAGATTTAACTCATCATGTTGAATTAAGGAATTTACAAGTGTTGTTTTTCCTGAACCACTAGTTCCAGAAACAATGATAATTTTACTTGATTTTATCATTTATAAAGTATTGTATAATTGTTCTTTGATTTTATCAATATTCTCTTTCATATCAACAACTATTTTTTGTATTTCAAAGTCATTAGCCTTAGAACTAATTGTGTTAATTTCCCTTAAAATTTCCTGTGATAAAAAAATTAACTTTTTACCTGCTATTTTCTCTTTATTTAATATTTCTAAAAAATAATTACAATGACAGTCTAACCTAGTTCTTTCTTCACTAATGTCATATTTTTCAAGGTAATAAATCATTTCAGATTCTAATCTTGTTTCATTATAACTTAAGTCATCTTTTAAATACTTAATTTGATCTAATAATCTATTTTTCTTTCTAAGTTTTCTATTTTGATCAAGTTGAATTAATTTTTTATTTTTTTTTATAATGGAATTTAAATAGAGCTTAATCTCCTTAGTTAATACTTTACCCTCCTTAATTCTAAAACTCACAACATCGTCTATTGTAGAAGAAATATATTTTAAAAACAAATTTTTATATTTTGAATCTATATTTAATGGGAAAGTTTTAGTAGTGCCCGAAAATAAGATGGCTGCATTGAGTAAAGAACCTGGATCAGATTCTGGAGAAATAGTTTTGAGTGTACTGATGTTATTTGCTATAGACTCTTGAGCTATTAAATTTCGTGATTTGTTATAAGTTTCTATTATTTTAAGCTCCACCTTTCCTCTAATTAATTTTTTCCCTAAAACTTTTTTAATTTCATGTTCTAATTCCAATAAATATGTAGGCATCTTAATAGAGAGATCTAAACCCTTTTGGCTATTCAAAGATTTTACATATATGGTGAAGTTGGCATTATTTATATTTATGTCATTTCTAGCATATCCTGTCATTGATATCATATCTTTTTTATAAAATTAATTTTAAATACAATATACGAAGAGTAGTTTATATGGTTCTTGTTTTAAGAACAAAATAGACTCCTATAAATATAGCAGTAGCTGAAATTATTTTAATTGCCGTAAGGACATCTTTGCCTAAGATAAGAGAAAATATAGTGGCTAAAAGAGGTTGTAAGTATATGTAAAAAGCAACTGTTGATGATGTTAAATTAATTAATGCAAAAATATTGCAAAAATAAGCTATACAAGTAGTGAATATAATTACATAAAAAAACTTCATTATAATGGGTAATGGCATAAGACTAGGTTCAAATACAACCAAGCTTGAATAACTTATTGGTAATAAAATAATTGATGCAATTGAAAAAATTGTTTTTAAAATAGTTATAGGATTATATTTATTCATCATTTTTTTAACTAAAATTAAATAAATAGCATATGATAATGCATTGATAAAAATTAATAAATCTCCGTAGTTTTCTATTCTAAATTTCATTGATCCATCTGATATTAAATTCATAGCACCAATTAATCCTAAGATAACTCCCAAAAAACGTTGAAAGCTTCTTTCACTCCGTGAAAGAAAGAAAGAAATCAGATAAACTAACAATGGAGTAGTAATCATAATTAATGACGCATTAATTGGACTTGTCAAACTAAGACCCTCAAAAAAACACAACATATTTATAACTACACCTAATAAAGCACATAATATTAAATAGGAGAAATCTCTTTTTTCAATTTTCTCACGTATGTAAAAAAAATGAATTAAACTAAAGAATGTTGCCCCACCTATAACACGAAAAAAAATAAAAGCACTTGGATCGATATAATCAGGCATGACATCTTTAGCAAAAAGATAATTAAGTGCATAAATCAAATTTGCTGAGATTAAAGCTATATGTGAAAGGATAATTTTAGACATTTAAATTTAATTAGAATCTTGTTTTTTCTAAATTTGAGCAAAAATAATTTTTTTATGAAACTTGCAACAAAAGTTATACATTCAGGATTAGAAATAGATCCATCTACAGGAGCAATAATTACTCCTATATATCAAACTTCAACATATGTTCAAAAAAAACCTGGAGATAATTTAGGTTATGAGTACTCAAGAACTAAAAACCCTACAAGAACTGCCTTAGAAAAGAGTATCGCTCAAATCGAAGATGGAAAATATGGCATATGTTACTCAAGTGGCATGGGTGCTGCTGATGCTATAATAAAACTCTTAAAGCCGGGCGATGAAGTGATTGCAAATAAAGATATCTATGGTGGAACCTATAGAATGTTTGAACAAGTATTTAAAAATTTTGGAATTACTTTTACATACGCTGATCTAACAAATAGCAAAAATATTTCAAAGATAATTTCAAATCAAACAAAAATCATATGGATAGAAAGTCCATCTAACCCCCTAATGGATATTATAAACATAGAGGAAATTAATAATGTAGCTAAACAACAAAAAAATATATTAGTAGTAGTTGATAATACATTTGCGACACCAATACTACAAAAACCATTAAATTTTGGTGCGGATATAGTTTTACACTCTGCAACTAAATACATAGGTGGACACTCTGACTTGATAATGGGAGCATTAATAACAAATAACCCAAAATTATACGAAAAGCTGTTTTTAATTACTAAAAGCTGTGGTGCAGTACCTGGACCAATGGATTGCTTTTTAGCATTAAGGGGTATTAAAACACTTTACATTAGGGTTATGAAACACTGTGAAAATGCAAGAAAAATTTACAGATTCTTATATAATTGTAATAAAGTGCACACTATATATTGGCCTGGTGAAATACAGCATAAAAATCATGAAATTGCTAAAAAACAAATGTTAGATTTTGGCGGAATGATGTCATTTACATTGAAAAAGGATAATATAAATGACGCGATAAAGCTAATTTCAAGTACTAAGTTATTTAAACTTGCAGAATCTTTAGGAGGCGTAGAATCATTAATATCACATCCAGCCTCAATGACTCATGCAAGCATACCAAGAACTGAAAGGGAAAAAAATAACATTTTGGAATCATTAATTAGGATAAGTATTGGAATTGAAGATGCAGATGACCTAATACAAGATCTTCAACAGGCATTTTCAAATATTTAAAAAAGGATCAAAAGTCTTAAAAATTTACTATTTTGAAAGCTTCAATAATGTTAAATAATTGATTTTGAGTAATTTAGGAGACGTGTTATTAAATACACAACAAATTGTTAATAACATCAAAAAAAAACATAAGAATATCATTATATAACAGATTGAAATTCATGATTTCCTAGTAAAGAACTAGAAAAAAGGTAGTATCCCGGTAAATGAAAATTTATTTGGAAATACATAACAATGATATATAAATTTGCAATTGTAATAACTAAAAAAAAATTGTTATGAATAATGCATTTAAAAGTTTAGGTGATTTTATATCTGGACTAACAGGACTTGTAATGTCTTTAATCGGCTTAGGTATTGTTGTACAAATAGCTGGTTTTGAATTTGTTGATGTTATTGGATCAATTACTGGATGGGTTGGTGAATTTGCAAATGGTGGATTTGTTGGTTTAGTAGCATTATTAATTGTAATTGCTTTGGCTAAAAAGTAATTTCATAAATACTTAAAAGGGAGCTGACACTTTGTGGCTCCCTTTTTATTTTCTTATACGAATTTTTTTAACATAACTATATAATTCAAGAAAATATGAAAAAACATATTGAAACTCTAAAAAATATTATTCACCAAGGAATTGAGGTTAGTGTACCCATCTTGTGTCTTGGTGTAGTAATACAACTAATTGTTGGAGAACCATTATTTGGGTGGAATATAGTTGGAAATATTTCTAACTCAATTGGGGAGCTGGGGCAAAGTAATTTCATAGGTGTTGCATCATTGCTTGTACTATATTCTTATATTAAGAAGACAAATAAACTCAATTAACATTAACTAGTGGGCTTCTAGCCAATTTAATCCAAATCCTATATCAACTTTCAAAGGAACCGCAAAATTGTAGACATTTTCCATTTCACCCTTGACAATTTGATACATTGTTTCTTTTTCAGATTTAAGCACATCAAAAACTAACTCATCATGAACTTGAAGTACCATTTTAGAAAATAATTTTTTTTCTACAATTTTATTTTGAATTCTGATCATTGCTAATTTAATTAGATCGGCAGCAGTACCTTGAATGGGCATATTTACAGCATTTCTTTCATCATGACCTCGAATAAAACTATTTCTTGAATTAATATTTCTAAGTTCTCTTTTTCTACCAAACAATGTTGCCACATAACCATTTTTTTTAGCAAAATTTATTTGCTTTTCAATATATAAATTTAAATTAGGATAAGTTTCAAAATAAACTTGTATTAAATCTGAAGCTTCTCTTCTGGTAAGTGTACTTTGCTCACTCAACCCAAAAGCTGAAACACCATATATAATGCCAAAATTTATTACTTTCGCATTTGATCGCATTTCATATGTAACATCTTTCAAATCAACATTAAAGACTTTTGAAGCAGTAGATGAATGAATATCTTGATTATTTGAAAATGCATGAATCATATTTTTTTCTTGACTTAATGCGGCAATTAATCTCAATTCTATCTGAGAGTAATCTGCAGCCATCAAAATATGATTATCATCTGTAGGAATGAACGCTTTTCTAACATCTTTGCCTGATTGTTTTCTTATCGGAATATTTTGTAGGTTTGGGTTACTTGAACTCAATCGTCCTGTACTTGTAATTGTTTGGTTAAAAGTAGTGTGGATTTTTTTTGTTTGTTGATTAACTAACAATGGCAAAGCATTTACATATGTTGATAATAGTTTTTGATGTGTTCTAAAAATTAGAATATCATTAATAATTTTATGCTTCCCTTTCAACTTTATTAACTCGGACTCACTTGTTGCAAATTGACCTGATTTAGTTTTTTTGGGGGTTTTAGATAATTTCATTTTATTGAATAAAATTTCACCTAATTGCTTAGGAGAAGAAATATTGAAATTTTCACCTGCCGCATTAAAAATTTTTTGTTGAATTTCTTGGATTTGATTTGTTAACTTTTTAGAATATTTTTTTAATGACTCTATATCAATTTTAATTCCGTTATTTTCCATTGATAATAATACATTTACGAGAGGTAATTCTAAATTGGAGAAAACATTTAATAAATTATTATTCTCTAATACTTTAATTTGTCTTTCTTTTATTTTAAAAAGTGAAATAGAAGACTCAATCAAATTCAATTTGATATCTTGTAAATTACTTAAGTTTAATAAATCAAAATTAATTGTATCAATATTATTTCTGCTTATAATGTTTTTTTTTGATCGATTTGAGTCAGAATGAATTAAATAATCAGCTATTGAAATATCAAAAAAATTAATAAAAGTAAATTTGTAGTATTTATTTAAAAAATTAAAAAGAAATTTAGAATCAAAAAGTAGTTTTTTAACACTTGGAGACTCTAAAACAGGTTGTAGAATATTTACACAATCCGTGAAATTGATTTTATTATTAAAAATAATATAATGAGAATGACTAACTGTCTGAGATATGGAGATGCCAAGTGGTTTTTCTTTTAGAAAGCACACATAAATACCTACTTCACTCTTTTGTAAAATTGTTGGGATTAATTTTTGCAATGATGAAATTGAATCAATTAAATCTCCTTTAATTAATAAACTAGAAATATCACTTTGATGCACATCAAATATGTTTAGCTGAACAGAATCACTATTTAAAACTGGTAGCTTTTTTTTAGATTGAAATTTATTATAAATTCTATCAAAAATTCTTTTAAATTCTAATTCATCACAAATACGATTTAGAGTTTTTAAATTCGGACCATTGAAAACTAGTGAATCTAAATTCAATGTAATTGGAGCATCTAAAATTATTTTTGCTAATTTTTTGGATAAAAAAGCTTGATCTTTGGCATTAATTACTTTCTCTTTTAATTTGCCCCCTAACAAATTCACAGAATCATATAAACCCTCTACACTTCCATAGAGCTTAATCAATCTAGATGCTGTTTTAGGTCCAACACCTGGAATGCCAGGTATATTATCAGCTGTGTCTCCAACCATAGCTAAAAAATCAACTACTTGACTAACATTGTCAATATTAAATTTTTCACAGACTTTTTGCGGACCCCAAATTTCACTAGGACTACCAGCTCTCCCAGGACGATACATAAAAGTATTTTCTCCCACTAATTGAGCGAAATCTTTATCAGGTGTCATCATATATGTTGTAATACTCTTTTCATTAGCTTGCTTAGCTAAAGTTCCTATTACATCATCGGCTTCAAAACCATCTAGGAATAAAATTGGAATATTAAATGAGTTTAAGATTTTTTTAATGTAAGGAATAGCAATAGATATACCTTCTGGCATGGCATCTCTATTTGCTTTATATTCACTGTAATCTATGTGTCGGTGAGTTGGTTTAGGGGTGTCAAATACAACCCCGATGTGTGACGGGGCTTCTTTGTTAATTAAATCAAGCAGCATATTTGTAAATCCATAGATTGCAGAAGTATCTAAACCATGAGAAGTGATTCGTGGGTTTTTTGAAAATGCAAAATATGCTCTATAGATAAGTGCGAATGCATCTATTAAAAATAATTTTTGATCTCTGACAGTATTCATTTATAAATAATAATGAATTATAAATTTAATTAATGAAAATTAATTATTTTAAATAAATATGAATTTGTTAAAATTATATAGTTGGCTAAAACAACCAGTCCCAAATAATTCAATTATAATTTTTAGGATTGTTTTTTCATTTTGCCTTTTAATTCAAACTTATTACTTTATTTCAGAAAAGTTTATTGAAAAAAATATTATACAGCCTTTTACACTTTTTCCATTTATAAAATTTATTCAACCATTTTCAGATTTTTATTTTTTTAATTGGCTCATTAGTCCAATGATTGTATTATCAATTATTATGTTAATCGCTAATATTGGCATGCTTATCAATAAATATTCAAGATATTTTACGCTTTTATTTTTGTCCTGCTTTACATATTTTTGGCTGCTAGATAAAGGCTACTTTAATAATCACTATTATTTTATTTCTATAATTTGCTTTTTAATCTTATTAACTAATCAAAGTTCATTTAGTCAAAATAATTATGTCCCCAGAATACAACTTGTCTCTTTGCAGGCGATGGTTGTAATTATTTATTTTATTGCAGGTGTTAATAAATTAAATCCATACTGGCTTATTGATATGCAACCGGTGACACACATTTTAGAAACTAAATATAGTATAACAAAAAATGATTTCTTAATTAATGATATTGTTATTAAGTTAATGACATATGGTGGATTGATATATGACTTATGTATTGGATTTTTACTATTAATAAGGAAAACTAAATTATTAGCTTTCATATTGGTTGTAGTATTTAATTCTGTGAATTTCTTTTTATTTAATGATGTTGGCGAAATAGGAGTGTTTCCGTTGATAATGATTTCAACGATAACTCTATTTGTAAATCCAACTAAATGGAACAAATTTTTAAAATTAAATAAAACAAAAAGCGAAAAAATTAAACATCATCCAATTAAAGATTTCTTAATTATTTCTTTTATTTTAATTCAGTGCATATTGCCTTTTAGACACTTCTTATTTAATGGTTATGTGGATTATAATGGTATAGGGCAAAGATTTGCGTGGAGAATGAAAACAATGTATAAAAAACCTTATACAGCAGGTGTAATTGGCTTTGATATATTTTTAAAAACTCATGAATATAAAGAAAAAATAGCACATGTCAATTTATATAATCTTGAAGATTTTGCTGATAAATATGCAACATCTTCAATGTACTTAACACAAAAACAAAAAACTGCTTTACTTTATTATCCAGATATGCTACCAATATTTTGTAATCAATTAGAGAAAGTGTTAAAGGATTATCTTTCAAATAAAATACAGGGTAATTTTGATATTATTATTAATGCTCAATGTGAAATTGGATTTATGGGTAGAGAATCACAAGAAATTATTAATCCTAATATAGATTTAACAGCAGAATCATCTAGAGATATTAAAACTTGGCTATATAAATTAAAATAAATTATTTTTCAGAATACAAGACTTCCAAAACTGTTTGACCAACTGCTTTAAGTGTCTTGACATCAATAATTTCTATATCATCAGAGTGTCTATGGTGATGTTGATTAAACTTATTATGCGTATTGATATCATACTCTACAATATCAATAGTTGGGATATGAATTAAGTTATTTATATAAATATGATCATCAATAATAGGGGCCGTTTTATCTAAAGAAAAGTACGAACTAAAACCGATTTTATGAGCAATGTCCCAAACTTTATCAACAATTTTTGGAGCATAATAAATTGAAGCCCCCTCTTTGGTAAACTGAGCATTTTCAGCACCGACCATATCAAGTAAAATGCCATACTCTGCAAAATAATTTTTTTCATGTGGGTTTTTTGACCAATACTGTGAACCTAAACACCAAGAATCCTTTACAATATTTGAGTCACTATTAGGCTGTCCTTGATCTTCAACGTCAAATAATATAATATCTACTCCTATATTAATTGGGTTTATGTTAATTTGTCTAGCAATTTCTAATAAAACACCTACACCACTTCCCCCATCATTTGCTCCAATAATTGGTGAATTCACTTTATTGGTATCATAATCTGCCATAAATCTAGTATCCCAATGTGCGCATAATAAAACTCTTTTATAAGCGTCAACATTATATGATGCAATTATATTTTTCATATACATATCAAGACCATCATATCTTTGAACCACATCTTCTTGTAGAAAAACTTCTGCACCATATTGTTGGAAAGTGTTAACTAAGTAATTTCCACATTTTTTATGACCATCAGAATTAGGTACACGTGGACCAAAATCCACTTGTTTTTGAATAAAGGAATATGCAGAATCAGCATTAAACTGAGGTGTTCTATATTGAACAATATTTGGTTTCTTAGCAACAGATTTCTTTAATTTCTTGTTATTAATACAACCGAATATTAATACACAAGAAAAAATGAATGTGCTAATTTTTGTAATCCCACTGTGCTCCATCTTTAGTGTCTTTAATTTCTATTTTAATTTCATTTAAACTATCCCTTATTTTATCAGCGGTAGCCCAATCCTTTTTAGATTTAGCTTCATTTCTAATATCTAGAATTAGATTCATTAGAGAACTAAGATCTGATTTTTCTGCATGTTGTTTAATTGGTTTGAGACCAAATATTTCAAAGACATATTTTTCAAATAATTTTTTTAATTCATTGATATCATTTATTGTCAGATGCTGTTTTCCCTCATTGGCTGAGTTAATTATTTTAACTAAATCAAATAAATATGATAAAACTATGGGGGTGTTCATATCATCGTTCATA
>PBGD01000019.1 GCA_002718895.1 Flavobacteriales bacterium
TGAACTCTAGCTAAAGCAGCTAAATGAAAAACTACATCAATATCTTTAAATAAATTTACAAGAATTTCTGAACTTATATCAGAGAGATCATACTCAAATAACTTAGCTTTAGCATGCACATTTTCTAATTTGCCAGTAGATAAATTATCAATTATAGTTACTTCACGACCAGTTTGAATTAACTTATCAACTAAATTTGAGCCAATGAAACCAGCTCCTCCAGTAACAACAACTTTTTTCATAAATTTTACTTTTTGGTTTATTGTAAGCTGAAATTAATTGGTAGTGTAAAAGTCACAGCTACAGGTGTTCCTCTTTGTTTGGCAGGAATCATTTTTGGTATAGAATTGACTAATCTTAGGGCTTCTTCTCTAAGGTGTTTATCTTCACCTCTAACAACTCTAGCAGAACTTACTTTTCCAGATTTTTCAATTACAAATTCAATGAAAATTTTTTCGCTTATACCCATTTCTTTTGCAATCGCTGGATATTCAAAATTATTTCGTATGTGTTTACCAATGCCTTTTTGGAAGCATATATAGTTTTCATCTTTAGGTGCACTAGTAGAACAACCAGGAAATACTGGTTGCTGTTCAACGACAGCGAAATTAAAAATTTCTTCTTCTTCTTCTTCTTCTAAAATTTCAATTATTTCTTCTTCGTCAGTCTCTGCATCTTCAATGTCTATTTCTTCCTCAATGATTATATCATCTTCAACGATGGTTATTTTAGGTGGAGGAGGTGGAGGAGGTGGAGGAGGTTTTAACTCCTTTTCTGTCAAAGGGATTATTTCTTCTTCTAAATCAAACATATCCAAACTACCTAAACTTGACACATTGCCATCACCAGATCTCCATTCAAACGCAATAATCACAACCAAAAGTGATATAATCAAACCAATTTGGATGAAATAACTTCTTTTTTTTTCTAAGTCGTATTTAGGATTCTTTTTAAAAACCATAGCAGTTATACAAATTTACATAAAAGGAATTAGGACAACAAAATAAACAACTTTTTCTTTATAATCCTAAATGAGCTTTATATTCTGACATATTTAAAAGTTTTGATTCATCAATTTCATGAACTTTCACCTTTATAATCCATCCATCATTGTAAGGAGATGTATTAATTAACTCTGGATTTGATTCTAAATCTGTATTCATTTCTGTGACTTCCCCTGATAATGGCATGAATAAATCGGACACCGTCTTAACAGCCTCAATAGAGCCAAAAACATCATCTTGACTTAAATTTGAACCAATTGAATCAATGTCTACGAAAACAATATCTCCAAGCTCTTGCTGAGCATAATCTGTAACTCCAATTGTTGCAACATCCCCCTCTACTTTTAACCATTCGTGATTTTTAGTGTATTTTAAATTTTCTATAAATTCCATTTTCTTATTTTTTATTTTCTAAAACTATATATTTTTTCTATAATTTTTACAACATTTAATCCATCATTTGAATTTGTATGAATTTTAATATTTTTTTTACTTAATACATCAACAACATTATCAATCATCTTATCATGATTAAATGCAGAACCCTTATAGGAACCATAATCATTACATTGAACATGTTGATCAAAAGTAGGTGTTAAGTGATTATTAATATCACAATATAGCAGTTGATCCATATACTGTCCACCTATTTTCACTGTTCCTTTGGAACCAAGAATTGTAATACTACTTTCTAAATTTTTATTATAAACAGCAGTAGAGTAGTTTAAAGATGTTACTATACTATTTTTAAACTTTAAAAATAAAAATCCTGAGTCTTCGAAATCAATATAATTGTGATTTGTTAACTTAAAAAATTCTGCCTTAACAGACTTTACCTCTCCAAATAACCAATATAAAATATCTATGAAGTGTGAAAATTGTGTATACAAAGGTCCTCCGTCCTTTAATTTTGATCCATGCCAATTACTTTTTAAATAATAATCTTCATTTCTATTCCAAAAACAATTAACTGAAACCATATTAATCTTACCCAATAAATCTTGATCAACAACTTCTTTTAGCCAAACCATAGTTGGTGAAAATCGATTTTGCATAACACAAAAAACGAGTTTATTATTTTTTTTTGCTGTTTTTATAATTTGCTGAGCACTATTGCTACTTAGAGCCATAGGTTTCTCAATAACAATATGTTTGTCTGCATTTAAACAATCAATCGCCATATCAGCATGTAAATAATTTGGAGTGCAAATATTTATAACATCTGTATCACATTTCAAAAAATCATGATAATTATGACAGATCGTTGTGTTATTTGAAATATTTAGTTTCTTTTTTTGAAGTATGTCAAATATAGCTACCAATTCGGATCTATCATTTTCATTAATGCATTTCAAATGACGACTTCCTATGCTGCCTAAACCAATTATTCCAAATCTAACTTTGTTCATTATATAAAGGATTGTCTTTTAACATATTCATCAATAATTTCTATAATCTTTAATTGTTTCGAGTATAACATTTTTTTGTTATATCGACCATCTTGCCTGAAGGGATTAAAGTTTTGTTTTTTAAGTATCAAATTTAAACTTATTGGAACTAATTTAAGTTGCAGTTGATAGTTTTTTTCATAAAGTGAATAAATATCATCATCTGAACTAATTTTTATTTTTTCTTGATGAACTAAAAGTCCAGAATCTATTTTTTCAGATATTAGATGCACAGTAACACCAATACTTTGATTAAAGTATATAGACCATAAAATAGAATCTAATCCTCTTATTGAGGGCAATAATCCAGGATGGAAATTTAAAATACCATATTTTATAGAGTTAATTATATTTCTTTTAATAATTCTAGCTCCAGCAATTATCCCAAAGTTGACTTTATACTTTTTAATTAACATTTGAGCCTTTACACTATTATGTTTTGCGATATACAATGGAATATTGTATTTGTTCACTAGCTGTTGAAGTGTTTCTTTGTTTTCATACTTTTTGAAGTCAAATCTAGATTTCGGTGAATTAATTTTAATACGGTTTGACGCAATAATTAAAGATATTTTATGACCATTTCTATATAAAATATTAATGAAGTCGTTTGTTTTTCTATGTGGAAAATTATAAGCAAA
Source organism: Flavobacteriales bacterium (assembly GCA_002718895.1). Lineage (GTDB taxonomy): Bacteria > Bacteroidota > Bacteroidia > Flavobacteriales > TMED113. Next base: position 3,094 of record PBGD01000019.1, read on the forward strand.
TAGAATTGTGTTTAACTTTTTATTCACTGATTATAACTTTTAATTGTGTTACAAATAAAATCTATTTGCTTAGAATCTAAATGAGGATGCATTGGAATTGATATTATACAATTTGATGTTTTTTCAGAATTAGGCAAAGGAATTGTGCAGTATTGGTGATAGGCTTCTTGTTTATGAAGAGGAATTGGGTAATACACCATAGTTGGAATACCATGCTCATGTAAATAATTTTGAAAACTTGCTCTGCAAATATGAGTAGATAATAATAAACTATATTGATGATATACATGATCTGAATAATTCTGAGTTACAGGTACTGTCAACCAACTTAAAGTTGAAAAAGCCTTATTGTATAAATCTGCTATTTTTTTTCTTTTAATAATAAAATCTTCTAAAAGAGTCAATTTAAATGATAAAATAGCAGCTTGTAAAGCATCTAACCTTGAATTTAGTCCAATAATTTTATATTTATAGCGCTCTTCTTGACCATGATTAACAATTAATCTAATTTTCTTGGCTAAATCAGAATTATTTGTAAAAATAGCTCCCCCATCACCAATACATCCTAAGTTTTTTGATGGGTAAAAAGAAGTTGTACCAATATCTCCAATTGTACCTGAATATGTCCATTTATTAGTTTCTTGTTTACATTTTGACCCAATTGACTGTGCTGCATCTTCAATTACAAATAAGTTAAACTTTTCTGCTAGAAATTTAATTTCTCCCATATTACAACATTGTCCAAACAAATGAACAGGTATAATGGCTTTCGTCTTTTTTGTAATAGATTTTGTAATAGATTTAATATCTAATAAAAAGCTGTTTGGATCTATGTCAACAAAAACAGGTTTATAACCTAAAAGACAAACTGTCTCAACAGTTGCTACAAATGTAAAAGATGGAACTAAAACTTCGTCTCCCATTTTTAAACCCAAGGCCATTAGAGCTACTTGAAGTGCATCTGTTCCATTCCCACATGAAATAACATGTTTTACATCTAAAAAATCTGACAACATTTTTTCAAAACTCTTTACTCTTTCGCCTTGAATATAGGATCCACTTGATAAAGTATCTTCAATAATTTCGTTAATTTTTACAGAGTGCTTTTTGTACTCCGTAACAACATCAACCATATGTATTTTATTCATAATAATTATTTTTTTACATTAATGTAAATCTTAAACTTACTCCCACATTGGTATTTGAAGTGGGGAAAGAAGACGAAACGACATAATCAGTGACCACTTGATCGTAAAATAACTTTAAATTTACTCTGCTATTTACTACGTAATCGGCAGCAAATTTAAGAGTTATAAGAGATTGTCCAGATGTTGGCTGATTACTATCCTCTTCTATCCTTCTAATAATAGTCTTGTTGTTTCTAACAGAAATATCTGCTCTTAAATCTAAATCACTACTCACCTTCTTTTGACCAGATCCACCGTTAAAAATTAACTCAACATCTTGGACTCTATATCCCAAACCCACAAGATATTCTGAACCCTTAACTTCAGTAATCTGACTATTTGATAAATTTAGGCTGATAGTCCTATCTTTTTTATATTCTAGCCTTGTTGTCATACTATTTTTCATAGTAAAATCAAGTTTAATAAAAGGAGCAAACTGTTCAGTAATATTAACTTGATCTATTTGAAATTCTGTTAAAAAATTACCGCTAGCATCATACAATTCATTATCAAATAAGAGGTTGCTAACAAATGAACCCACAGAATATGAAGAGCGATAGCTATGACTAATTGTAATATTTTTAAATCTATTTTTAACCCAAGGAATTTGTGTAAATCCATTGAAATTCAAATTCCAATTAGGCATTGGAATTGAGGGGAATTTATTAAGAGATTGTCTATTGGGATTTACTCCTGAATATGCAGCAAGAAAAGCAGGGATCATAACGTCTTGTGAAGTTACAGTAAATCCACTATTTGGATCATATAAAATTCCTGATTCAGCAGCTAATCGCTCACTGATTTCATAACGATAGTTAATAAAATCTTCAAATAATGATGAACTATTATCAGCTCTATCTTTAATAAAAGATGTTCTAATTGGTAAAAAAGAAATATTAAAATTACCTGCTCTTGAATTACTGACGTGATTAAATTGTGGCGAATTTTCGGTATTAGTATTTACAAAATACTCGTTTTCATTAATTGTGTATCTTCTATTACCTGTAAACATAATTTTAAATCTGCTAATAGGTTCAACAGTAGCACGAATATTTAAATTGTTTGTAAAACTATTTGTGTATAATGTATTTAATAGCGGATTAGTAGTTATCCAACCATTATTCATTGCTTCAATCCTTATGTCATTTTGACTCCCTAAAACAAACCCAAGAGTTGGAGCAGGAGATGATAAAGGACTATTTAAACCGAAAAAATTTGCATCATGAATAAATCCTGGTAAAAATGTGCCATTAGTTTCAGAGTAAGAAATTGAAACATTTTTTATACTAAAAATTGCTCTAGCAAAATACTTGAAAAACTTTGCATCCTCCGCCTGATCAGATGTAATTTTATTATTTGGTTGAGATGAATTTCTACCTGGACTTTTAGGTACTCTGCTTTGTCTTGAATTGGCTAAAGCTTTTTTAAGAAAAGGCACTTTATTATATAATGATGTTAAATTAAATTGCGCGTTAAACTTTATAGAATTATTATTTTGAATAGTATTACCAAAATTGGCCTCACTTAAAACAAGTGAACTTGCTCTCCAGTCATAACTAGCATCATAATTAATACTGCTATTAATCCAACTTAACAATGGTAATTTATTTATTGGCAATGTATATCTTATATCAAAATTATGATGATATTCTACAGGCCTACCTAATGAAAATATATTTGTAAATAAACTATCTCGTTTATTTTTGGTATCTATACGTCCATATGGCTCATCAACAACGGATTGGTTACGTGCAGAGAAATTTAACTTAATTGATTTTGCTAAATCATATTTCATATTATATATTCTACTCATTGTAAATAGCTTGCTATACATTTCAGGTAAATCAATTTCGCTATTTGAAGTGTTTCGCATTTTTGTTTCTAAATATGATCTATTGAAATCAGTTCTAAATGATATTTGCTTTGGGGACAAATAGAAATTAATATCTTTAATTAATCTTAAATATTTAGCTTTTGTCAAAAATTTTACTTTAGAAAATGGCTTAATATTTTTCGGGTTAGTATTATAGTTATAACCGATTCCACCAGAGTAATCTTGTCGAATAGAATATTCAGTGTTAATGTTTCTACTAAACACTTCATTATATGAATAACTCACAGAAAAATTTTCAATGTCATAAACTTTAGATTCTCTGCTATCTGAAGCTCTTTCTTTTCTGATATTGGTAAAATTGACACTTTTTATTTTAGTATAATCTTGAACAATTTGTCTAATTGAGTCCTGTTCTTGTCTAGTTTCATAAGCTGCTAAACTAGCATCCAAAAGTATATCTGGATCTAATGGGTTATATTGAGGATTTTGCACAGATTCTGAAACAGAAAAATACATGGGTAATTTTACATTTGAATCTTGAGGAAACAACTGACCTAATTCTAAATTAGCTGTTAAATTATATCTCTGTGACTCATGTAAATTTCGCTCTGAAATATTTTTTTCAAGACTACCAAAACCTACTGTGCTCATTGAGCCTGCAAAAGCGAGACTTGCAAAATCTGCTAACCTTAATCTTAATTGAGTTCTTGCTGCCCACCCACCTTTTTCATTAAAATTACTTAACCTTAATTCATTAACCCAAACTTCAACAGACTTACTTAATTGGTCATCAGAAATAGGGTTTTTAATTCCTATCATTATAGTTTTAACATTACCTAAGTTTGGATTACCTTTAATATTTATAATATTCTGGCTATCAGAATAAGAATAAATGTCAGAATAATTAAAATTGGTATTTTGATTCATAAAATTATTTCTAGCTTGCTTGGCAGTTTGTAATAATGCTAATGATAGTTGAATTCTATTTTCAAGTGGCCAAACATCCTCCCTGTTTGAAGTACCATGAGGTGTGATTTTTAAGGGCATTTCATATTCATAATAATTACTAGTATAATCACTACCAATTCTAATGAATAGATTAAGATCATCGTCTATTAAATTTTCTTCTAAAATTGATTCCGCATGGCTGTACATTTCAATAGTTTTATAGTTTCTCATATCCATGCTAACACTTTTAAATGCAGCCCTAGAATCACCATCTTCTAAATCAAATACTTTTAATACCATTGATTGTTCATTTTGTTGTTGTAAACTAGTTGCTCCATAAAAGGTTTCACGCTGAATACCTGGAGGAAGAACATACGGAATTGGGGTTCTGCTACCATTTTCTTCAAAATTTACAACTGATATATCAAATTGTGTATTTGACTCATTAATGTCTTCTAATTCATTTAAACTATTTAAATATCTTCGCCATTCGCCTCGAACTAACTCCAAAGTGGCAAAACGACAAATAATTTTTTGATTAAAACCTTGTAAATATGTTCTAATAAATCTAATAGATTTAAAATCTTGTATAGAACCAATCTTTTCTTCATATGCACGAATCGGTATTTTAAATTGAATCCATCTAGCATCATTAGAAGGACCTACATTTTCAATAATATCATTTATGTAATTAGTCCCTATTTTATCTGTTCCTAATGCAGAGGGACTTAAATTAATTTTATATTCATAATAACTTTCTACGTCACTTAATGTTTGATCGTTATTAATATCTTCAACATCAGGCAAATTGGTAGATGAAGTTGGATAAGATTCTGTAGACTGATCTGAAGTCGGCGAATTACCTTGTACACCATTAAAATTTTTATATCTCTCTAAGATACTTACTTCATTTTGATCAAAAATAGAGCTTCTAAAGTAATTGAAATTATCAGAAGCCGGATCATTAAAAGCATTTATATATGCTTCAGAATCAAACCCATATAATTCTGCAACCTTAGAAAGGTATGTATTATTATTATCATCAATACTAAATTCTCTTTCTTGTTCATCACTCAATCCATCATATCCTAGGTCTTGATTTTCTCTAGCACCCGGATTATTATCAAAAGCATTTACTAAAGATTGAATTGAGGGGACTCTCCCCCATATTGTTGTATCAATATTTAAATCAGATCCATCAATTGGCAACCCATTTTCAAAACTTTTTCTAGAGTCCTTTAAAATATCTTCAGAAATGTTACCTAAATTAATTACCAATTCACCCCCCTGATGTTCAGGGTTGTCAATAAATGGATCCATAATCCAAAATTCAACAAATTCTATATTTGCTGCCTCAAAATCATTTGTTTCTATCTTGCGGGTCATACCACCCCACCTTTGTTCGGGATTTTTAAGAGAACCATCCTCATTTATGCCATCAACATCAAAATTATATGGACCCTTTTCATTTGGGTAAAATGCAAGATCTAGTGTTCGTAGTCTTTGAGGCTGACCATTGACTATATCTTTTTTTGGAAATATCTCTGTTATTAATACTTCACGAACAGAATGACTTGATTGTTGATCTGAATCATTGATAATATGATTTGGGGTTAGTGTACTGTTCCTTTGAAATAAAGGATCAATGACATACCATGCAAGCTTTGCGCGATTGTAGCCATAATTAAGATTATTAGAGAGTGCTCCTTCATCAAAAGATTGTCCATTAGAAAGAACTCGTGTTTTCGGAGTTGCTGCTAATGACCAAGCAGAAGAGTTTCTTATATCAATTGATGATTGACTATTCTCAAAATCATCAATATAAGAGGTGCCTGTTTCATTTAAATCAATTGATTTAGGATGTCCAGGTATAAAATATGCAAATTCTGAATTAACAGATAAATTAGATATTTGTTTTGTTTCAATCAATGGAATTTTATCAATCATTTTAGTTAAAAAACGAGAGTCTTGAGAGTATACTCCACTTAATCCAATAATTGTATTTGAAATAGGCTCATCTCCTATATTTATTTTTTGAGTTAAAGGTTTTTCAGTAAGGTTTAAAACTGTTCCACCTAATATAAAATCGTCATTAATCTTGTAATCTACATGGGCACCCATAAATCTCTTAGATTGAAAATTAAATAAGGAATTATTCTCAAGAGATATACGTATAGGCTCTGATGAACTTAATATCCCTTCGTCAATTATTCTAACTCTACCCATGGTATAGTCAACAGTATAATGAATATTCTCTTCTAAAACTCTTCCACCTGAACTTACTTTTACAGATCCCTCAGGTATATTCATCGCATTCAAAGAGATATCAGAACCAACAGAGGATTTATATTGTCCACGTAGTAAAAATTTATTAAGTTCAGCAAGCTGTTGAGCTGCAGCTTGTGTAGAATCGTAAAGTGCATCAAAACAATAATTATCAGCCAAACTTCCTGTATTTACTAATGTATTTTCAGAACAAGTTTCACCAAAACTCTCTCTTAAGAAACAACCAAATGGTTCTACCATGGGAAAATATATTCGACCATTTGATGAGTTAATTAAAGTACCATCTAAAAAATCAAACATACCATCTGAACCAGGATCATTATTGGAGTTTAATTGATCAAGATTAAATACTTGTAATAATGGTTTATTTATAATATTTTGAGGACCTTCGGTTAAAAAGTTAACTGGGGCACCTAATTCTGAATTTTCGTATAAAATATCTAAAATAAAGTCTTCTTTATTTATTTGATAAGCACCTAATGAATACACATTTTTCATTAATAATTTCCAATTGGGTTGCGAGGTATCAACACTTGTTGATTTTATTAGCTTTAAAATAAGTGTATTAGGTGCTGTAATATCATTAGAAAATTCACCCACTTTATAAGCAACTCCTAAATAAGTGAATTCAAAAGCTACTGCTAAAACTTCATCGGAATTTAGAGCTTGATTTAATGAAATAAAGCCTAATTGAGAATCAAAAGAATACTCTGAACTCGATAAACGCCTTGCATTTTCTATTTTTTCATAATCAACTGATTGTTCAACATTAATACTATAGTTATCAAATGCAGAGGTTATTTGATCAATTTGTCGCAGAGAATAAGCAGACGAAACTTCTTCTACGAAATTACCATTTGGATCTAAATAGTTATTTGAATTATTAGGAACAATTGCATTTGAACTAATTGGCTCAACTAATTCCTCATTACCAATATTACTAAATTCACCTAAATCTTGAAATGCTAAAATATTTCTAGTATTAATAGTAGAAGCATTTTTGTTAGTGACATATACTTCTACTTTAGTAATATTAACCGAAGAATTTATAATTGGTAATGTTGATAAAGCTGAATTATAATTATCATAAAAAAATTGAGACAGAAAGAAGTGTTTATTAGCTTCGTATGCATCAATCGGCAATTCAAACTCTGTCATCTGGGCACCACCTTGTATTTCTATGGATGATGTTTCGCTTTTTTGCTCAGAAAAGACAGTAGTTAAATTAGTTTTTCCAAATTGAAACTTAGCTTTAACACCAAATAAACTTTGAGCTCCAGTAATTAATGATCCAGACAATGGCAAACTAACATTTCCTAACTCTATTTTCTTTACTATATTATCTTCCTCTCCGTCATATTCTAATTTAATTTCATTTTCAAATTCAAATGTTGCTTCAGTGTCATAATTTGCTCTTAATTGTAATTTATTTCCAATGTTTCCAATTACATTCATTTGTATACGTTCATCAAAATTAAAAGAGGTTGTTTTTCTTTGCTCTTCAGGTAAAGCAGGGTTATCTATTTTATTTACAACTCCAGAAAAGAGTAGCTCTACCGAACCCTGTGGTTTAATGTCAACACCAGCTCCTCCAAATATTCGCTTGACAATATCGCCTCCTAAATCTACATTATCTAAAACCTGATCATCACTCGCTCCACTAATTTTACGTTTCCAATAACTATTAAATTTTTGATGAAACAAATAATTTTGGTATTCTGATATGGAAAAATACTGTGGGATTGAAATTGGATATCCACCTACGTAATTTGTAATATAAATATTGTTATCACTATAATCATATTGTGCACTATCTGTATAATTAATTGGTGGGTCAAACCATGATGTATTTGGAGATAAGTTAAAATGATTTTCATTTTGACTAAACGATAATTCGACACCAATAATAAGGACAAAAAATAATATGTATTTTATTTCTGAAAAGGTCAAAATAATTATTTACAAAGTTTTTAAAGCTATTTTAATTACTTCTTCAACGGATAAATCAGAATTTTCGCGTGTGATCTGTTCAATTATTGTATTTATTTTTTTAGATGGAAAACCTAATTTCTGTAAAGCAGAAGCTGCTTCATACTTTACTGAATTACTTATATTATCTGAGTTATGAAAGTTATTTGAGTTTTCTATATTGATTTTATCTTTTAAATCAATGATAATCCTTTGAGCAGATTTTAAACCTATGCCCTTAACATTTTTTAAGGCATTCACATCACCATTTATAATTACATTTTGTAATTCACTAGGTGATAATGATGATAAAATCATTCTGGCAGTTGAAGCTCCAACACCAGAAACTGATAAAAGTAATATAAAGCATTCACGCTCTTGAGTATCATAAAAACCGTACAAGGTATGTGAATCTTCTTTCACGGATAAATAAGTGTGGAATTTAATTGAATTATCTTTTTTATTTTCAAATTTTGAAAAAGTGTTTAATGAGATATTTAGATGATATCCAATTCCATTACAGTCTAATACTGCGTGAGTTGGGGATAATTCAACAATAATTCCTTTTAAAAATGTTATCATAACTTAATTTCTTTCGTGCGCATCTACTGCTGCAATTGTTGACATATGTATAATTTCATTTACACTACTTTCCATTTGTAATATATGTACAGACTTGTTCATGCCTAGTAAAACTGGTCCCATTGTTTCATAATTTGATAATTCCTGAATAATCTTATAAGAAACATTGCCTGACACTAAATTGGGAAAAACTAAAGTATTAACTTTCTTATCTTTGAGTTTAGAGAATGGAAAAAGCCCCATTCTTTTAGATTTGTTTAAAGCAAAATTAGCTTGCATCTCACCATCAATTACAATAGTTGGATGCTCTTTATGAATACGCTTAATGATTCTTTGTAATTTTAAAGTTTCCTTGTCTTTTGAAGAACCGAAATTAGAATAAGAAACTAAGGATACAATAGGTTTAATACCGAATCGTCTTACAGCTTTAACAGTTAGTAAAATAATCTCAAATAGTTCATCTTCACTCGGATCCTTATTAATTGTTGTATCAGCAAAAAATATAGGACCCTTTTTTGTGACAACGATATATAAACCAGCTAACAAACTAGATTCTTTTCCAATAATTTCTAATGGTGGTTTTAGTGCTTCTGGGTAACTTCTTGTTACACCAGAAATAAATACGTCTGCTTCGTCATTTAATATCATCATAGATCCAAAATATGCCCTATCTCTCATAATTCTTCTAGCTTGATTTTTTGTTACTCCTTTTCTCTCACGCATTTGCCAATAAGAATCAGCATATCGGTGTCGTTTATCTCTCAATTCTGCACTCTTAACATCAATAATTTCAATGTCTGATAAGTCAATTCCATGTTCATCAGCTAGATTTGTTATAAAATCTATATTTCCTAATAAAATTGGCACACATAAATCTTCTGATTTTAGAATTTCTGCTGATTTTAAAACATTATAATTATCAGCTTCAACAAATAAAACTCTTTTTCTATTCTCTTTAGCTATTCTGTTAAAACCTCTAATTAATTGATTATCTAAACCAAGACGATCAATTAAAAATTCTTCGTATTTATTCCAGTCTGTGATTTCCTTTCTAGCAACTCCTGATTTAATTGCAGCTTTATCAACAGCACTAGATATCCTTGTAATCAGACGTGGATCATTTGGTTTAGGAATAATGTATTCAGGACCAAATGACAAATTCTTGCCATGGTAAGCTAAATTAACGTCTTCTGGGACAGATTCTTTAGCAATTTCAGCAATCGCACGCACAGCAGCAACTTTCATAGATTCATTGATTTCTGTAGCTCTAACATCTAACGCTCCTCGAAATATGTATGGAAATCCTAATACATTATTAACTTGGTTGGGAAAATCGGATCTTCCTGTTGCCATTATAATATCTTTTCTAACTCTTTTTGCAGTATCATAAGAAATTTCAGGATCAGGATTAGCCATTGCAAAAACAATTGGCTTCTTGTTCATTGTTTTTAGCATTTTTTGTGTGACTGTATTTCCTACTGATAAGCCAATAAAAACATCAGCCTTATTCATAGCTTCTGATAAAGTATTTAATCTTCTATTAGTAGCAAATCGTTTTTTTTCTTTAGATAAATTATTGCGATCTTTTGTAACCACACCTTTACTGTCGCACAAAACAATATTTTTTCTTTTTAAGCCAAGTCTTATGTATAATTTTAAACAAGAAATTGCAGCAGCTCCAGCTCCATTCACAACAACTTTAACTTTATCAATTTGCTTACCAACTAACTCTAATGAATTTAAAAGAGCAGCAGATGAAATAATTGCAGTTCCATGTTGATCATCGTGCATTACAGGAATATTTAATTCCTTAGTTAATCTACGTTCAATTTCAAAACATTCGGGCGCCTTTATGTCTTCAAGATTTATACCCCCAAAAGTAGGAGAAATAGCTTTTACTGTATCAATGAATTTATCAACATCTGATGCGTCGACTTCAATATCAAATACATCTATATCAGCATAAATTTTAAAGAGTAACCCCTTTCCTTCCATAACAGGTTTTGCAGCTTCTGGCCCAATATTACCCAATCCAAGTACTGCCGATCCGTTTGTAATGACTGCAACTAAGTTGCTTTTAGCAGTATATTTATAAACATCGCTTTTTCTTTTTGATATACTAATACATGGCTCTGCTACACCTGGAGAATAAGCAAGTGCTAGGTCGCGCTGAGTTCGATATCTTTTTGTTGGAACTACTTCTATCTTTCCAGGTCTTTTTTTGGAATGAAAATCTAAAGCCTCGCGTCTACTAATCTTACTCATATTGGCTGCAAATTTAAAATATAATTCTTAGCATCTTAATTAAATTGAAATTCTACTGTCCTTTCCTCATAATTACTTTCAGTAAAAAAACGATATGTAATATTAAGCGAACCTGGGTTAGGTGATGTTAAATAACCTTGAAAATAATCCCCCTCTTCAAATGAATCTAAATCTAATAGTATTTCAGCTTCTGTCACTCCGGGATCATAACAAACATCTCCTAGACACATTCTAAATGTAGCTCCAGTAGATGGATGAGGGGAAGATGTTTGTGAGGCATCAATACTTATGGCAGAACATGACGCATTTTGTATATAGAAATGTGCGATTAATTCCTCTCCAGCTTGACCAACTACTACATCATCATATGATGTAATGTTGATTGGATTGTCTAATGGCAATTGACATGATTCATCATCACTTATAGTTGCATCTGAATTGTAGTTGCAAGCATTTGGATTTGTACATCCGGAGCAAGTAGTGTATTCACAAGAACCATCATCTTCCTCAGCTTCAGAACTATAGTTGCAAGCTAATTCATCAATGCATCCTGCTTCTGGATCATCAGTGCAAGAAAAAAAGACCAAAAGAAATGATAGTAGAAAAAGGTAAGTGAATTGAGTTTTCATAATTTAAAAAATTGTTATCGATATTAATTATTGCTTACAAATTTAATTATAATTAGCTTCTTTTACAGAAAAAAGAACGAATATATGGCCTAAATTTATTATATTTGTAGACTGATTAAGATTGATTATTAACGAACTTTTAAACAAAAAATTATGAAAAAAGTATTATTATTTGCTTTAGGATTAACTTTCTTTTTGTCTTACGGACAAATGGCTGACAATAGTTATGCTCCTAATATTACCTTGACTGATATTGAAGGTAATCAGTTTGACCTTTATTCTGAACTAGATGCAGGTAAAACTGTTATATTGGATTTATTTGCTACTTGGTGTGATCCATGTTGGAGCTTTGCTGAAGGTGGAGTTTTAGAATCTTTACAAAACAACTACGGCGATTACGTTAGGTGCGTTGCAATAGAAGCAGATCCTTCAACATCTGCATCAGAGCTTTACAACAGTTCTCTCGGTGACTGGACCTCTATTATGGATTATACAATTATAGATGATGCTAGTGGCAATGTTGCTAATGATTATGAGTTATCATTCTATCCAACTATATATAAAATATGTCCTGATAGAATGGTTTCAGAAGTGGGTCAATTAAATTCTCCTGGTCAATATATGTCTCAAGTAAATCAATGCAGTTCTGCATCATACAGTAAAGATGCTAAGATCATTTCTTATGGTGGTGATAATATTTACTGCGATGGCATATTAGAGAATGCGTCTGTTGTAGTTCAAAACTATAATATGGGATCAACAATGAGTAATTTTGACATTTTAACAAAAGTTAATGGTCAGGTTGTAGAAACAACTCCCTGGTCTGGAACTTTAAATCAATATGAAGTGGCAACTGTTAATATCAATGGTATTTCAGGTATTCCTGATGGCGCAGATATTTCATTTGAAGTAAGCTATTCCGGAGATATGGACGCAAGTAATAATACAATTAGCCCACAAATATCTGGTGCTGAAGAAACATCTCCAACTGTAAGGCTATCACTACTTACAGATAATTATCCTGAAGAAATTTCATGGCAACTATTTGACTCTTATGGGAATGTTGTAGAATCAACTAATGTGGTTGATTGTGAGTTTAATGGAACTACAGGTGACTATGCAGGTCAAGCAAACCAACAATTTGAAATTGATTGGACATTAGATTCAGATTGCTATAAGTTTGAAATGTATGATGCATATGGTGATGGTTTAATGTCTGCACAATGGGGCGGAACAGACGGCTTAGCAGAGTTAATTGATTTATCTACAAATACCGTGCTTTGGTCAACTGGACAAGTAGAATTTGGAGGTGACTTAGCTGCTACAGGTACTCCTGCTATTAGTGGAGCTTTTAGTGTATTAGGAAGTTCTACAAATATTCAAGAGAACACTAATACTGAGATTTCTGTTTTCCCTAATCCATTCAAAGATTATACAACTCTTAGAGTTACAGCTGAAAATGGACAAGATGTTAACATTGAAATATATAACTTGCTTGGAAAAGTTGTATATAGTAATCATATGCCTTTTGACAAGAATGAATTAAAAATAGAATCTAATCAATTAGCTCCAGGTCAATACTATATAAATGTATTAATCAATGGTGAAAGCAACTTAAAAAAATTAAGTGTAATTGAATAATCTATTTTGATATATTTAAAAGCCACTCATAATGAGTGGCTTTTTTTTTAACTTTAATTTTAATTAATGTGAAAAAATTAATTTATTTCTTATTTATAGCTCTCAGTAGTTTTTGCTGGAGCCAAATACCCTCTGTTGACATTAAGACATTAGAAGGTGAAATTATAAATACCTCTAGTTTTAATAATAATGATGCACCAATTATAATTAGTTTTTGGGCTACTTGGTGTAAACCCTGTAAACAAGAACTTGAAAATATTCATGATGTGTATGAAGATTGGCAAGAAGAAACAAATGTTAAACTAATTGCGATAAGTATTGATGATGCTCGTAATACATCTAAGCTTAAGCCTATGGTTAATGCAAAAGGATGGGGATACGAAGTCTATCAAGATAGTAATCGTGAGTTTGCAACTAAAATGGGGGTCAACCCTATTCCACACACTTTTCTCATTAATGGAGAAGGTGAAATTGTATATGAGCATGTTACATACTCTGAAGGAGATGAAGATAAACTATACGATAAAATTCTCGAGATAACTGAATAAAAATGAAAAAAAGTATAATTATTATATGCATATTCTTAACGATGGAATGTGTAAGTCAAAACTATGGCCACCTTGGAGGTAACTACCAGATAAATCACCAAATATTTGAAGAATATGGTGAAACAAATGAACAAAGAGCAGCATATACCTCTAGCTATCTTAACCTTATTTATAATTATAAAAATCTTACAATTGGAAATAGAATGGAACTATATAGAAATCCAATTGATGGTTTTTTGGAATATGAAGGCTACGGAATTGCTAATAGTTTTATTCAATACAAAAATAAATTAGCAGATATTACAATTGGAAACTTTTATGAGGAGTTTGGAAGTGGTTTAATTTTAAAAACATATTATGATCCAAATTTAGGTATTGACAATAGTATTGGAGGTGTGAAAATAAAATCTTCACCATTTAAAGGTGTTTACATAACAACGCTGATTGGAAAACAAAGATCACATTGGAAAGAAAAATCAGTAGATGAATCTACATTTAGCTGGTCATCCAATGAATATAGTAATGGATTAATTAAAGCGCTTAACACTGATATTTCAATCAATGAGATAATGCTAAAAAAATGGAACACGAAAATCAATACTGGTTTTAGTTTTGTAACAAAAAAAGAAGAAGATAGTCACCCTAGATATATACTTCCTGAAAATGTTGGTGCATTTAACGGAAGATTAAATATTTCTAAAAAAAATGTCTCCATCAGTGTAGACTATGCTGGTAAAATTAATGACCCATCAAGTGACAATAATTACATATATCAAAATGGAAATGCACTAATTTTAACAAGTAACTATTCTCAAAAAGGCTTTGGAGTATCTTTTGGTTTAAAGAGAATTCAAAACATGTCATTTAGAAGTGAAAGAAATGCCTCATTTCAAGACTTGCATATTAATTACATTACTCCATTTACTAAGCAACAAGCCTATGCACTTGCTACAATATATCCATATCCCAGTCAACCAAACGGTGAAATGGGGTCTCAAATAGATATTTTTTATACAATTCCTAAAAAAACTAAACTAGGAGGTAAATACGGTACAAGTTTAAATATAAATTTTGCTAATGTATTTAATATAGATCAAACTCTACCAAAAGGAATAGAACAACTTAATGAAAGAGCCACAATCGGTTACAATTCTAATTTTCTAAAGCTTGGTCCAGACAAATTATTTCAAGAGTTAAATATTGAAATAATCAAAAAAGTTAATAAAAATTTTAAACTTATTGGGACATATATCAACCTTCAAAACAATGATAAATTATTAACTTCACAAGACATTATGCCTGGAGGAACTTATGAGTATATAGAAGCTAATATTTTTATACTTGAATCGATTTTAAAAAACTCTAAATATTTAACTTTACCTCTAATTGGAAAAACAAAACCTGTAATAAGATCCGAAATTCAACACCTATCTACTAAACAACATTTTGGCAATTGGGCTATGGGCTTAATTGAACTTAAATTATCTAAATTATTCTTATCAGTTCAAGATCTGTATAATTATGGAAATGATGAAAAGCCTCACTATTATTCGATGTCTGCTGGATATAATAAAGGGGCAAGTAGATTAGCTGTTACTTATGGAAAGCAAAGAAAAGGATTATTCTGTGTCGGAGGTGTTTGTAGAGAAGTGCCAGCATCTAGCGGATTAACAATAAGTTTAACAACCTCATTTTAAAAGCATGAAAAATCTAGTTATTTTAGCCATATTGACACTTTATTTGGGATGTGATAAAATTGATCCCCCATACCAAATTGACCCTGAAATTAATACAAGTGAAAAGAAAATTTTAGTCGAAAAGTTTACCGGTCACAAATGTAGTAAATGCCCTAAAGCAGGTAGACTATTGGATGAAATTAAAAGTATTTATCCTCAAATTATTTCCGTTGCAATACATCCCGGATCTTCAGGCTTAACAAATATTGATGATAATCATCCATATGATTTTACTACAAATAGTGGTAATGAAATTGCTGACTATGTAGGTTTACCTAGCTTTATTCCGCTAGGAACGATTAATAGAAAAAATGGTGGAATCAACAATACAAAAGTATTTTCTCCGTCTGATTGGGAGGAAGAAATATCAAACACTCTTAATATTAATAATGAACCAGCTTTACCGAAAGTAGCAATTAATATTGAAAATGAGTATGATGCAATTACTAAAGTATTAACTATTGAAACACGTATTAGTCAATTAGATACCTTAAATAGTCAATATAAATTATGCTTATTTATTATGGAAAGTGGTATTATTTCACCACAAAAAGATGATGAAGCAGAAAATGGAAACACAATTGAATTTCAACATGACAATATTTACAGAAGCGCTGTTAATGGCACTTTTGGAGAAGACATATCTTTAGAAAAAGATTTGTCTACAAAAACACAACATACTATTACATTTAATGAATTAAATAATATGAACTGGACTGATTCATGGAATAATATTGAAAATTGTGATATAGTTGCATACGTGTATGATAAGAATTCAGGTGAAATTCAACAGGTTCAGAAAAAAAGTATTATAGGTGAATAGGTTATTTTTTTATGCTCTTATAATTAATGGCATATGTACATCACAAGAATTTAATGCAGGTATCATTGCGGGCATAAATACAAGTCAAGTATCTGGAGATAATCTTGCTGGTTTTAATAAATTAGGGACCAAATCTGGTGTATTTATAAACACAATGATTCATAAATTTATTGGACAATTAGAATTACAATACATAAATAAAGGCAGCCGAGAACGAGTTGATGAAAATGACTATAATGAAGGTTATAAGTTTCAATTAAATTATGCTGAAATTCCATTAACAATAAAAGTAAATACATATAAAAATACTTTTATAGAATTTGGTCTTTCATTAGCTTATCTATTAAAGTCATATGAAAAAATTAATGGTTATGAAGAGTTTGGACTCAAGGTAAACAAATATGAGTATTCCACTCATATTGGCATTGATTATTTAATAAAAGAAAGACTTGTGTTAAATACACGTATATCGAATTCTATTTTACCTATCAGAAAACATAGCTCAGGTCAAGTATATAGGTGGAACAAGGGACAATACAACACATCTATTTCATTTGTATTTTATTATTATTTATGAGTCTAAAAAATTGTACCCTGAGAATTAGGAAAAATTTTATTTAAATAATCATAAGCTACTTTTGTTACCTGTCTACCACGAGGAGTACGCTCTAAGTAACCTTGTTGAATTAAGAAAGGTTCAATGACTTCTTCAATAGTTCCGGGCTCTTCTGCAACAGCAGTAGCAATTGTAGTTAAACCAACTGGGCCACCATTAAACTTGTCTATAATGCACTCTAAAATTCTTTTATCCATTCTATTTAGACCGTTTTTATCTACATGGAGTGAGGAGAGTGCAGTTTCAGTAATTTCCATATCTATAGATCCTGAGCCCTCAACTTGAGCAAAATCTCTAATTCTCTTGACATATTGATTTGCAATTCTAGGAGTTCCTCTACTTCTTGTAGCTATTTCCACTGCGGCATCTTGATTGATATTTATATCTAGAATATCTGCAGATCTTTTAACAATATGAGTTAATGTTTTAG
This sequence comes from Flavobacteriales bacterium, assembly GCA_002718895.1. GTDB lineage: Bacteria > Bacteroidota > Bacteroidia > Flavobacteriales > TMED113. The sequence continues at coordinate 20,587 of PBGD01000019.1, forward strand.
GATCATAATAATCTAATCGACATGGAATACTGAATCTGTCTCTAAGAGGTTGTGTAAGTAAGCCTGCTCTTGTAGTAGCGCCAATTAGAGTGAAGTGGTTTAAATTTATCTGTACTGAGCGAGCACTTGGGCCACTTTCAATCATGACATCTATACGAAAATCTTCCATAGCAGAATATAAATACTCTTCAACTATTGTACTTAATCTATGTATCTCATCTATAAAAAGAACATCACGTTCTTCAAGACTAGTTAGCAAACCAGCTAAATCGCCCGGCTTTTCAATAACAGGACCTGAAGTCATTTTTAAATTTGAGCCTAATTCATTTTTTAAAATATGTGCTAATGTCGTCTTACCTAAACCAGGAGGTCCATGTAATAAAACATGATCCATTGCTTCGTTTCTATTATTAGCAGCTTTAACAAATACTTTTAAGTTTTTTAAAATTTCTTGTTGACCAGAAAAATCGTTAAATGATATAGGTCTAAGTTTATTATCAAACTCCTGATTATTTAGGTTTGATTCACTAAAATCAATATTTGTATTATTATCATCCATAGAAAAACAATAATAAGTTAGGAATTTATAAATAGAAAAACTAAAATAAACTAATGATGCTCTTCTTCTCCATCTTTTAATGGTACAATCTGAGGGACAAAATCTTCATCCATTCCCGGCTTAGAATAATCATAAGCCCATCTATGTACTGATGGAATATCACCTGGCCAATTTCCATGAATTCTTTCAACGGGTGTTGTCCATTCTAGTGTAGTAGATTTCCAAGGGTTTTGAGAAGATATAGGGCCTCTAAAGATACTATAGAAAAAATTAAAAAAGAAAATGACTTGAAATAAAGCTCCTGCAATAGCAAAAAAACTTACAACTTCATTTATATCTAATAAATTATCAAACATGGGAAAGGCTGTATTGGAGTAATATCGCCTCGGTAAACCTGCCATTCCTAGGAAATGCATAGGAAAAAAGGTACCATAAGCACATATAAAAGTACCCCAAAAATGAGCATATCCAAGTTTTAAATTCATTAACCTACCATACATTTTAGGAAACCAATGATACACACCGGCTAACATTCCAAAAATAGCTGAGAGTCCCATCACAATATGAAAATGAGCAACAACAAAGTATGTGTCATGAACATTAATATCTAGTGCACTATCTCCTAAAATTAATCCTGTGAGACCACCTGTGATAAAAGTGGAAACTAAGGCTATAGAAAATAACATAGCTGGAGTGAATTGTAAGTTTCCTCGCCATAATGTAGCAATATAATTAAAGACTTTTATTGCTGATGGAATAGCTATAAGTAAAGTTGTAAAAACAAAAACTGACCCTAAAAATGGGTTCATTCCTGTTATAAACATGTGATGACCCCATACAATAAATGATAAAAAAGCAATCGCTAAAATTGATCCTATCATAGCTCGGTATCCAAAAATTGGTTTTCTTGAGTTTGTGGCTATTATTTCAGATGTTAAACCTAAAGCAGGTAAAAGTACTATGTAAACTTCTGGATGGCCTAAAAACCAAAATAAATGTTGAAATAATATAGGATTACCGCCTGCATGAGATAAGACTTCACCTTGAACTAAAATATCTGAAAGAAAAAAGCTAGTTCCAAAGCTTCTGTCAAAAATTAATAACAAAGCTGCAGACAATAATACAGGAAAAGATAATACTCCTAGGATTGCAGTAACAAGTAGTGCCCAAACTGTAAGTGGCAAACGAGTCATTGACATACCTTCAGTTCTCAAATTTAAAACGGTAACAATATAATTTAGTCCACCGAGTAAGGATGAAACAATGAATAAAGCCATACTAACTAACCACAATGTCATGCCTAATCCAGATCCAGACATAGCTTGCGGAACTGCACTAAGAGGTGGATATATAGTCCAACCAGCACCTGCCGGACCTGATTGTACAAACAAAGAAATAATCATGACAACACATGAAGCAAAGAAGAACCAATATGAGAGCATGTTCATGAATCCTGATGCCATATCACGAGCACCAACCTGAAGTGGCAGTAACAAATTGGCAAATGTACCACTCAATCCTCCAGTTAAAACAAAAAATACCATTATAGTACCATGTATTGTAACTAAAGATAAATAAATATCAGGGCTCATTACACCTCCTTCAGCCCATCTTCCCAAAAAAGTTGAAAGAATTGAACTAGATTCACCAGGATTAGCTAATTGAATCCTAAATAAAGCAGACATGCCCATTGCAATAACACCCATGATCATACCAGTTATCAAAAATTGTTTTGAGATCATTTTATGATCTAAACTAAAAACATATTTTGTAAAGAAATTCTCTTTTTCGTGGTGTTCGTGTTCACTCATTTTTTTAAAATTTAGAGTTATAAATTTATAATTTTTTTATCAGTTTGGTTTGAAAGCCAATTGCTATACTCTTCCTCAGTTTCTACAACAACTTTCATTTGCATATTATAGTGAGCATTTCCGCATATTTTATTACATAATAAAACATACTCAAATGCATCATTATCTAATTCTTTTTTCATGTCCTTAGTAGTAATTGTAGGTGTAAATGCAAATTGTGTCGTAGTACCAGGAACACAATTCATTTGAACACGAAAATGTGGTAGATAAGCAGAATGTATAACATCTTGAGATCGGAATTTAAATAAAACTTTTTTTCCAACTGGCAGATGCAACTCCTTAACTACTATATCATCTTCACCTGCTATTAAATTTTCTTTTGGTGTTGTTATAAAATAAGTTAAAAGTGTATTTTTCTTTTTTTGTAATTTTTCAATTCTTTGTTGAATTAATTTTCTTTTTCCAGCACTAGATATTGTGATTAAATCATTTTCTAATTTATTAATCTTATCTTCTAAATCTTTGATCTGCTTATCTTTAGTATTTTCAGTAATAACTCCCAACTCATTTGTGCCACCTACAAACCTAACATTGGCAGCTCCTAGGGTATTATCTAAACCAGAATACCTGGCAGTCCATCCAAATTGTTTAGCATAAACTTCAATTACCATAGCATCAGAAGTATCTTGATTAACAATTTTACCCCATACATTTAAACCATAACTAATTAATGCTAATAAAATCACCGCTGGAATAGCTGTCCAAAAAAATTCAAGCTTATTATTATGTGTAATATAACTAGCTTTCCGATTTTCTCTACCTCTAAAATAAAAAGCCACACCAAATAATAAGGGAGTAAGTAATAAAAATACAACAATAATTAATCCCATAGTAGTGTCCCATAATGCATCAATAATTGGGCCATGTTCTGAAGCAGATATTTGCAAGGTTTGATCCATCCATTCAGCTCGTTGCCAAAAAAAGAAAACTAATAAACCAATTCCTGAGATTAGTAAAAATATCCCATTAATATTATTAGAGCTGTCAGAAACTTCATTTTTTGTGTTTTTGATCTTAGATGATATTTCAAAAACTCTAACAATTTGTGCTAAAAACACAACAATAACTAAAACAAATAAAACTTTAATCATACTATTACTATTATCGTAAAATCATATTAATTATTATATATGATGATGCTTACTTTCAATTAACATAGGGTGATTTTTTGGCTGTAATTCAACCTTACCTAAATTTGATAAAACTACATAAGTAAAAAAACCTATGTAACCTAAAAATACACCTATTTCCACAAAACCAAGATGCCAATGGGTACCTACTGTTCCTGGCATTATCATCACAAACACATCAATATAGTGACCTATTAAAATTAAAATTGCAACAAATAAAACTTGACCTTTTAATCTCTTAGCAGCTCTATCTTGAATTAATAGCATAGGAGACACAAAATTTAAAATAAGTGCTATGATGATTAAAATATGATAATGGTCAAATCTAATAACATAATATGTAACTTCTTCAGGAATATTAGAATACCATATTAACATATATTGTGCAAACCATAAATATGTCCAAAAAATACTAAAAGCTAAAAGATAACGCCCAAAGTCATGCATATGGTTCGCATTAACGTCTTCTAAATAACCTTTATACTTTAAATGTATCGTAATGATCGCTAAAACAGCACATGAGGACACAAAGAATGATGCAAAGCTATACCATCCAAATAATGTGCTAAACCAATGTGTATCAATTGACATAATCCAATCCCATGCTCCAGTAGAAGTAGTTACGGCAGCAAAAACTATAAATAGTGCTGAAAGAGTAAACATTTTATTATGCCACTTTAGTCCGCCTTCTATGTCTTCTTTAAGAGAATATTTTCTAAGGAAGTATGCAATTAAGCACCAGCCAATTAAATAAATTAATGACCTAAAAATAAAAAAAGGAATATTTAAGTAAGCTGTTTTTCCCGCTATGATATAATCATATTTTTTGTTTAAAATCGTGTCTTGAGACTTATCATTAGTATAAATAGGTTTTTTGTCATCTACAGTATCAGCAATAATATATTCAGATGTTAAAGCTTCATCCATCCAATGATAAGTGTGGTGCCAATGCATTGCACCAGTTACTATAATAAATAACATAATAGCACCTCCATAGGGTAAGAAAGAACTTACAGCTTGAGGTATTCTGAGTAAAGATGCTGACCAACCTGATTGTGAAATATACTGAACAGCTAACCATACTAAAGCAGCAAGAGAAATCATTAAGAAAAACAAATTACTCACTAACAAACTAGACCAAGGCCTTTGTTTGATAGTGTGGAAGTAATGTTTAGTCACATAAATAACATCATCTAAGTTATGTGCATTTTTTTTCTGATCAGAATCTAAGTGACATTTAAATCTATCTTCAATTTTTGAAAAAAGAGCTGAATAATGATAATCATCATCAGCTTTTTTGTGAGAGCTTTTATATCCATCACTATGAGATGTTTTTTTCAAGTATTCACCATCATCTGATGAATTATTTTTGTTTTCATTATATAACTCTTTAACTATTTTTTTTATTTCTTCGTCTGAATAACTATTTTTTTTAGCAGAAATAAAACCATATATTAATGCTATTGAACCTATTAGCATTAGTACTAGGCAAATAATTTTGGTATTTCTTTCGAATATATACATATATTTATCAACTTTTTGTAAATTATTAACAAACATTATAATCTTCCAGCGTTCTTCAGGGGATATTTGGGAAGCGTGAGGACCCATAGCATTTAAACCATAAGTTATAGCATGATAAATATTACCATCTTTTAATTCACTCATAGTAGCACCAGTTCTTCGTATTTGTAAATTATCATTATAGCTTGGAATAGCTCCATAAACTGGATGTGAAACAGAGCCTTGACCATCACCATTACTGCCATGACAATGGGCACAAAACATACCGTACAAAGCCTCTCCGTCGGCAATATTTTGTTCGCTTTTTATTAAAGGGTTCACTAGATTATCACCTGCCTTTAAATAATCTTCTAATGTGTTTTCATATCCAAAAGGCATATGTCCCCTTGGTATAGTTCCTGAAACAGGTTCTCTAGCAGTAGATTTATTGTTGAAAATGGGATTTTCAGAGTATGTTTCATAAGAAGGAGATCGATACATATCAGGCATATACTCATAGCCGGGATGCTTGGTGAATTTTCTTCCATCTGATGCAGAATCTCCACACCCTAAAACGAGGAAGAATAGAAAACCATATAAATACAATGATTGTTTTAACATAAATTTATTCTTTTTCTTTAATTTCAGTTGCACCTGTTTTTTTCATTAAATCCTTTATTTTTTTGATATTTTTTTCATCATTATTTGTGTGAATCTCCATTAAAAACTTATCATCAGTAGTTCTTGGATCAGGACTCTTTTCGTTTGATCCTGGATACAAACCACATCTAATTAAAAAAGTAATAACCATTAAATGCGCACCAAAAAAAACTGTCATCTCAAATGTCACAGGAATAAAAGCAGGCAGATTTTCATTTAAAGTAAAACTGGGCTTACCTCCTATATTCATCGGCCAATCATATATCATAATCGCCCACATTAATAATAGCGCACAACAAAAACCAGTCAGTCCAAATAAAAAAGAACATATAGCTAAACGAGAATACTTTAGTCCTAAAGCATGATCCAAACCATGAATTGGAAATGGGCTATAAACTTCTTCAATGTGATGACCTTTTTCTCTAATGCTATTAACAGCATTTAAGATAATATCATCATCATCATATATTCCATAAATAATTCTTTCTTTACTCATTTATTTTTTTTTATAGTTGTCACCTGACGATTTTAAAATAGTTTTTAATTCAGCTTGAGCAATAACTGGGAATGTTCTAGAATATAATAGAAACAATACCATAAAAAAGCCTATTGTACCTATGAAGATTCCTATGTCAACAAAAGTGGGAGAAAACATAGACCAACTAGATGGAAGGAAGTCTCTATGTAGCGATGTTACAATAATAACAAATCTTTCAAACCACATCCCAATATTTACAAATATTGAAAGAATAAATGTAAAAATGATATTACGTCTTAACTTTTTAAACCACATTAATTGTGGAGATATAACATTACAAGTCATCATGGCCCAGTATGCCCACCAATAGGGACCAGTTGCTCTATTTAAAAAGGCATATTGTTCATATTCCACACCGGAGTACCATGCAATAAATAGTTCGGTGATGTATGCAATACCTACAATAGATCCAGTAACCATAATAATAATATTCATCATTTCAATATGTTGAATTGTTATATATGATTCCATATTAACAACTTTTCTCATAACTAATAATAATGTTTGAACCATTGCAAATCCTGAGAAAATTGCTCCCGCAACAAAATATGGAGGAAATATAGTTGTATGCCATCCCGGTATAACAGAAGTGGCAAAATCCATACTTACAATTGAGTGTACAGATAAAACTAATGGAGTTGCTAATCCTGCTAAAACTAAGGACATAACTTCGTGTCTTTGCCAATGCTTAGCTCTGCCAGACCATCCAAAAGATAAAATTGTATATATTTTTTTAGAAATTGGTTTAATAGCTCTATCTCTTATTAGAGCAAAATCAGGGATTAAACCCATATACCAAAAAACAAGAGAAACTGAAAAGTATGTAGAAATAGCAAAAACATCCCATAATAATGGTGAGTTAAAATTAACCCATAGAGGACCATATTGATTTGGTAGTGGGAATACCCAAAAACCTACCCAAAGTCTACCCATGTGAATAAGTGGAAATAAACCTGCCTGAACAACCGCAAAAATTGTCATTGCTTCAGACGATCTGTTAATTGATAATCTCCATTTTTGTCTAAATAACAATAAAACCGCGGAAATAAGTGTACCCGCATGACCTATACCTACCCACCAAACAAAATTAGTGATGTCCCAAGCCCAACCAATTGTATTGTTTAGACCCCAAACTCCGATTCCTGTTCCAATAGTATAAAATATGCAGCCAAAACCCCAAAGCATAGCAGTCACTGATGCAATAAATAATGCCCACCACCATTTATTAGCACTAGTTTCAATTGGTTTAGCAATATCTTCACTTATATCATGTAGCGATTTGTTCCCAATAATTAAAGGCTCCCTAATGTCTGCTTCGTGCTTCATTAATTTATACTTTTTTATTTCTTACTTTGGTTTTATAAAACACCGAGGGTTGTGTGTTTAATTCTTCTATTAAATAATAAGCTCTTGGGCTTTTTTTCTCAGCACTAATTCTACTGTCTTTATCGAGAACATCACCGAAAGTGATAGCACCAGTATCACAAGCTTTTTCGCATGCACACTTTATTTCACCATCTTTAATTTTTCTTCTTTCCTTTTTAGCATCTAACTTAGTTTGTTGAATATTTTGAATACACATGGTACATTTTTCCATCACACCCCTAGACCTGACAGTAACATCTGGATTTAGAACCATTTTTCCTAAATCATCATTCATATGATAATCAAACTGATCATTATCAGAATAATTAAACCAATTAAACCTTCTAACCTTATATGGGCAATTGTTCATACAATATCTTGTGCCAATACAACGATTATAAGTCATGTGATTTAAGCCCTCTCTAGAGTGGGTTGTTGCGGCTACTGGACAAACAGTTTCACATGGTGCATGATTACAATGCTGACACATTACTGGCTGAAAAACAACTTCTAAATTTTCAGCTGAAGAAGGCACTTCCATTTGTTTATACATCTTCACAGCACCAATCCCTTCTTCACGTGCGCGCTCCTTTGTCATATCACTAGAGTAATATCGGTCAATACGTAACCAATGCATATCTCTATTTTTTCTCACCTCTTCTTTACCCACAACTGGCACATTATTTTCTGCATGACAAGCAATTACACAGGCACCACAACCTGTACAAGAATTTAAATCAATAGATAAGTTCCAAAAGTGAACATCTCTTTCGTGTTCTTGCCAAAGAGTCAAATCTTCAGGCTTCACATGACCCTTGTGGGAGTGTAATAAAAACTGTTTATTTCCTGATTTTGGATTTTTTAAATACTCAGAAAAATTAGTCTCCTTGACAATATTTCTACCCATCATAGTATGGCTATTCTGAGTACATGCAAACTCGTGAGTTCCATCAACTTTAGTAATCTTGATATTCTGATTTTGTTGTTTATCAAAATTATTATAAAATTGATAAGCATTAACTCCTATATTTTTTCCGGACTTTCCTACTTCTGTTCTTCCATAGCCAATAGCCAAACCTAAAACACCATTTTCTTGACCAGGCTGGATATAAACTGGGCAAGTTAATTTAGTATTATTTACTTCTAAATCTACAAGATGACCATCTAAAGCGCCATTAGAAACATGCCAATTTTTTAAACCTATTTCATTAGCATATTCGGGAGAAATTGTTAAATAATTATCCCAAGTAACCTTAGAAATAACATCCGGCAACTCTTGTAACCAGGGATTATTAGCATGAACACCATATCCTAGTGATCCCTTAATATAAAGTTCTAATTCAATACCAGATTTAGTAACAGATTTTGACAAATTACTAATTATATCATCATAAGACTTATCTATAAATGACATATATGATTTTTTTTGTTTACTTATAAAGAAGCCATCATGTACAAATTGATTCCATGTTTTTGAAAATTTACTCTCAAAAAATACTTTTAAGTAATTATAATAGTTTTTATTTTCTCCTAACCAAGCTAAAATTGTATCCTGGAATTGTCTTGAGTTAAATAATGGCGAAATTGTAGGTTGCTGTATAGTATATAAGCCAGTGTAAGGATTCAAATCACCCCAACTTTCCAAATAATTTGATATCGGGCAAACATAGTCACAATAGACAGCTGTTTCATCAAGAGATTCGGAAAAAGAAATTTTAGTCTCAACATTTTCAAGTAGTTTTACAAATTCCTTTGAGTTCGGTAAAGTATACACAGGATTTGTATTTAAAAACATCAAAGCCCCTACTTGATTGTTTTTAATATCCTCAATTAATGATGTAATATCACTATTTTTAGAAGAATAAACGTTGGAAAGAACAGAAGTGGAAATTGTATTTTCATAATTACCTAACAATTTATTTATTAAATTAATTATGATTTGCAGATTTGTATTGTCACTACCTGATACAACTAATGAAGCATTTTTACTATTCCAAAGTTGATTAGCTATATCTTTAATAAGAGCTTTATGTTTAACCTTAGGAACGTTAATTGATTTCCCATTTGCAATTCTCAATAACTCAGCATACAAATTTAAAACATAATTAATTTGCTGGCTATTTTTAATAGGTACTCTTTTATCAGCATTAGCACCTGTTACAGACAACAAACTCTCAAATTGATAATGCCTTGACATTGTACCCTTCTCAGGATTTCTGTTCTTTGTGTATTGAGGTGCATGAGCTGGATCAATCCAGTCAGATAAAAAATCTGCTCCAAATGACACAATTATTTCAGCTTTATCAAAGCTGTAAGTTGGTAAAAAACGCTTTCCAAAAGTATACTCGTTTGCCGAAAGCATTGAGTCTTTGGAAACTGTATCATAATTTACAATTTGAAATTTTTTGTATTTAGTCTTAAACTCATTTAATAAATTAAGTGTTGAAGGACTAATAATAGTAGGTGTTAATAAAACGATTTTCTTGGAATTAGTATTAAGTAGACTCATTATTTCTAAGTCTAGCTTATCCCATGAGTAATCCGATTTGTTTTTCAGGGGGCCTTTAAGTCTATTTGAGTCGTATAGAGACAAGACTGAAGCTTGACAGCGTGCATTTACACCTCCGCCATGTTCTGGGGTTTTGTTCGAACTCAATAAAATTGGACGACCTTCACGTGTTTTAACTAATAGACTAGCAAAAACATTTTCTGAGAAATAACTGCTTGCATAATACAAGGGGTTTCCAGGTGTTATAGATTCAGGTTTATTTAAATATGGTATTGATTTGACAACAGGTGCTTCACAAGAAGCTAAAGTAGCAGCCAAAGTCCCAAAACCAAGAAACTTTAAAAAATCCCTTCTACTAGTTGAAGAAGCTGAAAGTGTATCAGCATTTTCATACATAGCTTCAAGAGGAAGTTTTTCATGAAATTCATTAGATCTTTCTACATTAGAAGTTTCATGTCCCAAGCTAGTATAGTATTTTTTCTCTTCTTTCATAAATTTTTTAATAATGACATTTTGCACATTCTCTCCCCCCAATCATATCAACAGTAATATCTTCTCCATGATATTTATCAATCCAATTTTCATGTAAATCATGATAATATGGATTATCTACATCAACTTCTGTTTCTCTGTGACAATTTATACACCATCCCATGGTTAACTTCGAGTATTGATACACTTCGTCCATTTCATCAATAGAACCATGACAAGTTTCACATTCAATTCCTGCTACATTAACATGTTGAGCATGATTAAAGTAGGCTAGATCGGGCAAATTATGGATTCTTACCCACTCAATAGGTTTTTGTTCATATCCAGGAATATATGATTTAGTATTGGGGTCAAAACCAAGAGCTGCATAAATTTTTTGGATTTCCTTTGTTCCTTCCTCTGTTTGTCCCTCATTAATATAAGTGTGACAATTCATGCAAACATTTGCTGATGGTATACCAGAATGTTTACTATCTCTAGCAGAGTGGTGGCAATAATTACAATCAATTCCTTGCTCTCCGGCGTGAAGCTTGTGTGAAAAAGCAATGGGTTGTTCTGGCTGATAATTTTGCGCTACACCTACTTTAGACAAGGCGTCCCAACCAACTTTTATGCCTGAAAAAACAATTAAAATGGATGCAAATACAATAAATGAAGGATTACTTCTTAACCAAATTAAACAACTTTGTAAAACACTTACATTTTCTTCACCAGAAGCGGTCTTTAATGTGTTTTTAACATAGCCCAATATAATTATATTGATTATAATCAAACAAATAACAATATATAACAAAGTGTTACTGTTAGTAGAGTCACCTTCTGCAACTACTGAAACTTCATTAACAATTTCTGCTATTTCCGAAGGACCTTCCTTAATGTATGCTAAAATATTATCAATATCATCATCCGAGAAGTATGGGAATGCTGTCATTACAGATTTGTTATACTCCTCATAAATTTCAATTGCTTGTTTATCTCCACTTTCAATAAGTTCGGAAGAATTTCTAATCCATTTATATAACCAATCTAATGAATACTCTTCAAAAATTTCATCGTTAAGACCTGGACCAATTAGTTTTTTTTCTTCGGGACCTAAATAATGACAAGAGGCACAATTACTTTTGAACAAGGACTCTCCCATTGCAACATCTTGAGAAAAAGATGGGTTTAGATTCAATAAAAAGGCAACCACCAGAACAAGGCACCTAAGTGAATAAAGAAATGATGAGATAATGTGTTTCATTACTACAAAAAACAATTATATATTCTTGGTGAAACAAATATATAATATATTATATTACGACTTGAGGTTTTAGTTGAATTATTTACTGCAAAATAGCTAATTTAGAATGCTTCAAAATAAGGCGGCTTAAAAAGTGCTTGATTATTATAGTTTTTGTCTGGAAAATGAAAAAATAATTATAATTTTATTTATATTAATCACTCAATACCATGATAAAGAAAATACAAATTATTATCATTTTATTATCTGCACAATTTGTAAGCTCCCAAGATTCAATTAAAATTAATTATTCAGATACAACTTTAAATAAGTTGATACAGAAATATCAAAAACTAAATCATTATAAAAAAATACTTGTATATAGAATTCAGGTAGAGTCAAGTCACAATCCTGAAAAAATTAAAGATTGCAAAAAGAAATATGAGAGAAAATTTCCAGCTGAAAAAGTAGAGGAAGTCTTTGAACCACCATTTTTTAAAGCAATCACGGGAGTTTTTTATGATAAAAAAAAAGCAGAGGAAAAACTTCTAGAAGTGAAAAAAATATTTAGAAATTCTTTTATATACCAAGATGAAATTACAATGGAAGTGTTTAAAGAAAATAAACTAAACTAATTAGCAGTTTCTTCAAAAACTTCAACAAGATCTCCGACCTTAATATCATTAAAATTCTTAATTGTCAAGCCACATTCGTACCCCTTTTGAACCTCTTTCACATCCTCCTTAAACCTTTTTAAAGTATCAAGCACCCCAGTATACACAACAATTCCATTTCTAATCAACCTAACTTTTGAATTTCTTATAACACTACCATCTAGCACATAGCATCCCGCAACAATACCAGCTTTTGTTAATTTAAAAACATTTCTAATTTCAATATTTCCAAGTATTTTTTCAATCATTTGAGGTTCATGCATACCCTCAATAGCATCTTTTATTGAATTAATCGTGTCGTAAATAATTGAATACAAACGAATATCAATACTTTCTTTTTCAGCTAATTTTCTAGCAGCCATAGAAGGTCTAACTTGAAAACCTATAATTATTGCATCGGAGGCAGAAGCAAGTAAAACATCTGATTCTGTAATTTGACCCACAGCTTTATGAATTACATTGATTTGAATTGTGTCAGTAGATAATTTTAGCAAGGAGTCTGATAAAGCTTCAATAGACCCATCTACATCACCTTTTAAAATAATATTAAGCTCTTTAAAATCGCCAATAGCTAATCTACGTCCAATCTCATCTAAAGTAATATGTTTATGAGTTCTAACACTTTGTTCTCGTTGCAACTGATCTCGTTTTGCAGCAATTGTCTTCGCTTCTTTTTCATCCTTTCTTATATAAAACACGTCACCTGCTTGAGGAGCACCATTTAAACCTAAAAGAGTAACAGGGCTAGCGGGTTTTATATTATTTACTTTCTGATCACGTTCATTAAATAATGCTTTAACCTTACCAGTAAATCTTCCAGCTAACATAAAATCACCAATTTTTAAAGTACCTTCTTGGACAAGAACTGTTGTAACATATCCTTTACCCTTGTCCAATGATGCCTCAAGCACAGTTCCTTTTGCATTTTTGCTTGGATTCGCTTTCAAGTCTAACAATTCTGACTCAAGCAAAACCTTTTCTAATAATTCTTTAATACCTAAGCCTGTTTTTGCAGAGACTTCTTGACTTTGAAACTTACCCCCCCAATCTTCTACTAACATATTCATTTGAGATAATTGTTCTTTAATTTTATCAGGATTAGCACCATCTTTATCCATTTTATTAAATGCAAAAATGATAGGAACATCTGCCGCTTGAGCATGAGATATTGCCTCTTTAGTTTGCGGCATAACATCATCATCAACCGCAATAACAATGATAACTACATCAGTAACTTGAGCACCTCTAGCACGCATAGCAGTAAATGCCTCATGGCCTGGTGTGTCGATAAAAGTAATAGATTTATGATCACTTAATAGAACTTCATATGCAGCAATATGTTGAGTAATGCCTCCCGCTTCACCAGCAATTACATTTGTTTTTCTGATGTAATCTAACAATGAAGTTTTACCGTGATCTACATGACCCATAATTGTTACAATAGGTGATCGTGGACTTTGAAGTTCATCTAACTCTGACTCTTCTTCAGTTATAAACTCTTCTAATTCTGAACTAACAAACTCTACTTGAAATTTAAATTCATCTGCTACAATACTTATTGTTTCTGCATCCAATCGCTGGTTCATAGTCACCATAATCCCTAACTGCATACAGCTAGAAATGACTTCATTTACACTAACATTCATCATGTTAGCAAATTCACTAACTGTAACAAACTCTGTAACTTTTATTACTGCAGAGGCCTCTTGTTGTTTGAGTTGGTCTTCTTTTGCCTTTTCTTTTCTTTCTTGTCTTTTTTCTCTTCTAATTTTAGCGCTTTTAGATTTTCCTTTGGAAGTAAGCTGCTCTAATGTCTGGGCTATTTTATCCTTAACGTCTTGATCATTAGGTAATGATTTATCGGGTTTTTTTAACTTTTTAACTTCACCAGTAATTCTTTTTCTTTTCTTTTTTGTCGCGACATGGGTTGAAGAAGCGACTTTCTGTTTAGATTTTTTTTCTGGTAAATTTATTGTACCTAATTTCTTTAATTTAATTGCGGGACTTTTAATGAACGACTCGTCTTTTTTAATGCTTTTTTCTGAGACATCAGATGTTCCATTATCAACTTTTTGCTGACCCAAATTCTGGATGTTTTTTTCTTTTTCTAATTCATCTGATTTGTTTGATAACGAAATCTCATCTGTAATTTCAAGATCTTCTTTTATATGAATTTGGTGATTATCATCTTTTTTGTTTTCATTTTTTAACTCACTAGTAAGTGTTTCTCCAATATTTTGCTTAACTATCTCAGTTTTATCTTTATCTTCATCTTTAGAAATAGGATTTGAATCTTTTAAATCAGTCTCATCAATATTAAAAGTATTATTGGATAAATCAGTGTTTTGATTTTCAACTAAAGCTTCTTTCTTTTGTCGTTTTGATTCTAAAAAATCGACAGACTGTTGTTTCTGATTAATGTCAGATTTGAATTCTTTAAGAAGTAAAGAATATAATTCTTCGCTAATTTTAGTGTTTGGAGACACAATAATATCATGACCATTTGTAACTAGAAACTCTCCAATTCTTTGAATGGTTATATTTAATTCTTTAGCGGCCTTACTTAATCTCATAAATATTTTTATTCTTCAAATTCAAGTCTTAAAATATTTTGAACTTCTGATATAGTTTCCTCTTCTAAATCAGTTCTTCTACTCAATTCTTCTACACCTAATTCCAAAACAGATTTCGCTGTATCACATCCAATGGACTTAAACACATCAATAATCCATTGATCAATTTCATCAGCAAATTCCGACAAAGCAACATCTTCATCTTCGTCAATATCTCTATAAACATCAATTTCATATCCTGTTAATTGACCCGCTAATCTAATATTGAACCCCCCTTTACCTATGGCTAAAGATACTTGATCTGGTTTTAAATAAACATCAACTTTATTGGTCTCTTCATTTATATTAATACTTGTAATTTTTGCAGGACTTAAAGATCTTGATATAAATAACTTTAAATTATCTGTATAATTAATAACATCAATATTCTCATTTCCTAATTCCCTTACAATAGAGTGTATTCTAGATCCCTTCATACCAACACACGCTCCAACAGGATCTATTCTTTCATCATAGGATTCAACAGAAACTTTTGCCTTTTCACCAGGAACTCTTTTAACGTCTTTTACAACAATCAATCCATCTGCAATTTCGGGAATCTCTAACTCAAATAATCTTTCAAGAAAAGCAGGAGAAGTTCTTGAAATAACAATTCTAGGTTTCCCTTTATTAAATAAAACATCTTTGATAACTGCACGAACTGTATCACCTTTTCTAAAAAAATCAGACGGAATTTGCTCATCCCTAGGTAAAATTAACTCAGTATCATTCTCGTCAATTAAGATAATCTCACGATGTCGTATGTGATGAACATCCCCTGAAATAATCTCATTTACTCTGTCCTTATATGATTTATGTATTATATCATAATCATGCTCTAGGACCTTTGAAATTAAATTTTGCTTTAATGTTTGAATCGCTCGTCTTCCAAAATCAACAATTTTTTTTTCAATTGCTACTTCGTCTCCAATTTCAAAATCATCTTCGATTTTGAGAGCGTCAGAAAGGGAAATTTCAGAATTTATATCAACAACCTTCTCATCTTCAACAACGATCTTATTATGAAAAATTTGTAGATCTCCTTTATTTGCATTTACGACAATATCAAAATTTTCATCTGAACCATACTGCTTTATTAAAAGAGCACGAAAAGATTGCTCTAAAAGTCCCATTAATGTTATTCTGTCAATATTCTTGTCATCTTTAAATTCAATAAATGAATCAATTATAGCTGATGTATCCATATCTTTTTTTTTATAAAAAATAAAGGGCCTAAAGCCCCTTAAACATTTATTACAATACGTTAAAGTAATGCAAATTTATAAAAAATAATGCAATCCTGTAGCTTAAATAAAACAAAAGATTGATCGTAGTTGTCCGACTAGGGCTCGAACCTAGACTCTTCTGGACCAAAACCAGACGTGTTGCCAGTTACACCATCGGACAATAAATTTTAAAAAGGCTAAATTAAATATTATCAATTAACATACAAAAAATTATAAATCAAAATGAAAATAAACTCTCATTAAGAGTTATAATTAGTAATCCGATTTTATATGTATTTTTACAAAAAAAAGCTTAATGATTAACCGAAAATAATTATCAATACTATGAGAAATTTTTTTGAAAAAATAACTCCGTGGATTGTTTTTTTAACAGCTCTTATAACCTATTCATTAACAATGGAACCAACTAATAGTTGGTGGGACTGTGGTGAATATATTGCCACTGCGTACAAGCTACAAGTTGGTCATCCGCCAGGCGCACCTTTGTTCCTGTTGGTTGCTAATTTATTTTCTCAACTTGCATTTGGCAATGTTGAAAAGGTTGCGCTAATGATCAACTTCATGTCTGTTGTTTGTAGTGCATTTACAATTTTATTTTTGTTTTGGACCATTAAGATATTATCGAAAAAAATTGTTCAAAATCAACACATTACAAGTTTATCAGCAGCAGTAGGTAGTTTAATTTATACTTTTTCAGATTCCTTTTGGTTTTCTGCAGTTGAAGGCGAAGTATACGCAATGTCTTCATTATTTACTGCTGTAGTTTTTTGGGCAATTATTAGATGGGAACAGGAAGTTGGAAAGAATCAAAAAGCAGATAAATGGCTGATTTTTATTGCCTATTTAATCGGATTATCCATTGGCGTGCATATGTTAAGTCTATTAGTAATTCCTGCAATAACATTAATTTATTATTTCAAAAAATATGATTTTTCAATTAAAGGTTTCATAGTTGCTAACTTTGCCTCTGTTGTTTTACTAGGATTAATTTATAATATAATTATTCCTCAATTTGTGAATTTAGCTGGAAAGTCCGAAATATTCTTTGTGAACAATTTATCTTTTCCATTTAATTCTGGAACAATATTTTTTTTCTTAACAACCTTTATTACAATAATCTCATTATTGATGTGGACTAAAAAAAATAACTTACAAAATGCTAACACATCAATACTAGGTTTTACTTTTTTATTAATTGGATACATGTCTTTTTTCACGCTGATCATTCGATCTAATGCAAACACTCCAATCGATGAGAACAGTCCAGAAGATGCCGTAAGTTTACTATCGTACTTGAATAGAGAACAATATGGATATTCACCTCTATTATTTGGTCAATACTTCAATACAGAAGTAGAAAATTATGGAGATGGGAATCCTGTTTATGTACCAAAGTATATTGTGCAAGAAATAAAACAGATTGATTCTAAAGTTAATAAAAAACAAATAGGTATATTTTATCAGGAAGAGTTGTCAAATTTTAAGGATACAATTGTAGTAAAAGATAAAATTAAAGAAGTTGTTTCCTATGAATTCAAAGATCATTATGCAATTTCTGATGATAGAAAAAGTTCCGTTCCCGAGTATAAACAAAATCAAAGTGGATTTTTCCCTAGAATGTGGAGTAGAGACCAAAGGCATATTGAAGCTTATAAAGATTGGGCCAAGATCAATAACCTTAACAAACAGCCTAATTTTATTCAAAACATGAGATTCTTTTTTAACTATCAAATTAACCACATGTATATAAGATATTTTATGTGGAATTTTGCTGGTAAACAAAACGATAAACAAGGACATGGAGAACTCAATAATGGAAATTGGATAAGCGGAATAAATTTAATAGACAATCTTAGACTAGGTCCTCAAACAAATATTCCTGATCACATCAAAAACAATGCGGGAAGGAATAAGTACTATTTTTTACCACTTATTTTGGGTTTTTTAGGATTAGTCTTTCATATCAAAAACAATCCAAAAGATACTTGGTCAGTTTTCTTATTATTCATTTTTACAGGATTAGCAATTGTAATTGAACTTAACCAAACACCATTTCAACCTCGTGAGAGAGACTATGCATATGTTGGTTCGTTTTATGCATTTTCCATTTGGGCTGGCATGGGCGTTTTAAGTATTTATAATACTTTAAAGGAACGGGGACTCAATAATAAAAAACTTTTAATGACAATATGTTCTATAACATTATTTGTTCCCCTTCTTATGGCTAATCAAGGTTGGGATGATCACGACAGATCTAACAGGTTTACTGCTAGAGAGTTTGCGAAAAATTATCTAAAATCCTGTGAACCTAATGCAATACTTTTCACTATGGGTGATAATGACACGTTTCCATTGTGGTATGTGCAAGAAGTTGAGGGATATCGTACAGATGTGAGAATTGTAAATTTAAGTCTTTTAAATACTGATTGGTATATTGATCAAATGAAAAGAGACGCATACGACGGTAAAGCAGTACCATTTAGTTTAAATAAAAATAAGTATAAACAAGGCACAAGAGATGTTGCAATTTATTTAGAAAAAGGGGAAGCGAGTCAAAAAAGACTTGAATTAACTGACTTTAATAAATGGATTAAAAGTGATAGAAAAGAAACAAAAATTGATTTTGGGAAAGATTACGACTATTACTATACAAAAAAAATTCGCATACCTGTTAACAAAGAAAATATCAAGCACTATAAATTTCAAAACGATAGCATTTTAGACTATTTAGATATAGAATTAAAGACAAGTCAATTAGAGAAAAAAGATATTATGATTTTAGATCTTTTAGAAAATAATGATTGGGAAAGACCAATTTATTTTGCTATAACAATTGGTAGCTCAGGACGACAATTTCTTTATCTAGAAAAATATTTTCGATTAGATGGAATGGTTTATAAATTAATGCCTATTGACTACTCAAATTCTTCTGAAGAAATAGGTGGAATTAACACGGATATTTTATATCCTATTTTAATAGACGATGAACCATGTTCAGAACAATTAAGAATCCCAAAAAATTCTACTAACAGCTGTAATTATGCTTGGGGAAATTTAAATTCTAATATTTATTTAGATGAAACTAATATCAGAATGACTATGAACTTTAGAAATAACTTTAGCCGATTAGCACAAGAATTAATCAAAGAAAATAAGTTTAAAAAGGCTGAAAATGTTTTAGATTATTGTATGAAAACAATGCCTCCAAACAAAGTTCCTTTAAATTATTTTATTCATCCGATTATTGAAAGCTACTACCAGTTAAATGCGAATGAAAAGGCTAATAATCTGACCTCTAAATTAGCTAATAAATACACATCTGAATTAGAATACTATTTTAGTTTTCCTACTAGAAAAATTAATGGAGTACAATTAGAGATTTTGAAAAATTTGCAATTTTTTAATCAACTTGTAGAAATAGCTCAAAAAAACAAGCATGAAGACAACAACTTAATGCAACAAGATTTTGAGAAATATTATAGAAAGTTCCTAGTTTTATAAAGTTATTTTTTTCTTTTATAAATTGTATTGATAAAGTCTTTAAGTGTTTTTTTACTTTCTAAGTTGGAATGTGGCAATTCTCCAATTAACAAATTTATTTTTTGATAAATTTTATGCATTTCTTCTAACACTAGACCTTTAATTCCAATTTTATCATATAATAATTTCACTTGATATATTTTATCGTCAAGATCAGAATTGTACAGTTGTGTAAATTTAACCATATTATCATTATCTAATGACTGCACAGCTTTTAAGTATAAAAATGTTTTTTTTCTTTCTATTACATCTTTTCCTATCAATTTACCAGTATCAGCATATTGACCATATATATCTATAAAATCATCTTGTATTTGAAATAGTTGACCTAATTTACTGCCAATTTTTTTAATTAATTTTATAACTTCTGTTTCTAAATTCAACATTAATGCAGGGGAAATCATTGAAAACTCAATCAATGCTCCTGTCTTTAAATCTATCATCTCCAAGTATTCTTGCAAACTTATAGATTTTTTTTTTGCAAAATCCATATCTAATTGCTGGCCCTCACAAATTTTTATAGAAGTTTCTGTAAAAATTTTTATAATAGAGTTGTTAAATTCTGATAAGTTTAAAAGGTGCCTATATGCATTAATAAGTAATACATCTCCAGAAATAATTGCCTGACTATTAGACCATTTTTTATTAATTGTTAATTGCCCTCTCCTAGTGGATGCACAATCCATAATGTCATCATGAATTAAAGTAAATTCGTGGAGTGATTCAATTGCAGAAATGAGTGGCTTGCAATCAGTAATATTATCATTAAATAATTTGTATGATAATAAACATAAAATACTACGAGTTTTTTTTCCTTTATTTGATAAATGATAATGAATGGGTGCATACAATGTGTTTGGATATTTTTTTACACACAAATCATTTGTGGCTTCATCAATAAAAGAATTAAGTTTTGAAATATAAATTGAATTTTTACTCATTTATTAATGAATTAAGGTAGTCCCCATAACTATTCTTAAATTGATTAGCTATCTTTTTCAATTGTTGACTATTAATATAATTCATTAAATAAGCTTGTTCCTCAACACATCCAACCTTTAGTCCTTGTCTTTTTTCTAAAACTTGGACAAATTGAGCTGCGTTCATTAATGAGCTTACTGTGCCTGTATCAAGCCATGCTGTTCCCTTATCCATTTTAATAACGTTAAGTTGATTATTATTGTGATATTTTAAAATCAAATCTGTAATTTCTAATTCTCCACGTTCGCTTGGCTTAAGTTGTTTTGCTAATGAAACAACATTAGAATCAAAAAAATAAAAACCTGGAATTGCATAGTTAGATTTAGGATTAATTGGCTTTTCTTCAATAGAAACAATTTGATTTAAATTAGTAAACTCCACTACGCCGTACCTAGATGGATTTGCTACATGATATGCAAATATTGATGCGCCACTTGCTTGCGTAAAGCTTGATATAATATTTTTTAAAGAGGGGAAATAAAAAATATTATCTCCTAGGATTAGTGACACATTATCATTACCGATAAACTCCTCAGCTATAATAAATGCTTCAGCAATACCATTAGGTTCATATTGAATTTTATACGAAATTTTACATCCCCATTGAGCACCATTTTTTAATAAATCTTGAAACAGGGGAAGGTCTTTTTGTGTAGTTATAACTAAAATATCATTAATGCCAGACGAAATAAGAGTTGACAAAGGATAGTATATCATTGGTTTATCATAAACAGGTATAATTTGTTTACTTATTGAAAATGTCATTGGATATAGTCTTGTGCCAGAACCACCAGCTAAAAGAATTCCTTTCATACCAAAAATATTACACTGTAAGAATATTTTTTTCTTTATTTAGAAAAATTGATTCTGCTTTATTTGTGTTATTATTAGTTAATGTTTGTATTCTATCTTCTGAACTTCGTAGTTCATCATCAGATAAACCAATTTTATTTAATTTTTTTAATGCCTCATTTGAATCTCTTCTAATAGATCTTAAGCTCACTTTACAATTTTCTACTTCGGATTTCGCTTGCTTTACCAATTCTTTTCTTCTTTCTTCAGTCAAAACAGGGATATTAATAATTATTTTCTCTCCTGTGTCTTGAGGGGATAATCCCAAGTTTGCATTGTTAATGGCGGAAATAATTTCTGGCACTAAATTTTTTTCCCAAGGTTGAATGATAATAGTTCTAGCATCTGGGGTACTCATGCTAGCTGCATTAGCAATAGCAGTTTGATTTCCATAATAATCAATCATTACTGTATCTAATAATGATGTATTAGCTCTACCAGCACGAATTTTTCCTAGTTCTAATTCTAAATGATTTAAAGAATCTGCCATTTTAGTCTCAGCTAATAATATTATTTCCTCTACTTTTTCATCCATTTATTAAAATAATTTAATTATACACTTTTGTTCCGATATTTTCACCACTGACTAATTTAAGTAAATTTCCTGGCTTATTGACATTAAAAATACTAATTGGTAAATTGTTTTCCTTACATAATGTAAAAGCTGTCATATCCATTACAGACAACTTATTTTTATATACCTCATCAAAAGAAATGGTATCATATTTTTTTGCTTTTGAATCTTTTTCAGGGTCAGCAGAAAATACACCATCTACTCTAGTGCCTTTGATAATAATATCAGCATTAATTTCAATTGCCCTTAATACTGCTGCGGTATCAGTACTAAAATATGGACGACCCGTACCAGCTGCAAAAATAACTAATCTGCCTTTTTCTAAATGACGAATAGCTCTCCTTCTAATAAATGGCTCAGCAATTTCATCAATTTTTAAAGCTGACATAAGACGTGTTTGAATACTATTTTTTTCTAAAACAGATTGTAGAGCTAATCCATTTACAACTGTAGCCAACATTCCCATATGGTCTCCCTGCACACGTTCAATAACCTTAGATAAAGATTGTGTTCCACGAAAAATGTTACCTCCTCCAATTACTAGTGCGACTTGAACACCTTCTGTAATTATAGCTTGTATTTCATTAACATATGACAACAATGAGCCCTCATGTATACCATATTGGTTTTGACCAGCAAGTGATTCACCGCTAAGTTTTAATAAAATTCTTTTATATTTCATGTAATAAGAAACTATTTCTTTACTACTATGCTAAATTAACTCTTTTAAAACTGTTAATAGTTAAATCAGAACTATTAGAAGCAAGGTATTGCTTTATAGTTAATTTTGAATCTTTAATATACACTTGATTTATAAGGGTATTTTCCTTAAAAAACTTTTTCAATCTTCCCATTGAAATTTTGTCAAGCATTTCTTCTGGCTTACCTTCCTGACGAGCCAAGTCTTTTCCAATTTCGATTTCTTTTTCAACAATTTCTTGTGATATATCAGTTTCTACTAATCCTAGTGGATTCATCGCTGCAATTTGCATAGCAATATTTTTTCCAACTTCTTCTATATTGTCTAATACTTTATTAAAACCCACTAAAGAAACTAACTTGTTTCCGGGGTGTATATAACTAGCAACAAAGGGTCCTTGAACAGTGTGAAAATTTGATATCTCTAGTTTTTCTCCAATAACTCCAGTTTGCTCAACTAATTTTTCAGCAATAGTGATCATAGAATCAAACTTTAAAGACTTTAAAGTTTCTAAATTTTGACAATTTGATTCAACTGCCAAAGTTAAAAAAGACTTAGCTAAAGCAATAAAGTCGGCATTTTTGGCAACAAAATCTGTTTCACAGTTTAATGACAAGATGGCTCCAACTGTATTTGAATCATTTACATGTGCTAACACCACACCTTCAGATGTTTCTCTATCAGCTCGCTGGGAGGCTACCTTTTGGCCTTTTTTTCTTAATACATCTATGGCTTGTTGAAAATTTCCGTTAGTCTCTAGCAAAGCTTTTTTACAATCCATCATACCAGCACCGGTTTGCTTTCTTAAATTATTTACTTCTGTTGCTGAAATTTTAGTCATTGTAAATTATTTTTTTTGTATACGTTTTTTTTTCTCTTTATCTATTTTAGTGTCATCTTGACTTTTCTTTTCTATATCCCTTTCATTCAATGCTTGAGTCAGAGAGCTGGACACATAAGATAAAATTGTATCTATACTTTTTGATGCATCATCATTCGATGGTATTGGAAAATCTACTAAATCAGGATTAGAATTAGTATCAACCATAGCAAATGTGGGAATACCTAATTTTTTTGCTTCCAACACTGCAATTTTCTCTTTTACAATATCTATAACAAAAAGAGCACCAGGTAAACGATTCATATCAGAAATGCTTCCCAAATCTTTTTCAAGTTTTTCACGTTTTCTATCTAATTGTAATCGTTCTTTTTTTGATAGGGTGGAAATTGTACCATCTTCTTTCATTTTATCAATTGCCGCCATTTTTTTAACTGCCTTTCTAATTGTAACAAAATTTGTTAACATCCCCCCTGGCCATCGCTCAGTAATATATGGCATTTTCAAAGGTTTTATATGTTTAACTAAAATATCCTTTGCTTGTTTTTTTGTTGCTACAAATAGAATTCTTCTTCCTGATTTAGCTATTTTTTTTAGTGCTGTTATACTTTCTTCTAACTTCTCTACAGTTTGATTCAAGTCTAAAATATGTGTGCCATTTTTCTCCATAAAAATATATGGGGACATATTTGGATGTCTTTTTCTGGTTAAATGTCCAAAATGAACACCCGAATTTAATAATGTTTTTATATCTATTTTCATATTCATCTCTATCTTTTTGAAAATTGTGTTTTTTTACGTGCCTTCCTCTGACCTGGTTTTTTCCTTTCAACCATTCTTGGATCTCTTGTGAGAAGACCATTTTTTCTTAGGTGAGTTTTATTTTGTTCATCTAGTTTAACTAAAGCTCTCGCAATACCGAGACGTATAGCTTCCGCCTGACCTGTTAACCCGCCACCAAAAACATTAACCCAAATATCAAAATCTTTAGATTTACCTATTAAGTTTTGTGATTGTTCTAATTTGTATTGTAGAAGAATTGTAGGAAAATAATCTTTGTAATCTTTATTATTAATTTGAATCTTTCCTTTTCCTGATTTTAAATACACCCTAGCTACAGAGTGTTTTCTTCTTCCTATTGCGTGAATTTTATCCATGTTTGTTATTTAATATCTTCAAGTTTAATTAATTGAGGCTTTTGAGCTTCTTGGTTATGCTCACTTCCTGAGTACACATATAAATTCTTATATAGAGAACGTCCAAGTCTATTTTTAGGTAACATCCCCTTAACAGCTTTTTCAACTAAACGCGTTGGATGCTTTTCAATTAAATCTTTCGCAAGAATTGACTTACGACCGCCAGGATAACCTGTATGACTTATATACTCTTTTGAATTCATTTTATCACCAGAAAGTTTAATTTTTTCTGCATTTATTACAACCACATTATCACCACAATCTAAATGTGGGGTGTAATATGGTTTGTGCTTACCACGGATAATTTTTGCAACTTTAGAGGCCATTCGACCCAACAAGACACCACTTGCATCAACAAGCAACCAACTCTTTTTAATTTCTGCTATTTTAACAGACCTAGTTATATCATTACTCTTGCTTAATTTCATTACTCAATTTTTTAAAAAAATTACTCCACATTTTGAATTATAAAATATTATACTAAAAAGTAAAATATTTCAAAATGGTTTGCAAATTTAACATTTTTTCATTCACAATCAATAAACTTATTTCTTTTTTATAATAAGATGTATTCTTAAATTATTTCTAGATCTTGACCAACAATTCTAAATGCATCTATTGCTCGTTCTAATTGATCTAATGAATGAGCAGCGGAAATTTGAACTCTAATTCGCGCAAGATTTTTAGGGACTACAGGGTAAAAAAAGCCGATAACATATATTCCTTTATCTAATAATTTATTTGCAAATTCTTGCGCTAATTTAGCATCATATAACATGAGAGGTATAATGGGATGCTCACCTGGAAGCACATCAAAACCTAAATTTTCTAACGAAGATCTAAAGTATCTAGTGTTTGAATTAAGTTGATCTCTTAAATCACTTGATTTGTCTAAAAGTTCAAATGCTTTAATACTTGCCGTAACAATTGATGGAGCTAATGAATTAGAGAAGAGATAAGGTCTAGATTTTTGACGTAGTAATTCAATAATTTCCCTTTTTGAACTTGTAAATCCACCCATTGCCCCGCCCATAGCCTTTCCTAAAGTTCCAGTTATTATATCTACTCTATTCAAAACATTACAATACTCAGCTGAACCTCGACCCTCAGGTCCAATAAAACCCGTTGCATGACAATCATCTACCATAACAAGAGCAGAATATTTATCTGCTAAATCACATATTTTATCTAACCTAGCTATGGAGCCATCCATTGAAAAAACTCCGTCAGTGACAATTAATTTGATAGACTGACTTTTTGCTTCTTCTAATTTCAATTCCAAATCGTTCATATCAGAATTTTTATATCTGTATCTTTGTGCCTTACACAGTCTTATACCGTCAATAATAGAAGCATGATTTAGTTCATCAGATATAATTGCATCATCCGGACCTAACAATGGCTCAAAAAGTCCACCATTCGCATCAAAAGCTGCGGCATAGAGGATAGTGTCATCCTTAGATAAAAAATTTGAAATTTTTAATTCTAACTGTTTGTGAATATCTTGAGTTCCACATATAAACCTAACAGAGGACATGCCAAAACCATGCAAATCTAATCCAGATTTTGCAGCCCGAATTATTTCAGGATGAGACGATAATCCTAGATAATTATTAGAGCATAAATTAATAACCTGGTGGTTTTTAACAGTTATTTCAGAAGACTGAGCTGACTTAATTAATCTTTCAGATTTATATAAACCATCATTCTTAATTTTCATTATTTGATTAGCAAACTGTTTTATTGCAGGCTTCATATTCTGTTTTTTAAATTATACTGCCCCTTGATCTATCATTGCATCAGCAACCTTAATAAATCCAGCTATATTAGCTCCCTTAACATAATCAACATAATCATTGGATTTACCATGTTCAACACAAAGACGATGAATATTTTTCATTATGTTTGAAAGTTTTGTGTCCACCTCTTCTTTTGACCAATTCATTCTCAATGAATTTTGAGACATTTCTAAACCTGAAACTGCAACTCCGCCTGCATTTGAAGCTTTACCAGGGGCAAATAAAATTTTGTTTGAGTTAAATATGCTAATTGCCTCATTTGTACATGGCATATTTGCACCTTCAGCAATTGCTATGCAATTATTTTGTATTAATTTTTTAGCATCATGTTCGTTGAGTTCATTTTGCGTAGCACAAGGTAATGCTATGTCACAATCTAGACCCCAAGGAGTTCCTTCAAAAAACTCACAATTAAATTGATCAGCATATTCAGAAATTCTACCTCTTCTAATAGTTTTTAAATCAATAACATATTTAAGTTTTGCATCGTCTATCCCTAATGGATCATAAATATATCCAGATGAATCAGACAAGGAAACAACTTTTGCACCTAATTCAATTGCTTTCTGACAGGCAAATTGGGCAACATTACCTGAGCCAGATATAGCAATTTTTTTATTTTTCATAGAAATATCATGAAAAGATAACATTTCATTTAAAAAATAAACTAACCCATATCCTGTTGCTTCAGGCCGAATCAATGATCCACCCCAATTAAATGATTTGCCGGTCAAAACACCTGTGAAATTATTTTTTATTCTTTTATACTGACCAAACATATAACCTATTTCTCTCGCACCTACTCCAATGTCACCCGCAGGAACATCTGTATTTGAACCAATATGTTTAGATAACTCTAGCATAAAAGATTGACAAAAGCGCATAACTTCATTATCCGACTTTCCTTTTGGATCAAAATCAGACCCACCTTTACCACCGCCCATCGGTAACCCGGTTAGTGCATTTTTAAATATTTGTTCAAAACCTAAGAATTTTAATATAGACAAATTAACAGACGGGTGGAATCTTAGCCCACCCTTGTACGGGCCGATTGCTGAATTAAACTGAACCCTATATCCAATATTTATTTTTTCATCACCATTGTCATCAAGCCACGGAACTCTAAAAATGATCACTCTTTCGGGTTCAACAATTTTTTCTAGTAAATTTCTACTTTTATATTTATCACTAACGAGTACAAAAGGTGCTACAGAATCTAAAAATTCTTCTACCGCCTGTAAGAACTCTGACTCATGAGAATGCTTATTCTGTACTTTTATTAAAAAATTTTTTGAAGAAGACATATTCTAATTATTATTGAGTTTTTAAATAACATTATTGATTTTGATTAACAAATCTAAGTATTATTTTGATAAAACATACTGAAATTAATAAAGTTTAAAATATGATTATATTTACTGCTAATTATAAACGATTTTTAATGAAAAAGCTTGTTATTTTTATTTTATTATTTGTACATCACCTAACATTCTCTCAAACCACAATTTTATCAGGAAAGATTATTGATTCAAAAGACAAATCCCCTCTCATAGGAGTTAATATCTCCGTCAATTCTAGCTATGGAACAGCTAGTGATTTCAATGGTGAATATACAATAGAACTGAATAACGGTGAGAACGCTATAAATTTTCAATATATAGGTTATGAAACACAGAAGCTCATTATTGATGCAGAATCTGGGCAAAACTACATAAAAAACATATCACTTAACAGTACTTCCACAGAAATGGATTTGGTTGTAGTTTCTGCAGGTAAATTTGAACAAAAACTTGAGGAGGTTACCGTTTCAATGGATGTAATAAAACCTTCACTAATTGAAAACAAGAACTCAACTGATCTAGAAGTATTAATGAATCAAAGTCCAGGGGTCCAGGTCGTAGATGGCCAAGCTAATATTAGGGGTGGAAGCGGTTGGAGTTACAATACTGGTAGTAGAGTGTTGGTTATGATTGATGACATGCCATTACTGAGCGGAGATAGAGGAACAGTAAACTGGAACATGATTCCAATGGAAAACATCTCTCAAATTGAAGTTATAAAAGGTGCTTCTTCTGTACTATTTGGATCTTCAGCCATGAATGGAGTTATCAATGTTCGAACAGCTTATCCTAAGGGAGAACCCGAAACTAAAGTCGCATTATTTTCAGGAATTTATGATCGTCCATCTAGAGATGGCTTACACTGGTGGGGAGACGACACAAGAAGCTTTCAAGGAATGTCTTTCAGTTATGCTCAACAAAAAAATAACACTGGTATTGTTTTCGGGGGAAATATTTATTCTAATGACGGCTATCGTGGCGGATATGTAACTAATACTGAATCAAGTAAGTTTCCAGGTGCATTGCCAGTTAGTGAGAAGTGGGCAAGATTCAATTTCAATAGTCATCATAATTCAAAAAAAATATCTGGCTTATCATATGGATTAAACGCAAATGTTACTTATTTACACCAATTTCAATCACTGATCTTTCAAAATGATGAAATAGGTTACACGCCTATCGGTGTACCAGACGGATCAAAGCCAGCATTATTTACTCAATTTATGCTCAATGTGGATCCTTTTATAAAATTCCGTAATACAAATAATAATACTCTGCACTCATATAAATCTAGATTCTATCGAGATAACCATGCTCCATTTTTATCTGAAAGAGCATTTTCCGATGTTGTTTTTCAAGAATATCAATTCCAAAAAACAAGACCAGAATATAAATTTAAAAAACCAAATCGCAAACAAGTTTTCACCATCGGTCTTGCTTCAAATTATGTTAAAGGAGATTATAAAGATGTATATGGTCATGATATGATATACAATGGTCAACTACAAGAATATACTGCTATAGATGCACCAGAAATAAAGCAATTATTTAATTATAGCTTATATGGACAATATGATCTTAAATTTAATAAATTGAATGTATCATTAGGAACACGACTTGAGCATTTTAATTCCTATAAAGACAATTATTTAGTTCCTGTAATTAGATCTGGTATAAATTATCAATTACTTAAAGGTACTTTTTTAAGGAGTTCGTTTGGACAGGGTTATAGATATCCAACAATAATGGAAATGTTTGTTGAAACAGACTATGACCCTATGTATATATATCCCAATCCTGACTTAGATCCAGAATCAGGTTGGAGTGCTGAACTTGGTATTAAACAGTTGATAAAAATTGGAGAATGGAAAGGCATGATTGATTTAGCTGGCTTTATTATGCACTATGATGATATGATTGAATTTAGTTTTGGCAATTGGGGTGCTCCAACAGACGGTTTAGTAGGATTTGGTTTTAAATGTATAAATATAGGTGCAACTGAAATTAGTGGTTTTGAATTTTCTTTAATGGGAGAGGGTAAAATTGGAATTGTAGATGTTACATTATTAGGTAGTTATACAAAAGTTAATCCAATTATTTTAGACCCTGAGGCTTCTTATGGAAAATTTTATGTTTTGGGTATCGAAAATGATATTAACTATATTAACTCAAGCTATGACCAAAGTGGAGTGTTAAAATATAGGCATGAAAACATTTTAAAGTTTGATGTAAACTTAGATTATAAACGTATCATGACGGGATTAAGCTTCAGATATAATAGTCTTATGAGAAACATGGATTTAGTATTTGGATCTGACCAATTTAATGGCGGATCAGGACCTGGCGCAGTAGATATTGGTATTTTAGATTCTAGAGAAAGAATGTTAAATGGAGATAAAATTATTGACTTTAGAATTGGTTATCACATTAATGATGAACTTACGTTTTCTTTGATAGTTGATAATCTTTTAAATAGGGAATATCAACATAGGCCTGCTGATTTAGGACCACCAAGAGCGTTTACAATTAAATTAAACGCTAAAATATAAAATGAAAACTGTTGGAATAATCCCTGCTCGTTATAATTCTTCAAGAATAATTAACAAGCCACTTATAAAAATTAACAACAAAACTTTAATACAATGTACATATGAAGCTGTAATTGATGCAAAAATATTTGACTCTGTGTACTTAACAACAGATTCTAAAAAAATTCAAAGAGTGGCAGAAAGTTTCGGTGGTCAATGTATTATTACTTCTAAAAAACACAGAAATGGGACTGAGAGGTGCGCGCAAGTTATTAAATCAATAGGGGATATTGATGCAGAGGATTTAATTGTAAATATACAATGTGATGAGCCATATTTAAAAAAAATACACTTTAAAAAAATTTTATCACTATTTGAAAAAAATGTAGAAATTGGCACCTTAATTTGTCCCCTTAATGATGATGAAATAAAAGATAGTTCTGTCGTAAAAGTTAAAATTAATAATGAAAATTGTGCTAAATATTTTAAAAGAAAAGTAATAAAAGAAAATAAATTATATAAACACATCGGAGTTTATGCATACAAAACAAAAACACTTCAACAAATTTGTCAACTTCCTGTATTAGAAAAGGAAATAAATCAGTCGTTAGAACAATTGAGATGGCTCCTGAGTGGTTATAAAATTTATTGCGCATTAATTAAAGATAATTTAACATCAATAAATACCTACGAGGATATTAAAAAAATTACTAAAAAATCACTATAAATTTTTTTATTGTCTATATTTATAGGTTAGTAATCGTGAAATGGAAAAACCTATAGAAAATTATATTTTTGATTTACTTAAACAACATGACTGTGTGGTTATTACGGGCTTTGGTGGATTTCTATTAAACCCAAGGCCCTCTTATATAAATGATGTTACTAATCAAATTTTTCCACCATCTAAATCTATATCATTTAATCAAAATCTTTGTCAAAATGATGGGCTTTTAGCGAATTACATCTCCACAAATGAAAATATTAGTTACAATGAAGCTTGTGTTGAAATACTTAAATTTTCTAGAAAATCAAAACTCAAAATTTCAAATGGAAAATCAGTTTTATTCAATGGAATTGGTGAGATTTTCCAAAGCGGAGATGGGCAATTATTATTCAAGTGCACTTCTTCATACAACTTTAACAAGCATTCATATGGTTTAAACCACTTTCAGTTAACTGAAATTAAAAATAATCAAAAAATAAATCTTAAAACAATTACCTCATCAGCAGCGGTCATCCTATTATTTATTTCGCTTTCTATCTTTTCGCTTAATAATAGAAATTTTGATGACACTTCATTTTTAAATATTGGACCGTCTATTTCAACATCAAATTACTCACCTAGAGAACCCATCCTAAATAATAATGATCACTTAAAAGAGACTCCAGGAATTTACAATGTTAAAGTATCACAAGTTGATTTTGACTTATATAAAATAAATGGAACAAATTATCATATTGCTACAAAAAAATGTTTCAAATTAGGCTTTGGAAGAGATGTACAAATAAAAATATGGAAAAACAAAAAAGATAAAATTGAGCGGCAAGTATGTTTTTTAAATGTGTCTGAAACAGAATATAACGATTGCTATAAGATAACCCAAGTTTACAATCAACTGGCTTCAAATTCTCAAAAGGTCATGGTCCTAACAAAGAGGGGAAAGATGAAAGAAGCAACACTAGTGCTTGAAGAATCATATATTGATCCTTATATAATAGCAAATAGTAACCCTGATGAAGCATTACCAGAGAACACAAAAAAAGAAGATTCTTTAAATATTAAAAATATAGGTCAACGTTTTATAAATGCGATACAGTCTGTCACTTCAAATGAAACAAATACATCTTCCCAAACCTCATCACAAGAAAATATTAAACAAGAAAATATTAAATTAAATAGTGAATCAATCAACAACGAAAATGTAAAAAAAGTTTTCATCATTGTGGGAAGTTTTTCAAACATTGAAAATGCACAAGCACTAACTAAACAATTAAAGAAAAGAGGTTTCCCTAATGCCGAAATAATTGGTAAAAATGAAAGTGGATTAATTAGAGTTTCTGTAGATAGTTTTTTTACAGAAGAAGAGGCACATTTAGTATTAAAAAACACAAAAAATAGTATAGCAAGTGCATGGGTTTTAAACACTAACTAAATTGATTCCAAAAGAATTTCATTTAAATTATTAATAATTAACTCTGGTTTAATATTCTTTACACACCCTGATTTCGACCACTTACATCTCTTACCATATTTAGAACAAGGGGCATAACTTGGTTGATAAACAATTTCTCTGGAACTTTCATCCGCCATATACGGTCGAAAGCCTTGGTTAGGCTTTGTACAACCCCAAAAAGATAAAATGATTTTTTTAAATGAACTAGCAATATGCATGAGTCCTGTATCATTAGTCAAAACCAACAAACTATTTTTAATAAAAAAAGCAGATTGATCAATTGATAATTTTCCTGCAAGATTATGAATTGATTTGTGTTTAGATTTATTTCTAATTTTTTCAACTTTAATCTCTTCTTTTGTACCACCCAAAAAAACAATTGGAATTGATAAAGAATCACACACACTTGATATTTGATCAACCGACAACTGTTTGTTATCATAGGATCCGCCGATGCTCCAAGCAATATAATTTGGCGGAATGTCAAAATCAAATTTTATTTTTTTTTCTAAAAAAAAATCAAGACCCTTATTATCATTAATTGTTTTTAAGCTACTCAAAACTTTAAAGTATCTATCTACAACATGACTATTTAATAAATTGATATTAAAATATATGAATAATAACTTTTTTATTGTTTCTTTTTTTATAGTGAATGCTTTTTTCTTTAATTTATATTTGAGTAAACTTGAAATCAAGTTGCCTTGTAAATCAACTATAAAATCATATTCTTCAGATTTTAATTTTAATACTATTTCACTAAAAGATCTAGAATATGGAATAATTCTATCTACATAGGGATTGTTTTTTAAAACATCTGAATATTGAGGTCTCAATAAATAATGAATCTCAGCGCGTTGTTGTAGTTTGAGAGACCTAATTATTGGACTTGTTAAAACAATATCCCCCATTGAACTTAATCTTATTATCAATATTTTTTGCATTAATTAAAAATAAAACATAAATACTATACTATGGACTTAAATAAAGTTTAATTTTGAATTTGAAATGCTTACTGACTCACATACACATCTGTATCTTAAAAATTTTGAAAATGACATAGATATTGTAATACAAGAAGCAAAAAAAGAAGGGATTAACAGATTTATTTTACCAAATATTGATGAAACCACAATTAATAAGTTAATAGATTTACATAAGAGATATAAAAATATCACTTATCCACTAATAGGCCTACACCCATGTAGTGTGAATAAAAACTACCCAAAACAGATAGAAAAATTATTCCAAAAAGTTAAAAATACTCAATTTATAGGCATTGGTGAAATTGGTATTGATTTACACTGGGATAAAACTTTGATAGAGGAGCAAAAAAGTGCATTTCGTACGCAAATACAATGGGCAAAAAAACTAGAAATACCTATAGTTATTCATTGCAGAAAAGCTTTTAATGAAATATATACAATTTTAAAGGAAGAAAATGTTAAAGATGTCGGTGGAATATTTCATTGTTTTTCTGGTACAATTAAAGAAGCTGAAAAAATTATTGACTTAGGATTCTTGTTAGGTATTGGAGGTGTAATAACGTTTAAAAATTCGAATTTATCCAATATAATCAAAGATATTCCAATTGAAAAAATAGTTTTAGAGACGGAT
This sequence comes from Flavobacteriales bacterium, assembly GCA_002718895.1. Lineage (GTDB taxonomy): Bacteria > Bacteroidota > Bacteroidia > Flavobacteriales > TMED113. The sequence goes on from PBGD01000019.1 coordinate 55,111, forward strand.
GCTCCATACTTAGCTCCTCACCCAATGCGAGGTCATAGAAATGAACCCAAATACCTCTCAATTATTGCTAAACAAATAGCCTCAATAAAGAGTATCGATATTCATAAAATAGCTGAAATCACATCTAAAAATATAGACAATCTATTTTTTAAGAAGAATCAAAATATAATTTAACATTAATAAATGTATTGTTAAATTGTTAACTATAGTTACAAAAAAAATTGTTTTTTTTTGTAATTTCGTTTCGCGTAATTCGTATGAGAGTTGAAAAGAGGAGAGGTGGCCGAGTGGCTTAAGGCGCACGCTTGGAAAGCGTGTATATGGAAACATATCGGGGGTTCGAATCCCTTTCTCTCCGCGATTTACAGAATACAAGTATTACTGAACAATAACTTAAAATAAATAAAATGACCACTAGATTCTTAATTTTTATATCATTATTTCTATTAAATATTGATAAAACATTTGCTCAAGATGAAGTACTTGAGGATTCTTTAAATACCGAAATAACAGACACTGCCAAATATGATTCAGAAACTAATGTTGAAACTACTGAAACTAAAGAAGATGTAATTATAGAAAATGATATTATTTCTAATGAAAACCCTTCATTCCACCAAGTACTAAAAACAAAATTTATTGAAGGTGGAGCAGGTTTTATGGGTATTGTTTTATTAACACTTATCTTAGGCTTAGCATTATGTATAGAAAGAATTTTATATTTACACGCAGCTGGCTCAACTAACCATGAAAAATTATTGATAGAAATAGAAGATGCAATTAATAATGGAGGTATAGATAAAGCAAAAGAAATTTGCAAAAACACACCTGGTCCAATTGCTAGTATTTTTTATCAAGGTTTAGAAAGATCTAATAAAGGAGTTGATGTAGTTGAAAAGTCAATTGTTGCGTATGGATCAGTTCAAATGGGCTTATTGGAAAGAGGAACGACCTGGATATCCTTATTCATAGCTCTAGCACCAATGCTTGGTTTCATGGGTACGGTCATAGGTATGATTGGAGCTTTTGATGCAATTGAAGCAGCTGGTGATATTTCACCTTCACTAGTAGCAGGTGGTATCAAAGTAGCACTTCTTACAACAGTATTTGGTCTAATAGTTGCTATCATTCTTCAAGTATTTTATAATTATATTGTTTCAAAAATAGACGATATAGTAAACAAAATGGAAGATGCATCTATCGCATTAGTAGATATTTTATCAAGTAAATAAAAGAAATAGCATGACTGATTTAGGACTTATTCTAGTATATATAATGATTGGCATTGCAGTGATAATCTGCATAGCTTCTCCTATTATTCAAATAAAAAACCAACCTGGGAAAATGAAAGAGATGATTCTACCTATTGCTCTTTTAGTTTTACTATTTGTTTTTTCTATTGTAATATCATCAAATGAAGTTCTTCCCTCTTATACTAGTACAGATGGGAATTTAATTTCCTCATTGACATCGAAAATAGTGGGAGGTAGTTTAATTACGTTTTACTTATTAGCTATAATTGCAATTGGAACCGTGATGTATAGTGAATTTCTAAAGAAATTATTTAAAAATGGCAAGAAGTAAAAGATCTACACCAGAAATAAATGCTGGATCAATGGCAGATATTGCATTTCTGTTATTAATTTTTTTCTTAGTAACTACTACAATGGATGTTGATACTGGAATTGCACGAAAATTACCTGTACTTGATGATACACAAGAGCCTGAAGATATGCAAGGGAACGCACGAAATATATATGAAGTATATGTAAATAAAAGAGATAAATTACTTGTAGAAGACTTAGAGATTGAAATTGATGATTTAAGAGAAGGGGCCAAATCATTCATTAATAATAGAGGAGTTAACCCAGAGTCATCAGATAGTCCTGATAAAGCAATTATTTCTTTAATAAATAGTCGTGGTACATCTTATGAAATGTATATTTCAGTTCAAAATGAACTAACTGCAGCATACAATGAGTTAAGAAACGAGGAATCAATTAAAAAATATAGTGTAAAGTATTCTGAATTACCAAAATCTAAACAAAAAGAAATAAGAAAAATATATCCCATGAAGATATCTGAAGCTCCTCCAGGTGAATTCTAATTATAGAAATATGTCAAAGTTTAAAAAAAATAATAAAGGTGGAACACCACCAATTTCAACAGCATCACTGCCAGATATTGTCTTCATGTTATTATTCTTCTTTATGGTAACAACAGTTATGCGTGAAACAGAAATGTTGGTAGAAAATCAGTTGCCGCAAGCAACAGAAGTTAAAAAACTTGAACGAAAATCCCTTGTTTCATACATTTATGTTGGAGCTCCCCGCGGTAATAATCGCAAAACAAAATATGGCACAAAATCTAAAATTCAACTTAATGATGCTTATGCAAAAGTGGCTGATATACAATCCTTTATTATTGCGGAGAGAGAAAGTAGAGCAGAAGAAGAGATTCCACTATTAACCACGTCCATTAAAGCTGATATTGATGTGAAAATGGGAATTGTTTCTGACATAAAACAAGAGCTGCGAAAAGCACAAGCCTATAAAATAAATTACTCTACCAGAAAAGAACAAGACTAACAATTTCCTTAGTTTGTAAGATGATTAAAATAGGAAATGTTGAACTTGGAGAATTCCCACTATTATTGGCACCAATGGAAGATGTGAGCGATCCTCCATTTAGAAAATTATGTAAAGAAGGTGGAGCTGATTTAATGTTTACAGAATTTATATCATCTGAAGGTCTTATAAGAAATGCGTATAAGAGTGTTCAAAAATTAGATATTTTTGAATATGAAAGACCAATTGGTATACAAATTTTTGGAAATGACATTAGATCAATGAAGCAAGCTACAGAAATTGCTAGCAGTGTCAAACCTGATATTATTGATATTAATTACGGTTGTCCTGTTAAAAAAGTGGCATGTAAAGGAGCTGGGGCTGGAATTTTGCAAGATATTCCTAAAATGGTTAAAATGACTGCAGAAATAGTAAAATCAACAAACCTCCCAGTAACTGTAAAAACAAGATTGGGATGGGATGATAATAGCAAATTTATTGTAGAAGTTGCAGAGAGACTTCAAGATGTTGGTATCAAAGCAATATCTATTCATGGTAGAACTAGGAAACAAATGTATAAAGGTGAGGCAGATTGGACATTAATTAGAAAAATTAAAGATAATCCGAGAATGAAAATTCCTATTTTTGGAAATGGAGATGTAACTTGTGAACATAGTGCTAAAGAAAAAAAAAGAAAATATAATGTAGATGGTATTATGATTGGAAGAGCTGCAATTGGCAATCCATGGATTTTTAATCAAATAAAAACTTATCTAAATACGGGTAAAGTAGAAAGTGGAATCAATCTAATTGATAAACTTAAAATGGTAGAAAGACACATAGATTTGTCAGTACAATGGAAAGGTGAAAAACTTGGTGTCTTAGAAATGAGAAGGCATTATAACAACTATTTTAGAGGCCTTCCAAATATAAAAAAACACAGATCTGAATTAGTTGAAATAGATGATTATAAAAATGTAATGAAGAAAATTAAAGAAATTAAAGTAGAGTATAAAGTGTATTAATTAAATAAATTATTTCTTGATACTAAAAAAGATACAATAGCTCCAATAGTTAAAACAATCAATTGAATAAAGAATATATCTATTAAATTTATTTTGATTGGATATGCTGAAGTGAAAAAACCAGAGTCACTAGCCAACTTTATTAATCCAAATTTTTGTTGAAAAAAACAAAACAAAAAACCAAGTATAGTGCCTAAGAACACTCCAACACTAGTAATTAATATACCCACGTATAAAAAAATATTTTGAATATCTACTTTATTAAATCCTAAAACTTTTAGAGTGTATATATCTTTTTGTTTTTCGATATATAATATAGTAAGGCTAGCAATTAAACTGAGCATAGATATAAGTAAAATAAAAGTGAAAATGATGTAGACCATTAATTTTTCTGTTTGAATCATTTTATTCACGAATGGACGTTGCTGAAACCTGTTTTTAATTAAATATTCAGGTCCTAAAATATTTAACATTTTTTTTTGCACTTCATCAATATTTGTATTTGCTATTAAATGAACATTTAAGGATGAACATAATTTATCTAATGATAGAAATTCACGTAGATTATTGATGTCGATAATTATATCTTGATAATCTAAATCACTTTGTGTTGCAAAAACTCCTGTAGCATAGAATGCTTTTGATTTAATTAGGTTAGATATTTTTTGTGGATCAGTATGATTAAAGAATGACAAATTTAATAGGTTTTCAAAGTCAAATAATTGCAAAGACAAGTGATTAAAAACACCTCTTCCTACCAAACAAAAGTTAGATCCTAAAAATTCTTTATTTCCTAAAACTAAGTGGTTTTTAAAATTAGTAGATTCTATGAAAGAATGATCAACTCCTTTTACATTTATAATGTGTTGATAGTCTTTGTACTGAGCTAACATTTTATATTCTAAAATTTCTGAAAAAAAATTCACCTCTTTGATTTCCTTAATTTGTTGAATAGTATTTTTTTCTAAACTAAATAAAGCACCTTCTTTATACTCTACTTTAATATCGGCATCAATGTCTTTATAGATTTTCTGAATAATTTCATCAAATCCGTTAAATACTGATAATACAACAATCAGTGCCATTGTGCCAAGTAAAACTCCTGCCATAGAAATACTGGTGATTAGATTGGATATATTTCTGTTTTTTTGAAAAAAAAAATACTTAATAGCTATTTTAACTGTAGGATTCAATTTTAAATATCTTTTAAAATAGATGAGATGTTATCATAATGCTCTTGTGAATTATCAAGATAAAAGAAAAGATCTGGAGTTTTACGTAATTGATTTTTTAATTTTGAAGATAGTTGGTGACGGATTTGTGAACTTCTTGATTTAAGAAATTCGAAAACATTACTTTTTTTTGGAAATAAACTTAAATATACTTTAGCTTGGGATAAATCTTTAGTAATCATTACATGTGTTACAGAAACCATGACACCACTATAATGAATCGAAGAATCCTTAAGAAAAATATGAGATAAATCTTTCTGTATTAATCTTCCAACTTTTTTTTGCCTATTTGATTCCACTTAATCAAAGATACAATTATATACGATTTATATATAACTTGTAGTTATATTTGAATTATGAATAATGTTTTTAAAATTTTGAAATTTGCAAGGCCGTATTTGTCAAATGTACTTTTAAATTCTTTGTTTAACCTTTTATCCGTAATTTTTTCGCTATTTTCTATTTCATTAATTATTCCGATTCTAGGTTTATTATTTGGAACTATTGAAACATCTACAATTGAAAGTCAAAATATTTCTATATCTAATATTAAAGCAAGTCTTTACCACATCATTAACAATATATTAATCCAATATGGTGTTGTCACTGCTCTAGGATTCATTTGTGGACTTGTAGCTGTGGGGACAATTTTAAAAAATACATTTAGATATCTTGCCTTATATTTTTTAACTCCTATGAGAAATAATGTTATAAGAGATATAAGGAAAAAACTTTACACAAAAATTTTACACCTGCCTTTAAAATTTATTAATCAGTTTAAAAAAGGGGATATTGTAGCACGTATGACACATGATTTACATGAGATAGAATGGTCTATTATGAGTGTGTTAGAGTTATTTATAAAAGATCCTATTCATATCATAATTTTCTTAATAAGCTTATTGTATATCAGCCCTCAATTAACATTGATTGGTTTAATTTTTTTACCAATCACAGCGATTATTATCGTGCAAATAAGCAAATCCTTAAAAAAATCTTCCTTGGAAAGCCAAAATAAAATAGGTGAATTAATTTCAATTATTGAACAGTCTATAACAAATATTAAAATCATTAAAGTTTTTAATAATTACTTGTTTGTTTCAAAAAACTTTAATGTGCATAATGAAAAACTTAAAAAAATAAATAACAAAGTACTTTGGCGAAAAGATTTAGCCTCACCAATGAGTGAAATGTTAAGTACATTAGTTTTAGTTGTAATAATATGGTTTGGTGGGAAAATTGTGTTAGAAACTGAACTAGACCCAGACTCTTTTATAGGTTTTTTAGCTATTTTTTCTCAAATTTTACCACCTGCGAAGTCATTAACTAGTGCATTTTATTCTATTCAAAAGGGGTCTGCTGCTGTTGAACGATTACTTGTTCTTTTAGAAAGTCCCAATGAAATAAATGAAAAATTACAAAGCACACATCAATTTAATGATAAAATAGAATTCAAAAATGTAGGCTTCAGTTATAATAATGATTTAAATATATCAGACGTCAATTTAACAATTACAAAAGGTGATAGGTTGGGAATTGTGGGCGAATCTGGTTCTGGGAAGTCAACATTAATTGAGTTGCTTTTAAATTTTCATGAAATTTCAAAAGGTGAAATCAAAATTGACGGTCACTCAATAACAGACACTAATTGCCGCCCACTATTCGCATTAGTATCTCAAGAAACTTTACTATTTAATGATACTGTACTAAATAATCTTTTAATAGGTAATTCCGACGCATCTGAAGAAGACATCCAAAATGCCACAAAATCTGCTCTAATACATAAAGTAATAATGAATCTTGAAGAGGGATATAATACTATTATTGGTCCACAGGGAAATAATCTTTCAGGAGGTGAAAGGCAACGAATTGGAATTGCAAGAGCTCTATTAAGTGGATCACCTATATTAATTCTTGATGAACCAACATCATCCTTAGACTCTGAAGCTAATAATTATATAAATCAAGCACTGAATAATTTAAGTGATGAAAAAACAATTATCATTATATCTCACAAATTAAGTTTTCTTCAAGAATATAATAAAATTATTGTTATGCAAAATGGGAAAATAATTGAGGAAGGATCACATAATTTATTAATAAATAAAAATGGGATCTACAAACAGCTTTACGATAATGAAAAAAATATAAAAAATGAAAAAAATTGAACACATAGGTATTGCAGTTAAGAACCTAGATACTGCAAATAAATTATATTCAAAAATACTTGGCATAGAGCCTTACAAAGAGGAAAAGGTAGATTCAGAAGGAGTGATTACTTCTTTTTTTAATAGAAATGGCACTAAAATTGAACTGCTTCAAGGTGTAAAAAAAGATAATTCAATTGATAAATTCATTGAAAAACGGGGTGAAGGAATTCATCATATAGCATTTGAAGTAGAAGATATTTTAATTGAGATAAAAAGATTAAAAAAACTTGGATTTAAAATTATTAATGAACAACCTAAAAAAGGTGCAGATAATAATTTAATTGCGTTTATTCACCCAAAAGAAACAAACCAAGTGCTAATTGAACTTTGTCAAAAAATTTAATACAAATAATTATGCAATTTAGAACTAGAAAACTGATAAAACCCGAAGATTTAAATGCGGGTGGTAGTCTTTTTGGAGGTCAACTTTTGAGGTGGATAGACGAAGAAGCAGCTATTTATGCAATGTGCCAGTTAGATAATCAAAAAGTAACAACTAAATATATGTCTGAAATTGATTTTATTTCTCCAGCCAAAGTTGGGGATGTTGTTGAAATCGGATTAGAAATGGTGAAAATAGGAACTACTTCAATCACTTTTAGATGTGAAGCGAGAGTTAAAAAAACTGAAAAAACAATCATAAAAATTGAAAAGATTGTATTTGTTAATTTAAATGCAAACTTAAGGCCAACACCACACAATAAAGGTTGATTACTTGTGACATATTGAATCTTTCATTAATATTGCATCTTAATTTAGGGCCCATAGCTCAGCTGGTTAGAGCACTTGACTCATAATCAAGGGGTCGCAGGTTCAAGCCCTGCTGGGCCCACTTTAATTAATTTTTGCTTTTGCATGATATTAATTTATTTAGCCTACTGTGCACAGATAATACTATAATGCTTTTTTCCTTTTTGGAATAATAAATATTTGCCGTTTAAAAGATTAGCTTTCAATATTAAACAATCAGATTTACATTTTATCTTATTAATACTTATTGCATTAGAGTCCAACAGTCTGCGTGTTTCCCCCTTAGATTTAAAAATACCTGTATGAGTAGTTAAGAGTTCGACTACATTTAAACCTGATTGAAGAATTGACTTGTCTATATCATATTGATCAACCCCTTCAAAAACCATTAAAAAATCTTCTTCTGATATTTCCTGTAATAAATGAGATGTGTTTTTACCAAATAGTATATTTGATACCTTTAAAGATTGTGCATATGCATCTCCACCGTGAACCCTAGAAGTAATTCTCTTAGATAGTTCATTTTGAAGAATTCTCAAATGGGGCTCCTTTTCATGTAATTTAAATAAATTGTTAATTTCAGCTTCATTTAATACAGTGAAAATTTTAATCATTTTTTTTGCATCATCATCACTTACATTCATCCAATATTGGTAAAATTTGTAAGGTGATGATTTTTTAGGATCTAACCATATATTCCCTGACTCTGTTTTGCCAAATTTAGAACCATCAGATTTTGTAAGCAAGCTTGTGGTAAAGGCATGAACTTTATTGTTAGTGGTTTTTTTTATCAACTCTATGCCTGCAGTAATGTTACCCCATTGATCTGAACCACCAATTTGCAATTTACAACCCATTGTCTTGTTTAAATGATGAAAGTCATACGCTTGTATTAATTGATAGGAGAATTCTGTGAATGAAATACCAGATTGCATACGATTTTGAACAGAATCCTTTGCAAGCATATAATTTAATGTAAGGTGTTTACCATAATCTCTAAAAAAAGAGATTGTATTAATATTCTTAAACCAATCTATATTATTAACAATTTTCGCAGATTTTTTACCTGAATCAAAATCTAAAAAAAGTTCTAATTGGGGTTTAATTCTTGATATATTATACTCAACTTTATCTAAAGTTAATAACTTGCGTTCTGTATTTTTTCCAGACGGATCTCCAATTAATCCTGTAGCTCCTCCAATTAATGCAATTGGTTGATGGCCACAATTTTGATAATGTACCAATAACATAATTGGAACTAAATTTCCAATATGTAGTGAATCGGCAGTTGGATCAAATCCAACGTAAGCAGGTGTAATACCAGAACCTAGAACTTCTTGTAAGCCAGGAGTTGAATCGTGAATCATATCACGCCACTTCATTTCATTGATAAAATCCATATACAACTAATTTATGTACTCTAAATGTACTAATAAATAATGGAAAGATATATATTTAGAATATTATGAAACAAATACTTGTTACAGGCGGAACAGGGTTAGTCGGTTCACACCTTTTATTTCAATTAACTAGTAAGGGTGAAAAACCAATTGCCATAAAAAGAAAAAATAGTGACACTAAAAATGTTAAAAATATTTTTAGCTACTACTCCCCAAAATTTGAAAAACTATTTAGTCAAATCAAATGGATAGAATGTGATATTCTAGACATATTGGAACTAGATAAAGTAATTCAATTAGCAACCCATATTTATCATACAGCTGCATTAGTGTCGTTTAATAATTCTTTAAAACAAGAAATGATTGAAAATAATGCTACTGGAACATCGAATGTTGTTGATTGTGCTTTAAAAAATAATATTAAAAAAATATGTTACGTTAGCTCTATTGCCACATTGGGTTCAAGTGAAAAAAATATTGTTGATGAAAATTGTTTTTGGGATTGGACTAATAAATCAGCTTATGCCATCTCTAAGTATTTAGCTGAAATGGAAGTTTGGCGAGCATTTGGAGAAGGATTAGAGGGGGTTATTGTAAATCCTTCTCTCATTATAGGGCCCGGATTTTGGGAATCAGGAATTGGTACTATAATTAATAGTTCGAAAAAAATGGGGCCATTCTATCCTCAAGGTAATTGCGGAGTAATTAGTGTCATAGATCTGGTAGAAATAATGATTAAATTAATGAATAGTAATGTCTCAAACAATCGATTTATTATTAATGCAGAACACATTAGCTATAGAGACATGTTAGCTATAATTAATAAAAAGCTAAACCGAACTCTACCATCAATAAAACTACCAAAATATTTAATGCTAATTTTTATATACTTAGATATAATATATTGCAAATTGACTGGAAAAAAGATTAATTTAAGTAGTGATGCGATAAAATATACAGCTCAGAAAACAACTTTAAATTCTTCAAAAATCAACAAATTAATCAAATTTAAATATAGTGACACAAGAAAATCATTAGATCAGTCTGTAAGTTTATATCTTGATGAACAATAATATTTTAAATACCATTTAATTTTTTCAATATTTTTTAAATAATAAATACTTGATACTTTTCTTGATCTAAAAAGTTGAACAAAAAACTAATTATCAAAAGTCAATGCTTGTCCATTTTCTATTTCAATTAAATTTCCGTTTTTGTATACTAAGTTACCATTGACAAATGTGTGAGAGACTCTAAAGTCAAAAGATTTTCCCTCTAAAGGAGACCATTTACATCCATATAAAATATTATCCTTAGAGACTGTCCATGGCTTTGTTTTTCTAACTACTACTAAATCTGCATAATATCCTTCTCTAATAAAACCTCGTTTTTTAATTTTAAAACAATTTGCAGGAGCATGACACATTTTTTCAACAACTTTTTCAATTGTAATTTTGTCACTTAATGAATGTTGCAACATCAAAGGTAAGGCATGTTGAACCATTGGAGCTCCTGAAGGACACTGAAAATACAAATTATTTTTCTCACTAATTGTATGAGGAGCATGATCTGTAGCAATAATATCTAATTTGTCATTTAAAAGTCCGTCCCACAAGGCTTGTTGATCATCACTAGTTTTGACAGCAGGATTCCATTTTATTAAAGCCCCTTTTTCATAATAATCCGAATCTGTAAATGAGAGGTGATGAATGCAAACTTCTGAAGTTATTTTTTTATTTTCCAAAGAAATCTTATTAGAAAACAATTCTAATTCTTTTGCAGTAGAAATATGTAGCACATGTAATCTACTTGAATACTTCTTGGCAAGATTTACAGCTAAAGAACTAGATTTATAACATGCATTATGAGATCTAATATTAGGATGTTCGAAAATAGGTACATTGTCTCCATATTTTTGCTTTGCTAAAAAACTATTTTTTTTAATTGTTTCCTCATCTTCACAATGTACAGCAATCAAGCCCTCAGTATTTGAAAAAATATTATTTAATGTTTGAAAATCATCCACTAACATATCCCCAGTGGAAGAGCCCATAAATATCTTTAACCCAGGAACTCTAGTGAAATCTGTTTTTAAAACTTCATGGATATTATCATTTGATACACCCATGAAAAAAGAAAAATTAGCAAGGGAGGTGTTTTGGGCGATATTAAACTTGTCTTTTAAAAGAGATTGAGTTAAAGCATGGGGAATTGTATTAGGCATTTCCATAAATGATGTAATACCTCCCGCAACAGCAGCACGTGATTCTGAATAAATATTGCCCTTGTGAGTTAGTCCTGGTTCTCTGAAGTGAACCTGATCATCAATAACACCAGGAATTAAATAGGCTCCATCTATATCTATCACTTGATGATTATTAACTGAAATACATTTTTCAATCACGGTAATGTGATGATTTTCAACTAAAACATCAACTTCTTCAATTGTACCTTCATTTACCTTTAATGCATTTTTAATAACTATACCCATAATTTTATTTATACGCGTTTGTAAAAAGACTCTTCAACTTCATCTTTAAAACTCCTAAAATAGCCTCTTTAATTATACTTTTATTTAACTTGGATACTCCCCTTTCCCTATCTTTAAACACAATTGGTAATTCAAAAATATTAAACCCCTTTTTCCATGTACGAAATTTCATTTCAATTTGAAAAGCATAGCCAACAAATTCAATGTCATCTAAGGAGATACTTTCTATCACTTTTCTTGTGTATCCATTAAAACCTGCAGTGGGGTCCTTAATCGTCATGCATGTTATTATCCTAACATAATAGGAAGCAAAATATGACAATAAAATTCTACTAATTGGCCAATTGACTACATTAATGCCAGATATATATCTAGATCCAATGCATAAGTCTACACTGTTTGCACATAAAGTATTATGCAATCTCAATAAATCTTTTGGATCATGTGAAAAATCACAATCAATTTGGAAAAAATAATTATAGTTTTTTTTTAGCCCCCATTTAAATCCAGAAATATAAGCTTTACCCAACCCTTTTTTGCCATTTCTTTTTAATAAAAATAACCTGCCTGCATATCGGTTTTGTAGTCTTGCTACTTCTTCGGATGTTCCATCTGGAGATGAATCATCAACAACTAATACATGAAGATCCTTTGAAACTAAAAAAACCTCTTTTAACATAAGAGAAATGTTTAAGATCTCATTATAAGTTGGAATAATAACTAGACTAGACTTCATAGCATGAATTTATCTCAATTTCATTTGCAAAAATAATTAATAAAAGATAGATGGGAAAAGTGTTTAGAATATATAGTAATTTTAAAAAATAAAAAGCTGTATTTTTTTTTAATTTAGTCATAAATTAACTTAAATTTCAGATATTTGCACAACTACTTAAAATTAAATAACTAAATCTATTTATACATGAAAAATCTTTTTACTATTCTAATTATCCTCTTTACTTCTCACTTTGTACAAGCACAATGTAGTGATATTTTTATATCAGAATATGTTGAGGGCTGGGGAAATAATAAAGCTCTAGAATTATATAATCCAACTGCTAATAGTATTGACTTATCTGCATATACAATCGCAAGGTATTCTAATGGTTCATTCCAAGAAAGTGCCCCTCAACAACTTTCAGGCATAATTCTACCTTACTCAACTTATGTAATAGGTTTAGATAAAAGAGACCCGAATGGATCAGGTTTTGATGCGCCAGTTTGGGACGGATATTACACATTTACTGACACTCTGTGTCCTGAAACATTAGGGCAGGAAATAACTATTTATAATGAAGATAATGATCTTCAAAGCAAAGTAGATTTTTGGGCAAATGGAACGTATTACAGCGGAACAGATCCAGCAGAACAAGCACTCTATCCGCAAACAATGTTTTTTAATGGGAATGATGCAATAGTTCTGTCGCTAGTTGGACTAGGTGCTCCAGTTGATATTTTTGGTGAAGTTGGTGTAGATCCAGGTGCCGCATGGACTGATGCCATAGGAAATTATTGGACTAAAGATCATACTTTAGTAAGAAAACCCTCAACTGATTTAGGTGTAACTATGAATCCAAGTCCTTTTGATCCAACAATTAGTTGGGATTCACTGCCCGCTAACACATTTGCTAATTTAGGTTGGCATAACTGTATTTGTGATCCCGATTTTAATGGAGCCACAGAAAATGTGTATGGATGTATGAATACTTCAGCGAATAATTATAATTCTAACGCTACAATTGATGATAATTCATGCGAATATGATAATTGTAGTACTTCAATTGAAGAGCAAAAAAATAAATTTGCCTTATATAATCTTTCTCAAGGTAAAATTCAAATTTCTAATAATTTGATTATTAAGCATATTAGTGTGTACAACGAGATTGGTAAACTAGTCTTATCCAAAAAAGTCAGTAATCTGAAACACACAGAATTTAGTGTTGGAAATAAAAGGGGTATTTTCTTTGTGTCTATTGAAGATACTGATGGACTAAAAACTAAATCTATTCTTGTAAAATAATGTCAAGAATTTGGGTCTATTATTTTTGTTTATTTACATCTTCCTTGTTTATCGGTCAAAATTCAATTAAGGGAATAGTTGTAGACGAAAGAACAAATGAAACATTAATTGGCGCTAATATTTTAATTAATGACAAAATAGATACAAACAATAAATTTGGCACAGCAACTGATATTAATGGTTATTTTGAATTCAAAGAATTAAGTGGAAAATTTTATGACTTAAGTGTTTCATATATTGGATATGGCCCAAAAATTATTTCGATTTCATTTGAAAAAAATCATCTCATTGATACAACTTTTAAACTTTCTCCCGATGTTGTCTTAGATGCAGTGGTCGTTAGTAGTGATCAAGCGCAATTTAGAAAGACACCTGTATCTCTTAGCAATGTAAAATTAGAAAAAATAGAAAGAGAATTAGGCGGTCAAGAAATTCCAATGTTATTAAACTCAACTCCTGGTGTCTATGCAACTCAACAAGGCGGTGGAGATGGAGACGTAAGGATAAATATTAGAGGTTTTAATCAAAGAAATGTAGCAGTTATGATTGATGGTGTTCCAATGAACGATATGGAAAATGGATGGGTTTATTGGTCTAACTGGTTTGGTCTTGATGCACTCACAAGAACAATTCAAGTTCAACGTGGCCTAGGGGCATCTAAACTAGCACTACCCTCTGTTGGAGGAACTATAAATATTTTAACAAAGGGTATAGATAGTCAAGAGGGAGGAAGTATAAAGACTGAGTGGGGTTCAGGAAACTATGTCAGAACTACACTAGCATATACAACCCCCAACCTAAATATTGGAAAGTTTAATTTTGCTACTTCTTTTAAACAATCTAATGGAATTATTGAGCAAACTGGATCCCATGGAATGTTTTACTATGCAAAATGGCAGAAACAATTTAATAATCATTTATTTGCTCTTTCAATCTTTGGTGCTCCGCAAGAACATGATCAAAGAAAATACCAAACAGGTATAGCAGTTTATGACAAACAATTTGCTTCTGATTTAGGGGTTGATACCGCATCATTAGAAGGTGGATATGGATTAAACTATAATCCAAACTGGGGTACATATAATGATTATAAAGTTGTTTTTGAGAATGGAACAGCTATTGACACCATTTTTGGTGTTAACAGAAAAATAAATAAGCATAAAAACTTTTACCATAAACCGAATCTTAATTTTCAGCATCTTTGGAAGATAAACGAAAAAAATACTTTAACTAATATTATATATCATTCCAAAGGACAAGGTGGGGGAACAAATTATTATGGTCAGGCAATAAATTATACTAATAATAATCAAATTGATTTTCAAGAAATATATGACTTAAATTCCGGAAATAGAGTGCATCCATGGTTTGGAGACTTATCTATAAACACAACATATAGTGATAGTTTGCATAAATCAAGTGGTATATTATATGCTAGTAGAAACAATCACTATTGGACCGGACTCCTTTCTACCTTCACTCATGTGACAAACAAAAATGTAGATATTTCAACAGGTTTAGATATTCGCACATACAAAGGTGAACATTATGCAGAAGTATATGACTTACTAGGTGGTGACTATTATCTAGGCACAACTGGCATCGGCTCTAAAAATGCAATTGGAGAAAATTCAATAAAATTAATGCTTGAAGAAGGTGATAAAATTTATTATCATAACGATGGACTAGTTAGATGGGCGGGTGTTTTTCAACAAATGGAATATAATTATGGTAATATATCAGCATTTATAAATATTACTGGATCTAAATCAAGCTACAGAAGGATTGATTATTTTCGAAAAAAAGACATAGTAATTTCCGACACAATATTAGTAGAAGCAGTAGGAATAAATGACACTGTTAATTATAACGGGTTTGAATACACTTCAAGCTCTCCAGAAGCTAGATATACTAGAACAAATTGGGAGAATTTTTTAGGCTACACAGCTAAATGTGGAGCAAATTGGAATATAGATGAATATAATAATATTTTTGTAAATACTGGTCTTTTATCTAAAGCACCAAGGTTTTCAAATGTCTTTGATTATGATAATCAAACTTACCAAAACACCAAAAATGAAATAGTAAAAGCAGTAGAATTTGGCTACGGACATAAATCAACAAAATTTGCTTTAAATCTTAATGCATATTATACTATTTGGGAAAACAAGCCTCAAACTGGAACTACACAAGGTGCTGGAGGTGAAACATTAATTTATAATATTAATGGAATAAATGCACTTCACAAAGGTGTTGAGTTAGATTTTGCTGTTAAATTAACTAAAGGTTTAAAATATGAATTTCTTTGTTCTGTTGGAGATTGGCAGTGGACATCTGGAGATACTGTGAATTTCTACTTAAATCAAGAACTTTATTCAAGTGATTATTTTGATGCCAAAGGGGTATATGTAGGAGACTCCCCCCAAAAGCAAATTGGATCAAGTATAAGCTATAATTTTAAGTCTAAAGCTAATACATATTCTTACATAACATTAAAAGGCATGTACTTTTCTAAATTCTTTTCAGATTATGATCCATTTTATTTAGATGAAAATAAAAAAGTTTGGAAAATACCGCCTTACCATTTATTTAGCTTACATTTAGGAAGATCTATTTATCGAGAAAAACTTGAATATAAATTTAAATTAAATGTCTTAAACTTATTTAACACTGTTTACATCAGTGACGCTGAAAACAATTCTACTTATGTTGAAGATTCACCACTAAATTCTGACGCTGCATCTGCTTCAATATTTTTTGGTTTAGGGAGAAAAATAACAGCCTCTATTCAAATAAATTTTTAAACTATGAAAAAATTAAACATTATATTAATACTATTAATATCAAACTTTACATTTGGCCAAACAACAAGTTATTATACTAATACATTTGGTTTAACTGGAGAAAATTTAAAAGCAACGCTGCATGATATAATAAAAGATCACACTTCTTACTCTTATACAACAACAAAAAGTATTTTAAGAGATGCAGATGAAGATCCTAATAATCCAGCAAATATCATACTAGTATACAGTGGTAATTCCATTGATAAATTTGATTTTGCTTCTAATTTTGAACCAGATTTTTGGAACCGAGAACATGTATGGCCAAAATCTCATGGTGACTTTGATGCAGGAGATCCATTTGAAGTGCCACTTTACACTGATGCCCATAATTTAAAACCGGTAGATCATAGTATGAATACATTAAGAGGTGAAAAAGACTTCGATAATGGTGGAACATCAGTGTACAATGGTTCCATTATGACTGAATGTTTTTCTACTAGCTCAACCTTTGAACCTAGAGATGCAGTTAAGGGAGACATTGCTAGAATAATTCTTTATATGGACGTGAGATATGAGGGCGGAAATAACGAACCAAACTTAGTACCCTTAGATGGTCTTACTACATATCCTAATCCCCAAATAGGGGTATTATCTACTTTACTTGAATGGCACGAACAAGATCCCCCAGATGCGTTTGAAAAAAGAAGAAATGATGTTATTTATGAGTGGCAAGGAAACCGAAATCCATTTATTGATTATCCAGAATTTGCGGATATTATTTATGGTAATACTAGCCCTAATTCTGTGGAAATCTCAATACAAGATATTCCTGAAACAATTAATGGCGGCGAGGGTTTCGGTGTCTCAGTAAATGTAAACAGCTTAGCAAATTGTGGCCCTATAGAATCAGTAGTTATTAATTATGGGAACAGTTGGTTTGATTTAAATAATAATATAAGTATGGATTATGAGGATACTTGGATTGCCTCTATTACTGAACAACCTTATAATACTATGTTTTGCTATGAAATAATTGCAACTGATTGTGAAGGTAATACAAATACACTGTATGGATCTGAAGTTATACCACCGTTTCCTTTTGAGGGTGTTATAACATCTATATCAGAAATTCAGGGGCAACAAGAATTCTCACCTTTTGAGGGTCAGACAGTTAATACAACAGGAATTGTAACAGGAGCATTTGCAAATAGTTTTTATATACAAGATGGTTCTGAACCCTGGTCTGGAATATATATCTACAGTGGAGGTGCGTTGCCATCAATGGGAGATAGTGTGATAGTAACAGGTGAAATAAGTGAATTCTGCTGGAACGGAAGCCCTTGTGATTGTAGTTCTTGTGGAGGTGCAGGGGTAACAGAGTTTTATCAACCAGAAGATATTTATATAATTAGCAGTAATAACCCTCTACCTGAACCAATATTAGTCCCAAGTGGAGAGGCATTGTCTGAACAATACGAAGGTGTGTTAGTTAGAATGGAAAATGTAGAATGTACCTCAATGCCCGGGGGTTTTGGCGTATGGCAAGTAGATGATGGATCTGGAACATGTGGTATTCACAATACCCCTGATGGTTATGAGCATAATCCAACTATAGGCGATGTCTATAATATAACTGGAATTGTTACATCTACATTTAATGAATGGAAAGTTGATTTAAGAATGGAGTCAGATGTAGAGAGTGGAGATGATGTAACTGCCCCATTTATTTTATCTAGTAATTGTTATCAAGTGGGGGAAAACTACTATGTATATCTATATTTTAATGAACCTATCGATCAGTCATTTCTAGATGTAAACAACTTTTTAATTACAAATGCTCAAATTACAAATGTGGTTGCTGATTTTTTTGATCCCACAAAAGCTACACTAACATTAAGTAATGTGGTCTCTAACTCTTTAGGATTAATCATATTTCAAATGGGAGATTTAAACCAAAATATTGGAACTAACATAACCTATGCACTAAATTGTAATTTTAATTTTGACTTTAGTTTAAATGAAGAGACTGTTAACTTGAAGGTTTTTCCAAACCCTAATAGTGGTGAATTTAGTATAGAAATCGACAGCCAAGATCAAACTGCCTATATATATGATTTAAAAGGTCAAGCTATTTTAACCCGAAATCTTAAAAAAGGAATTAATAATTTTAGTGTAAAAAAACCAGGTTTTTATTTTCTACAAATAAATAATTTTGAATATATACCACTTTTAGTTAAGTAACAGAAAATTGCATCAAAATACCACATAACCATGCTGCATATGTGCCTAAAGCATAGCCTAATACAGCTAACAAAACACCTACTGGTGCTAAAGATGGATGAAATGCAGAAGCCACTACTGGAGCTGATGCAGCGCCACCTACATTCGCTTGGCTGCCAACTGCAACAAAAAAGAATGGGGCCTTGATTATTTTAGCAACTATAAGTAGAAGTGAAACATGAACTAGCATCCAGATTGCACCTAACACAAATACACCAGGAGAATCAAGAATAGATAATGCATTCATTTTCATTCCTATTGTAGCAACTAAAATATATAAGAATATTGATCCTATGGTTGAGGCACCAACACCTTCATATTTTTTAAACTTAGTAAAAGATAAAATTAATCCGCCTGTAGTTGCTAATACAATGAGCCAAAAAAACTTTGAAGTTAAGCTAAACTTACTTAATGATGGAAAATTATTTTGAATATACGGAGCAATATAATCAGAACATGCATGAGAAAATCCAGTAATACCAAATGCAATAGCTAAGATAACCATATAGTCTGTAAAAGAAGCAATCCTTTGATTCTCTTGTTTAAATTTTATTAACTTATTTTTTAATTTTTCAATAGCAGATGAGTCTGCTTTTAACCAAGCATCCATTTTTTTATTAATTCCTGCTCCATATAATAAAAAACCCATCCATATATTTGCTACAACAACATCAACAGTAATCATAGAACTAAAAATATCATCATTCACATTAAACATTTCTTTCATAGCTGCTTGATTTGCACCTCCTCCGATCCAGCTCCCTGCTACAGTTGTTAAACCACGCCATAAATCATCTGTTGAAATAGGTATTAAATTAGGAGCTAACTTTGAAACAATTATTAAACTTAGTGGCCCACCAATCAGAATTCCAAAAGTTCCAGTTAGAAACATAATAATAGCCTTGGGTCCAAGATTAATGATTTTCTGTAAATCTATACTTAATGTTAATAAAACTAAACTAGCAGGCAATAAGTACCTAGAAGCAATGTAATATAAATTTGAAGCTTCCCCAGAAATAATGCCTAGACTATTAAAAATTGAGGGGATGAAATAACAAAGCAATAAAGCAGGTACATATTTAAAAAAGGACTTTAAATAATAATTTTCACTTTTTTCCATTACAAAAATTAATGCAAGCATCGTTATAAGTAATCCTAGAACAGTGGCATCATTGCTAAAAAGTGTTAAGTAATTCATTTGTTTTAATTTAAAATTGTTTTAATAGTATCTAAAAAGTAATCTTTAGCGTCATAATGAACCCAATGGCCTGCATTGGGAATCTCTAAAATTTGACATTCTGGAAATAAGTTATAAATATTTTTCTTGTCATCAGCATTAATATAATGAGATTTTTGACCATATATAAAATAAGTGAGTCCCGCAAATACTCTTGGAGAGGGAATTTGATCTAAGATAATACATATATTCTTCTCTAATGCATCAACATTAAACTTAAACATAGCATTTTCATCATCTGAAAATGATAAGCTCTTTAATAAAAAATTGATTGTTACTATGTCATCTATATATTCCATCATTATTTGAATACCTTGTTTTCTAGATTTAGCATTACTTGAAACTTTGTTTAATCCCTTGAAAATATTTAAGTTATCCTCTTTATATGGATATCTTTTCGGTGCTATGTCAACTACAATTAACTTATTTAATTTTTCAGGATATTTCATAGCAAATTGCATAGCTACTTTACCCCCCATAGAATGACCAATAATAGAAACCTTTTCAAGTTTTTTATCTTCAATATAATTAAATATATCAAATGCTAGAATTAAATAATTGTGATCTGAATGGTGGAAAGAATTACCATGATTTCTTTGGTCTATAACATGCACTTCATGATCGAGGGAAAGAGATTTTGCAATTGTCATCCAATTCTTTGCCTCACCAAATAAACCATGTAAAATTAAAACAGGCGAACCACAACCCAATATAGTAGAATTTAAGATCATCAAGCTAGTATTCTTTTATACATATTAATTGTATTTTCTAAACCTAGATAAAGAGATTCTGAAATTAATGCATGACCAATTGAAACTTCTTCTAAGTATGGCATTTTATCTATAAACAGTGGAAGGTTTTTTAAATCTAGATCATGTCCTGCATTTACACCTAATCCAATTTTATGTGCACGCACACCACATTCCACATAATCAACAATACAATTATTATTTGCTGCATATTTACCAGTAAATAATTCTATTCTGTCGGCGCCGATTTTAGAAACACTGTCTAACATTTTTAAGTCTGGATGAATAAATACTGCTGTACGGATATTATTTCTTTTTAACTCCTTGATAACATCATTTAGAAATGATTCTTCTTTTACAGTATCCCAACCCTCCAGTGAAGTTAGAACATTGTCATCATCTGGGACTAATGTAACTTGAGTCGGCTTGACACTAATAACCATATCTATAAAACGATCAGAGGGAAATCCTTCAATATTGAACTCTACCGAGTTATTAACTATTGGAGCTAAATTAAATACATCTTCTTTTTTTATGTGCCTTTCATCTGGTCTTGGGTGAATCGTAATACCATTTGCACCAAATTTGATAATTGATTTTGTAACAGATTTTAAATCAGGTAGATTATTACCCCTTGAATTCCTTAAAGTAGCAATTTTGTTAACATTAACGCTAAGATTTACCATAACTTGATTATAATTTTCATAATTTAATGAATACAAAACTAATCTTTTAATACTAAAAATGATTTCTGATGTAATTAAAAATAATATACAACCATTGTTTGTTTCAGAAACAGGAATTAATGCATTATCCTATATTGGTGAGTCTGGTTATGACGCACTTCCTGTTATAAATGAAAAATGTCAATTTATTGGTATTATTCAAGAAAAGCATATTTTAGCGATGAATAATATAGAAGTTTCTATTTCATCTATTCAAAATTATTTTCAAAGGGTTTTTGCAGAAACAGATACACACTTGTTTGAAATAATAAATATTTTTTCAACAAATGATTTTCATTTGCTTCCCGTAGTAAATAAAAGTCATAATTATATTGGCTACATTACATCAAGTGATATTTTTGCAAAATTGGATAGCCCACAACATTTTAATTCTATCAAATGTATTGTTACCGTCTCTATGGCCATAAAAGATTACTCACTAAATCACATTTCCAGATTAATTGAAGAAAATAATGGGAAAATTGTTTCTTTGTTGAGTGAAATAAATAAGAAAAAAATACACCTCCACTTATTAATTGACTGTCTAAACCCTCAAAGAGTAATTCAAACTTTGGAAAGACACAGCTATTCAGTAGAAGAAAAATTACTTAACAAATCTTTTTCAAGCCATTTAGATGAAAGATTTGAATCTTTTTTAAAATACCTCAACACTTAATAATATGACTATTTTACTCCATGGCAAATTGTTTTCGAAAGATGTTAAAAAGCACATATTGAGTTTGATTAATGAATTAATAAAACAAAAAGTAAATTTGATTTTCACAAAAAGTTTTTACCAAATTTTAAAAAAAACAAAATCTTTAAACAATAAAAAAGATCATATTACGATTAGCAGGATAGATGTAATAAATAGTAAAATTG
Organism: Flavobacteriales bacterium; assembly: GCA_002718895.1. Taxonomy (GTDB): domain Bacteria; phylum Bacteroidota; class Bacteroidia; order Flavobacteriales; family TMED113. The sequence goes on from PBGD01000019.1 coordinate 77,465, forward strand.
ATTACCTAATTTGTTTCGGTGGAGATGGAACGATATTAAATGCAGCAACAATTGTAAAAGACTCTGGTATACCAATAATTGGTATCAATACAGGTCGACTAGGATTTTTAGCTACTATTGCAAAAAATGAAATTTCTTCTTTGATTGAAAAAATAAAAAAAAATGAATTTTCAGTTAGTAAGCGAGCAGTTTTAAATGTGGATAGTGACAAAATTAAACTTCCCTTTGCTCTAAACGAAATATCTGTTCTTTCAAAAGAAAAAACCTCAATGATGAATATAAAAGTATTTATAAACTCTGAATACCTTAATACTTATTGGGCTGACGGAATTATTATATCTACACCTACTGGATCTACTGGTTACTCACTTAGTTGTGGAGGCCCCATAGTGATGCCCGAATCAAAAAACTTAATAATTACTCCAATTGCACCACATAATTTAAATGTACGACCATTAGTGGTGTCTGATGAAAATACTATTCGTGTAGAAATTATAGATAATCCAAATAAAAAATACTTGCTTTCAATGGACTCACGTCATTACAACTTATTAAACAATGTGAATTTAACAATTAAAAAAGCCCATTATAATATAAATTTACTTCAACTTAATTCATCAACATACTCCAAAACTCTTAGAGAAAAGTTACTTTGGGGTTTAGACAAAAGAAATTATGAATAAGAAACTTATATTACATTTTCTAATTTACTTCATTATACCTACTTTAAATTTCAGTCAAACAAATGAGTTCGGAGTGTTTATTGGCGGATCATTATTTCACGGAGATGTAGGTTATCAAAATGCTGAACTTAGTATACTAAACTCTAAAAAAAGCCTAGGTGTAGAATATAAACGTAATTTCAATTATCATTTTGGAGTTAAAATATCTATAATCAACGGAGAGGTTTACGCTAACAACAAAGAAAGCGGCAATATTTTTAGAGAACAACAAAATTTAAATTTTAAATCTAAAATTACAGAAATAGGTGTTTTATTTGAGATGAATTTTAGACCATACATTTCAAGAGAAGAGGATTATAACCACACCCCTTTTGTTTTCACAGGAGTTACTAATTTTTATTTTAATCCCTTGTCTAATTATGATGGAAAATGGTATAATTTAAGACCCTTAACAACCGAAGGTCAAGGGTTAGATGATTATCCTGCAAGAGAGTTATATAAACTAAATGGTATTGCTATACCAATTGGAGTTGGATATAAATTTAATTTATATAATGCCTTTACTATTTCATTTAATTTAGGATGGAGAATTACTTTTACTGACTATATTGACGATGTAAGTACTACTTATATTGATCCCTCCTTACTCAATTCAATTGGACAAGACTTATCAAATCCATCAGACAATATGTTTATTGAGGGTTTTCAACGAGGTGACCCTTATGACAATGATAAGTATGGCTTCCTAGGAATAAGTATACTATATTCATTTAAAGACAAAGCAAAAGAATGTAAAGACATTATTTATTGATAATAAAATAATAACAATGAGTATATATAATAATCTGAATAAAAAATTGTTACCAAAACATATAGCTATTATTATGGATGGAAATGGTAGATGGGCAAAAGAATTGGGGAAAAATAGATACTATGGACATGTTCAAGGCATTAAATCTATAAAAAAAACTGTTGATGCTATAATTAAATTAAAAATTCCGTATTTAACATTATTTGCATTTTCAAAAGAGAACTGGAACAGACCTAAAAAAGAAGTAAATTTATTAATGAACTTATTTATGTCTACAATTATTGAAAACCAAGATCATTTTTATAATAAAAAAATTAAAATAACCACTATAGGTGAATTAAATGATCTACCCAAACAATGCCAAAAAGCTTTAATTGAGATGATGAATAAAACAAAAAATAATGCTGTGTTAAATTTAACCCTTGCTTTAAGTTACAGTAGTAGAACTGAAATCACCCAGGCTGTTCAAAAAATGCTTAATGAAGAAAAACCAAAAAATAGCGCTGAAATTTCTGAAGCATTATTGTCAAGTTATTTACAAACAAAAGGAATACCGGACCCAGAATTACTTATAAGAACAAGTGGTGAAAGAAGAGTTAGCAACTTTTTACTTTGGCAAATTGCTTTTTCAGAATTATATTTTAGTGAAAAAAAATGGCCTGATTTTAATGAAGAAGAGTTATATATGGCTATTTTTGAATTTCAAAAAAGAGAAAGAAGATTTGGGAAAACAACAGATCAGTTAAAAAATGAGATTAATTAAACTTATAATATTTATATTTTTTTCTGTACTAATTTGCAATGGTCAAGAGCAATTTGTGTCTAAAACATATATATTAAGCGAAGTGCAAATAAGTGGGGAAAATAATTTAAGTCCAAAATCAGTGATGACTTTAATGGGTCTCGAAATTGGGAAAAAAATCACAATTCCAAGTGAAGATTTGTCTAAAAGTATTAAAAAACTGTGGGAGCAAAATATATTTGCAGATATTCAAATTTCAAAAATTGAAAAGAATGAAAAAGAAATTATCCTAGATATTTACCTTAAGACAAACCCAATACTAACTAAATTTAAATTTGAGGGGATTAAAAAAAGTGAAGAAGACAATCTACGTGAAGAGTTAAAGTTTAAAATAGGAATGCCAATTAGTGAAAGTATTATCCAAACATCTAAAAATAAAATAAGATCCTACTTTATAGAAAAAGGTTATCTAAATACTACTTGTTCTGCTTATTTAGAGGAAGACTCATTAAGTGGGGACAGAGTGAAAGTAGATTTCAAAATAAATAAAAATCAAAGAACTAAAATAGGAGAAATTCGATTTAGTGGCAATAATAGTGTCAAATCAAATAAGCTTAAAAAATTGATGAAGGACACAAGGGAACAAAGTGTACGATTCCTTTTTTCATCGTCTAAATTAATTAATGAAAAATATAAACTTGACCTCAATAACATTATCAATTATTACCACACACAAGGTTATCGAGATGCTAATATTAAACAAGATTCTATCTATATGACTGAAGATGAAAAACTTCTTTTAGAAATTAAAATTGATGAAGGTAGTCAATACTTGTTTGGTAATATATCATGGCTTGGAAATAAAAAATATGATTCAAAAAAACTAAGTCAAATGTTAGGCATTAAAAGAGGAGATGTATTTGACACAACCCTTTTAGACGAACGTTTAAATATGAGCAGGAATGGAGATGACATAAGTGCTTTATATATGGATGATGGTTATCTTTTTTTTCAAATTAATCCAATAGAAACATCAGTAGATGAAAAGAATTATATAGACCTAGAAATGAGAATAAATGAGGGGAAACAAGCGATCATTAATAATGTTAAAGTTCAAGGAAATACAAAAACAAATGACCATGTAATTATGCGAGAAGTCCGATCACTTCCCGGAGATTTATTTAAACGCTCAAATATTATTAGAACACAAGAAGAATTTAATAGATTAGGTTTTTTTAACCCTGAAACTCTTGGTGTAAACCCTGTTCCCGATCCTAAATCAGGTAATGTAGATATAATTTATACAGTCGAAGAAAAACCCGCAGACCAAATAGAATTACAAGGCGGATGGGGCAATGGTATGTTTGTAGGGTCATTCGGAATTAGCTTTAGCAACTTTTCAACATCTGGCATTTTTGATAAAAGTACCTGGGACCCATTACCAACTGGAGATGGTCAAAAAATAAGATTGAGAGCCCAATCTAATGGTACATATTATCAAAATTATAGCATCTCATTTGAAGAGCCATGGTTAGGTGGCAAAAAGGCAAATGCGTTTTCAATCGCACTATGGAAATCAATTCAGTCTTTTTCAGACGAAAATAAAATGCAAATATTCGGTGGAAGTATTGGCCTTGGAAAAAGATTAAAGTGGCCTGATGATTATTTTACTATTCAAAATAGCTTGAATATTCAACGATATGAAGTAACTGGATATGAATTTGGTGTATTTAATTTTATTGAAGGATACTCAAACAATATTAATTTATCAACTAGTATTATTCGTAGCTCAATTTTTAATCCTATATATCCAAGGTACGGCTCAAAGTTTTTAATTAATATTGAACTAACACCACCATATTCATTATTAAATAATAAAGACTATGAGCTATTAGAAGACTCTGAAAAATATAAGTTCCTAGAATACAAAAAAATTAAAGGAAAAGGTACATGGTTCAACCCTATTGTCGGAGACTTAGTGCTGAGATCCCATTTTGAATTTGGATTTCTATCAGGTTACAATGATATTCTTGGGGCTCCTCCTTTTCAAAGATTCTATGTTGGTGGAGATGGACTTAGTGGGTACTCAATTGATGGTCGTGAAATAATTGCTTTAAGAGGATATGAAAACAACTCATTGAGTGCTGATGGTGGCTCACCAATATACACTAAATATAATTTTGAATTAAGATATCCTATATCCTTGAATCCAAGTTCTACAATTTATGCATTATGTTTTGCAGAAGCTGGTAATACTTGGAATAACCTAGAGGAATTTAATCCTTTTCAAGTTAAGAGATCTATGGGAATGGGTATTAGAATCTTTATGCCAATGTTTGGTATGTTAGGTGTAGATTTTGGACACGGTTTTGATAATAAGCCTGGATTTACCGAAAAAAGTGGGTGGCAAACACACTTTACTATTGGTCAACAATTTTAATTTACTAAATTTGCTTTGATTTATTAAAAATCATTTTATGAGACTAATTACCTTTTTATTTTTAATATGTTCGTATTGCCTCAAAAGCCAGAATGTCGCCTATGTAGATAGCAGGTACATTTTAGATAATATACCCGAATTCAATATAGCGCAAGACGAACTAAACAATTTGTCACTAAAATGGCAAGAGGAAATTGATTTACTAAAGTCTGAACTTGATCAGAAATATCGAAATTATCAAGCAGAAAAATATTTGCTTCCCGAAAATAAAAAAGAGGAACGAGAAAATCTTATTATTCAAAAAGAACAAGAAATTAAAACATTAACAAAAAAGAGATTTGGTCCTGAAGGAGATCTATATCAAAAACAACAAGAACTAATACAACCTATACAGGATTTAATTTATGGTGCAGTAAAAGAATTTTCAGATGAAGCTAAATATGATCTTATTTTCGACAAATCATCTGATTTAATAATGCTATTTGCAAACCCAGAATTAGATAAAAGTCAACAAATTTTAGAAAAACTAGGCTATTAATATTTTAAATAACATAAAAATGAAGACATACATACTTACTATTTTTTTATTTCTATCAATAAATTACATTGGTTTATCACAACAACTATTTGGTCATATCAATTCACAAGAAATTATTTCAATTATGCCAGAAGCTGCAACAGCTCAACTTGCGCTACAACAAGAACTAGAAGACTTACAAGAACAAGGGAAAATTATGGCAGAAGAATATGAATCTCAACTCAAAGATTTTCAAATTAACCAAGAGAATATGTCTGAAGCGATTAGAAATGATAAACTTAAGAGTCTTCAAGATTTAGAGGAAAGAATAACATTATTTCAGCAGTCAGCTCAACAAAGTATTCAACTAAAAGAAGCAGAATTATTTGAACCTATACTAACTAAAATACAAAATGCGATTGATGAAGTAGCAAAAGATAAAGGCTATGCTTACGTATTTGATATTGGAGGCAATGCAGGCGGATTAGTTTATAAAAATGATTCATATGATATGACTAATTTGGTAAAATCTAAACTTAACTTATAAATACACTGCTTAAATTTACCATTTGAATAAATTAAATCCCATAGGAATATTTGATTCAGGGATTGGTGGTTTAACTGTGGCACACGCGATTAACAAAGTTCTTCCAAATGAAGAAATTATATATTTTGGAGATACTAAGCACTTGCCATACGGAAATAAAACTGAAAGCAAAATCAGATCCTACTCAAATCAAATCACTAATTTTCTAATAAGACAAAAATGCAAAGCCATTATTATTGGTTGTAATAGTGCATCTGCTATTGCATTTAATTCTATTAAAGAAAGTAAAGGCAACGATGCTTTGATTATTAATGTTATTGACCCTGTTATAAGATATGTTCAAAATGATTTAAGCATACGCAACATAGGAATTATTGGTACAAATGCTACAATTAAATCTATGACATACGAAAAAAAAATCTTAAATCTAAGGAATGATCTAAGAGTATCATCAATAGCTACCCCTTTACTAGCAAGTTTAATTGAAGGAAATAATAAAAATTGTGATATCAATAAAATTATAAAAAGGTATCTTTATAACAAAAAATTTGCTAAAATAGATAGCTTGATTCTTGGTTGTACACACTACCCTATTATTCAAAATCAAATTAATGTATTCTATAAAAATAGAATCAGGTTGATTAGTTCAGTAAACGTTATTGGGCAAGAAGTTAAAAAACAACTAAAAAAAAATGCACTTTTAAACCCCAATATTATTAAAAAAAACACAAAGCACAAGTTTTACGTATCTAATCTAACAGAGCCTTTTCAAGAAAAAACAAAATTATTTTTTCCACATTCTATTATTCTACAAGAAGAAAATATTTTCTCGTAAAAATATATTATATTACATGTATAATTATCATATAAATTATGATGTCTATTTCAAAAGAAGAATTACAAAAAAAAGAAGAAGAATTAAAGACTCTTCAAGAAAAATATATTAAAGCCAAAAAAGAACTGGAAAACTATAAAGGACATAATCCATTACCAGATAAATACCCTTATTCTATTTACTCAGAATCGACTCCAAATCCTCTTGTTATGAAATTTGTTTCTAATAAGTTATTAGCTGATCACACCAAAGAATGTAAATCAATTAAAGATACTGGTGCTAATACATTACTTAGAAAACTTTTTTCATTTCCATTCATTCAGGAGATTTTCATTTCTAAAAACTATATTTCAATAAAAAAACATTCAAGCATAGAATGGCATGATGTTACAAATCAATTGCGGATGTTTATTCAAGACGAGTTAAACAATAATATTAAAATTTATACTCCACCAATAGAAAAAGTAAAATTCACCAAAAATGACAGTAAAATAATTCAAGAAATAAATACTATCATAGAAAAAGAAATACGTCCTAACATCCAAATGGATGGAGGAGATATAGAAATTGTTTCTTTAGACAAAGGAGTTTTGAAAGTCATTCTAAAGGGTGCGTGTAGTGGTTGCCCCTCTTCACAAATAACTTTAAAAGATGGTATTATGAGATTACTTAAAGAAAAATGCCCTCGTCAAATATCTGAAGTAATTGCATTAAATGATTAAAAATAAATCCGTGAAAAAAATTAAAAAAGTACTTGTCTCAGTATACAATAAATCTCAAATCATACCATTTATCAAGATTCTAAATGAGAATAATATAGAAATTATTTCTACAGGTGGCACAAAAAAAATACTTGAAGAAAATAAAATAAGAGTTACTTCCGTTGAAAGCATAACGCAATATCCATCAATTTTAGGTGGTAGAGTAAAAACATTACATCCCAAAATTTTTGGAGGCATTTTAAATAGATCTGAGATACAAGCTGATGTTGATGAACTTAAAAAACATGAGATTTCAACTATAGATATGGTTATAGTAGATTTATATCCTTTCTTAGAAACTACAAAGCAAACGAAAGATCATGATAAAATAATTGAAAAGATAGATATTGGTGGAGTTTCGTTAATACGAGCTAGTGCGAAAAACTACAAGGAAGTTTTAATTATACCATCAATATCCTCCTCAACTGAAATTTTACAAAAATTGATAAATCAAAATTTCTTTACTAGTTTAGAAGATAGACTATTTTATGCTAAAAAAGCTTTTGAAATAACTTCACAATATGAGATAGATATAGCAAAATACTTTGATAAATATAATACTGACACTAATAAATTAAGTAAAACATTTACTCATTACATCTCAAAATCACAAAAATTAAGATACGGTGAGAATCCTCACCAGAAAGGAAGGTATTATGGCGATCTAGAAAAACTTTTCACCCAATTAAATGGTAAAGAATTATCATATAATAATTTATTAGATTTAGATGCTGCCATTAACTTAATGGAAGAATTTGATGAAACATCTTTTGGTATTTTAAAACATAATAATGCATGTGGATTTGCTACATGTGAAAACATTTTAAGTTCTTGGAATAAAGCACTAGCCGGAGATCCGATATCAGCATTTGGAGGGGTTCTAGTTACAAATTCACATGTTGACATTCATGTTGCAAAAGAAATAAATAAATTGTTTTTTGAAATTCTAATTGCTCCTTCATTTTGCGAAGAAAGTTTAGAGTTATTAAAAACTAAAAAAAACCGTATTATACTAAAGAAAAAAAATATTAACTTAGGAGAAGTATCATTTCGCTCTGTGCTGAATGGTGTGTTAAGTCAAGATAAGGATCATATAACAGACGATGAAAATATAGAAACTGTGACAGAAATAAATGCTTCAAAAAAACAAATGGAAGATTTAAAATTTGCAAGTAAAATTTGTAAACACACAAAATCAAATGCAATTGTTTTGGTTAAAAACAAACAATTAATTGGATTAGGTTGCGGACAAACTTCAAGAGTAGATGCGCTAAATCAAGCTATTTTAAAAGCAGAAAAATTTGGATTTATACTTGATGGTTCCGTAATGGCATCGGATGCTTTTTTCCCCTTCCCAGATTGTGTTCAAATTGCTCAAACTAAGGGTGTTTCAGCAGTTATACAACCAGGAGGTTCAAAAAATGATAATCTTTCAATAGATTATTGCAACAAAAATGATATGGCAATGGTATTTACTGGAAATAGACATTTTAAACATTAAAATTTTGAGAATATTTGATTTTTTTACAGAAGATATTGCAATTGACTTAGGAACAGCAAATACTTTAATTATTCATAATGATAAAGTAGTTGTAGATGAACCTTCCATTGTAGCAACTGAACTTAGAACAGGCAAGGTTATTGCTGTGGGAAATAAAGCGCAACAAATGCATGGAAAAGCACATAAAGGAATTGAAACTAATCGTCCTTTAAAAGATGGTGTTATTGCAGACTTTGATGCGGCAGAACAAATGATTAAAGAATTTATTAAAAGCATTCCTTCATTACAAAATAAATTTTGGACTCCAAGCCTAAGAATGGTAATTTGTATCCCTTCAGGAATTACTGAAGTTGAAAAAAGAGCTGTGCGAGATTCTGCTGAAATATCTGGAGCAAAAGAAGTGTACTTAATTCACGAACCCATGGCTGCAGCAATTGGTATGGGAATTGAAGTTCAAGAACCAAGAGGAAATATGATTATTGATATAGGCGGAGGGACAACAGAGATTGCGGTTCTTTCCCTTGGTGGTATTGTTAAGGATAAGTCTATTAAAGTAGCAGGTGATATTTTTACATCTGACATAGAATACTTTATGCGGAAAACACATAATTTAGTAATTGGTGAAAGATCTGCTGAAAGAATAAAAATTGAGGTCGGATCTGCCCTTGAAAACCTAGAAGATACTGATAAGGAAATACCTAATAATTGGGAAGTTCAAGGTCGTGACCAAACTACAGGGAAACCTAAATCTGTTGAAGTAACTTATAAAGAAATTGCCAGAGCATTAGATGCCTCGATCAAACAGATAGAAGACGCTATTATGCAAGCACTAGCTATGACACCACCAGAACTTGCAGCCGATATATATAATAGTGGCATTTATTTAGCAGGTGGTGGCGCTATGTTAAGAGGTTTAGATGCTAGAATAAAAAATAAAACTGATTTACCAGTTTATGTAGGTGAAGACCCCTTAAGAGCTGTAGTTAGGGGAACAGGTATTGCATTAAAAAATATAGATCAATACGATGGTGTCTTAATGCGATAACAAAATGAGTAGAATAATTCAATTACTCATAAAAAATCATGTTCTAATTTTATTTTTTTTCTTGCAAATAATATCATTTCAAATAATGAATTCAAAAAATTTCATTGTTGAATCTACATTGTCAAAAAAAATATCTGAGATTCGTGGTTTTATTTTCTTACAAAAGAAGAAAATAAATACATATTTTCTATTAGAAAAAGAAAATAAAAGTCTAATAGAAAGAAACCGGGAATTAATTCACGAAAATTTCAAATTAAAACATCTTATTGAAGAAGAGAAAAACAATAAGATTGACAGTTTGAATCACACCAACATTACTTATCAAGCAAAAGTGGTGCAAAATACTTGGAAAAAAAAACAAAACCATATTATTATTCGTAAAAATCTAGAAAGTAATGTGAGGAAGAATATGGGAGTAATCGAAGGAAATAAATTAGTAGGTATTGTTCATAGCGTTAGTAATAATTTTGCAACTGTTATTAGTTTATTGAACACAGACTTGATGATTAGCTCTAAATTAAAAAAAACAGGTCACTACGGCAGCATGAATTGGATGGGTGAAAATTTTCAAGAAATGCTATTACTGGATATACCCAAACATGCAAAAATTGAAATAGGAGATACTATTATTACAAGTGGATACTCAAACATATTTCCAGAGGGAATAGATATTGGCACTGTTAAAAGTTATAAAGTTCAAGAAAACACAAATTTTTACCAAATAAAAGTAAATTTATTTGTTGACTTTACTAATATTAATTATGTGTATATTATAGAAAATTCTGATAAAGAAGAACGTAAAATAATTGAAAAAAACCTATAAATTGAAACGCTTTATATTTTTTTTATTTGTTATAATTATACAAATTTTTGTTCTGAATAATATTCAACTCAGTGGCTATATTAACCCTTATTACTATATCATTTTTATTTTAACTATCCCTGCTCACACAAGCAAAGGTTTTTTTTTAATTCAAAGTTTTGTTATTGGATTTGTTATTGATATTTTCTCAAATTCATATGGTATACATTCATTTGCTTGTGTGCTTGGCAGCTATGCCCTATTAATACTTAAAAATAGATCTAACAATTTAAAAGATGTTGAAGGAAATGTAATAACAACTGATCTGCCGATGAATAAATTTATATTTACATCAATGATATTTATTTTCACACATCATTTTTCTCTTTTTTTCTTGGACACATTTTCATATCAATATATTTTTAAGCTAATGACAACTACATTATTAAGTAGTATTTTCACATTAATATTAATATTAACTCACAAGATATTTACAACAAGCAAAAAATGAAGCGGTATGATCTATATGCACACAGAAAATATCCAATTATAATAATAATAATAATATGTATTTTTTTAATTATAGTTAAGTTATTTATAATTCAAATTATTGATAAATCTTACAAATTATCTGCAGAAAATAATACTATAAGAAAAATAATTCAATACCCTGAAAGAGGATGGATTTATGATAGAAATAACACTTTACTAGTGTCAAACCAAAGAGGTCATGATATCATGATTTCACCTTATCAAGTTGAAAGTCAAATTGACACTTCTTTTTTTTGTGAAATTTTTCAAATCAGCAAATCTGATTTTCTCAGAAGAATTAAACAAGCAAAACAATATTCGTATTATAAACCATCCATCTTTATAAAGAATATTGAAAAAAATAAATTTGCTGACATTCAAGAGTACCTATATAGATTTAAGGGGTTTTTCTCACAACCTAGGTATATTAGGGAATATAATACAAATTCTGGGGGAAATATTTTTGGTTACACCAGTCTGATTTCGTATGAAGAACTTTTAAACAACAAAGCTTATGATAGAAATGATATGATAGGTGTGACAGGAATTGAAAAAGTTTTTGAAACAAAACTAAAAGGGGAAAAAGGGGTGCAGAGAAAAATAGTTGATGTATTTGGCAAATATCAAGGTGATTTCCAAAATGGGAAATATGATACGCTACCGAAAAAAGGACAAGACATTAAAATTACTATTGATATAATATTACAAGAATATGCAGAAAAACTTATGAGCAATAAGCGCGGAAGTATAGTTGCGATTGAACCTGAATCTGGTGAGATATTGTGTCTATTATCTAGCCCAAGTTATAGTCCTAAAATGTTTATAGGTAAAAATCGAAGTAAAAATTTTAGGGATCTATTTATTCATCCAGGCAAACCTCTATATGATAGATCTACTTCAGCACTATATCCGCCTGGTTCTATATTTAAACTTTTGAATGCTTTAATTGGGCTCCAAGAAAAGAAAATTAATCCAGAACAACTTATAAAATGTAATCTAGGTTGGAATTATAAATCTAGACTCAATATTGGGTGTCACGAACACAAATCACCGCTAAATTTAAATCAAGCAATTGCCCAATCATGCAATGCATACTTTTGTGAAACATTTATTAAAATAATTCAAGATTCACCAAGCAAAAATCTGGATAAATGGAAAAATTACATTGAGTCATTTGGCCTTAATCAAACATTTCAAAATGATTTATACAATGAAAAAAAAGGATTTATACCTAATGCTAAATACTATGATAATCTATATGGCAAAAAAAGATGGGGAGCACCTACATGTGTTTCATTAGCTATTGGTCAAGATGCCATATTAATGACACCAATACAAATGGCTAATTTAACAGCAACTATAGCTAATAAAGGATTTTATCGAATTCCACACATCGTCAAACAAGATAGTTTAGTAGAAAAAATGAAATGCTTAATAGACTCTAATTACTTTGAACCAGTGATTTATGGTATGGTAAATGCTATAGAAGATCAGTATGGAACTGCTAAGCTAGGTGTGATAAATGATTTAGAAATCGGTGGAAAAACAGGAACGGCACAAAATCCACATGGTTCAGACCATTCAGTTTTTATTGCTTTTGCTCCTATAAGTAAACCGAAAATAGCTATTGCGGTATTTGTAGAAAATGGTGGTTGGGGAAGTGAAATGGCCGTGCCAATAGGTAGCCTTTGTATTGAAAAATATTTATTAAAAAATATTCAAAGAAAAAAGTTAGAAGATAGAATGATTAAGACTAAAATCAATTACTAAATGGATGTGTTGAAAAAAAATAGAATTGATTTAACGACTATTTTAATGTATTTAATATTGATTTTTTTTGGGTGCCTTAGTATCTACTCAAGTAGTTATAACAATATAAATGATCACTTATTATTGTTAGAAAGTGCATCTGGTAAACAAATATTATTCATTGGTATTTCTATTTTTTTAAGTTGTTTTATATTATTAATTGATGTGAGAATTATCTACAGATTATCATATTTGATTTATTTCATTTCTATCATATCTCTTTTTTTGGTATTAATCTTTGGCAAAGAAGTAGGAGGTGCAAAAGCGTGGTTTAGTTTAGGGCCATTCAGTCTTCAGCCAGCTGAATTTGCAAAAATAGGAACTGTAATTGCTATAGCAAAAGTGATAAATGACCAAAATATATACTTAGACAGTTTCAAGAATTTAATCAAAATAGTCTTAATTATAATGATACCTTGTTCTTTAATATTGTTGCAGCCTGATGCAGGGTCTTGTTTAGTTTTTGGATCTTTATTTTTTGTTTTTTACAGAGAAGGCCTAAGTAGTAAATATGTTATTGTTGTAATTTCTATAGCTATAATTTCGTTATGCACAATAATTTTTGGTCAGGTTACAACTTTATTAATTTTATTTTTATTAACATTTATTATCATCCATTTATTTAAAAAAAATAAAAATCGTTTTTTTATTTCACTCATATTCTTCATTACGTTTACAATAATAAGTAGTATTGTTAATTTTACATATGAAAACTTATTGGGACAGCATCAAAAAGAAAGAATTGATTTGATAATAGGCAAAGAGAAAAATACCCTTGGATCAGGCTATAATTTAAATCAGTCCCTTATTGCAATTGGATCAGGCCAATACTTCGGTAAAGGCTATCTAAAAGGAACACAGACAAAAGGAAATTTCATACCTGAACAAAATACAGACTTTATCTTTTGCACAATTGGAGAAGAATTTGGATTTTTAGGAAGTATAGTCACTTTAAGCTTATTTCTTTCTCTAATTTTGAGAATTGTTATACTTAGTGAGAAACAAACATCAAGATTCAGTAGAATTTTTGGTTATTCATTGGCATCAATTTTATTTGCACATACCTTGATAAATATTGGAATGACTATTGGCCTAGTCCCAGTCATAGGAATACCATTACCCTTTTTTAGTTATGGTGGTTCATCTATGTTAGCCTTCTCTATTTTTCTTGCTATATTTTTAAAATTAGATTCTTGCAGACTGGAAAGATTTTAATAAAAATTAAATCTATTATCTTTGATTTTCTTATCTGACTTTAAAGATTCAATTAGTTGTTCATCTATATCTTGATGATGTGTTCTTTCTATTACTGATTTATATCTATCTAAATTGGTGGGGAAGTTCAACTTACTCTCTTTTGTTTTATAAAAAACAAAAACACCACTTTGACTAATATATGGTTTAGAAACCTGATCTATTTGGGAGCTAAAAAAACTTCCTATTACACCTGGATCAACTGATAAATCTCCAATAGAATTCTGATTAATTTTTAATTGACTCGCTTTTTTTAATGGGTAATTTAACTCTCTAGATAAATCTTCTATTGATTCATATTTAGAATTGTTAATTTTCTCTACTATTGAAAAAGATTTATTTCTCACATATAATTCATTAAAAATATCACTATATACATCATTAAAATCTTTTGTCTCTTCTTCTGATATATTAGATAAAAATGCTACAACGTATTTATTTTGAAAATCAAAAAACTTGGCCTCATTGAGTTGGGTGTTTTCATCAAATAACCATCTGACAACTTGTCTACTTGATCCAAGACCAGATACAGACTCATCCATTTTTTCTAAGCTTACAACCCTGGGTCTTAATTTTGTTTTTTCTAGCACTTCATCAATACTTTGAGACTGATTATTATTTTCAATAAAATCATAAACTTGTGAATATATCTCATTTAAGGTTTCATCACTTGCATATAGCTCTCTTTCTAAAAAAACAATTGTGACACTATCAGAATTAGAACTTATCACTCGTCCCATTTTACAAAATCCATCTTCAAAAAATGGTTTAATTATAGTCCCAGCTCCACCAATACCATTTTCAAAGTTGTAGTTATTTAGATACTTTTCACCTAAATCAATTAGTGACATTTTAATCTCTGAATATCTATTATCTCCAAATTCATTAATAAAATTATTGAGATTATCCGAATTTTGAAATCCTAATTGCAATTCTTTTTGTGAAGTTTTTTTATTATAAATCTCTCTATCTAAAATTAAATCACTCATTTCCTTCTGGATAATAGACTTGTCATTATCGCTAGGTTCAAGATTAAAAATAAAATATGTTAATTCTCTAGATGGAATATTAGAATATTTAGATTTATTTTTTTTGTAAAAATTTTTAATTTCATCTTCAGATGGGTTAAATGTTTCATCTTCAGTTAAAAGACAGGGGATATAAATAAATTTTCCGTCAATTGACTTTGTTTGATCTTCATAATAACTTTTGGCATCTATGGTAGTTGAGTTTACTCCTTTTTTGACTGCAGTATAATATTTTTCAAAAGCCCTATCTCTAACAGTATTATCTTTAAAATATAAATATCTGGGCCATTGTGGATTATCTGTACCCATGCTAATCCAATCATCAATTAAATCTGGAGTATACTGATTCCATTCGCCATTTTCAGTTTGCTCTCTAAAAAAAAAGCTAAATAATTGAGCTTGACCATTGTGAATCTCTCCTGAAATCATATCCCATATTTCAGATTTACTCACAGTAACTCCTGACTGATCAAATTTTTCTTCTAAAATGATTTCTTTGATTTTTTGATCCCATAATAAGTTTCGCTCACTTGTTCTTTGTTGATCTGTGACATTTACAGTGCCAAAATTTGACATGAACTTGATATTAAGAGAGTTTTCTAATTCCTTTTCAAAGTTTGTAAAAGTAACATCAATATCATCTATCTCTAATAATATATTTTGCTCTTTTTGAAACAAAGAACTTCCTGAGTTCATTAAATCAGTTAAAATAAAACCAAGCATAGCAACTCCTATTACTAGGATCAATAAGCCTGATTTTTTTCTTATATCATTTAAGGTCATAGTTTTAATTTTAAGGATACGAATATACGACTATTTCTCTAAAGAGACATTAAGAATTACCTCTTCAATAAAATTATCAACAATTTTAATAACTTTAAATTCATAGTTTTTAAAACGTATAATTTCTTTATTCTTTGGTATTCTATCAATTTGATTAATGATATAACCATTTAATGTGTCATAGTCTTCGGATAATTCAAAATCTAAATTATATAATTCATTTAATTGTTCTATTTTAGATTTGCCAAGAAAAAAATATTTATTTTCATCTATTTGACGACCTAAAAAACTTTTTTCATCATGTTCATCCTCAATTTCACCTACTAATTCTTCTAAAATATCTTCTACACAGATGAGACCTGATGTACCACCATATTCATCTACTACTAAAGCGACGCTACGTCGTTCTTTTAAAAGCTTGTCAAGTGCTGATTGAACTAATATACTTTCAGGAATTACAGAAATGGGAAGTAAAATATCTTTAATAATAGATGGGTTTTTAAATAATTCGTATGAATGCACATATGCAATAACATTGTCTAAATTTTCTTTATATACTAATATTTTAGAATGTCCCGTTTCAATAAACTTTTTTCTTAAATCAGAGATTGAATCATCTATACTCACACATACAATATCTGTTCTGGGAATCATACAATCCCTAACTTTTATATTAGAAAAATCTAATGCATTTTGAAGAATTTCTACTTCCGGATCAACACCTTCTAAAGATTTTTTAGCCCATGTATTGTGCTCTTCTAAATACTCATCTAAATCAATTCTATTAAACACATTAGGCGATGGGATAGCATGTTTGCCAAATAAAAGAATTAGGAAGTTGGCAATAGTATTCATAAATAGAGAGAATGGATAAAGTAAACTAATCAACATAACTGCTGGTATTGCAAAAATCTTCAATAGTCGATTTGGAAATATAGAAAAAATAACTTTTGGTAAAAATTCAGCAAATAATAATACTAAAAATGAGGATATAAGTACTTGAATTAGTAATACAAAAAATGGTATTGAAACTATATTTTTCACAATAAATGGATCCAATAAATTTGAAATGTAAATTCCATAAATTACTAAAGCAATATTATTTCCCACCAACATAGAAATAATAAATTTATTTGGATTGTCTGTAAAACGCGACACAATATTATTTGAGAGATTTCCCTGATCTTTATCTAAAAATATTTTTAATTTATTTGAAGAGACAAAGGCAATTTCCATCCCAGAAAAAAAAGCTGAAAAAATCAAAGTGAGAAAAATTATTATGTACTCTGGAGACATTTTAAAATTAATTTATTAAAGATATATTGTTGCAGTAATATTAGATAATGAATATGTTGAAAAATACTGATCCGAGAGAAACCCATATCCCATAATAATTTGTTGTTCAGTAGTTAATGTAACAAAGTCATCAGTATAGATTTTTTTAGTATTCCTATTCCAAAATAATTTTTCAGTAGTTAATTGTTCATTTAAATTATTTGTTAAGATCACATTTTTTCTTACCTCAAAAATATCTTGATCTGTATGTTCATATGCATAATTTGCAGAAATAGTTGCTAATGTATCAAAATGCATATTATAAGCATATACCGTAATGCCCTTAGGGAAGTGTTTTGTTTTTTGGGTTTTGGTCTCAATTTGAGGTGCTATTAGCTCAAATTCTAAAATACCTTCGGAATAATAACTAATATCTACATCTTCACCAAAGTCGCTAGATTTTTGAAATGGGTGAGGAAAATGTGCATTTTTCTGATCTGGTTCACACGCAAAAAACATTAAGGTAATTATACTAAAAAAGTATTTGTGTAACATTAAAACTATTTTGAATAATATGGATTTTTGACTACTTCTGAATACCAACAATCTATTTGATAAGTCTCTTGTTGTAAAGTAATAATATTAAATGTTGAAATTTTGTCTGGCATTTGCTTTTGATAAATAGATATTTTTTTATCCGCTTCATTAATTGAATTTGGATCTACTTTTTTTGCCATTTCATATTTTTCAATAGCTGCCCAATATCCTACACGCTTTGTAAATTCATCATTTTGTTGATTACCTGTATTCTCACCACATTCACGTGATGTTTTTGCATATAAATCACCTATAAGTATGTACGGTTTTCCCCAACTTGACCTTAATCTATTTGCATCTAAAGCAGACTGCTTTGCTTTTTTATAATTATTTAATGCAGCATATGTACTAGCAAGATAAAATAAGTAATCAGCTTTTTTTATATTATCTATTTCGACTTCAACAGCCTGAGTAAAATATTTTTTAGCTTCAATATAATTTTCCTGTCTTACAGATAAAATACCCATATAAAAAGCTGATCGTGCAGATGGATTTTTTGAATATAGCTCTGCTGCAATATCATAATAAATACTACTATCAACACAATCTTTCTTTTTAAGCAGCTGAGCTGCTCGTTCTAGCCAACTATAATCTTCTATATTTTCTTTAAACTTACTTGAGTATAATTGAGTTAATTTTTCACATGTAACATGAGGAGCTAAAATACGCTCCATGTTTGATCTTACATCACTTAATGTTTTAAGTTCTTTTTGATTCTTTTTAATTTTTTTTGATATTTTAGAAGTTATTTGATCTGACTCAGATAAATCAAAAATCACTTGATTAATTTCGGCTTCTTTATACTCAATAACATTGGAGACATCCGAAAAAAGATCTATTAATTCTTCCTTACTTAACAACTTATTTGAAGTTAGCTTTGCTGCTGACTGAAAATAATAATTAAGAGCTCTCGCTGTAGATTTTTCTTGATCAAGACTAAATGATTCTTTTAAAATATTATAAGCCTCATTTACACTATTCATTTGAGCTTTATTATTTCTGTATAATTCAGCTCCTTTCATTCCTTTGACCAGTCCTTCCTGACCTGGAAAATAAAAATTTCGTGCATCATAAATAAATAGCAAATCATTTAATAAATTGAATTTTTTTAGGCTGTCCTGTTCATTTTTAATAAAACTTTTATACATATTTGCACCATGAATAAAGATATTTTTAGTTCTTTTTGGAGCGTTTTTAAATAAATAAGTCCAAGATTCAATAGCACCTAAATAATTTTTTTGCTTATAAAATTCTGAGTATATAGATAAGTTTTCATTGCATTTTATTGTATCAGTGCCAAATTTACTTTCTACTGGAACCAAATCATATTTCAATGACTCAAAGTTTTGAGCAAAGAATAACATGGGAATTAAAAAGAATAATAATAATTTATGTCTCATTTAGTCAATTTTTATTTTTTTAAACCATTTTTCATTAAGTGTCATAGCTAAATTAAAGCTTAAATAATTTTGATTAATCATACTAGGATCATCTGAACTAATAGTAGTGTTATATTTTAAACCTAGATGAAACATTGATGCAAGATTATTGATGGGTAAACCCATACCAAATGAAAAAGAAATTTGCTCTAAATTTGTGGAACGAATATTTTCATGAGATATATTTGCTAGATCTAAATAACCACTAGAATATGATAACCCAAATCTATATTCTACAGTATTAAAATAATTATATATATCATCTTTTTTGGGTACAATTTGAGCTCCAAATGAAAATTCATTTTGATCTACTAAAGAATAAGTTGTTTGATCCCAAAGTATATTATCAGATATAGCCCAATTTGTATACGAATAATCAAGAGCCAAAATCCAAGAATCGATATTTTCTAGACTAATTCCGATTGAATAATTTAATGGTAATGAAAGATCTGAATTTAGATGATTAGTTTCAATTGAGATTGTGTCTAATACATTAATAAAATTATTACTATATGAATATGTGTATTGAGATCGATTTATTGATGATGAAATTTTTTTTTCTGGTGAAAAAACAGAACCTATTTTTAATTGATAATCATTAATATTATAATTATATAAAAAGCCTATATCATAGTTCACATCTCCAATGGAATATATGATTTCATCACCAAAATATACAGGCGAGTTTCCTGTGGAAACATATGTATTCTTGGAAATTGTACCAAAATTCCAATTACAGTTTAATCCTATGGAGATATTTTTTACAGGAGCCCAACTAGTTCCTATTAAAAATTGATTAAAACCGCCTTCTCCGCTATAAGTGTGTTGAACTGTACCTAATTCTGAGTCTTCCATTGTACTTGTAATGTCATATCCAACTGAGCTAAATGGCACTAAGGATACAGCAAAGCCAATTTTTTTTGATAATGGAAATCCTAAACTTATATGACTTAACCTTGTAGTAAAGTTGTTCTGATCTATTGAATTATTAGATATTTTGGAAAAATTAGTTTTATTACCAATCTCAAATGAAGTTAGTTCTAAATACGAGTATGAAGAGGGATTTTTAAAATTTACATAATTAATTTCACTTAGAGTAGAGTTTACTCCTCCCATAGATATAGATGTCGGGTGGAAAGAATTTTCTAATTCGCCGACACCAAAATAAGAATATGGCGAATATGTATTTACTTGGGATTTTAAAAGTCCTATAGTCAAAAAGATACAAAAAAATGTAAACCTAAGTTTTTTCATTAAATGCAATAATATAATTTAAACCTTCCATTAACAAATGTGGATGAAAAAAATTTATGTTTTTTATTTTATTTTTAATAATATTTAAATTGCCGCCAGTAGCAATAACTTTTATATTAGGATAACGTTTTTTGTACTTTTCTATTACTTTATCCACTTCATAAAGAATAGAATCTTTAATGCCAATTAACATACAATCAATTGTATTATTACCAATTGTTTTATCAACATAATCAAATGTTACTTTAGGTAGTTTTGAAGTAGAATAATTAAGAGAGGACAATCTCACATCAAAGCCAGGACTAATTTGTCCTCCTAAAAATTTGTTGTCAATTACCAAATCATAAGTTATACACGTACCAAAATCTATTATTAATTTGTCACCTTTAAATTGAGTGCTTCCAACTGCTAAAGCAATCCTATCAGAACCTAGTGATTCAAGTGGAAAATAATTAATACTAATTGGTAGATTTGTTAAATCAGATAAATTTAAGTACTTAATGTTGAATGTTTGACATAAATTAGGTATCTCTGATAAAAAAGTTGAATTGTTTGAGACACAAACTGATTTTATTTTTTTGTTCTTTAATAATAAATCTTGAAAATAAGATTTAGAGAAATTACTTAGACGATCAAAGAAAATTAAATTATTAGAATTAAAAATTCCCACTTTTGTCATAGAGTTACCACAATCAAATACCAAATTCATGAACTATGTATATACTATTCATTACAAATTTATGAAATGAGTACATATGTTTATTAATAAATAAGATATATATTTGCAAACTAATGATTTGGTGCTATAGCTCAGTTGGTAGAGCAAAGGACTGAAAATCCTTGTGTCCCTGGTTCGAATCCTGGTAGCACCACAAAAGCGGAATTTACTGGTCATCCAAATTCCGCTTTTTAATTTTAACTTCTGAATATGAATGTAATTGTAATTGGGTCAGGCTTTGCTGGTCTTAGCACTGCAGCCACGTTAGCTAATGACGGATATAATGTGACATTATTAGAAAAAAATAATGATATAGGTGGAAGAGCCAGACAATTTAAGCACAAAGGGTTTTTGTTTGATATGGGACCTAGCTGGTACTGGATGCCCGATGTCTTCGAAAAATTTTTTAATAAATTTAATAAGTCCGTTTCCGACTATTATGATTTAATAAAACTTAATCCAGGTTTTCAAATGATTTTCGATGAATTTGAAACAATTCAAATTTCATCATCGTTCAATGAAATAAAAGAACTATTTGAAAAAATTGAACCTGGATCATCACGATCGCTTGAGTTATTTATGAAAGAAGCTGAATTTAAATATAAGTTTAGCATGGAAAAATTAATTTACAATCCAGGCTTATCCTTTTTTGAATTTTTTAACAAAGGAATATTCAAAAACATCCTCAACCTTGACTTACTAAAATCTTACAAAAAACACGTACATAAAAGCTTCAAAAATCCAAAGCTTCGTGCACTTTTAGAATTTCCAGTACTTTTTTTAGGTACTGCTCCTGAAGAAACACCTGCTCTATACAGCCTCATGGCATATTCTGGATTTGTTCAGGGAACGTATTATCCTGATGGGGGATTTGTACAAGTTATCAAAGGTATTGAAAGATTATGCCTTGATTTAGGAGTGACCATAAA
>PBGD01000020.1 GCA_002718895.1 Flavobacteriales bacterium
CTCTAGAAATTCATCAAAATTAAAACCTTTTGTAAATTCAAAAGGATGGGAATTTGAATTGTATCATGATCCAAATAGTGATTTTAAAAGAGCTTTAGGAGTTAATTCCATCCCCCATACTTTTCTATTAAATGGAAAAAATATAATAGTTTCTGAACATATAGGTTACACAGATGGTCAAGAAGAAGAACTTTATGAAAAAGTACTAAAACTAGTTAATTAAAATGAAGCAATTTATCATACTAGCTTTTAGTTTAATTTTTGTTTTTAGTTCTTTTTCTCAAGAAAAATTTTCAATTTATGGTGACATTCAAATAAACGGACAAACATTTGAAGAAGATAGCTCGATAGGTGCTGAAAAAAGAGATCCCAGCTCTCAAAATTATTTAAATCTTACTTTAGATTTTAAAGACTACTTAAGAGTTGGGTCTAGATTTGAATTGCACAGTAATCCAATCCCTGACTTGAAACGTTATGAAGGAGGTGGGATTTCTAATAAATTTATTCAATTCCAAAAATGGAATTTGGACATTACTCTAGGTAATTTTTACGATCAATTTGGTAGTGGTATTCTATTTCGTAGCTATTTTGATCCAAATTTGGGTATTGATAATTCAATGTATGGCGCAAGAATCAAATACAGACCAAGCTCAGGAATTGACTTAATTGGAATTATTGGAAAGCAAAGAAATTATTGGGAATTAGGTGATGGTTTAGTCAGAGGTTTTGACGCTCAAGTTTATTTAAATGATTATATATTTAAAAAATCTAAAACAACTGTTAGCTTAGGTGGAAGTTTTGTTACAAAATTTGAAGAAGATAACTCAACCCAATATATCTTACCTGAAAACGTTGGGGCATGGTCTAGTAGAATAAATATAAGTAGAGGACGCTGGAATTTTGATGGTGAATACGCCAATAAAATAAATGACCCAAATCCTGATAACGGATTGATATACAAAAACGGAAATTCTCTAATTCTTTCTGGAAGCTATTCGAAAAAAGGTCTGGGAATAGTTTTAAGTGGTAAAAGAGTTGACAATATGAGCTTTCGCTCAGACAGAAACGCTGAACTTACTCAACTGAATATTAATTTTCTTACTTCATTAAATAAACAACAAAGTTATTCCCTAGCTACTCTTTATCCGTATGTCACACAACCGAATGGTGAAACAGGGATGCAATTTGATTTTTTTTATAAAATCCCAAAGAATAGTTTACTAGGAGGTAAATACGGAACAGAGTTAAATGTTAATTTTTCAAACTGCTACACATTACATAAAACAAATCCAATTGACACAAACACAATCGGCATTAGCGGGACATATGGCTATGAGTCAAACTTTTTCAAATTTGGTGATGAAAAAATATTTCAAGAATTAAATATTACTCTAAAGAAAAAAATTAATAAAAAGCTCAAGTTGAATACAACTTACATAAACGTATTCAATAATGATAAAATTCTAAAATCTCAACTCACAATTAACGGTTCAGAAGAAAAAATATTTGCTAATATTTTTATTTTAGAAACTGAGTATAAATTAAAATCAAGACACACAATCAAAACAGAAATTCAACATTTACAAACTAAACAACATTTTGGAAATTGGGGCATGGGTATGATAGAATTTAATCTTGGTAGTTTCTTTTTCTCAGCTCAAGACCTTTTCAATTACGGACACCCAAATTCAGCAAATCATTACTACTCAGTGACAACAGGACTTGTTAAAGATTCACATAGAATTGAATTGCGATATGGAAAAGTAAGAGCAGGGCTTTTTTGTGTAGGTGGTGTTTGTCGAGAAGTTCCTGCTTCTAATGGATTTAGTATTAACTTTACTTACTCTTTTTAAATAATGAAAATTAATCGATTCGTATTTATATTTTTTATTTTTTTATCTTTTTCTTGTGATAAAATTTCCCCACCATTTACAGTAGATGAAGAATTACTAGACCCTTATTGTGGAAACTCAGAAAACATAATAAAAAAAATTTTGATAGAAGAGTTTACTGGTCATAGATGTAGTGCTTGCCCAAATGCTGCTAGAATAATTGAAAATGAAAAAAATATTTATTGCGATCATATCATAGTATTAGCCTACCACCCTGAAGGAACTTTATTTACAAATCCAGGAGCACCTCCTTTTACAGAGGATTTTAGAACTCCTGAGGGAACAGAAATCGGAAATACATTTGGTGCACTTAACCTTCCAAAGATTTTATTAAACAGAAAAGAAAAAGAACCTAATTTATGGGTTTTTAAACCTGAAGATTTAGCAACTAGTAATTATGTTAATAATTTATTATTTGATCAAAACAATAACCCTATTGAACCAAAACTTGATATTAATATTGATTTTGAAGAAACGTTAAATTCATCATTAAACATTACTATTGAATTAGAAAAACTTAATGAAGTGAATGGTAATTTTAAACTAGTTGTAGTAATTTCTGAAGATGAAATTATTTCAGGTCAAGAAGACGGAAAGGAAGAAATCCCTGACTATGAACACAACCATATTTTCAGAACATCATTAAATGGAACGTGGGGAGAATTAATTGATTTAAATCAAGTAAATATAATTAAAAACTTTTCTTTCCCTTATTTAAACTCTAACATTTATGATCTTTATAAATGTTCAATTATTGCATACGTATATAATGAAGATACTAATGAGATTATTCAAGCTGAGCAAAAATACATTGAACAATAAATGAAATATTTTTTTTTAATTTTATTTCTTCCATTTCTATTATATTCCCAAAAATTTGAATCAGGAATTATTGTAGGATTATCAACAACTCAAGTTTCTAACGATAACTACAGTGGGTTTAATAAATTTGGACCAAGAGTTGGGTTATTTATAAATAGAAAGTTAGACTGGATCAACATTCAACTTGAATTACAGTATCTAACTAAAGGCAGTAAACAAAATTCAAATAATTCAATACAAAATCAATCTATAAATAATAACTCCTTAAGCTCAAATGATAATTATAACTTTAATTTAAATTATGTTGGTGTCCCAATTTTATTTTCATTAAAAATTCATGAAAAAATTAAATTAGAACTTGGTAACGCAATAAATATTTTAATAAAACAAAAAGAAGAAGTTGATTTTTATGAAATAATATCAAGAGAGGTTAATCGAATTGAATCAGCTATCCTAATTGGAATTATATACGAATTAAATAAAAATTACTACATAAATATAAGAGGATCAAACTCTATTTTTCCCATTAGAAAACACTCCTCCGGAGAAGTTTATGGTTTAAATAGAGGACAATATAATACAGGTTTAAGTTTTAACCTCTTATATAAATTCTAGTTAAAATAAAGTGTCATTTGAATTTTTAAACTTTCTATTCAAGTACTTATAGGCTAAAGCAGTGGCTTGCCTTCCTCTTTTAGTTCTTTTCAAATAACCTTGTTGAATTAAAAAAGGTTCATAAATTTCTTCAATAGTATTAGCTTCTTCACCAACAGCAGTTGCTATAGTTGACAAACCAACTGGACCACCATTAAACTTATCAATTATAGTAATTAAGATATCCTTATCCATTTGATTTAAACCATTTACATCTACATTAAGTGATGATAAAGCATAGTCTGTTATTTTATCATCAATAGTTCCATTTCCTTTAATTAAGGCAAAATCATTTACTCTTTTCAATAATGAATTTGAAATTCTTGGAGTTCCTCTACTTCTACCTGCAATTTTTTCAGCTGATGTTTTTTGAATAGGCACATCTATTATTTTTGCTGATCTTGTTACAATTTTAGATAACACATCGACACCATAATATTCGAGTCTTGAAACAATTCCAAAACGATCTCTTAATGGTGCAGATAATAAACCTGCTCTAGTGGTTGCTCCAATTAATGTAAATTTATTTAAGTTAATTTGAACAGACTTTGCACTTGGACCACTCTCAATCATTATATCAATTCTAAAATCTTCCATTGCTGAGTATAAATATTCTTCGACCACTGGACTTAATCTATGAATTTCATCAATAAATAATACATCTCTTTCTTCTAAATTAGTAAGTAAACCTGCTAAATCTCCTGGTTTATCTAGAATCGGCCCAGATGTAAATTTCAAATTAGCATTCAATTCATTAGAAATAATTGAAGCTAAAGTTGTTTTTCCTAAACCTGGAGGACCATAAAGTAAAACATGATCCAGAGCTTGATTTCTTTGATTTGCTGCTTCAACAAAAATTTTAAGGTTATCAACTACTGATTGTTGACCTGAAAAGTCTTCAAATAATTTTGGCCTTAGCTCATGTAAATAATTTTCTTCTTGAGACTGTTCAGAAAAATTCGTTAAATCGTCTGTCATTATTGACAATATAGTGAATTAATTTCTAAATTAATTAATGCTCTTTTTCCCCTTTACTCAAAGGAACATTTTGTGGAACAAAATCTTCTTTTTTACCTGGCTTAGAATAATCGTACGCCCAACGGTGAACCGTTGGTATCTCACCTGGCCAATTTCCATGCATATGCTCAACAGGAGCTGTCCACTCCAAAGTATTAGACTTCCATGGATTTTGCGGAGATTTAGTTCCTCTATACATACTATAAAAGAAGTTAAAAAAGAAAATAACCTGAATTAGAGCTCCTGCAATAGCAAAAAAACTAACTACTTCATTTATACTAATTAGTTCATCAAACATAGGATAAGCAGAGTTGTCATAATACCTTCTTGGTAACCCTGCCATTCCTAAAAAGTGCATTGGAAAAAATGTACCGTAAGCACAAATAAAAGTTCCCCAAAAATGTACATATCCTAACTTTAAATTCATTAATCTTCCATACATCCTTGGAAACCAATGATAAACTCCAGCAAGCATGCCAAAAATTGCAGACAATCCCATTACAATATGAAAGTGAGCAACAACAAAATATGTATCATGAACATTTATATCTAAAGCACTATCTCCCAAAATTAAACCTGTCAACCCCCCTGTAATGAAAGTTGAAACTAATGCAATGGAAAATAGCATAGCTGGGGTAAATTGTAAATTACCTCTCCAAAGAGTAGCTAAATAGTTGAAAACTTTTATAGCAGATGGAATTGCAATTAAAAGAGTTGTGAAGACAAAAACTGAACCTAAAAATGGATTCATTCCAGTAATAAACATATGATGACCCCAAACAATAAATGATAAAAAACCAATTGCAAAGATAGATCCAACCATTGCTCTATATCCAAAAATAGGTTTTCTTGAATTGGTAGCTATAATCTCAGATGTAATACCCAAAGCAGGTAATAAAACAATATATACTTCAGGGTGACCTAGAAACCAGAATAAATGTTGAAATAAAACTGGGCTCCCTCCATCGTGAGCAAGTACCTGCATAATCCCATTTTCTGCTAACATTATATCAGATAAGTAAAAACTAGTCCCCATTGTTCTGTCAAAAACAAGTAATAATGCAGCGGAAAGTAAAACAGGAAATGACAAAACTCCTAAAATTGCTGTTACAAAAATTGCCCACATTGTTAAAGGCATCCTAGTCATTGACATACCTTTAGTTCTTAAATTTAAAATAGTTACAATATAATTTAAACCACCTAATAGTGAAGAAACTATAAATAAGGTCATACTTATTAGCCATAAATCCATACCAAGACCCGACCCATCAATTGCAAGCTCCATAGCACTTAATGGTGGATAAATTGTCCAACCTGAACTTGCTGGGCCACCAGTTACAAAAAACGATGCAATCATTATTGCACTAGATAAAAAGAAAAACCAATATGAAAGCATATTCATAAAACCTGAGGCCATATCTCGAGCGCCTAACTGAAGTGGTATTAATAAATTGGCAAACGTTCCACTTAAACCACCTGTTAAAACAAAGAAAACCATGATAGTTCCATGTATTGTTACTAATGCTAAATAAGCATCTGGAGTCATAGCCCCAGCCTCAGTAACATAATTAGAACCTAATAAAAATTCAAGTATTGGATTTTTTGATCCTGGATTTGCTAATTGCATTCTAAATAAAGCGGATAAAACCATTGCCACAACTCCCATAAACATACCTGTTAATAGGAATTGTTTAGCAATCATTTTATGATCCATGCTAAATATATATTTTGAAAAAAAGTTCTCTTTATGATGGTGTCCCATATTTACATATTTTTAATCATTCTTGTTTCTGCTTGTTCTTTAAGCCAAATATCATACTCTTCTTGAGTGACAACAACTATTTTCATCTTCATATTATAATGCGCGTTTCCGCAAATTTTATTACAAAGTAATACATAGTCAAAATCAGGATTACCTAAATACTCTTTATATTCTTTTGTAGTCATAGTTGGAGTAAATACAAACTGTGTTGACAATCCTGGCACACAATTCATTTGTGCTCTAAAGTGAGGCATATAAGCTGAGTGTATTACATCTTGTGATCTAAATTTCATAGCCACTTTCTGATTAACAGGAAGGTATAACTCAGAAACTACTATATCATCTTCTCCAGCTAACCTTTCTTCTTCTGAAATAGAGTTATAGTAAGCTTTATACATTTGATTTTTTGCTATATTTCTTTCAATTCTATCAGAAATACTTTTTTTCTTAGATATATTTTTTTCGGTTAATAATTTTTCTTTATCAGAGTTGATTTTTGATTCTAACTCTTTTGACTGTAAATTAAACATATTTTCTGTAACAACTCCAAGAGGATTGGTTGGTGCATAAAACCTAACATGACCATCTCCTAATTTATTGTCCTCACCTGAGTACCTTATTGTCCATCCAAACTGTTTAGCATAAACCTCCATTTGTATTCCACCTTTAGCATTATTGACATCTGTAACATTACCCCAAACGATTAATCCATAAACAATAAGAACAGACAAAACAACTGTGGGTATTGCTGTCCAAAAAATCTCTAACTTATTATTATGACTAATAAAATAAGCCTTTCTATTTTTTCTTCCCCTGTACAAATAAGAAAATCCAAATAAAATAGGTTGTAATACTAAAAAGACAACTATAATTAATCCCATTGTAGTGTCCCATAATTGATCAATCAAAACACCATGTTCTGATGCTGGAGCTTGTAAGGTAAGATGACCCCATTCTGCCCGTTGCCAAAAAAAGAAAGCTAATAAACCTATACCAGATAATAAAAGCAATAATCCGTTATAAAAATTTGATTTATCAGTTACTTGATCTCTATTTTCAGCTAATCTTGATGATAATTCAATTAATCTAATAACTTGAAAAAAAGTTACTATGATTAAGAGTCCAATTAATATTTTTAAAATAAAATTTATATCCACAGTTTTCTATTTAATGTATATGTATTTCATGATGTTCACTTTCTCCTATCATAGGATGATTTTTTTGAATTAACTGATGTTTAGAAAGATTTCTAAACACAATTAAGACAAACAAACCTAAAAATCCTAGAAACGTCCCAATCTCAATAAAACCTAGATGCCAATGATCGTGCATGGTTCCTGGTGTAATCATTAAAAAGACATCAAAGTAATGACCTAATACAATTAAGCATGCAACAAATAAAAGTTGACCCTTTGATCTTTTAGAAGAACGTTTCATTAATAGTAAAAAAGGCGTTATAAAATTAATTAACAATGTTATTATTATCATAGGATAATAATACTCATATCTCTCTTGATAGTATGCGACTTCCTCAGGTATATTTGAATACCAAATCAACATATATTGGGCAAACCAAAGATACGTCCAAAAAATACTAAATGCTAATAAATATCTCCCAAAATCATGCATATGACTATTATTTAGTTCTTTAAAGTATCCGCTATACATTAAATAGATTGTGATGATTGCAATAAAAGCACAAGCAGACACAAAAAATGAAGCTAAAGCGTACCAAGAAAATAATGTACTGAACCAATGAGTATCTATTGACATTATCCAATCCCAACCTGCGGATGAAGAAGTAACTCCTAAAAATAAAACAAATAATACTGATACTTTGAAACTCTTATTATACCATTTCATACTATGACCTCCTCCATAAACATCTTCTTTGAGAGAGTACTTTTTTAATAGATAAGCAAAGAACATCCATCCCAACAAATAGATAAATGATCTAGACATGAAAAATGGAATATTCAAATAAGCAGACTTGTTAGCTATAATTTCATCATAATAAGGATCTAAAGGATCATTAATACCTTCTGCCATCCAATGAAATGTATGATGCCAGTGTATGCCACCTGTAACAAGAATAAAAATTAAAATAAATGCTCCATAAGGAATAAAGGATGTAATAGCCATTGGAACCCTTAAAAGTAGCGCAGACCAACCAGCTTGAGCAACATATTGCAAGGCCCACCAAAGGGTTGCAGCAACAGAAATCATGAGAAAAAATAAAGTCGATATAAGAAGACTTGACCAAACTCTTTGACTTTTTGCATGAAAATAATGCTTTGCCGAATATATTACATCCTCAACACTATGAATGTGACTTGAATCAATACTACAATTTAATTTCTTTTCAACTTTATAAATAAGTTCAGAATAATCAACTTTTTTATCTTTTTTGGTTGAGAAACTATACCCACCTTCACCATCTGTGTTAATTTCAGTAATTACTACTTTAGTGCCGTCTTCATATTTACTTTTATCACCAGTTTTTATTATAACTTCATCATTTTCATCCATCCAATAACCAACGTCATTGTATTTTTCATTTTCTAACTTAACTTTCAATTTTAAATCTAACTCATTTGCTATTTTTTTAACTGTATATTTAATTTCATCGTCGCTTGTAGCTGTTAATGATTGAAAAAAACCATACGAAATAGCTACAACTCCAATCAAAATTAAAATTGTTGAGAAACGCTTAATATCTTTTGTTATTCTATACATTTATTTTTCTGTATTTTGTAATTCGTTAACATATAAAACTATTTTCCATCTCTCCTCATCAGATACTAAATTATAATGAGGACCCATAGCGTTATAACCATAGTAAATTGCATGGTAAAGATGACCATCTTCAAGATATTTCATTGTGGTCTGTGATCTAGGTCTTATCATAACATCATCATAATAAGCTGGAATTGCGCTATAAACTGGGTGAGTAATCGAACCTTTTCCATCACCATTTTGTCCATGACAATGAGCACAAAACATTCCATATAACTGCTTACCTTGTTCAATATTTTTTTCTGATCTTTCATATGGGTTTTTTAACTCCAAAGCAGCTCTTTTAAAGTCGTCCAAAGTATTTTCATATTCAAATGGAATAAAACCTCTTGGTATTGTCCCTTTAACTGGCTTTCTTGCTGTCATACTATCAGAAAAATTAGGATTCATTGTATAAGTTTCATAAGCATGTGACCTATACATATCTGGCATGTACTCATATCCAGGTTTATCACTTGTTTTAATTCCATCAGAGGCCGAATCTCCACATGAAGAAAAAACAAAACAGACAAATATTATAAGAATAACCCTAATCATTTTCTCTTTATTTTATTAATTATATTAGTCAAAAAAGAAGAATTACTTTTTTTTACTTTTCTTCTTTTTGAAACTTTATTTTTTTTAGATAACTCACCATCAATCTCATCCATCAATTCTTTAACAGAATTTTTTACATTAACCTCCTCTGCGCCGCATTCTTTCATTATCTTTTTAATTTCTGTGATTTTTTTAGGATCTGATTCTGAAACTTCCATCAAAAATTTATCGTCAGTAGTTCTAGGGTCTGGGTTTCTTGAAGAAGAACCAGGAAATAATCCACATCGAAATAAAAAAGTTATAACCATCAAATGAGCGGCACAAAAAACTGTTGCTTCAAATGTTACAGGGATAAAAGCAGGTAGGGCTTGACCATAAGAAAAATTTGGCTTTCCTCCAATAATCATTGGCCAATCTGATATCATAATGAACCACATTAACAATGTTATGAGACCAAAACCCAATAACCCATACATAAATGAAGTAATAGCAAGTCTACTATAATTTAAGCCCATGGCGGTGTCAAGCCCATGTACTGGATAGGGTGAATAAACTTCATTAACCCTATATCCCTTAGAAACAATTTTTTTCGTTGCTGCTAAAACGTGATCATCATCACCGTATAAACCATAAATAACTTTATTCTCCATTTTTATTTTTATTATACTTTGAACTTTTTGTTTTAACAATTGTCTTTAATTCAGCTTGAGCAATAACAGGAAATGTTCTAGCGTAGATTAAGAAAAGTACTAAGAAAAAACCTATTGTTCCAATGAAAATACCTAAATCTACAAAGGTAGGTGAAAACATTGACCAACTAGATGGTAAAAAATCTCTATGAAGAGACGTTACAATAATTACAAATCTTTCAAACCACATACCAATATGAACAAAAAGAGCAATTATGAAAGTGAATAATATATTTCTTCTTAGTTTTTTAAACCACATTAGTTGTGGAGAAATAACATTACATGTCATCATAGCCCAATAAGCCCACCAATAAGGTCCAGTAGCTCTGTTTAAAAAAGCATATTGCTCAAACTCAACACCTGAATACCAAGCAATAAACAACTCAGTAATATAAGCACAACCAACGATTGATCCAGTTACGAGAATTATTATGTTCATGTATTCAATATGGGTCATGGTAATATAATCTTCTAAATTGACTACTTTTCTTGCAATTAAAAGCAGTGTTTGACACATAGCAAAACCACCAAAAATAGCTCCAGCAACGAAGTAAGGAGGAAAAATTGTTGTATGCCAACCAGGAATAACTGATGTTGCAAAGTCCATACTAACAATCGAGTGAACCGATAAAACTAAAGGAGTACACAATCCTGCTAAAACTAAAGACATAACCTCATGACGTTGCCAATGTTTAGCCCTTCCACTCCATCCGAAGGATAAAAACGAATATATTTTTTTTGTAATTGGTTTAATAGCTCTATCCCTAATCATAGCAAAATCAGGAATTAGGCCCATGTACCAGAAAACAAGTGATACAGAAAAATAAGTTGAAATAGCAAATACGTCCCAAAGCAAAGGGGAATTGAAGTTTACCCACAAAGGACCATATTGATTTGGAAGAGGAAAAACCCAAAAACCAACCCATAACCTACCCATATGTATAAGAGGAAATAATCCAGCTTGCATAACAGCAAAAATAGTCATAGCCTCAGAGGTTCTATTTATAGAAAGTCTCCAATTCTGTCTAAATAACAATAGAACAGCAGAAATCAAAGTACCCGCGTGACCTATACCAACCCACCAAACAAAATTAGTAATATCCCAAGCCCAACCAATTGTATTATTTAAACCCCAAACCCCTACTCCAGTTCCAATTGTATATGCAATACATCCAAAACCCCAAAGCATAGCAATAGCCGAAACAATAAACAATGACCACCACCATTTGTTTGCACTTGTCTCAATAGGTCTAGCTATATCAACTGTGATATCATGTAAATCTTTATTTCCTGTTATTAATGGCTCTCTAACTGGTGACCTATACATTTTTATTTATTTTATTTTTATTTCTAACTTTTGTTTTATAAAAAACTGAGGGTTGTGTATTTAACTCTTCTAACAATGCATAAGTTCTAGGATGTTTTTTCTCCTTACTTATTCTACTGTTTGAATCAAGAGCATCTCCAAATACTATAGCGCCTGTATCACACGCAGTCTCACAAGCAATACTAACTTCTCCATCTCTAACTTTTCTTCTTTCTCTCTTAGCGTCTAATTTTGTTTTTTGTATATTTTGAATACACATAGAACATTTTTCCATAACACCTCTAGCTCTAACAGTAACATCTGGATTTAAAACCATTTTACCTAAATCATCGTTCATGT
The DNA here is from genome assembly GCA_002718895.1 of Flavobacteriales bacterium. Classification (GTDB taxonomy): domain Bacteria; phylum Bacteroidota; class Bacteroidia; order Flavobacteriales; family TMED113. Next base: position 11,836 of record PBGD01000020.1, read on the forward strand.
TAAAGTCAAAATTATCATTGTCTTTATAATTAAACCAATTAAACCTTCTTACCTTATATGGACAATTATTCATACAATATCTTGTTCCTATACATCTATTATAAGTCATTTGATTAAGACCTTCATTTGAATGGGTGGTAGCAGCAACAGGACAAACATTTTCACAAGGTGCTTGATTACAATGTTGACACATTACCGGTTGAAAAACAACTTCTAAATTTTCTTCACTTGCTGGCTCCTCCATCATCTTGTACATTTCAATAGCACCAATTCCCTTTTCTTCGGCTAGATCTTTTGTCATATCGCTAGAATAATATCTATCAATTCTAAGCCAATGCATATCTCTATTTTTTCTAACCTCTTCTTTACCTACCACGGGCACATTATTTTCAGCATGACAAGCAATTACGCATGCCCCACATCCATGACACTTACTAAGATCAATAGACATGTTCCAAAAATGTACAGATGGCTCCCACTCTTGATAAAGATTTAACTCACTAGGGGAAACCTTCCCCTTATATGATTCTAGTTTAAAATCTTCATTACCAGATTTTGGGTTTTTAAGGTATTCATTCAAAGTTGTTTCTTTAACAATACTTCTACCCATCATTGTATGACTATTTTGAGTACATGCAAACTCATGCTCAACACCTTCAACTTTGGTAATTGAAAAATTATTTTTTTGAACTAAGTTAAAATTGTCATGTATCTCAAAAGCGTTTACGCCAACTCCACTAGCTACCTTACCAGCTTCCGTCCGACCATAACCAAAACAAAGACCTAATACATTTTGTTTTTGACCAGGCTGGATATAGACAGGGGCTTTTATACTCTTTTCACCCATTTTAATTAGAACAACATCTCCATTTAGAGCACCATTAGAAACATGCCAATTTTTCAAACCTAATTTTTTAGCATGAACTGGGTTAATTGTTAAGTAGTTATCCCAAGTTACTTTAGTTACAGGGTCAGGTAGTTCTTGCAACCATGGGTTATTAGACTGATATCCTTGGCCCATAGATATCTTAGAATATAAGACTAAAAATGTATCATTTTTATTAGATTGACTTGGGTTGTAATTTTTTGTGATATCTTTAGCAACCTTTGAAGAAAAAATATAATCATTTCTTTTATAATCAATTTCACAATACCCATCATGTAAAATTTTATTCCATGACTTTTTAAAAGACATATTTTTATAAAATGTCTTTAAATAATTGTAATATGATTCCTCGTAACCAGACCACTTTAATAAAATTTGCTCAGATTCTCTTGAGTTAAAAAGTGGATTTATTGTCGGTTGTTGAATTGCATATATTGCTGTATATGGGTTAGCATCTCCCCATGATTCTAAAAAGTGAGACTTAGGGCATACGAAATCCATATACTTGCTAGTTTCATTTTTTGAGTCAGTAATTTGAACTTTAAGTTTAATATTATTTAACTTATCTCTGAGTTGAGGAACATTATAAATGATATTTAAATCATTAATTATTAATGCCCCAACTTTATTTGCCTCAACATCGTCTAAAAATCTTTTAAAGATTGAATTAACTCCACTATATAGATTTGATTTATTGTTGTAGTCAATAGTTTTTGAATAGTTATCAAGTAAATAATTTATAGCATTAACTATAATTTGGTTTTGAGGATCACTACTACCTGAAATGACTAAACTTTCTCCTTGGTTTTCTTGTAATTCTTTGCAAATGTTATCAAGTATTGCTTTGTGATTTAAATTTTCTATAACAACCTCTTGTTTGGTCATACTTAATTTTGAAAAAATATACATTAAGTATTTTAATTGTTCATCCGGATTTACAGGTACTCTTTTATCAGAGTTGGAACCAGTTAAGGTCAGTAAAGATTCAAACTGATAATGTTTAGACATATTTGTTCCTGGATTTCTACGAGAACTATATTTTCTCCCATGACTTGCATCAAGCCAATCGCCCAAAAAATCTGCTTCAAAAGAAACTACGACTTTGGCTTTATCAAAATTGTATGTTGGTATAAATGACTCTCCAAAACAAGATTTATTAGCTTCTATAATTGCTGACTTTGAAATAGGGTCATAGTATACAACTTCAAGGTTATTATATTTTTTTTGAAATGATTCAAGTATTTTTTTATGAGACGGGCTAATTATAGTGGGAGATAAATAAACTATTTTGTTTTTAGTTTTTGATATCTGATTCAATGACTTAATGACTTCATTATCTAACTCATCCCACGAAACCTCATTGTTATTTTTTAAAGGTGATTTTAATCTATTAGAATCATATAGAGATAGCACACTTGCATATGCCCTAGAATTTAATCCACCACTGTGAGAAGTTATCTTTTCATAATCTTTATTAGCAGAAACTGAAATTGGCCTACCTTCTCTAGTCTTTACCAAAATACTTGCAAAAGTATTTTCTTGATAATACGTACTTGCATAAAAGTTTGCTACACCTGGTATTATTTCTTCAGGTTGGTTAAGATATGGAACAGATTTCTGAATTGGTGATTCGCAAGAAGATAAAACTGCAGCCGCAGTACTAAATCCTAAGAACTTCAGGAAATCCCTTCTACTTGTTCCGTAATTATTTTCTTTTTGATCTGCAAGAAAGTGATCAACAGGTAACTTGTCAGAAAATTCTTTATGAAGAAAATCTTCGTTCCCTTTTAAATATGGGCTCTTAAAATATTTTTTTTGCTCTTTCATTTTACTTTAATAATGACATTTTCCACATTCCAAACCACCAATGTTCTCCACTGTTAAATCTGCTTTCTTATGTTTTTCAATCCAATCGTTATAACCGTGATAATACGGGTTATCTAAATCAATTTTACTATCACGATGACAATTTATACACCAACCCATTGTTAATTTTTCTTTTTGATAAACCTCATCCATTTCTTCAATAGCACCATGACACTCTTGACATTCTAAACCGCCAGCTACAACATGTTGAGAATGATTAAAATAAGCTAAATCAGGTAAATTATGAATTCTAACCCATTTAATTGGTTGCTCTTCATATCCTTCAATATATGATCTCGTGTCAACATCGTAACCTACAGCTTTATAAATTTTAGCAATCTCTTTAGTCCCATGCTTAGGGCCTTCAACAATATTAGCGTGACAATTCATACAAACATTAGCTGAAGGTATTCCTGAATGTTTACTTTTTCTTGCACTTGAATGACAGTAGTTACAATCTATTCCCTGTTGACCAGCATGAACTTTATGAGAAAACTCAATTGGTTGAGCAGGTTGATAATTTTGCGATATTCCAATTTTGGATAGACTTTGCCATCCTAAAACAATTAAACATAAAACTCCTAAATGAGCAATTATTATTACAATAACTAAATTGCTCAACACCCATTTCTTAAAACCTTGAAAAATAGTTTCTTCAATTTTTGAGGCCTTTTTAAGTGAATTTTTGATAAAAACTAAAAAACCTAATATTGAAAATAAAACTAAAGCTATTAAGAGTAGCGACTGAGTATTTATCGACTCCTTTTGAACATCCTCAACATCTAAAACTTCAACAATCGAAACTTCTTCCACAGGAGGGTTTTCAATGTAAGCAAGTATATCTCTTACATCATCATCAGAAAACGTAGGGAATGCAGTCATGACGCTTTGATTGTATTCTTCAAATATTGCAATTGCTTGCTCATCTCCACTTTCAATAAGAGCTGATGAATTTTTTATCCAACTAATTAACCATTCTTCCGTGTACTCCTCAAATATTTCAGGGTTTAATCCAGGACCAATTAGCCTAGCTTTTTTTTCATCCCCTAATTTGTGACAACTGGTGCAATTAGCTTTATATAACTCCTCTCCCTTTTTAATGTCATGACCTATAAGGTAATCAACTTGCGCATTAGAAAAATATGGAACAAGAGTCAAGAAAAAGAATGCGAAATATAATATTGTTTTACTAAACATTATTGACATTAAAAATTAGGTTACAAATATAAAAATCTATTTGTATAAAAACATGAAAAAATATATGTAAATTTAAAGAAATTGTTAATTTAGAATCAATCTAAATAAAGACCCTGAAATGAAAAAAAAAATTCTGTGCATTTTCATCATCTTTTCATCACTTTTCTACTCATACAGTCAAAACAAATTCAATTTAAATCAAAATCTATTCATCGAAAAAAGTGATGAAATTAAAAAAATTTTCAAAACATATAATAGTTTTTTTGAGAAGAAAATTAATGTGTATAAAATTCAATTATATCACAATGAAAATCGTTACTCTACTTGGAAAGTGAAAAAAAAATATGAAGAACTCTTTCCTAATTTTTCAGCTGACTTTTTTTATGAAGCTCCTTTCTTCAAAGTCACAACTGAGTATTTTATGAAAAAAGTAACTGCTGAAAAAAAAATAAATGAAATCAAAAAACATTTTCCAGATTGCTTTATTATTAAAGTTCCTTTGAGTGAGGAAAATTTTTAAGATTTTACCTGATTAAATGCCTCAATTACGTCACCAACCTTTATATCATTAAAGTTTTCAATATTTAGCCCACACTCATAATTTTTTGAAACCTCTTTGACATCTTCTTTAAATCTTTTTAAAGAAGCTAATTTACCAGAATAAATAACAATTCCTTCTCTAATTAATCTAATTTCAGAATTTCTTTCAATTTTCCCGTCAGTGACATAACTACCAGCAATAGAACCAACTTTAGGTATTTTAAAAACCTCTCTAATCTCTACATTACCAATTATCTCTTCTTTTAACTCGGGCTCATGCATACCATCAAGGGCATCTTTAACAGCATTAATTGCATCATATATAACGGAATACATTCTAATATCAATTGATTCTTTATCAGCTAATTTTCTTGCAGAAACAGATGGTCTAACTTGAAAACCTATAATAATTGCATTTGATGCAGAAGCTAGTAAAACATCAGAATCGGTAATTTGCCCAACTCCTTTATGAATTACATTAACTTGAATTTGGTCAGATGTTAATTTTAAAAAAGAATCACTCAAAGCTTGAATCGAACCATCAACATCAGCTTTAACAATAATATTTAATTCTTTAAAATCTCCGATCGCAAGCCTTCTTCCGATTTCATCCAATGTAATATGCTTTTGAGTTCTTATACTTTGCTCCCTTTGTAGTTGATTTCTTTTAGTGGCTATTTGTTTTGCTTCTTTTTCTTCGGACATTACATTAAATCCATCGCCCGCTTGAGGAGCACCATTTAAGCCTAAAATTGCAGTTGGACAAGCTGGCCCAGCTTGATTCAATAAATTACCTCTTTCATCAAACATAGCCTTTACCTTACCGGTGTATTGACCAGCAAGAATAAAATCACCTTTTTTCAAAGTGCCATTTTGAACTAAAATAGTAGCAACATATCCCTTCCCTTTATCCAAAGAAGCTTCAATTATAGTTCCACTGGCGTTTCTTTCAGGATTGGCTTTCAATTCTAACAAATCGGACTCCAGTAATACTTTTTCTAAAAGCTCATCGATTCCTAAACCTGTTTTTGCAGAAATATCATGACTTTGATACTTACCCCCCCAATCTTCAACTAAAAGATTCATAGATGACAATTGTTCTTTTAATTTATTAGAACTTGAATTAGGTTTGTCAATTTTGTTAAATGCAAAAACTATCGGGACATTTGCAGCTTGAGCATGAGAAATAGCTTCTTTGGTCTGAGGCATCACATCATCATCAACAGCTATTACAATAATAGCTAAGTCAGTTACTTGAGCTCCTCTGGCTCTCATCGCAGTAAAAGCCTCATGCCCAGGTGTATCGATAAAAGTTATTTTTCGATCATCTGCTAAAGTTACTTCATAAGCACCTATATGCTGAGTAATTCCACCAGATTCACCTGCAATGACATTTTCTTTTCTAATATAATCTAAAAGTGATGTTTTTCCATGATCTACATGGCCCATTATTGTGACAATTGGAGCACGCTTAGATAGTTTTGATTCATCATCCTC
>PBGD01000021.1 GCA_002718895.1 Flavobacteriales bacterium
AGACATCAATTACTGAGAAATCCACATTTTGAACAGCTCCATTTGATATATCAAAATTATAGTCCAATGTATTCTGGGTACTTTGATTTGGCCATATATATGAGTAATTACCAGACCCTCCACTTATTTGAGGAGTTATAGTGATTATATCTCCGTAACATGCTGTGTATGATAATGGTTCTATTTCAATAGTAGTATTAGAATCAAAACAATTACTATTACAATCATATGGATAATAATCTGATCCAACTTCAAAATCAATTGTTTGTATACAACTTGTTGTGTCTGAAATGGTGACAGTATAATTTCCTGCTACAAGACCAGTTAAGTCAGTATTATTTTCTTGTCCCAATGGTATGGTGCCATCCAGAGTGGTCCATGAATATGTATGAGATAAATCTGATACCATTATGTCAATACTTCCACCATTATCACCTTCACACCCATTAGTAATTAAATAATCATCAACTAATGATCCTTCTGGAACAATGATTTCTTGTTCCAATTCACATCCATTTGGATGAATAATTGTAGCTGAGTATGTTCCAGCAGAAATATTAAATAAGTACTTATATGTTTCAGTTGCTGTACTTCCATCACCTTGAGCTATAGTATCTCCATCAAAAACCCAAATAAATTGACAAAAGCTAGTGTTACAATTGCATCCACTTGAACTAAAGTATGCCATTCCATCATTTCCTCCCGGACAAGATGGTGCTTGAGAAAAAAATGTAGCTTGATACTCACTTATTTCTCTTGTAATTGTTGCACATGTACCATTTGCGTCAGTCACGATAACACTATAGTTTCCTGGAGCTAAATTATTTAAATCTTCAGTAGTTTCCCCATTAGACCAGAGATATGTGTAAGGGGGTAATCCTAATGTTGTCACAAGATTAATTTCACCATTATTCTCACCTGGACATGCTTGGCTAGGAAATGCAAATAAGCCTAAATCTCCTGCACAACCTTCATTATATTGTCCATCAAAATTAGTCCCCATGTAGCTTCCCCAGCTAATGTTGTCATTAGGTAAAAAAAATGGAGTGGAAATTTTCATTGTATTAATACCATTTTCATAAAATGTACCATCGCCAAAAGGATTTAAACTATCTGCTCTAACTGAAAAAATTAAATCAATAAAGCCATTATTATCTATATCTTTAATTTGTGGAGTACATGAAACATTTCCACCAGCTATTGGACCAAAGAATATGTTATTAGTTTGATTGACAAAATCGATTATAATTAATTCATTTTCAAAATAACTACCATTATTATTAATTACTGATATCAGAGCTTCGTCTTTACCATCTAAATTAGAGTCAAATGCAACGGGAGCACAGAAATTAATTAGTCCTAGACTATCTTTCCATAGTTCAGATCCGGTGGCTCCATCAATTAATACTTGATAGTAGTCACTGTATGATGACATTCCTCCAGAAAAAATTGTTGCAAAAATATCAAGTTCATTGTCGGTATTTGAAAACTTACCGATTATAGGAGAGGCAGATGACTCAGTATTAGCTATCATGTATTGCCATAAAATACTATAATTACTACCATCTATAGCAGTAATTTGGCCATTAAATCCCTGACAAACAATGTCTAAAACCCCATCATTATTAATATCTCCAATTGCAGGTGGTGCAATAAACCCAAGTTGTGAATTTGGAATTAGTGGAATAGCATTAGAAAGATCTTCATTTTGCAAATCGCTTAAATCACAAATCCATAAGTTACCATCAATAGTCTCTCCACCTGTACCAAAGATAATTTGTTGATTTGAATCTCCGTTAAGGTCACATATTAAAGGAGACATATATGTTTCATTGGAGTCAGGAACTACAGCTGTTTTTATTGCATCTCCAGTCATTCCATTGATAATCATTATGTGACCTGGTGGGCGATCTAATTCACTATCATCTAATGAATGATCTCCTCCATTTGCAGTTAAAATATCAGGCAATCCATCACCGTTTTGATCTTTTATAAATTGCGAGGTATAAAAATTATACCACCCATAATCGTTTGGGTTTAAATTTTCATCATCCCAAAATTCCCATATTATGTTGCCATTTTGACCATCTATTAACCTTAGTTCAGCATCCCTTCCTCCTATTAAAACATCATCTATATTATCTCCATTATAATCAAAAAATTGGGGGCTTGTAAACATCTCATTTCGTGTTGTTACTGTCCATAATGTTGATCCATCATTTCCATTTATAGCAATAACACCATATGGAGTTGGAAATCCATCTACACCGGCTCCAATCACTACATCTTCAATTCCGTCATTATTTAAATCTGTTGTTCTAGGAGAAGAATAACTTCTGACCAGAGTGGTATTATTTGTCCAAGTTACATTTTGAGCAACTAGCTGAAAACACAAAAAAAGTAAACTAAAAAATCTCATATTATAAAGATAGTGCTTTATAGTGATAAAATCATAAGTGGATTTCATATATTTGCCCACATTATTTAATTAATAAGGTAGTATGAAAATAACTCAAAAAGAAACTCAAGTTAATACAGTTATTATTTCTGTTGATATTAAAGAATCCGACTATGCACCTGCTCTTAAGGATGCATTATCTGATTATAGGAAAAAAATAAATTTACCAGGATTTAGAGTGGGGAAGGTGCCTATGGGATTAGTAAAACAAAAATATGAATTGCCATTAAAAGTAGAAGAAATAAATAAAATACTTTCTAGTACAATTCAAAAACACATCTCAGATAATAAATTATCTATTTTAGGCAATCCTATTCCTATAGATACAAAAGTAGATTTTCTAAAAGATGTTAATTATTCTTTTGAGTATGAAGTTGGTTTGCAACCACAAATTGATATTTCTAAAGTTGAAAAGTTAAAAATAGATTATTGGCTAATCAAACCTGACAAGAAAGCAATAGACGAACATATAAATTCACTACAAAAAAGATATGGAAGTGTTAAGTCCTTTAATACTATGAAAAAAGGTGATATGATCAATTTGAGTTTTGTTGAACTTGACAAAGAAAACAAACCCAAAAAAGATGGTATTTCTAATTCGTCATCTATTTTGGTTGATAAAATTAATGATGAAAAGATTCAAAAAGATTTTTTAAAACTAAAAAAAGGCGATGCAATAATTATTCCTATAAAAATTGCTTTTACCAACATTATTGATTTAGCTTCAATGTTAAAGATTTCAAAGGAAGATGCTGAAAAAATCGATTCAAATTTTGATTGTAAAATTATGGATATAAGTAGACTCATGCCAGCTGAATTAAATACAGACTTTTTTAAAAAATCTTATCCTGAAGCAAAAATTGAATCTGAAAAAGATTTAAGGAAAAAAGTTGAATCAGATTTAATTGAAACGTATTCAAAAGAATCTGACAAAAAACTATTTAATGATGCTCATGCTCTTTTTATCAATAAAGTAAAAATTCAATTCCCAGAAGAATTTTTAAAAAAATGGTTAAAATCAAATATTAAAAAAGAATTTTCTAAATCTGAATTTGATAAAGAATACATTAATTACCTAAAGTATTTATCTTGGCAGTTGATTGAAAATACTATATGTACGGAAAATAACATCAAGGTCACAAATGATCAATTAGAATCTTACACGAAGAGTCGTATTATTGCACAAATGAAGAGTTATGGAGGGATGAACTTAGGGAATAAGGAAATAGATGGAATAGTGCAAAATGTTTTAAAAAATAAAAAAGAAGCAGAACAAATGATGAATGATTTAGTTGTAATTGAGCTGGTTAAGTATTTCAAAGACAAAATGAAAATAAATAAAAAGGAAACAACTTTGAATGAATTTATTAAATTAGCTAATAATCAAAAATAATTGCATGGACTCTTCAAATGAATTTAAAAAATTTGCTACTAAACATATTGGAATAAGTAGTATGACACTTAATAGTTATTCTTCTGCTTATGGAAATTATATTAATCCCACTATTACAGAAGAGATTACAGAAAACAGAAGACAGGTAACTATGGATGTCTTTTCTAGGCTTATGCAAGATCGAATTATTTTTTTAGGCGTACCCATCAATGATACTGTTGCAAATATTATACAAGCTCAATTACTTTTTTTAGAATCCACAGGACCTAAACAATCTATTGAAATCTATTTAAACACTCCTGGCGGTCAAGTTTATGCAGGCCTTGGTATATATGATACAATGCAATTTATATCCTCAAGTGTTTCAACAATTTGTACTGGTATGGCTGCATCAATGGGAGCAGTGTTATTGTGTGCTGGTGAAAAAGGTAAAAGATCTTCTCTTAAGCACTCAAGAGTAATGATACATCAACCACTGGGCGGGACTCAAGGTCAGGCTTCTGATATACAAATTGCAGCACGTGAAATTGAAAAGTTAAAAAAAGAATTATATGACATTATAGCTAATCATTCCAATAAGAGCTATAAGGAAGTAGCCAAAGATGGTGATAGAGATTTTTGGATGACATCAAAAGAGGCTCTTGATTATGGCATGATTGATGAAATATTATTGCCAGATTCAAAAAAATAATCCAATTAATGAATAAGAATAAAGTTGAGATTTGTGCTTTTTGTAATAAGCAAAAAACAGATGTTAATGTTTTAATAACTGGAAATACAGGAAATATTTGCGATTTATGTGTGTCTCAAGCAAATAAAATTATAGAAGAAGAAATTAAATTAAAAGAATCCATTAATTTAAAGAATGACATTAAATTATTTAAACCTTCTAAAATCAAGGAATTCTTAGATCAATACATAATAGGTCAAGATTATGCTAAAAAAGTTCTTTCTGTTGCAGTTTATAATCATTACAAAAAAGTATTGCATAGTCAAAACGATAAAGATTCTATAGAATTAGATAAATCAAATATTTTAATTTTAGGAGATACTGGAACTGGAAAAACATTATTTGCAAGAATAATTGCCAAAATGTTAAATGTTCCTTTTTGTATAGTAGACGCGACCTCAATGACCGAAGCTGGGTATGTAGGTGAAGATGTGGAATCCTTATTAACTAGACTTCTACAAGTTGCAAATTATGATATTAAACTTGCAGAAAAAGGAATTGTATTTATTGATGAAATAGATAAAATATCAAGAAAAGGCGATAATCCATCATTGACAAGAGATGTTTCTGGCGAAGGTGTTCAACAAGCCCTGTTAAAGCTGATGGAGGGCGCTTTAGTTAATGTGCCCCCACAAGGTGGCAGAAAACACCCCGATCAAAAATTTATACAGCTAAATACTAAAAATATTTTATTTATTTGCGGTGGTGCTTTTGCGGGAATTGATAATATTATTAAGGACAGGTTAAGAACAATTTCTTTGGGTTACAACAGGGATAAAAGGGTCGAAAAAAGATCTAACTTTTTAAAATATGTTTTACAGTCAGACCTCAGAAAATATGGTTTAATTCCGGAATTAATTGGTAGGTTACCTGTTTTAACTTATCTAGATTCCTTAGATAAGGAAATACTATTAAAAATACTTATTCAACCTAAAAATTCTATAATTAAGCAATATGAAAAACTATTTGCTATGGATCAAATTAAGTTGATCATACACCCAAAGGTATATGACTTAATTGTAGATTACGCATATGATCTTAAACTTGGTGCACGTGGTTTAAGATCTATTTGTGAGAGATTGTTCCTAGATGCATCATATAGTATGCCTAATGAAACAGCAATCAATCAACAATTAAAAATTGACATAAAATATGCCAAGAATAAATTAGATGAAATGAGATTAAGTAACATCAAAAGAGTTATTTAATTTACTATCTTTTCAAGTTTTATAAATGTGAAATCAAATTGGTGATTTGCATCTTTTGGATGGTATAATTCTTTTGTTTTTTTCCATTTTTTCATATCGATAATAGGGAAAAAAGTATCGCCTTCTATATGTGTATGAATTCTAGTTAAAAATATTATGTCTACTAAGTCATTTTCGATAGCATATTTATATACCATTCCACCACCAATAATAAATATGTTATTCCTATTTATATTATAAGCTATCTCTATAGCTTGTTCTACACTTTGTGTAACTAGGCATCCCTTGGCCTTAAAGCTTCCATCTTTTGTTAATATAATATTAGTTCTATTTTTTAATGGTCTATATTTATGCGGAATAGATAAATAATTATTCTTACCCATAATCACAGTGCTATCCTGGGTTTTTCTTTTGAAGAATTTCATGTCATCTGGTAAATGCCAGGGTAAATCATTTTTAATTCCGATGACATTATTTTCTGAGGCTGCTACAATTAATTTAATTTTCACTATTTAGATTGCTATTGGTGCTTTAATATGAGGATGTGGGTCATAATCAATTAACTCAAAATCTTCATATTCAAATTCAAAAATACTATTTCTTTTTTTGATTTTAATTGATGGACATGGTTTAGGTGACCTAGATAATTGTAATCGTGCTTGATCTAAATGATTAAGATATAAATGAGCATCCCCTAATGTATGTATAAATTGTCCAGGTTTTAAATTACAAACTTGCGCAATCATCATTGTGAGAAGTGCGTAAGAAGCTATATTGAATGGAACACCTAGGAAGACATCAGCACTTCTTTGATATAGTTGACATGATAATTTGTTATTATTAATATAAAATTGAAATAATGAGTGACATGGCGGCAGAGCCATTTCTGGAATGTCTCCTACATTCCATGCACTTACAATAAGTCTTCGAGAATCAGGATTATTTTTTATATCATGAATTAAATTTTTGATTTGGTCAATTTTCTCCCCATTACTTTTTGTCCATGATCTCCATTGATGCCCATAAACTGGACCTAATTCGCCTTTTTCGTCTGCCCATTCATTCCAAATTTTCACATTGTTATCAGTTAAGTATTTGATATTTGTGCTACCTTTTAAAAACCATAGTAATTCATATATTACAGATTTTAAGTGAATTTTTTTAGTAGTGACTAGCGGAAAGGACTTTTCTAAATCATATTTACTTTGATGTCCAAAGATACTAATTGTTCCTGTACCAGTTCTATCAGTTTTTTTTGTTCCATTATTTAGAACATCATCTAAAAGTTTTAAGTATTGTTTCATAATAATATTCCTACAATTACTGCAGTTAACAATGAGGCTATTGTACCTGCAATTAACGCTTTAATTCCTAGTTTTGACAATTCTGACCTCCTACTTGGAGCTAGTGATCCAATTCCGCCAATTTGGATACCTATTGATAAAAAATTTGCAAATCCACATAAAAAATATGTAGCCATAATTGTTGTTTTTTGAGAAATAGATTGACTTTGAATCATTTGACCTAATGATTCATATGCAATAAATTCGTTTGCCACAGTTTTTTCTCCTAAAAGTTGGCCTGCAAGTAAAATATCTTCAAATGGAATTCCTATTAACCAGGCAATTGGAGAGAACAAATAGCCAAAGATCATTTCTAATGACAAGTATGTATATATTTCACTATTTTTTTCTATAAAATTATTTGTTCCGCTATACTCTCCAATGATATAAAGAATTTCATTAAATAGAGAGATGAATGCTACAAATACTAATAACATTGCTCCAACATTAACTGCTAATTTTACTCCTTGAATTGTCCCTAATGTAATTGAATCAAAAATATTAGAGCCCATATTTTGATTTGACATTTTCATTTCTTCATTAACTTTAGAGTCTTCAGGAATTAAAATTTTACATGCTACAATTGCTGCTGGTGCTGACATCACTGATGCTGCTAATAAATGAGAAGCAAAGCTTTCCCCTAACATAGCAGTAAAAGCAATAAATACTCCACCTGCAATTGTTGCCATTCCCCCTCCCATTAAACACAATAGCTCAGACCTTGTCATATTAACTATATAAGGCTTGATTAAAAGTGGAGCTTCAGTTTGACCTAAAAATATATTTCCAGATGCAGCTAAGCTTTCTGCACCAGAGAGAGACATAGCTTTTTTCATAATAATTGCAAAGAAGTAAACAATTTTTTGAAGCACTCCTAAATAAAATAATGAGCTAGTTAAAGCCGAAAAAAATACAATTGTTGGTAATATTTGAAAGGCAAAAATTGCTCCAAATGATGTGTTATTAACTAGTGTTTCTCCAAAAAGAAAAATAGATCCATCTTTTGTGAAATCAAGAATAGCTAAAAAAATATTACTAATACTTTGAAAGACTTTCTCTATAAAAGATACTTTTAAAATGCAAATCGCAAATATTATTTGGATAATTAGGCCTTTAATAACTATACTCCAATTAATTTTTTTTCTATCAGACGAAAATAAGTAGCAAATTGCTATTAAAGATAAAATTCCAATTAAGCCTCTAATGATTGTTTCTATATTAGTCATATAATTTTTTTATTTGATCTCTTATTTTAGCAGCTAGTTCATAGTCTTCTTTGTGAATTGCATGATTCAATATTTCTTGCAGCTTCTTTTTTGTTGGTTTTATTTCTTTTATATTTTTTTTCTTTAAATCATCTCCATCGCTTTCATCGGTATTCTTGTCAGAATCTATTAAGTTGTTTGCTGCATCTAGAATAGATTTATATGTATATATTGGAGCATTAAACCTAATCGCTATCGCGATTGCATCTGATGTTCGGGCATCAATACTAAAATTATTTTTAGTTTTATGATTATAAAATGATAAAGAAGAAAAAAAAATGCCTTTATCTAATTTATGAATTATTATTTTTTCTAAAATTAAATCAGTTTTTTTACTAATTGATAAAAATAAATCATGAGTTAAGGGTCTAGGAGAAACAATATTCTTATCTAAACCAATCGCAATAGCTTGAGCTTCACATGCACCAATCACAATTGATAATTTTCTTAAACCATTGTTTTCTTCTAAAAACAAAGCATATGCTCCTGATTTAAATTGACTATATGATAATCCAATTATATTCAATTTAATCAGATTCATATTTTAATTTTTGTGTTGTTTGATTGCCTCTATTAGTTTTGGAATGACTGTGAAAGCATCTCCAATAATTCCATAATTTGCAGCTTTAAAGAAAGGTGCCTCAGCATCAGTATTAATTACTACAATATTTTTGGAAGCATTCACTCCAGCTAAATGTTGAATCGCTCCTGATATCCCTATGGCAATATATAAATCTGGATTAACAGCAATTCCTGTTTGACCGACATGTTCAGAATGAGGTCTCCAACCCATATCTGAGACCGGTTTTGAGCATGCAGTAGCAGCTCCTAATAATTCGGCTAATTCTTCTATCATTGGCCAATTTTCAGGGCCCTTTAATCCTCTTCCAGCTGACACAACAATATTGGCATCAGAAAGTGAAATTTTATCATTTTGTTTACTTCTTTTCAAAATTTGATAATCTTGATTTGATTTAATTTCAGATTCTTGATTAAGAATTTCTCCTTTTCCTGTAATTTGATTTATTTCTCCAATTGAATTAGGGATTATTGAAATAATATTTTTGTTATAGTCTGATTCATAAACAACAAATGATTTACTTGAAAATGCTTTACATTTAACTTTAAGAAGATTATTTTTTTCAGGATATGCAACAGCATTGGTAATTAATCCTGCATTAATATTTTGAGCAATTAATGGTGAAATTTTTTTACCAATATTTGTATTTGAAATAATTATTGTGGAGCCATTTTCTTCCTCAATTATTTTTGAAAAAACTTTTGCTATATCAGTATTGTTGTTGTTTTCAAAATTAAAGTTGGTTATATTAATTATCTTATCAGCTCCATATTGAATTAAGGATTCAAGATTATTTCCTCCAATTGTAATAGCAATTAATTTACTGTTCATTTGGTTTGCAATATGACGACCATATGACAATGATTCGAACGATGTTTTTTTGAATTTGCCCTCCCAGTTTTCAGTGATTGTAATTATTGACATTTAATTTTATTTTTAATTATATTACTTTTGCTTCAGTACTTAACAATTCAACAAGATCATTAACTTTTTCACTATCTACTATTTTACACTCAGTTCTTTCACTTGGTTTTTCGTAATTTATAACTTTGATATTATTGTTACATTCTACAGATGATTCAATTACTTCTAAGGGCTTTGTTCGTGCAGTCATTATTCCACGCATTGAGGGAATTTTTAAATCTTTTTCTTCTACAAGACCCTTTTGACCTGCAATAACGGCTGGATATTTTACTTTGCTAATAATTTGCCCATTATCAACTTCCTCTTTTACTTCAATTGTATTGTCATGAATATCCATTCCAACACAGGAATTTACAAAAGGAATGTTTAGTTTTTGTGCTAAAAAGCCTGGTACTTTTCCACCATTAAAATCTATTGATTCTCTTCCGCAAAAAATTAAGTCAAAGTTTTCCTCCTGACAATAATTAGCAATACATGAAGCTACTAGATTTCCATTTAGTGCTTCTTTGTTAATTCTAACAGCATTGTCAGCTCCAATTGCTAATGCTTTTCGTAAAATGGCATCGTTATTACTACCACCTACATTAACTACTGTTACTTTGGCATTCGTTGATTCTTTAATAAAAATTGCTTTAGTTAAACAAAATTCATCGTAAGGATTGATTATAAAAGTGATACCATTTCTATCAAATTCTTTATTATCATTTATCAAATTAATTTTGGATGTTGTGTCTGGAACACTGCTAATACATACTAAAATATTCATAGTATTTTTTGATTTTTTAATTTTTATCTAATTTAGTTAAAAAGAAATAATTATTATCAACAATTTTGGTCTATTATTTTCTTCTTTCAATGAAAAAAAATAATTTTGATTAACATATATTAATTAAGTTAATGAGAGAAATTCAGTTTAGAGAATCTATTGCCGAAGCAATGAGTGAAGAAATGAGACTTGATTCATCTATTTTTTTAATGGGTGAGGAAGTAGCAGAATATAATGGTGCATATAAAGCATCAAAAGGTTTGTTAGATGAGTTTGGTCCTAAAAGAATTATTGACACACCAATTTCAGAGGGTGGATTTTCAGGAATAGGAGTTGGTGCTGCTATGCATGGTTTAAGGCCTATTATAGAATTTATGACATTTAATTTTTCATTAGTTGCTATTGACCAAATCATAAATAATGCTGCCAAGATGTTACAAATGTCTGGTGGACAATTTAATATTCCTATTGTTTTTCGAGGGCCAACTGGATCTGCTGGCCAATTAGGAGCCACTCATTCACAGTCTTTTGATAGTTGGTACGCAAATTGCCCTGGTTTAAAGGTAGTAGTGCCTTCAAACCCTTATGATGCAAAAGGTTTACTTAAATCAGCAATAAGAGACGATAACCCTGTAATTTTTATGGAATCTGAACAGATGTATGGTGACAAAGATCATGTGCCTCAGGAAGAGTATCTTATACCTATTGGTAAAGCAAAAATTACTAAAGAAGGTAGTGATGTAACAATTGTTTCTTATGGAAAAATGATGAAAGTAATTAATGAGGCTGCTCAAGACTTAAAATCAGAAAATATTTCAGCTGAAATTATTGATTTAAGAACTCTAAGACCTATTGATTATGAATCAATAATTGACTCTGTAAAGAAAACCAATCGTTTAGTAGTTGTCGAAGAGAGTTGGCCGTTAGGCTCAATTTCGTCAGAGATAAGTTATATGATACAAAAAAATGCATTTGACTACCTGGATGCACCAATATGTAGAATTTGTTCAGCAGATACTCCAATGGCCTATTCATCTGTTTTAGTTGAAGAATTTTTACCAAATAAAGAAATAATTGTTAATAAAGTTAAAAGTGTTTTATATATATAGTATTGGTTAAAAAAGACCGCTTAAATTCGAGTCAATTTTTTCTATTATTAAACCAAAATCTTCTTTATTTTTTTGAAAATCTATCTCATTGGCTTGAATTACTAAATTATTATGATTGTAGCTTTCAAAAAAAGCTTCGTACCTTTCATTTAATCTTTTGAGATAGTCAATTCGAATACCTTCTTCATAATTTCTGCCTCTATTTTGAATTTTATTAACTATTGAAGGTACATCCGACCTTAAATATATTAGTAAATCTGGAGGAGACACAAAAGATTCCATTAATTTGAATAATTCTAAGTAATTTTCATAATCTCTTTGTGTCATTAGACCCATAGATTGTAAATTGGGAGCAAAAATATACGCATCTTCATAAATTGTTCTATCCCGAATGATTGTTTTTTTAGATTTTAAAATATCTTGAACTTGTCTAAATCTACTGTTAAGAAAAAAAACTTGAAGATTAAATGACCATCTTTGCATATCATTGTAAAAATCATCTAGGTACGGATTATGATCTACCGCTTCATATAATGGATTCCATTTATAATGTTTTGATAACATCTTACACAAGGTAGTTTTACCTACACCTATATTTCCCGCAATCGCAATGTGCATATTTTTTCATTTTAAATACAAATCTATAATTTTTTCAACAATTCATCCATTAATTTTCTATCATTATACAACTTTTTAAGTTTATTCTGTCCTCCAATTTTCTTTTGTGTTTTCATGAATTCGAAAAAGAATTTTTTTTCCACAATGTTTATTTGAGGTTTTTTTAATAAAATATTACTTTTTCTTTTAGCTTCATAGTCAGAGTTTATTTGTTGAAGTTTTTCATCAAGATAATAAATGAATGTATTTATGTTTTGTGGTTTTTTTTCAAATTCAATTATCCACTCGTGGCATCCACTTTTGTTATCATAGAATAATGGTGCAGCTATATATTCTTTTGCCACGGATTGGGTCTTGTCACAAGCATACTGTAATGCAGAATCGGTATTTGACACAATTAATTCTTCCCCAAAAGCATTTATAAAGCTAGTTGTTCTTCCAGCTATTTTAATTTTAAATGGAAATTTAGAAGTAAATTTGATTGTATCACCAATTTTATATCTCCAAAGACCTCCGTTTGAAGAAACAATCATAGTGTAAAGTTGTCCTATTTTAACATCTTCAATTGAAATGGTATTTTTAATTTCTTCTACTCCATTTACCATAGGTATAAATTCATAAAAAACACCATGATTTATAAGTAGTAGTAAGTCAGTACTTGACGGATTGTTTTGAATACCAAAAAAGCCTTCTGAAGCATTATATATTTCTAAAAATTTTAAAGAATTTGAATGCGTATAATTCTTAAAACTGTTCTTATAATTTTTAAAGCTAATGCCACCATGCATATATAATTCTAAATTTGGCCAAATTTCACTTAGATTTTTCGATCCAGTTTTTTCTAAAATTTTATTTATAATTATTTGTGTCCATGATGGTACTCCAGAAATACTAGTAATATTTTGATTAATTGTTTCATCAATAATTCTGTTAATTTTTTTTTCCCAATTATCTAACAATGCTGTTTTAATACTAGGAGCTCTTTTTAATTGAACCCAAACAGGTAAATTTTGTATAATTATGGCGGATAAATCTCCAAAAAAATATGAGTCAATTTTATTTATTTTTGTACTTCCACCAATCATCAAGCTTTTTCCACTTAATATTTTAGATGATGGATTATTTTGTAAATATATAGATAACATATCTTTACCTGCCTTAAAATGACCATCTCTTAATGACTCTTTGGTGATTGGAATGAATTTGCTTTTGTTGTTGCTTGTTCCAGAGGATTGTGCGAACCATTTAATAATTCCTGGCCATATTATATTTTTATTTTTTTTTCTTGCTAAATCAATATATGGTTTGAAATCAGTATAGTCTCTAATTGGAATAAAATTTTTAAAATCAGAATAGTTTTTAATTTTATTAAAATAATGTTTCTCTCCAAAGAGAGTTTTACTTGCATAATTTAAATTTGAAAATAGAATTTTATGTTGAGTTTCAATTGGATTATCTATTTCTTCTTGAATTATCTTGATTCTATTCTTTAAATTTGCAGAAACTAAATTATTAATTAAATTCATTTTTTGTAAAACTACATTATAAAACTACAAACTTCATTTTATGTATAGTGGAATTTTAAATAAAATGGCATCTAATTATGCAAATCCTATTGAATATAATTTTATAATTGGCGATCATGTAATTAATTTTAACAAACAGATCAATAAAACACTGACATTAGAATGGTTAGGAAAAGTTCAATGTAAATGTGGAAAAATTTTCAAAGAGTTTTATAGACAAAGTTTTTGTTATCAATGTTTTTGGAATGCACCAGAAGCTTCACCAAGTATATTTAAACCCGAATTATGTACAGCTGACCTAGGAATTGAGGAAAGAGATTTTGAGTGGGAAAAAAAATTTCAACTAGCTCCGCACTATGTTTATCTTACTAATACAAGTGGTGTCAAAGTAGGGATAACAAGAAAAACACAAAAAATCACTAGATGGATTGATCAAGGTGCTTCACAAGCTGTTTTAGTAGCAGAGGTTCCAAATAGAAGATTATCAGGTTTGATTGAATTAGAGTTAAAAAAAACTCTTTCTGATAGAACAAATTGGAGAAAGATGTTGTCAGGAAAACCTAAAAATATAGAAATGTTGCAAATTAAAAAACAGATTTCTTCAATTTTATCATCAGATTTTAAGAAGTATTTAATTAATGATTGTGATGTATTACAATTAATTTACCCTGTAACCAAATACCCAGAAAAAATTATTTCCAAATCCTTCAAAAAACAACCTACTATTTCTGGTAAATTAATTGGAATAAAAGGTCAGTATTTGATTTTTGATGAAAACAGAGTGTTCAATGTCCGAGCACATACTGGCTACATAATAAATCTAATTATTTAATTTCTTGACCAAAAGATAAATTAAGTTTTTTTCTCAAATAATATGTGCATAAATAAATTATTGGAGTATCAATTAAAGCAATCATCATTTTAAACAAAAAACCTTGAAAAAATAAAGATTGAAATTTAGACCACTCAATGGCACCACCTGAACATAAAAGAAAAATTATTAAAAATGTATCAATTATTTGAGAGCAGATGGTAGAAAAGTTATTTCTGAGCCACATATGTTTATTATTGGTAATTTGTTTCCAAAAATGATAAATCCTGATATCAATGAATTGTGCACAAAGGTATGCAATCATTGAAGCACCTACAGCTAATGAAGTATTTCCAAATACTAGCTTAAATATTTCATTGTCAACTGGAGACCATGATGTTGCATCTAGAAGATTAGCAAGAGAAACAATCAGTAAGCAAAATAAACTTGCTATTACACCTATAAAGACCATTTGGTTTGCTTTTTTAGCTCCATATATTTCTGAAACCAAGTCAGTTACTAGAAAAGTAATTGGGTAAAAAAGAATACCAGCTGACAGTTCAAAATTGATGCCTAAAACTGTAATTCCAAAAAATTTTTGAAAAATTAAATTAGATACAATAAGAGAGGTAATAAATACACTAATTAAAATTAAATAAATTCTATTTGCAGATTCACTCATATTATTCTATGTGATATTCAATTGGCAATCTTGCTTGTACTCCATTCATTAATAAAAATTTATTTTTTAAATGATCTAAATACATTTCTTCAATACTTCTTTTATATAGAATTTTTGACTCAGTAATACTTTCAATTATTGCTTCTATTCCACTTGTTGCTTTAGGTAATTCTTGAACTTGAAAATCTTTTATTTCTGCTAATTGAGCAGCCATTTGAATTGCTTCAAATAACCCACCAATGCTATCCACAAGTCCTATATTTTGCGCTCTGATGCCAGCCCACACACGTCCTTGGCCTATTGCATCTACATTGCTAGTTGACATATTTCTTCCTTCAGCAACATGATTAATAAAATCATTATATGTGTTTTTTACTGATAATTGAATTATATCTCTTTCTTTTTTGTTCAAACTTCTAAATGGACTGCCAATATCTGAAAAATCATTTGTTTTAACATTGCTAAAATGTAATTTCAATTTATTTTTCAACAACTCTTCTGCAGTCCAAATTAGTCCAAATACACCAATTGAACCTGTTATTGTGTTCTCTTGTGCAAAAATTTTATCTGCTGCACATGAAATATAATAACCACCAGAGGCAGCAACATTACCCATTGAAACAATAAGAGGTTTGTCTTGTTTTGATATTTTTATTTGGCTTAATATTTCATCAGAGATTAAAGCAGATCCTCCGGGCGAATTCACTCTTAAAACGACTGCTTTTATCTTCTCATTTTCAAATGCTTTTTTAAAGATTTTGGTATATTCAGAGTTAATATTATCTTTTTTTCCATCAATATTGCCCTCGGCATAGATCACACCTATACTGTTTTTAGAATGATTTTTTTCTAAATTTATGTCATCAAGAGAAATAAAATTTAAATCTTTTGAACTACTTAATTGCATTTTTTTAGCAATCATTTCTTTGAAATGATCAGGATAAATTAATGAGTCTATTAATCCTTCTTCCAAAGATTTATTAGGTATAATTGAAATAGTTAAATCATTAGCAATTTCATTTAATTGTTTCATTGGTATCTTTCTACTTTTTGAAATTTCTTTAAGCATTGAGCTCCACACATCATTTAATAGTGTTTCGGTTTGCTCTCTGTTTTCGTCACTCATTTCTGTTAATAGAAAAGGTTCAACAGCAGCTTTAAATTTTCCGTGACGAATAACTTCTGGTTTGATGCCAATTTCTGAAAGAGTTTCAGTAAAAAAAGGAGTTGTTGAACTTAATCCTGATATTTCCATTCCGCCATTTGGATACATACAAATAGAATCAGCAATAGACGCCAAATAATATCCTGTTTTACCATATGTAGTTGAATAAGCATATATAAATTTATTTTCATTTTTAAATCTATTTAATGCATCTCTAATCTCTTTCGTTACGGCAGGGCCAGGGTTTTGAAAATTTGATAAATCTAGAAAAATACCAGCAATATTTTGCGTCTTTGATGCTTCGTGAATTAATGAAATTAATCTATATAAGTGGATACTTTTATTAGCTTCAAAATTGCCATTTGGCTTAAAGTTAGTAAAGGGGTCAGTATTGGGTTTATCAGATATAGGGTAGTTTAAGGTAAGTTTTAGCACACTATTTGCTTCAATTTTATTTTTATTAATAGATGAAGTTAATGATGAAAAAACCATAAACACTATTATTGACAATGTGAGTAAGATGATCGCAACAATAAAACCCACTGCTGATGATAAAGTATTTTGAATAAATAATTTCATAATTTTAGTATTGTTTTATTCAAATTTAATATTATTTATGAGACATGTCGTCTATTTATCAATTGGCACAAACTTAGGGGATAGAAAAAAAAATATTAATATATGTTTAAATCACATCTCAAATAAATCTACAATTTTAGATATATCTTCTATATACGAGACTGAGCCATGGGGGTATGATGATGATAAAAAATACTTAAATGTGGTTGTAAAAATCTTAACAAACTTTCAACCAATTCATTTGTTAAATGAATTTAAATCCATTGAAGATCTAATGGGAAGGGTGAAGAAAAAATCTAAAAAAAGATACAATGCACGCATCATTCATATTGATATACTTTTCTTTGATTCGGAAATTATTAACACCCCAAATCTTGTTATCCCACATCCAAGGTTGTATTTTAGGAATTATGTTCTAGAGCCATTTTGTGAAATAGATTGTAGTTTTGTTTGTCCTAAAAAAAATAAAAGTATAAACTATTTTTTGCAACAAAAACTAGATTTTTGTCGTGTTTATGTTTATAAAGATTGAAATATGTTAAAAACTTAATTTCAAATATATTATGATAATCATATATATATCTATAAATTTGCAATAGATTTGTACATCATAATTTAACCTATTTATTAAATAACAATGAAAAAATTACTTAACCTATTATTTTTAATTATCTCTCTGAGTCTTTTTTCTCAGAACGAAGAAAAAAAGCCAATTTTAAATATTGGTGCCAACTTTGGTACATCTACAGAGATGGGACCTGTAAAAAGTGACGGTTTTAATCCTGTTTTTGGTTTTAATTTATCTCGTCATCTTACAAGTCAAGTTGCTGTGTCAGCTGGATTTATGTCCGGATCCATGGAAAGCGGTGACGTTGATGTTAGTTTTCAAGGTCTTTCAATTGACGTTATATATCATGTGCTTCAACTTAAAAAAACTGCTATGTATGTTAAGGGTGGTTTTGGTTTTCTTGGATATGATGGCACGAAAACAATTGGAGGGGAACTACAATTGGATGGTAGTATGAGTCTCTTTGAAGACGAAACATATGAACAGAAAATGTTCGAAGATGGAAGTTGTATGATACCTGCTGGAATCGGATTGAAATATCAATTATTTAATAAGGTACATGCTTCATTAGATTATTCTTTAATTTTTCCTTCTAAAAAAGGTTTAGATGGTGTAAAAGAGTTTCCAAAAACTGACGCTTTTTCAAGACTGTCTTTAGGCCTTGCATTTAGCATTGGGGGTAATTCTAATAATGATCATGCCGAATGGGCTAATCCTATTGATGTCTTTTCTGCACAAGTTAAATTAGTTGAGCAAGAAATGCTTAATCTTACTATTGATACTGACGGTGATGGTGTTGCAGATAAATTTGACAAAGATAATAATACTCCTGAAGGTGTTTCTGTTGATGGATCTGGTAGAGCCTTAGATGTTGATTCTGATGGTATTCCTGACTATAAAGATGTTGATCCATTTACATCCCCAGGTGTAGCAGTAGATAGTAATGGTGTTGAACTTGACGATGATCAAGATGGTGTTCCAAACAGTCGTGACGAAGAATCAGATTCTCCAATTGGTGCAACTGTTAATTTCCAGGGTAGACAAATTGTTGGAAAAGGGGCATTTTTACCAACAGTTTACTTTGACTTAGCATCAGCTCAAGTTTCTTATTCAAATTATCAACGTTTAGCTACGGTTGCAAGCGTGTTAAAAGCAAACCCTACCTATAAACTAAGAGTTATTGGTTTTGCTGATTCTGTTGGTTCATCTGAAAATAATTATAAGCTTGGGTTAAAACGAGCAAATGCAGTCATTGAATCTTTAGTTAATACTTTTTCAATTGATATTAATAGACTCATAGCAGATTCACAAGGTGAAAATAATTTGTTAGCAAATGAATCTCAGAAGATGAAATTTCAAACTACATCAGATGGATTAAGTCAAACAAAGAGTTTTAAATCATTAAATAGGCGCGTAGAATTTATAATTGAATAATTATCAAATTCATTTTTTTATAAAATAAGCCTCATTTTTTGAGGCTTATTTGTTTGTAATGGCCCATAGCACAATCCCAGCAGCTACAGAAACATTCATTGATTTTTTAAGTCCATATTGATTAATCTCAATTGATGAATCGCAAATTTCAATGATTTTATTTGAAATACCATTTACCTCATTACCAAAAACTAATGCAATTAATTTTGATTTAGTATTAAAATCATTTAGTGATGTACTTAAATTATTTTGTTCCACAGCAATAATGTTATATTTTTTTTTCTTAAGCTTTAAAATGGCTTTTTCAGTAGATTCTTCGTATTTCCATTTTACGTAATTTGTTGAACCTAATGCAGTTTTATGAATTTCTTTATGTGGTGGGGTGCCACTTATTCCACATAGAACAATTGAGCAATTGCCTATAGCATCACATGTTCTAAAGATAGAACCTATATTGTGCATACTTCGAATATTATCTAAAATTACTATTATTTCCACTCCTTTTTTTAAATTTTTTTTGATTATCAAAAAATAATTTTGCAATATTTAATCTAAACTATAAGAAAAATTTATTTTTTAAGTAAATATCTATTTTAATTTTTAATACGTCTTTGTGAAAAAAGAAACACCATTAATGCAACAATATTTTTCAATAAAGAAAAAATATCCTGAATCTCTTCTACTATTTCGTGTTGGGGATTTCTATGAAACATTTGGTGAGGATGCAGTCAAAAGTGCAAATATTTTAAATATCATTCTTACAAAGAGATCTAATGGTGGATCAAATATTGAATTAGCAGGTTTTCCATATCATTCACTAAATACGTATTTACCAAAATTGGTTAAGGCTGGTCATCGTGTTGCCATATGTGAACAGTTAGAAGACCCAAAAAAAACAAAAAAAATTGTTAAGCGTGGCGTAACTGAATTAATTACACCTGGAGTAGCATTAAATGATGAGGTTCTTGATACATCAAAAAATAATTTTTTAGCTTCAATTTTTTTTGGTAATAATGTTGGAGTTTCTTTTTTGGATATATCAACAGGAGAATTTTATGTTTCAGAAGGTTCCTTAGATTATATTAAAAAATTACTTAATAATTTTTCTCCTAGTGAAGTGTTATTTTCTAAATCTGAAAAAAAAACAATTAATAATAAACTAGGAAAAAATTTTTATTTGTATCCAATTGATGAGTGGATTTTTGATAAAAAGTATTGTTTCAATAAAGTTACTGAACATTTTAATATTAAATCTTTAAAAGGTTTGGGTCTTGCTCACATGAATGAAAGTATTATTGCTGCAGGTAGTATTCTCCATTATTTAGATCAAAATAAACAACAGAAAATCCAACATATTTCTTCTTTAAAACGAATAGATGAATCTAACTATGTATGGATGGATCAATTTACAATTAAAAATTTAGAATTAATTTATTCATTAAATCAAAATGGAACATCTTTAGCAGATGTTATTGATAATACTTCTACTCCAATGGGATCTAGGATGTTGAAGCAGTGGATTTTATTTCCACTTAAAGATGTGCAAGAAATCAACAATAGATTAGATGTTGTAGATTTTTTTCATAATAATAACGATGTGTTAAATGAGTCTGTTCCAATACTAAAAGAAATAGGTGATGTGGAACGAATGTTGGCAAAAATTTCTACTTTGCGCATCTCTCCAAGAGAATTAAATAGATTTAAGAACTCTTTAAAATCGTCTAATATTTTAAAATCTTTATTAACAAATAATATAAAAAATGATGTTATTTCAAATCTTTTTTTAAGTTATCATGATTGTAAGTCTATTATTAATACTCTAGATAACGAACTTGATGAAGATGCACCAGTATCATTATTAAAGGGCAATATTATAAAAAGTGGAGTTAATAAGGACTTAGATTCGTTTAGAGAGTTGGCACTTTCTTCTGAAAAGATTCTAGAGAATATTAAAAATAGAGAAATTGAAAATACAGGTATATCCTCTTTAAAAATTTCATATAATAATGTGTTTGGTTATTATTTAGAAGTTCGTAATACTCATAAAGATAAAGTACCTGAAAATTGGATAAGAAAACAAACACTAGTCAGTGCAGAAAGATATATAACTCAAGAATTAAAAGATTTAGAATTAAAAATTATTAGCGCTAAAGAGAATATCCAAAAGCTAGAATCAGAATTGTATTTTCAACTAGTATCTTCAATAATACAATATATTACACCAGTTCAATATAATGCAAATCTTATTGCAAAAATAGATTGCCTAATTTCTTTTAGTATAATTGCTTCACAAAAAAAATACTCTAAACCAACTATCAATGAAGGTTTCAAGCTTGAAATCCAAGGTGGACGTCATCCGGTTATAGAATCACAATTAAAAGATATCAATGATTATGTTCCAAATGATTTGTATTTAGATCATACTCAACAACAGATTATTATGATAACTGGCCCCAACATGTCAGGTAAATCAGCAATATTAAGACAAACTGCCTTAATTGTGTTGTTAGCACAAATTGGTTGTTTTGTTCCTGCTAAATCAGCTAACATTGGATTAGTAGATAAAATATTTACAAGAGTTGGTGCTTCAGATAATATCTCTCAAGGAGAATCTACTTTTATGGTTGAAATGAATGAAACTGCTAATATTTTAAATAATTTCTCAAATCGTAGTTTAATTTTATTAGATGAAATAGGTAGAGGTACAAGTACTTTTGATGGTGTTTCAATTGCTTGGGCGATAGCAGAGTATTTACACGAATCAAAACTCAAACCGAAAACATTGTTTGCTACTCATTATCATGAATTAAATCAAATGTCTGATAAATTTAAAAGAATTAAAAATTTCAATGTTTCTGTTAAGGAGATAGATAATCAAATTGTTTTTTTAAGAACATTATCTAAAGGTGGAGTTGAACATAGTTTTGGAATTCATGTGGCAAGAATGGCTGGTATGCCCAATAATTTATTAATAAGAGCAAAAGAAATTTTATCTAAACTAGAGTCTTCCAGAACCAAAAAAAAGCTTATTAGTGATGTAAATGAATATCAATTAAGCTTTATTAAGTTAGATGATCCAACTATTCATGATATTAAATTAGAACTCGAAAATATTGATATTGATAATTTAACTCCAGTCGAAGCATTAATGAAGCTTCATGATATTAAGCGTAAAATTGGTATAGACAAATCTTAGAAGATAATTTTTTATCTTGTTAAAAAAGTCCCTATATTTGCCGTCCTAAGCGAGTGTAGCTCAGGGGTAGAGCATCACCTTGCCAAGGTGAGGGTCGAGGGTTCAAATCCCTTCACTCGCTCATTTTTTCTTGCCCAGGTGGTGGAATTGGTAGACACGCGGGACTTAAAATCCCGTGGGCAGTAATGTCCGTGCGGGTTCAAGTCCCGCCCTGGGTACGAAAAAAATGGATTGAACTTTTATCCTCTGTTAAATCCTATTTTATTAAGTATTTTTTCTCTACAGAACCATCATCATAGATATGTAATTGGAAGCCTTTATTAGTGGCTTCTCTTCCTAGCATGTCTGTTGTAGTAATTATCTTTGCAGTAGTACTGAATTTTGTATTTATATTTAATCCATTACAATTATCACTCCCTTCTGTAATATTCCATTCATCTAAATTATCATATACAACAATTTTAACTGCTTCATGTATTATTTCTGAATTAGCTTCTGATAAAACCATATCCCATTTTTCATTCCAAGGAATATTCAAGGGGTCTTTTTGAAATATTGCAGTATAAAAACATACTCCCGCTACATACGAACCTAAAAATGAGGGGTGACTTCCATCAGAACTATACAAATCTATATTATATTGATTATCTCTTATATATCTCCACACAGCACCAACAGGAGAAACAAATGCCCCATTGTCATTTGCCATCATCATATATCTTTCATGTAGTAAATCATCCATGCCTTCATAAGTGCATACTGGTGGCCAATTAGGACAATTGTTTGTGTCTCCATTTTCCCTTCCCCAAGTCATAAACAACATAGTTTTTCCACAATCATTGTAATCACTAATTAATTGATTTAATTGTGCAGCATATGGGAAAACATCTTGTTCTACTTGCCAAAGAGGGAATGATGGATATTGACTTTGTTCTTGTATAACCACATAGTCCCAATCTCCAGTCATAATTAAATTATTAGTGTTATTATTATTGACATGAGTTTGTAAAGTAGCTCCACCAATTAGATTACTTTCAGTATATAAATAATCACCCATAGAATTAGCAATTGTTGACACGATATTAGGAAGATTATTACTAGCAGTGTAACTATTACCAATAAACAATGCCTTTAAGGAATCTATTTGCCCAAAGCTTAAAAAAGGAATAATAAGAAGGAGTAATAGTTTTTTCATTGTATAGTATTTAGTAGTACAAATATAATGGTATAATTTCTAGTTCTTTTATTAGATTCCATTGTAATTATGTGGTGTAATAATTCAAAATGGATATTTTTATTATATTTAACTATATGATAGTTCAATTTAAAAATTCAGAATATGAGAAAAATATATTTTATAGTGTTTTTTCTTCCTCTTATTGGATTAACTCAGGCAAATCCAGATCCGTGTCCGTATGATAATAGTATAGATAATACTACAGATGTTTTTGGTGCTGAAGTTGGTGCTTCTTTATCTGGTATTGCGTGGAGTGGATGGGGCTATAGACTACTTAATATGGAATCTAGTAAAACCTATTTAATATCGCTATGTGATCAATCTATAAATTCTACTTTTGATCATCAAATTACAATCTATACTGCAGGAGGAGGACAGGCTGTTGCGTGGAATGATGATAGTGATTGTTCGGTAAATCCCATACGTCCATATTTAATATTTACACCTCCATTTGATGGTGACTATGATGTTTTGTGGGATGAGTATTGGAACTCTTATTGTCAACATTTTAATGATGGACTCAGTGATTATTTTGGTTACTACATGGAAGTATTAAGTGATAATACAAGTATTAGTGAATTAAAAAATATAAATCGCAAACTAGTGAAATCAATTAATCTACTTGGCAAAGAATCACCAGCTATGAATAATATAGTTATTCATATATATGATGATGGATCTGTTGAGAAAAGTGTAATTGTTAAATAATTAGACTTATTCGTTGTACTTGATAATATCAGCTGTGACAATAACTTCTTTAATAATAATTATGTTTAAGAAGTATTTTGTGTTAACATCTACAGTAAAATTAATTAATGCCTCACCATTATTTACAGGATAATTTTTTATCAAATCATTTTTTGCCTCACGCACTAAACCGGTATGATTAAAGCCCCCAATTCCCAAAATATATGTAGCAGAAGATGTACCTATGGCGTTATTTATGTAAGTAAAATTATTTTTTGTAGGTCCAGCACTTTCGACCATATTACCTGTATGCATTACCATACAACTTGACAACAATATAGTGATCAAAAATAAATAAAATGTTTTTTTCATAATTAGTTTTTTATTAGATAGATTAATGAAAAGGAGATTTTTCTCATGCTATAGCTTTGAAGACGTCCATAGCGGTTGTTATATGAAAAACCATTCCCACTCAAATATGAAGTATTAAAAGTAGACAACATAGATTCATTCAGAATGGTAAATTCTTCGCGATAACTTTTTTCTTGTATTGGTTTGAATAACCAATCAATTGAAATACTTATTTTTTTATTAATACAATAGTTAGCATATATTCTTGGAGACAACGATACATCATTCCTAGCTTGATAACCAGTCACATATTCTATATCTAGGTTTTGTTTATATAAGTAATTACAGCTTATTCCTAGCCCTAAAAATAAATTGTTAATTACTTCCATCTTAATAGATGGATACATCGACACTTGGGAATATGTGTAATTAGATGAAAGCA
>PBGD01000022.1 GCA_002718895.1 Flavobacteriales bacterium
AGTTAGTAGCTGATAATCCGATTCCACCTAGGCTTATAATAAAGGGATATGCTTGAGAATAGATGAGTCCCTGTCCCCTAATCTTGAGCTCACACATATTTACACCAGTAATAGCTACACTATATAAACTAATGTCCTCTGGAAAATAAACATTGTCTAAGAGAGGGCAACCTGAAATAGATAAAGCAATCGTGTCAGAGGGGAGTAGAATTTCTTCCAACAGGGTGCACTGTGATATAAACAAGTCGCTGGTACCATAAAGAACATAGTTGCAACCAGCAGTTGACCCTGGCATAAATTTAAACATAGCAAGGTTAAGGTTTTGTATTAATTGCTGCTCTATTCTCATTCCCTTTATTCCACCTTGAAAATCTTCTATTCCAGTTAAATCGAAAATTGGAGCATCTAAAGTTTGAGGTGTTAAGTTTATACACTCGTACGGGTTTTCTCCTCCACCATATAGTCCAGAAGTTAAAACATAATCATCATTATCTATACCATTGTCACAAGCCGGAAAATATGTTTCTAAATATGTTTCAAAATTATCATCTGGAACATATGTTAATTCTTGAGAAAGAATAAATAAAGGCATCATTAGTATAAATAGTAAAATCCTCATAATCAAATTATTAAGTGCATACTAAAGATAATGTTTTTTAATTTACGATAAAATAGCTTTGTGACCCTGGCAGGATTCGAACCTGCAACCAGCAGAGCCGAAATCTGCCATTCTATCCAGTTGAACTACAGGGCCTAGATATAGGGACATAAAAATACCAAAAACGTTTGGATATTCACTATATTTAAAAAATAGTTTATATGAGGACTTTTATATTTATTTTTTCTTTTTTGATTTGTTGGCAAGTATCTTTATCCCAACAGCTACCTATTGGGGGATGGTCCATACATTTAAATTTCACTAACATAAACACAACACTTAAAGTAGATGATAAAATATATTTAGGAACTAAAACTGGTTTGTTTTATTATGATATGGAAGACGGTAGTACTACTCGTTTTTCCAAACTTGATCATCTATCATCCACAGATGTAACTGCTCTATCATTTAACGAAGCCCAGAAGGCACTAATTGTGGGCTACAATGATGGTCAAATTGACATACTAAAAAATAGTGGTGTAATTAACATCCCTGATATTGAAATGGCTAGTATTATGACTAGCAAAACAATACATCACATTTACACTGATAATGAATTATCATATCTATCATGCCCTTTTGGTCTTGTCGTGTTAAATACTGAAAAATACGAAATCAGTGAAACATATTATTTTTCAGAAAATGGTAGTTCTGCAGAAGTTTACGCTTCACATGTGTTTGATGGTGAGGTTAATCACTATAGCGATGAATTCTTAGCAAATAAAATATTTGTGGCAACAGACAAAGGTTTATACTATGCAGATAAAAATGGTCAGCTACACATTCCGAGCGCATGGAAAAAAGATTCAAGAATAATCAATGGACAAACTTACAATACATCAGACTTTAAAATTAAAAAGCTTATTGGAGTAGATTTTGGCAAAGTTGATAATGACCCTTATGCAAAAGGTGGTGGTAAAACATTAATCATGGGTATAGATATTGATGACAATTCTAGCTTAAATGAAAACTTATTTTCCTTTTATAAAAAAGCCTATATGGTAAGCCCCTCTGATCAAGTTGCAGATTTAACAAACTGTTTTGTGCCATTAGACAATGGTTCAAATGGTAGTATTTATGATATCAGCATTGATATTAATAACTTAAAACTAATTTCTGTTGCTGGATATAGTTGGTATAAAAATGTGTCTCTAATTGACTTGAATCCTTCAGATGCTGAAAACCACTTTGGTAATTTTGAAAAAATTCCAATAGATCAAAATAGCACCGAAGAAATTGGATATGCTCCTAACATAAATAGCTTTCTATTAGCTAATGATTTTGTTAATTCTAACAAAGTATTTTTATCTCATAATAAAGAAGGATTGTTTATGGCTACTTTACAAGATGATGAAATTAAAAATGTAGAAAAAATATCTCCAAATGGACCTGCTGGCATAACAAATGGAGACATTGATAACAATGGACAAAATATTATATTTACTCACGGAGGTAGAACATCATCTTGGAATAATAATTATAATACTCAGGAGATTTCATTTTATAATAATTTTTGGAGCCAATCTGACACATTAGTAGGTGGGCAAATAAAAGATGCAGTAAGTGTAAGCAAGGGGTATCTTGGTGAGAACCATTTTTTTGTTGGCACCTGGAATTATGGGCTTCTTGAATTCATGGAAAATGAATTAATTAATATATACAACAATAATAACACGAATTACCTAGATGATTGTGATGGGTCAAGCCAATTAGGTCTACAAACCATAAATAATACAGACAACTATATTAGAATTGGCGGTATTGACATGGATTTTAATAAAAATATATGGCTTACTAACTCACAAACAGAACGTCCATTAGTAAAAATTTCAAATGGTAAATTTATCAGCTACTCAGTTCCTGATCTATCAAGAGAAACAATGTCAGGAAAAATTATGTGCACCCAAAACAACCAAAAGTGGATTCAGTTAAGAAAAGAAGGTATTTTAGTTGCCAGAGAAACAATAGTGAGTGAAAATGGATGCCAGAAGACAATTATTGAATCCAAAAGACTATCAGCATCAAATAATAATCTGGCTGGTCAAACTGTTAATTGTTTTGCAGAGGACAATAATCAAGCTGTATGGGTTGGCACAAGCCAAGGTTTATCAGTTTTTTATTTTACAGACGGAATATTTAATAGCTCACCTTACCAAGCAGAGTCCATTTTAATAGAAACCATAGATGGTTATGTAGAAAAATTATTTGAAAATACTGATATTCAAGATATTGCAGTTGATGAAGGAAATAGAAAATGGATTGCAACAAAATCAAATGGTGTTTTCTTAATGTCTGATGATGGTGGCGAACAACTAGAAAATTTCACATCACAAAACAGTCCACTTCTTAGCAACAATGTTGAGTCCATTTCTATTGTGGATAAAACTGGTGAGGTTTTTTTTGTAACAGACCTTGGAATTTGCTCATATAGATCTGATGCCACTGAGTCAATGCAAACTTTTGATGATGTTATCGTTTTCCCAAGTCCAGTAATGCCCAACTATAGTGGAGATATTGCCATTTCAGGTCTACAAGATGAGACAAATGTTAAAATAACAGATATTGCGGGAAATATTGTTTATGAAACATACTCTGTTGGTGGCACAGCAACATGGAATGGAAAAAATTTTGATGGTGTAAAAGTAGCAACAGGAGTATATCTTTTCATGTGCACTAGTAGTAATTTTGGCAAAAGTGTTGTGAAAAAAATTCTTATATATAATTAACTATATGTATGTAAGTACTAAAGGAGTTGTTTTGCGATGTTACCCATTTAAGGATAATAAAATCATTGCTAGGATTTATACAAAAGATGATGGATTAGTAAGTTTTATAGTTAAAAAAACTAAATCGCAAACCATTTTATCCCAGCCACTAACAATAGCGAATATTGTTTATAAAAAAACTAAGTCTAGTTCAATGTTTTATGTTAAAGAAACATCATTAAATTACATTTATAAAAGTATACCATATGATATTAAAAAACTTAATTATTCACTTGTATTGTCTGAAATTTTAAATAAATGTGCGAAAGAAAAAAACGAAATACTTTATGATTTTATAGTTGATAGTTTTAAATGGGTAGATAATAAAAAAACATATCCATGTGGATTTGACACATTATTTTTAATAAAATTTTGTGAATTGCTTGGGATTAGTCCATTTAATACAGAAATAAAACACGATCAAAATTTACAATTAAACCTAAAAGAAGGGGTTTTTATAGAGCATGCTGGTTTTATTAAGAAAAATGAGCTGGTACCAAAAAAAGAAAGCTATGAGCTCTTAAAACTAGCTTCTCAGAATTATGATGAACTAGAAGAAAATAGAATAAGTGAAATAGAGAACGAAAAATTATTTAATTACCTACTTTTATATATTTCTAATCAAATGGTAGATGTGACAAATTTGAAATCAATAAAAATATTAAAAGAGATAACTGCCTGAATGGTATAATTTTTGTATACTATATTAACAACAAATAATATAAAATGCTTCGATATATATTTATTTTTTGGTCCCTGATATGCATTTGTGGATTTTCCCAAGAAGTTATTATTCTGGACAGCGAGCAAAATCCAATTTCAAATGTAGCTGTTTTTAATGCTAGCAAAACAAAGAGCGCCCTATCTGATAATCATGGTATTATAAACCTGAGTCGTTTTTTAGAAAATGAAAAAATTTTATTTCAACATCCAAGTTACTTGATTTTAGAAATAGAGAAGAGTAAAATAAAATCAACTGTAACCCTAAATACAAATTTTAATTTTTTACCTTCTTTAGATCTAAAAGTTTCTAAGAATGACAACAATATTAAAAATGTAGCAGAGAAAAAAATATTTATTTCTTCAAAAGAAATAAAAGAACTAGGAAGTATAACAACAGCAGATCTATTAGAAAAAAAAGGTGGTATAAGTGTGCAGAAAAGCCAAATGGGTGGGGGGAGTCCAAACATAAGGGGATTTGAAGCCAATAGAGTTCTATTAGTATTAGACGGTGTTAGACTAAACAATGCGATTTACAGATCCGCTCACTTACAAAATCTAATAACAATTGATGAATATTTGATAGATGATATAGAAGTTATTTTTGGCCCCAGCTCTGTGCTATATGGAAGCGATGCATTAGGTGGAACAATAAATATGAAAAGTAAATCAGTTCAATTTAAAGCTCAAGCTGAATGGAATGGTGGCGTTTATTCTAGCTACAGTACAGCATACGATGGTTTTAAAACAAATGTTTTTAGTACTTATGAGTCATCGAAGTATTCTGCAATAACTAGTATTTCAATGAAAAAATTTGGTGATATAAAAATGGGTTTATGGAGGCCACATGGATATGAAAACTGGGGACTTGTACATCACTATATAAATGAGGATGGTGAGCTAAGTTGCAATGAAGATCTCAATGTTCAAAAAAATACAGGCTATTCACAATATGATTTATTTCATAAATTAATTGTTAAAATTTCTGACAATTGGAGGGCCACATGGAACACACAGTATTCAACTTCTTCAAATGTTCCACGCTTTGATAGACTAAACGACGGGGACTTAGAGTGTATTATAGATCCGGACACTGGTTGTAATGCTATAGGGAATCTAAAGTACCATACTTATTATTATGGGCCGCAAGACAGAAGATTTAACAGCTTAAAGTTTACTGGAATTGAAACTGGAAGCTTAGATAAAACGGAAATAATTCTATCAAATCAACTGATAAAAGAGTCTAGACATAAATTAAAGTTATCTGATTTTTTTAATAACCCTGAAGCCCAAAATGATGAAACCACGAGAAAATATGAAAGAGTAGATATATATAGTGTAAATATAAATTTTAAAAAAAACAACTTCTATTTTGGTTCAGAAACAGTGTATAATGAGGTAAAGTCTACTAGCAATATATTTGACCCAGAAGACAAGTGGTCAATAGGGGACACTAGATATCCACCTGGGGGATCAAGTGTTTTTAGTCATGCTTTGTATATAAATAGTGTGTGGAGGTTTTCACATAAATTTCAATCTGAAATTGGTGGCCGCTATACATATTCACATATTAAAGGTGCATTTCCAGACACATTAAAAAGACCATTTGCATATGTAGAAGGCTTAAACCTAAATGAACAAAGTAATATTTTGTCGGGAAATATTAAATTTGTTTACTATCCATCAGACAGCTGGAAAATAAGTTCTGTTACAGCAAGAGGATTTCATACACCAAACGTAGATGATATGTTAAAGGTCTTTGAAAAGGGGAATCGTCTAGTAATTCCAAATGTGTATCTACAACCTGAATACTCTATTTCTCAAGAGCTATCTATATCTAAAGACATAGGGCAAAATATTGATATATATGGTGTGGGGTTTTACACGAGGATAAAGAATGCTATGGTAATGGATTCAATAGGAATTGTGCAAGGAATATTTAATGGTGAGCCGCTAATTCAATATTCCTATTTATATGAAGACGAGATGAAGTTCTTATTTGCAAACCAAAACTCAACAAGCCCTACTGACATTTTTGGTGGAACCTTTGGTTTTAATGCCAATATTAAAAACTTTGTACTTAGTGGGGATATTAACTTTACTAAGGGTGTAAATCGCGGATCTGGCATGGGTCCAGTTGCACATATTCCACCCATATTTGGAAAGGTTGAATTAATGAGAAAAATAAATAATTGGAAATTAAAATGTTTGTTTTTGTATGCAGGCTCAAAACCAGCAAGTGAATTTGATGAAGCCAATGTTGATAATCTTTATGAAACACCAAATGTAAGTGGGGTTTGGATGGGTTCGCCAAAATGGAACACAGTAAACCTTTCTGTAAACTATAAGCTAAGCGAGTCCTTTGAATTGCAAATTAATATAGACAATATATTAGATAGACATTATAAAACATTTAGTTCTGGGCTCAGTGCTCCTGGAAGAAATTTTATTTTTTCTACAACTATTTTGTTTTAGATTTATTCAAAGATGCCATCAAGGCTTCTAATTGTAGAAGTGGGATTTTTTTAGGTTCTCCTGGGGCATACAAGTAAGAGTAAATTAATGTTGGGGGGCTGTGATCTGCCAAAAAGTATGCTACAAAAACACCTCCCATAAAATCATTTTCCATTCTCCACAAAGATTGAATTTTTATTGCTTCAGACTTATCAAATAAAAATGTGTCAATTGTAATTGGGGCGGACTTATCAACAGACATAAAAGAACCTTCAATAGGTCCTAAAATATGATTACTTATTTTAGAGTTGATCTTGTTTCTAAGTTCATTTATATTATCCAAGTTTATATCTTTGGAAAAATTAGTAAAAAAAATTCCTTGGCTAATACTGGGGGTTTCCCTTCTAATCCAAGTTGTATTTGAATCCTCATATGCATAAAAAAAACCGGATGGAAAAATAAAGTCCAAATTATGTTTGGTGCTTATTTGCTTATTTAAATTTGAAGAAGGATTTTTTTGGTGAGCTAAAATCATTCTTTCTATTTCAGTTAATTTTATTTTGTCTATCAGCGATTTTAATTTTTGAGTATTTGCGTTTAAATCTTGAGAAGATGAACAGTTTAAAAATAAAACTAGTTGATTGTTGGCAAACATGTTTGTTTTATATCCAATACTAAAACTATCAGCCTTACTTATAAGTAAGATATTTTGGTGACGCTTTAATATACCTGAAAATTTATCTGCATTCACTTCAATAATAGACAATGTGTTTTCTGGTTGTGGTGAGGGGCCAATATCTCTTTTTAAAATGAATTTAAGGTTGTCGTAAAAACTCTCTTCATAAAGATTTTGATCTTTAACGACGATTAACTCTAATGGGTCGCCAATTGCTTGAGGAAGATTTGTATTAGATTCACAATTATTAAATAATAATATTATTACAATAATATTGAATGGGGCCAGTAAATAAATAAAATTTGTTGATAAGGTTCGCATCCTTTAAATCATTTTATTGATTTATAAATATATAGCCTATTTCCTTCTTTGATTTTAGTATTTTTTAAATCATTCCAAAGCATTATATCAGAAACACGACAATTATACTTTCTTGCAATTCTACCTAAATAGTCACCCCTCTTTACTTTATAAGATATTTTTTCAACATCCGTAAAAACTGGATATTCAAGCTTTTCTTTTTTTTCTTTTTGATCTAATAATACATATATGCTATCCTCATTGGCTAAAAACCATCCCCATTTGTATTGTGGTAAAAAAATTGGAAACTGTTCATTTGCTAAGCTAGGTATTAGTTTTTCAGTATATACTGGGTTTAGCTCCTCAATTATTTTTGAGTCTATATTTAAAATTTCTGCTATATGCTGAATTTTGGCAGGTCTTCTTAAATATATAGAATCAACCTGAATGGTTTTAAAGTCAATTTTGGTACTTGGAGAAATACCATACTCACTGGCAAAATTCATAACATATACTGCAGCTATAAATGCAGGTATATAGTTTCTAGTTTCTCTGGGTAAAAAGGGACGTATTTCCCAATAATTCAACTTTCCACCTGATCTTCTTATAGATTTTGTAACATTTCCTCTACCAGCATTATATGAGGCTAGCGACAATTCCCAGTTTTCAAATATGCTAAATGATTTGATAAAATACTTACAGGCTGCATTTGTGGACTTATGAACATCTTTTCTTTCATCTAAATAAGAGTTTATTCTTAAGCCATACTCTTTTGCTGTATAATACATAAATTGCCAAATACCAGTAGCTCCAACTGGGGATTTAGCATTGGGGTTT
The DNA here is from genome assembly GCA_002718895.1 of Flavobacteriales bacterium. GTDB lineage: Bacteria > Bacteroidota > Bacteroidia > Flavobacteriales > TMED113. The sequence continues at coordinate 8,411 of PBGD01000022.1, forward strand.
AAAGATGATTCAATAATTGGTAAATACTTAAGCTCTAATGGTAGAGAATGGCGGTCCAAAAACTGTTCAAATATGGGGAAATAGTAATCACTTAAAGCCAAAAGTTTAGAAACCTGCTCAGGGCGTTGAAACAAATAAAATTTAATGAGCTTTCCTACATATTGATTATAACGTAAATCTAGGGGAGTAAGTGCATTTAGAGAATCTAGTCTTCTAATGGTAACTTCTTCGATAAATAAATCGTTCCCCAAGCTCAAGGTGTCATTGTTTTGAAAAAATAAAGTGTCATATTTTAGCGCTATATCATCTTTGAATTGTGGTATTTTTTTTTCTATTTGCCCAAATAGACTAACCGAAATAAGTATTACTATAAAAAATGATTGATGTTTCATAGATAAAATTTATTCGGAATTTATTTTAGCAACAGTATTGAGCATTGATGTTTCATTAAAATAATCTCCTATAATTTGCGCAGATGCAAAAAAGCCATTTGATATATTTCCCAAGGGAAAGGAAAGGGCCGGATGTCCAGTTAGGTTTGCGCTGACTGTAAAAATGTCTTCATTGTACATTTGTGTAGCTGTAGAGTTTTTTTCACCAAGTTTAAATGGTGGGTTGGGCGTAGTGGGTAAAAGAATAAAGTTGTTGTATTTTAAAATTTTTATAATCTCTTCTTGAATTAACCTTCTTATTTTTTGTGCTTTTGTATAATAGGCATCGTAATATCCCGCACTTAACACATAGGTTCCAAGCATAATTCTTCTTTTCACCTCCTTACCAAAACCCTGACTTCTAGTATAGCTAATTAAGTCGTCAATGTTATTTTGTTTATTTTGATAACCGTATTTAATTCCGTCATATCTTGATAGATTAGAGGAAGCTTCTGCTGTAGTTAAAATATAATATGTTGGCACTAAATAGTCTAAAAGTGGGAGATTTACATACTTAATTAAATGACCTTTTGACTTGAGCTTTTCAATAAGTCTATTCATTTCGCTTTGAACTCTTGTGTTAATTCCGGGAAAATTAAGAGCCTCTTTAACAACAGCAAATGTAACTTGCTTTTCATCTGTACTTGTTGATTTGGTTAATTTTTCAGCTACACAAGTACTATCAAAATCATCTTTTCCAGCAATTATTTCCATAACTGCTAAAATATCGTAAGTGGACTTTGCAATTGGGCCAATTTGGTCGAATGAAGATGCATAAGCAATCAATCCGTGTCTTGACACTAAACCATATGTAGGTTTAAGTCCAATTAAACCACAAAATGCAGAGGGCTGTCTAACCGACCCACCAGTATCTGTTCCTAAAGAAACTTGACAAAGATTAGCACTAACTGCTGCTGCAGAACCTCCTGAGGACCCGCCAGGCACATAATTTTTATTTATGGGGTTTCGTGTTGGACCATATATAGAGGTTTCTGTACTTGAACCCATGGCAAACTCATCACAATTTAATCTTCCTATAATAATTGCATCAGCTTGGATTAATCTTTCAATAACAGTTGCTGAAAAGGTAGATGTGAAATTAGTTAAAATTTTTGATCCAGCAGATGACTTATGGTTTTTGTAGCATATATTGTCCTTAATCGCAATAACCATTCCCGCTAAGGGTCCTGCTGTTAAACTTTGAAATTTTTCATCAATTTCTATTGCTCTTTTTAGCGCTTCATCTTTATAGACATCAATAAAGGCATTTAAATCACATTTTTTAGAAATATTTTCTAAGTAACCAAGTACTAGTTCTTTACAAGAAGTTTTTTTTTGTTTAAGATCCTCTTGAATTTCTAATAAAGAAACATAATTTTTCAAAATTAACTATGATTTAGAATCATTTTTTTTCTCTTTTTCGTGAGAAATTAAATCAGATGAATTGTCTTCTTTGGTTGCATTTTTAAACTCTTTTATACCACCACCTAAGCCTCTCATTAATTCTGGTATTTTTCTACCACCAAATAGGAGGAGGATAGCCAAGCCCACAACCAGCCATTCTGTGCCTCCGGACATTCCTAAAATTGCAAAAACTAGCATTACTGTATTCATAATAAATTTTTATTTAGTATGTTAAATGTACAAAGATTTTTAATAGCTAGAAAGCCATTTTTTTGGATTTAGTTTTGTTCGTTCTTGCCAAATTTGGAAACCTAAGAGATTTCTGGTTTTATTAGCAGCATTATATAAAGATCCTATATTTTGTTTAGTGCTAACTTTGTCTCCAATATCCACAAATACTTCATAGAGGTTTGAATATACTGTGAAATACTCGCCATGCCTTAAGATTATGACCTTCAGAGAGTTGGGTAAAACAAGAACCTTTGACACCTCCCCCTCGAAGACAGATCGGACCCTGTTGCTAGATGTTGCAATTTCAATTCCATTGTTCATGATTTTTATGCCAGGCATTATTGGGTGTGGGCGTTCCCCAAAATTAACAGCTATGGTGCCCTCTTGGGTTGGCCATGGTAATAAGCTTTTGTTTTTAGCAAAGTTGTCCGAAATTAATTTTGACTCAGGTGTTAAACTTTTATTTTTTATTTTTTCTCTTTCTAAAAGCTCAATAATTTCATTTTTTATTTTATTTGCTTCATTTTCTTTATTCGCTAGTGAGATTTTTAGTGAGTCTTCTTTTGTTTTGAGAAAATTTATAGTTGTTTTCTTTGTTTGCTTGTCTTTTTCTAATGATTTAATTTCTAATTCTTTGTCTTTTGCGAGATTTAATTGAATCTTTTTCTTTGCTTTTATTTTATTTTTCGTTGTTTTTTTTATTTCAATCAATTTTTTGATTTCTTCGAATTTTAACCTTCTGTTATTTTCAAGTTGATTATAGTAGTTAATTCTTTGTAGCAGCTGATTGAATGTGGCGGATGAGAAAAAAAATATAAGTGGACTATGAGTTTGATGCGCCAAATAAGTTGTCTTAATTAGTTTAGAGTAGTTTTCTTGATTTTTTTTTAAATTATATGATGTTTTTGCAAGTTCTTTTTCTAATAAATTCTGTTCATTTTTGAAATAATTTATTTCTTTTTGAATAGATTTTAATAACTTTTCTTGAATATCAATCTTGTTATTTAGTAGGTTTAGTGATTCAATTGTCAATTTTTGATCAGACTGATTTTCTTTTATACTTTTATTTATTGAGGCCGCTTCTTTTCTTAAGAGATCTTGTTGATTGAGTAGTTCATTGTGAGTTTGAGAGAATGAAAGTGATAAAATCGTGAACAAAAAATAAATAAATAAATAAAGCTTTTTCATTTTATATTGTCAAAAATTTGAATTGATTCATAGTCAACATTTATATTGAAACCATCATTCTTGTTATCATTAATTGATATGGTGTGTGGAAGAAAAAGATTTTTTTTGTTACTATTTTTAATTTCTTTGTAATTTTTAAATACACAATTATATCCTGCATGATTGAAAACAATTGAGTCTCTTGGCTTTTGTGAAATAAAAAACTTAGTTGCTCTTTTAGGATTAATTCTAGTGCCTGTCAAATCTAAGGAATCAACTGTATTAGAATAATGATTATAAATCAATATTTTATTATCCTTGAAAATTGCTCTGCCCATTTCAATGCCTAAAAATGGATGGACAGACACAATTATGCTATCTCGATTTAATTTAACTTTGCTTTTAATTTTTATGAAACTTAATGATTCTAAATCCGAAGAAACTTTTGCAACTATTGAAGAAGATTTATTGTTTTTTATGATAGCGGTAGTGTTTTTTTTAAAATCCCCACAACCGAAAATTAGTGATAGCGAAAGAATATAACTCCACTTATTCATTTGCCTCTATTTTTTGTTTTAGCTTTTTATTATCAGGATCTAATTCTAGTGCTTTTCTCCATTGAACAAGTGCTTCAGATTTATTATTCATAGCATTTAAAATGTCTCCGTAGTGCTCAAATAAAGTTGAGCTTGATTGGTCTAATTCTAGTGCTTTTTTAATTTTAACTTCAGCACCCTCATAATCCCCAAGCTTAAACAATACCCATGAATATGTATCTAAAAAGGAAGACCTAGGTGCATTTTTTGTTAATTCATGGCACTTTTCTGTCATCTTCTTTGCAAGCGAAAGCTTTTCTTCTCTCAATGACAAATAATAACTGTAGTTATTCAATACAAAAACATTTTCTGGGTTAAGCTTAAGAGAAATATCGTAGGCTAAATCTGACTCAATATTATTTTTTAAATCATGATAGATATCCCCAATTAATGCATAAAAATTTGACTTAAAGACTGGGTTGTCTACCACTAGCTCTGCGCCCCTTTTTAAACTTTTTAGCGACAACTCTAAGTTTTTATTATTAAAGAGCGCCAGGCCCTTGTAATATAGAAGATTTGAGCTAAATGGATACTTTTCTATGGCAATATTTGCATAGTTAATTGCACTAGTGTAGTCATTTTTTAAAAAGTATATTTCTATTAGTTTTGTGTATACATACTCGTCTTTAACAAATGGGGAGTTTAATGATTTGTTGTAATGATGTATTGCCTTTTTATATTTTTCCTCCTTTGTGTAGAGATCGCCTAAAATTAAATTAAAGAGCGGTTCGTCTGGATATACAATAATAGCTTTTTCAATGATTTTCTTAAATGATTCATTTTCATTTTCATTATTTTCTTGCAATAATTTATAAAAAAGATCGCGTTTTTTTTCAAGACTAATTTTAGTGTTTTCAGTTATCATTAAAAGATATTTGTCTTGATTAACTTCATCATTTTTGTTTTTATAAATATGGTATAGGGCTAAAATTGACTCAGCACTATTGGGGTTAAGTAATAATAACTTCTCATAGGTTGAAATTGCTTCGTTATAGTCACTTTTAAGCATATATAATTCAGCCAACTCACGTAAATATGTGGTGTTTCTTGGGGCTTTTTTAATTAGTGAATTTAGGATTTCCTCGGCAGATTTATAATCACCTGTAGCAGTGAAAATAGATTTTTTCTCTAATAAAAGTTCATTTGACAAGCCAAATTTAGCTTTTATTTTACCAATAAATTTGTGAGCTTTTTTAAAATCTCCTTTTTCTTTTAAAACAAATAATTTCTGTAAGTAGTACATGTATTGATCCGGATTCATTTGAATTAGGTCATTATATGCTTCTACTTGTTCATCTAATTTATTTTGGATAACATATAGATCAATTAATAAAAAATAATACCACTTTTTTTCCGGATCTAATCGAATGGCTTCTTTTGTGTAGTACTCAGCATTGTCCCACTCTTGTTCGGAAAAGTATATTTTGGCAATTTCATGATAGGCTGAAGACTCCTCGGGATTAATAGAAATACACTTTTCGTAAAACTTCAATGCATCGGCATGCTCTTCTAAAAATTTATATTTTTCTGCCAAAAAATATGCATTTAAGTAGTTTTTTTCAGACTTAGAAATTTTATCGTTGCTGTTTTGAGAGTATATAAAAATAGAGGGCAAAAATAAAGATGTGTATATTAGTATTTTCAATCTTTTCATTGTCAAATTATTTAAACTTAGAATAATCTCCAATATTAATAATATTAAGATTAGAGTCGTAATCCACATGGTTCCCTAAAATAGAGTTGTTAAATGAGGCTCCTGAAATATTGCAATTAGATTGGATAATCGTATTTTTTATTTCTGAAGAGATAATCTTTGAGTTTGCACCAATACTAACATTGGGTCCAATTTTAGAGTCTATTATTTCAACCCCTTCTGCTATATAACATGGTTGAATAATTGTTGTATTGCTAAATATTGCGTGGGGTGGGTTTTCAGTTTGAAGTATTTTTTTGTGTGATTCTATAAGATTTTGGGGGGTGCCAAAATCATACCAGGAATCGATTTCAAAACTTGAAAAATGTGCTCCTTTAGTTTTCATCTTTTCTAATGCTGTAGTAATTTGATATTCTCCTTTATCCTTGATATTGTTTTCTAAAATTTCTTGGATCTCTTGACAAAGTGATTGTCCATTTGAAAAATAATAAATTCCAACAATAGCCAAATTAGACACATTTGTGGTGGGCTTTTCAATAAACTCAACAATTCTACCATGTTCATTCTTTTTAATCACCCCATAAGAACTAGGATCATCTACCTGCTTAACAAAAATGCAACCGTCTGTGTCAATTGGAAAATTAAAATTTGTTTCAAATAGAGTGTCAGCAAAAATAATTAGTACGGGGCCCCTAAGTTTTTCCTTAGCACAATAAATTGCATGAGCGGTGCCCAATGCTTCCTGTTGGTAATTAATAGTGCATTGGTAATTATGGGATTTACAAACTGCCTTTAATTGTTTTTCTGTTTTTAAATCTTGACTAGAAATTATAAATGAAACATGTTTGATTTCTTTGGAACAATTATTTTTGACTAGTTCAATTATTCGTTCAACAATTTTTTTTCCAGCGATTTCAATTAGTGGTTTTGGTGTAGTTAGTGTTTGCGGCCTTAGTCTTGTGCCCCTGCCCGCCATTGGAATAATTAAATTCATAGTTTTTATAATTTACCTGTACTCCCAAATCCGCCTGAACCTCTTTTTGTGTTAGATAATAAATCTTTTTCTTGCCAAATTATTTTTTCCACTTTAGCTAAAACTATTTGAGCAATTCTATCACCATTACTAATTTTAAAAGCATTTTGAGAATGATTAATTAAAATAATTAAAAGTTCTCCCCTGTAATCAGAATCTATTGTGCCAGGTGAATTAAGAACTGTAATATTGTGCTTTAGAGCTAATCCGCTTCTAGGCCTAACTTGTATTTCTAGACCAGCTGGTATTTCAAAAAAAAGACCAGTAGGTATAGATCTAGATTGACCAGGTGAAATTGAAATAGGTTCAGACAAATATGCTTTTATATCCATCCCAGATGCTCCATCTGTTTTATATTCAGGAAAATTGTGGTTGGACTTGTTTATTATTCCAATCTCCATAAGTTAATTCAGTTTTTTTGTGGAGTTATTAATTTTTTCATTTGGGTGAATATAAATATAATATATATAAAGAATATAATAGCATTGTCTATTTGAATATTAATATAAAGAGGGTTATTTATCACATTACTTAAAGCATATAAAAAGAGTGCAAAGCAAAAATGAATTATAATAGATTTGAAATCGTAATTAATATGATACCTTTTTCTAGAAAAGAAAACTGATAATAAACACATGGAAAAATAACAAATAAGTGTTGTCCATGCCGCACCAATATATCCATATGTGGGTATTAAAATTATATTTAAAATTAAAGTAATAATAGCGCCCATTGTTGATATAATTGCAGCAAAATGTGTTTGATTAATAACTTTATACCAAACTGAGAGGTTGTAATAAATTCCTAAAAATAAGTTAGCCAAAAGAACTATTGGAACAATAACTACTCCCTCATGGAAAAGTTGATTTGGTATTATTAGCTTAATTGTGTCTAAAAATAATACTACAAATAGAAAAATTAATAATGAGAAAAGCACATACGAATTCATCATCAAAGAATATGTTTTTTGGGGATTTGGGGATTTTAATTGATGAAAGAAAAATGGTTCAGCTGCAAACCTATATGCCTGAACAAAGAGTGTCATAAAAATTGTAAGTTTATAGCAAGCAGAGTAAATTCCTAATTCTCGCATCGCAATTCCTGTTGGCAGTAAGTATTTTATTAATATTTTATCAGCTGTTTCATTAAGAATAAAGGCAAGACCTGCGATAAATATGGGCCATGCATATTTGATCATTTTTTTAAAAAGAGGATAATCAGGTTGAGAATAGTTTTTAAATACAATTGGAGTTAAAATAATAAGCGTTATTGTACTAGCAATTAAATTAGAAATAAACACATATACCACAGAAACATCAGGGTTATAAAAAATATTAAGGACTTGTCCTGTTCCTATAGTATTTAACAAATATGGACACAGCAACAAAAAAAATAGATTGAAAAAAATATTAATGCATATGTTAATAGTTTTAATTACGGCAAATGTCACTGCTCTATTTTGTTCACGTAGAATTGAAAATGGTATTACCGACAATAGATCTAAAGAAACAATAATAATGAAAAGTGCGATGTACTCAGGGTGGTTTTCATGTTCTATTATGAATGAAATATCCTCTAAAAAAAGAAAGCCTAAAAAAAGTAATATAAGTGTATTAAATATTAAAAAGGTGAAGGCAGTAGAAAATACTTTTCTTGTATTTTCTGTGGAGCTTGATTTTATTGCTTCGTTTTTAACAAACCTAAAAAAAGTGGTCTCCATTCCAAACGAACCAATGACCATAAACAGGCCTGCATACGCATACATTTCAGCTATAATAGCGTATTCGGATGGCATAAATAGAATTGTGTAAAGTGGTACTAAAAAAAAATTTAGTACTCTTGCAATTACACTACTAAAACCATAAATAATTGTTTGATGAAAAAGTTGTTTTAGCTCAAACATTTATTGAAAGATTGGTTTTCTTTTTTCTAAAAATGCCGCAACACCCTCTTTAAATCCGTCTGTTTCAAATAACTTACTAAACTCTTCTGTTTCTATGTCTTCACCATGGGGGAGGTGTGAAGAATTTATTGACTTAATAGCGGCCCTTAAAGACTCCCTAGATGTTCTATTAAAGAGTTTTGAAAAATCTAAACAAGCATCAAGTAAATTCTCTTGATCAACGACCTTATTCACAATCCCCATATTTAGTGCTTCTTCTGCAGAAATCACTTTAGCTGTCAAAATCATTTCCATTGCACGATTTGACCCTATGATCCTTGTAAGTTTTTGAGTTCCACTATAACCAGGGATTAGTCCAAGTGAACATTCGGGTAAACCCATTTTTGCAGAAAAAGACGCAATTCTTATATGTGACGCTAATGCCAATTCTAGGCCTCCACCAAGCGCATATCCGTTGATAGCAGAAATAACAGGCATGCTGAAGTTGGTTATTTTGTTAAACAGCTTTTCTTTACCTTGTTGACTGAGTGCTTTAGCCTGTTGAATATTGTGCTTTTGGAACTCCTTTATATCTGCCCCAGCCACAAAAGCTTTATTTCCACTCCCTGTTATAATTATTGATCTAATATCACTAGATTTTTCTAAACTTTTAAGAAGTGTGTTTAACTCATCTATTACAACACTATTTAATGCATTAAGCTGAGAGGGTCTGTTAATTGTAATAACTCCCGCTTTAAAATTGTTGTTTTCTGTGTAATTAATTGTTTTCATATTTTTTGTTTTTTTATAGGGATAACTAGCCTAAACTCTGTGCCTCTTTCAGATGTGGAATAAGATATTTTGCCTTTAAGGTCATCCATGATTTTTTTTACCATTGCAAGGCCTAGACCCATTCCACTGTTTTTAGTTGTAAAGTTGGGCTCAAAAATTTTACTTTGTATTTCTTTGGGTATTCCCGTTCCATTGTCTGCCACTAAAAGAACACAATTAGAATGTTTTAAAACTAAATCTACTTTTACTTGTATAGGTTCATTATTTTTGCTCGCTTGTAAAGAATTTTGAATTAAATTATTTAAAACCCTAGTTAAATGAGTTTTGTCAATAAGAACTTTAACAGATTTTAAGTTTGATTTTCCAATAAAATGGACGTTGTTATTTTTAAAAAGATGTATAATTTCTCGCACCTCTTTTACTATATCTACCTGTTCTTCTCTTTGGGCGCTTAAGCTAGCAAAATCTGAAAAGGCATTTGCAATTCTTGTAAGTGTGTCTATTTGTTGTATCATTGTGCTGGTAAATTCGTCTAATTTTTCAGACCACTCATCACTATACAAATCTCTTTTTTGTCCGTCATTAAATGATTTTTGTAAATATTGAACACTTAGCCTCATGGGGGTAAGCGGATTTTTAATTTCATGAGCTATTTGTCTCGCCATCTTTTTCCAAGCTCCCTCCTTTTCACTTTGTATAAGTTGTTTTGTCTTTTCATTAAGTTCTTTCATTAAGTTATTATAGCTATCAATTAATTGACCTATTTCATCTTTAACTGGCCAAACTAATGGTTCCATTTTTTTTTGGACATTTGATGCTAACAATCTTCGTGATACTGAGCGTAGTGGTGATGTTATTCTTTGTTGTAAGAAATAAGCCATAACGATACTGAGCAGCAATAAAAGAACATAAATTTTTAAAAAATAAACAATTTGTTCATTGGTTTTTTGAATTATATCTTCTTGAGTACTTTTATCATATACAACGTCTAAAACACAAAATGGTGAATCTGTTATTATGGGTGTTGATGAAGATAGGTGTTTTGTGTTATTATCTTTATATAAAATTCTATATGTTCCAAAATAAGCACCCTTTTCATACTCTGTCTTTTTATTTTCTGACTTTAAGCATTTATTAATTGTTTCTTGAGAAAGGGGATTGATGATAGTGGGGTCATTTAATAAAGTTGTATCTGATGACCAAACAAATTTTCCTGTTAAATCATAAATGTTAATTTTTAATTTATGTATATAGCCTACATCTTTTAGTATTGGCTTAAATGCAGTTTCTAGATCGACATTGTATTGTGAACTTAGATTAATGATTGCCTCTATTGATTTTGCAACAGCTCTGTCTTTTCTGTTTAATCTTTCTATGTTATATTTCTTGGTATCTTTCTGAATCTGCTGAATATTAATTATAGCAATTATTAACATAGAAAAACTAATCAATGCTATCATTGATATAAATATTTGCTGACTTAATCTTGCTTTTTTGAATATCATTTATTAGCAAATATATGAAATTGCTACAGTACTCTTTTCGCTAAATATTAAGAACCCTTTAAAGCTTCTGCCCCAGCCACTATTTCTAGGATTTCATTTGTAATCGCTGCCTGTCTTTGTCTATTATAAGTTAGTGTAAGATCTTGTTTTAGCTCATTGGCATTGTCAGTAGCCTTATGCATTGCCGTCATTCTTGCTCCATGCTCAGAAGCAACAGAGTTTAATAATGCTTCAAACAAATTGGTGTGAACCTCTTTAGGCATTAGGTGGTTAATAATTGTAGTTGTGTCTGGTTCAACAATATAGTCTTTTTTGGTTTTTTCAACAACCACCGATTCGTTATTTAAAGAGATGGGAAGAATTTGTTTTAGTTCAACAATTTGTGTGCCAGCATTTTTAAATTTATTGTATACAATTAGAACTTTTGACCATTTGCCCATTTGAAATTTTTTAATTATTTCGTTAGATATTGGTTTGACTTTTGCTTCATCTAAATTGTCCAATAAATCAAATTCTTCTTTAAAAACTTTAATTTGGTTTCTACTAAATATTTCTGCTCCTTTTTTTCCAATACAAAAGACTTCACAGCTGCCAGTGTTTTCTTTTGATTTTTTAAAAACATTTGTGTTAAAAGCTCCACATAAACCTCTGTTAGAAGTTAACGCTATGATCAGAGTTGTATTGGTAGCATTTGGTGCGGGGGATGTCAACTTAATTTCTGACGGGTCAATATTTGGCAACAAGTTTTGTATCATTTTAGATAAACCGTCAGAATAGGGCTTAATATTCATCATGTGGTCTTGAGCTTTTTTTAATTTTGCTGCAGAAACCATCTTCATCGCACTAGTAATTTTCATAGTAGATGAAACAGAATTTATTCGTGAACGTATTTCTTTTAAGTTCGACATTTTTATATATAGCTGTTAATAACAATCTTTACTGCTTTCTCAATATCTTCTTTCATTGAGTCAGTTAGTTTTCCAGACTTTAATTCTTCTAGAGTCTCTTTGAAGTTTTTTCTCATCTCCCTCATCAATTCTTCTTCACAGTCTTTAATTTTAACGACTGGAACAGAATTTAGAAGACCATTCACTCCGCAATAAATAATAGCAATTTGCTCCTCTACTTTCATTGGTTTATTTAAACCTTGTTTTAGTATTTCAACATTTCTTTTACCCTTTTCTAAAACAGCTGTAGTAGCAGCATCTAGATCAGAACCAAATTTTGCAAAAGCTTCTAGCTCCCTATACTGTGCTTGATCTAATTTTAAAGTACCTGCTACTTTTTTCATAGATTTAACCTGAGCACTACCCCCAACTCTTGAAACAGAAATTCCTACGTTTATTGCTGGTCTTACACCAGAATTAAATAGGTCTGCCTCTAAGAATATTTGACCATCTGTGATAGATATAACATTGGTAGGAATATATGCAGACACATCCCCAGCCTGTGTTTCAATAATTGGAAGTGCCGTTAGAGACCCCCCTCCCTTAACTAAGGGTTTGATGGATTCTGGAAGATCATTCATTGAAGCTGCAATAGAGTCTGAAGCATTTATTTTTGCAGCTCGTTCTAAGAGTCTTGAGTGTAAATAAAAAACATCTCCGGGATAAGCTTCTCTTCCGGGAGGTCTTCTTAATAATAAAGACACTTCTCTATATGATACTGCTTGTTTAGATAGGTCATCATAAACAATAAGAGCATGTCTCCCCGTGTCTCTAAAAAACTCCCCTATAGCTGCACCAGTAAATGGTGAATAAAATTGCATTGGAGCTGGATCAGAAGCAGAAGCTGCTACAATCACAGTATATGGAAGAGCCCCATTGTCACTTAACATTTTAGTTATATTTGCAATAGTAGATCCCTTTTGGGATGTAGCAACATAAATACAGTAAACAGGATTACCCGCTTCATAAAATTCTTTTTGATTAATAATTGTGTCAAGTGCAACTGAAGTTTTTCCTGTTTGTCTATCACCTATGATTAACTCTCTTTGACCTCGACCTATCGGTATCATTGCATCAATTGCTTTAATACCTGTTTGAAGTGGTTCATTTACCGGCTGCCTATAAATCACACCCGGCGCCTTTCTTTCAAGTGGCATTTCGTATGTTTCTCCTTCTATGGGGCCTTTACCATCAATTGGAACACCTAGCGCATTAACTACTCTGCCCAACATACCCTCTCCAACTTGTATAGAGGCTATTTTTTTTGTTCTTTTTACAGTATCTCCCTCTTTTATTTTAGTTGAGGAACCCAAAAGAACAGCTCCAACATTATCCTCTTCTAGGTTTAGCACTATACCTTGTTGGTTTTTATCATCATTAAATTCTATTAGCTCACCAGATTCTACATTAGCCAGGCCATAAAGTCTAGCAATCCCATCTCCAACGGCCAATACAATGCCCGTCTCCTCTAAATTTGTTGCAGTATCTAAATTTGTTATCTCTTTTTTTAAAATTTCAGAAACTTCTGATGGTTTTAATTCTGTCATATTATAGGTATTTATAGTTTAAATGCTCTGCGAGCATTTTTTATTTTTTTTCTTATGCTTGCATCAAATTGAACTCCATCTTTCTTAATGATAATGCCGCCCAATAATTTTGCGTCCACTTGCTCTATCAATTTTATCTTGCTACCGTCCGCATTCATTTTATCCACAAGAATGCTTTTTTGTTCTTCTGTTAAAGGTCTTGCCGAAACAGTTTGAATAATCCTAATCTTGTTATGTTTATTATAAATTGTTTCATACTTTTCAATCAGATCATTCAAAAGAGGCTCTCTGCCCTTATTAATCACTAATAGTAAAAAGTTAAGACAAATAGAACTTATTTTACCAGATAATGTCTTTAAAAATATTGTTTTTTTTATATTTTTTTTAATTGTTGGATTAGTTGTTAGCGTTTTAAAATTTTTATCTCTCTTTAAAAGAGAATAAATTAATCTTAAATCAGCCAATGTTGTTTCTGTGACATTCTGCTCTAGTGACAAATCAAACAAAGCTTTTGCATATCTTATTGAAGCACTTGATTTTTGCATAATTAATTAAGTTCCAGGTTTTCAACATTCTGCTTTATAAGGTCATTATATTGATCTTTATCCTCCAGCTCTTTTTGTATTATTTTTTCTGCAATTTTAATTGAAAGTTCCGCTACGCTAGACTTCATTTCATCAAGTGCGGCTCTTTTTTGTCGTAAAATCTCTTCACTTACATCTTTCAATTGTGCCTCTATTTGTGAATTAATTCTATTTTGTTGTTCTTTTTTATATGCAGCCAAATCCTCTTTTGCTATTTGAATCAATTTTTCCTTTTGTATTTTAGCCTCGTCGATTAACTTAGTTGCTTTATTTGCAGCCTGTTGCACCTCCTCTCTTGCACTTTCAGCTTTTGACAATGCGGTTTGGATGCCCTCCTCTCTGTCATTCAGAGCCTTTAGTATTGGGCCCCACGCAAATTTTCTTAATAAAAAAAGCAACAATATGAAAGAGGTTGTCATCCAAAAAAACAACCCAAAATCTGGTTTAACTAGTTCCATAAATTTATACTTATTTTATTTTGTAAATATAACAAGCAGGCCAATAACCATAGCAAAAAAAGCGGCGCCCTCAATTAGAGCTGCCATCAAAATCATGTTTGCTCTTAAATCATTAACCGCTTCTGGCTGTCTTGCTATAGCTTGCATTGCACCGTTACCTATATGCCCAATTCCTATACCTGCACCTAAAGCAGCTAATCCTGCAGCTATAGCTGCTACACCATATCCTGAAACATCTGTGGCTAATAAGATTGATAATAATTCCATTTTTTAAATTTTTTAAAGTTAATATTTGTTTTTATAAATTTTAATGCTCTTCTACAGCCGAACCAAAATACATCGCGGCTAACAAAGTAAATACATATGCCTGTAAAAAAGCAACTAATAATTCTAAAGTCATCATAAATAATACAAATAATATAGAAAAAAAAGACACCCCATAACCCGCTATGGGACTCATTTCTCCAAAAATAAATATCATACTAAAAAACGACAGTATAATTATGTGTCCTGCAGTAATATTTGCAAATAGCCTAATCATTAAAACAAGCGGTTTTAGCAAAACTCCAAAAATCTCTATTGGGGTCAATATTAATAAAACCGGCTTTGGAACTCCAGGCATAGCAAATATGTGTTGCCAATAATATTTTTTACCACTTATTGTAGTGATAATAAAAACCAATGCTGCTAAAACCATTGGAACTGCAATGTTTCCTGTTAAATTTGCTCCACCAGGAAAAAATGGAACAAGACCAAGAAGATTGTTTAAAAAAATAAAGAAAAAAACTGTTAACAAAAAGGGGAGGAATTTCTTGTGTTCCTTTTCTCCAATTGCAGACTTTGCTATATCATCTCTAATAAAAATAATAATGGGCTCGATAAAAGATTGAATTCCCTTTGGTGGAGACTGGGATTTTTGCTGGTATCTCCGACTAATTTTTGTAAAAATTAGAATTAACAAAATTGAACTAAAAAACAAGGAGAAAACATTCTTTGTAATTGAAAGGTCCCAAATTTTAGCAGTCTCTGCTTTATTAATTTGATCATTTTTATTTACAAACACTATATTGCCATGGTCCATTTTATATCCTCTATATGTGTTTTTTCCATGATTAAATTTGGAGGACATAAATACATTTAATCCCTTTCCTTCATGAAATATAATAATGGGTAGAGGTATTGATACTGAATGCCCACGCCAATCTAAAATATGCCATTCATGAGAATCCAAAATGTGGTGCATTATCATATCTCCAGCCTGAAACCCTGAGCTTGAGTTTTGGGGATCAGCAACTTTTTCAGCTAATTTTGGGGAAGAAAACAGTGAGGCGCTTAGGAAAAAGATGTAGATTAATAATCGTTGTGTCATTTTTAAATTAGGAATAACAAAATAAT
Organism: Flavobacteriales bacterium; assembly: GCA_002718895.1. Taxonomy (GTDB): domain Bacteria; phylum Bacteroidota; class Bacteroidia; order Flavobacteriales; family TMED113. The sequence goes on from PBGD01000022.1 coordinate 24,037, forward strand.
CGAAAACAAAAGTAATTAATTTCTAATTAAAAACAACTTAATGCTATTTGGATTTTTTGTTTTTCATTTTTCATGATTAATATCTTTAACAAGAGACCAAAGGGAGTATATAATTGAAGCAACTGAAAGACAAATTGTTGTATAATAGTGTGTGCTTGATAAAAGCATATCAATTTGATAGCCTAAAAAAATAAAAACACCTATAGTAATAGCAACTCGTGCACCAATAAAATAATACTTGAAAGGACCATTTGGCTTAATCTGCTTCACTGGTGTGTTGAAAAAATAATTTGGTGTTAACAATTAAATAAAGAAAATAAAGTCCTACAAACAATGAACAAAATCTAATTATCTCTTTATTAGAGGCTGTTTCCGCAAAAAATATGAAATATATAGACAAAACCAACAAGGAACTAATCATCTTAATCAAGATCACAAAATTGTACTTAACTGAAAAGCTTTTGTGTCCCAAACCTGCTTTAAGTAAAAAAGCCGATTTTAGTATATATAATACAAAAAAGTATAGTGCAACAATTTGGTAGGGTAATGACAACAAATCCGTAAACCAAAGAATCAAATATGTAAAAGAAAGCAAAAGAGTGTTTGCTACAACATTTTTCTTCATTTTTTGATATTATTTTATCCAGCTTTTGCTGTTTTATCGGAAATATTTTCTTCCATTTTTTTATTTATTTCCTTCACAATTGCCCCCATACTACACTTTCCTGTAAAAATTGCTCCAGGTTCAATGGCTAATTTTCCAACAATAATTTCCCCTGACAATCTGGACGTTGATTTTAATGTTAAAAGTTCTTTAACCCTTATGTTTGCTTTGACCTCTCCAGCAATTATAGCATTTGTACAGTCTACTTCTCCACTAATTACTCCATTGGGCCCCAGAACAAGCTTGCCCTTTGTAATTAGGGCACCATTTAAGTAGCCGTCTATTCTAACATCTCCATCTGAACTAAAAGTTCCCTCTATTTTAGATTGTTTTGCAATTGAGTTTACTTCAGTCTGTTTGTCTGTTGATTTTAACATATTGTTCTTGGTTTTATGTAAAAATTAAATTTAAATTAATAAATAAATTTCATTAAAGTAGTCTATATATTCTTGAATATCTTTATGTCGTAATAATTGTGCATAATTATTTTCACTAATCACAAGCGGAAGTGCAATCCCTGAATCAAACATCTCTTTTAAGTCTGCGGTTTCAGTAATTTGTTGATAATATACTAATGCCTCGTCTTTATTTTTAAACTTTGCCACTTGAATTAGTTGATTTTTTTTGTCTAACAACAAATTTGTTATTTCAAGTTCTGCCAAAGAGTAATTAGTAGAATTGAACTTAGATAGGCTTGATTGCGTCGTCGGAAGATTAATCGAAAGATCTTTTAATAAAATGAAAAAAACATGTGGCGATTGAAAATCATTTGTATATCTAGTTTTCATAACTAATGCCCCTTCACCCTTGAGTTCTGATAAAATATTGTTTAATTCCACGCTAATTTGCGAATTTTGAAATTTAGTTTGCAGCTCTTCTAAAGCCATTATAAATTGTTTTTTATTTAAGTCCCTGGCTTTACAAAATATATTTAACAATTCCATTTGAGCAATATATACGTTGTTGGGGTGTTGAGAAATAATTTGCCCCATCTCATTACATGATGTTTCGGAGAAAGTTGAATATAATTCATGTATTTTAGCATAAATAGATTCGTCTTTTTCTAGGGAAGCTATATCTGCTTGAGATCCATTTAGCACAGCAAGGTAAGGGCTGTTTGGAAACTCACTATTAATTTTATTAAAAAAGATATTGGATTGTATTGAGTCATTTAAAATGTTATATAAATTATATAAATCGAAATACGTCGCCTGCTTGTAGCTTGTGTTTGGAAACCTTTGAAGTAGTTTTTGAAAAATAGAAATTGACTGTGTGTAATCTATCACATCATTTTTAAACAAAACTCCTAAATTATAGTGAGCTGTTTCTGTTTGTGACAAAAGTTGAAGTTGTTGAGACTCTTCCATCGGAAGCTGTGAAATGTAATAAGAGCGTTCGTATTTTTCTTTTTGACTTGGTTCAGATTTTTCTCCAAAAGAAAATTCCTCTTCTTGGTTCACTTGGTTTTTGTTTTTTCTCCTCCAATTATCTTCTAGTTTTCTATTGCCCCACCTAGAGATAAATTCTGAATAACCCAAACTTATAGCAGAGGGATTATAAAAATACCAACCACCACCAGCTGTTACATTCATGCTGTTTTGGGCTTGTCTATTAAATTCATATGAGTTAAAATTAGAACCTGGTCTATTATTTTGAGCTTGTTGTTTCATTTCTTCATCCTGAGCCCTCAGCCGTTCTATGTGTTCATCAATTATTTGGTTTCTAACCTCCTCTGGAGACTGGGCTAGCTTAATCAAGCTGTCATTATAGTTGATCTTTAAGTAATAATCTGCTATTGATTTTGTGTTTTTATGCATGACTTTTGTTTTGAAAAAATCTACATGCGTGGCGTCTATTAATTGAAATACTGAATCAATATGGACAAAAGTTTCAATATATTGTTTTTTATCCCAAAAAATACTAGCTAGCTTCTGATGAGATTTGATTTTTTGAGACGCATTGAACAGTGCTAAGGTTGCTGATGTTCTTAGGTTTGTGATGGCGGAGGTTGTGTCTTTTTGAGTTAAATCTAGATTTGCTAAAGCATAAAATATCTGATCTTTGTATTCATTGTTTTTTTTATCGTTTAACATTTTTGTTAACTCTTCCTTTATTTTTTCAAAACTTTTAGAATTTAGATTTGTCGCCTTGGTTTTGTTTAACTTTGAGTTAAAAACAAGCTCATAATTCGGGTTTTTTTTAATCACTTTTTCAAATTGTTTAACTGCGCTATTGTCACTTTTTTGTTCTAATAGAATTTGCCCTAAAATAAAGTGCATTCTGGCTTGTTTGTGTTTGTTTTTTGATGAGTCTATTGCTTTTAAAATATTTATGCGTGCATCCTCTAAGTCGCCCTCATCTAGAGATAATTCTGCTTCAATTTCAAACAGTCTAGACTCTTGGCTTAAAGAAAGATAAAAGTCGTCTTTTAATTTTCTAATCTGCTGTCTCAAGGCTTCTTTGTTTCCTAATTCTTGATGACACCTCGCTAGCCACAAAGCTGCTTCAGACTGTGTAGATTCTTTTAGAGATTTTTTTACAAGAAATCCAAATGTATTTTTAGCCACAAAATAGTCTTTTTTGTAAAATTGGGCTTTTGCCATAACTAAATATGCCTTCTCAATTAAAGTGTTCTTTTCTTCTCCACCAATATCCATTGAGTGTTTTTTTATTACTAGTTGGCTTTTTTCAATTGCTTTATCAAATGATGATTGGGTGTTTTTAGCGTCTAACAATTCGCCCAATCTGTTTATAGAAATAATTTTATCGTAATTATCTGAGTGACTATCATTTAGTCTTTGTATGCCTTGCTCCAAATGATATTCGGCATAAAAAAGACCGTTGTATTTTGTGTTCATTTTATGATAAAACCTGTTAAATGCAGCGTCTTTTTGGGTTGAGCAGCCAAAAACAAATAATAAGACTATCGCTATTGATGCTTGTTTGTAGAATTGAATTAAAAATGCGTTTTTCATATTTATTATTAAACGACTATAAAATTATTTTATTTTTTTTACTATTATGTGTTTTACAATATCTATTTACGATATTTGATTCAAATTATTGTTACCATTATAAATGAGCTATCTGATGAAATATTTAAATTCTTTAAGTCGTTTTTTTGTGGGTTCATACAAATTAAGCTCTACAGACCCGTCTAATTTAGAGGATAAAAAAGTTGTTGTTTTTAAAGGTTATAAAATTTTTTTTTATTTCTTTTTTATTTTTTTTGCCATTGCTATAATAGTTTTTTTTTTAACGGCATATGGGCCCCTAAATGGTTTTCTTCCTGAAACAAACAATAATAAAAAACGCGAAGTAATTGATCTAATTGTACAAATTGATTCTTTAGAAAAGAAACTTTTGTTAAATAATCAATATATAAATATGATAGGGGGGGTGTTAAGGGGAGAAGTTGTGGATAGTTTCTCTTATTTTGAGGAAAACGATACAAGTTTTAATTTTAACAACTTAGACCTTTCCATATCCAAAGAAGACTCTATATTAAGAAAAAGTGTATTTGAAGAAGATAGATACAATATTTCTGTTGATTATAAAAAAGGTCGGGGGGTTATCCAAGATTTTGTTTTTTTTAATCCTGTAGAGGGTTTGGTTATCAATAGTTTTAATTTAAATGAGAAGCACTTAGGCGTTGACATTGCAGCACACTCTGGTGCATCTGTAAAATCATGCCTTGATGGTGTTGTAGTATTTGCTGATTGGTCTGTATCAAATGGAAACACAATTATAATTCAACATGCTGAAAATATTATTTCTTTATATATGCATAATGAAAATATAACCAAAGGCAATAATGATTTTGTTCGGGCTGGGGAGGTTATTGGTTTTGTTGGTAATAGTGGTGAAAACTCTTCGGGTCCGCATCTTCATTTTGAACTTTGGCAAAGTGGTGTCCCCATCAATCCACTTGAGTATATTAATTTTTAAACCTATGTTTCTGCCTTCTTTTTTATTGAAAATTTTAGCAAAAAAAAATTTTAAGAAATGTTCGCTTGACTCTAATTTTACATTATCAAATCAACAAAAGGTTTTCAAACAAATTGTTTTAAATGGTTCTCGTTCTAGTTTTGCAAAAGATTTTGGGATTTCTAAATCTATAAGTTATAATAAGTTTATTAATCGGGTTCCACTGTTAAGTTATGAGGATTTTAAAAAATATATAAATCGCATTTCTTTGGGTGAAAAAAATATTTTAACAAGTGGCGCTCCATCTTATTTTGCTATCACTTCAGGAACAACTTCAGGAACAAAATATATTCCCCTAACAAAAGAAATGATGAATATGCAAACACGTGCAATAAAGGAGCTTCTGCTTCTATATGCATATCAAAAAAATTATTATAACATTGTAGGTGCTGGAATGATGTTTATTCAAGGTTCGCCTTCTTTAAGAAGGTTTAACAACATGCCCTATGGTAAATTGTCTGGTATTGCCGCTCATCATGTTCCTTTTTATTTGAAAAAAAACAGGTTTCCTTCTATGGAAACTAACCAAATAACTCCTTGGGGTGAAAAAATAAAGCTAATTGCAAAAGAAACCATAAATAAAGATATGCACATTATTGGGGGTATACCACCTTGGGTTATTACGTATTTTAAGGAATTATTAAGCTTAGCGAGATGTGAAAGGGTAAAAGATGTTTTTCCTAATTTACAAGTTTATATTCATGGGGGTACTAGTTTTGAATCATATAAAAAAAATTTTTTTAAATTGTGTGGGTCTGTTGATACGTTGGAGGTTTATCCCGCATCTGAAGGTTTTTTTGCATATCAAGACGTTATTGAAGATAAAGCCTTGAAGTTGTTAACAAACCATGGGGTCTTTTATGAGTTTGTTAGTTTAGATGATTATAATGCAGGTTTAGAGCAAAACCGGGTTCCTGTAGAGGGGGTTGATTTAAATATTGATTATGTGATGATTGTTACAACTATTGCTGGTTTGTGGTCCTACAACACTGGTGACACGGTTCGTTTTGTGTCAAAAAATCCTTACAAAATACTTTTTAGTGGTAGGGCAAGTCAGTTTTGTTCTACCTTTGGGGAGCATGTAATAGAAAAAGAAGTTTTATCATCTTTGGAAGAGGCCGTTTTGTGTTTTGGGGGTGTTGTTGTAGAGTTTACTGTTGCCCCTTATATTTCTGATAGCATTTCTTGTCACCAGTGGTTTGTGGAGTTTTCAGTGGCCCCAAATAGTATTTCTAGTTTTAGAAAAAAATTATGTGAAACGATGAGGCGGCAAAACCCTTATTATAAGGATCTTGTAGATTCTGGGGTTATTAAAACCTTAGAATTAAAACCAGTTAAAAGTGGGGGCTTTGCGGCCTATATGAAATCTATTGGTAAATTTGGGGGACAAAACAAGTGTCCTCACTTGACAAACAACAGAAGTATTGCTGATTTTTTAATTAAAAACTATGTGTAAAAACAAAAAGCTTATTGCTTTATTAGGTTCCACTGGCTCTATTGGTCAACAAACGTTGGGTATTCTTGATCAACATCGTGATTTGTTTGAGGTTGGTTTGATAACTGCAAATAAAAACTATAAACTGCTTTTTAATCAAGCTTTATCTTTTTGCCCTAAATATGTAGTTATAAATGACCTAAAAGGGTTTAGGTATTTAAAAAAAAATCTTTCTAAAAAAAATACAAAAGTTTTACTTGGAGCTAACGAAGTGTGTGAAATAATTAAAACATTTAATTTTGACTTAGTTGTCTCTGCAATGGTTGGTAGTGCGGGTTTGTTGCCAACAATTTCTGCAATTAAATCTAAAACTAACGTTGCGCTTGCAAACAAAGAAACATTAGTTGTGGCTGGAGAGGTAATTATGGATTTGGCTCATAAAAACAATGTTTCCATTTTACCCATAGACTCTGAACACTCTGCACTTTTCCAGTGTCTTGTGGGTGAAGACCCTAAAAGTATTAGTCGATTAATTTTAACTGCTTCAGGGGGGCCATTTTTAAAAATTGAAAAAGCTGACTTAAAAAAAGTTACCGTTGAGCAGGCGCTTAAACATCCGAATTGGAACATGGGGGCAAAAATATCTATTGATTCAGCAACAATGATGAATAAGGGATTAGAAGTAATTGAGGCTAGGTGGCTGTTTGGTGTTAGTCATGAAAAAATTAAGGTTCTAATTCACGATGAGTCTATTATTCATAGCCTTGTTGAATTTTGTGACAATTCTATTAAAGCACAACTTGGCGCTCCTGATATGAAAACTCCTATATCTTATTCTCTTTTTTACCCTAAAAGGAAGGGTGCATATACTCAAGATTGGAACATAATGGATTTAAAATCTTTAAACTTTTCTATACCAGACACCAATAAGTTTCCACATTTAGCTTTGGCGTATAGCGCCTTAGAGGCGGGAGGAACCGCTCCATGTGCACTAAACGCTGCAAACGAGATTGCTGTAGATGCTTTTTTAAATAAAAAAATATCTTACTTGGATATGTTTAAAATAGTCGAAAAATCGTTAGAAAATTTTATTTTTGTAAATCGTCCAAATATAGACGATTATTTAAGGGTTGATTTAGAGACCCGAAGTTTTGCTAAAAAAATAATTTCTAAACTATGATACAAATTGTGCAACTTTTATTAAGCCTTTCAATACTTGTTATTTTACATGAATTGGGCCACTATTTAGCTGCTAAGTTTTTTGGCTGTAGGGTTGAGAAATTTTATTTATTTATGGATTGGCCATATGCTCTGTTTAAAAAAAAAATTGGTGAAACCGAATTTGGTATTGGTTGTGCTCCTTTGGGTGGGTATGTTAAAATTGCAGGTTTTGTTGATGAATCTATGGATAGTAAAGGTTTTGAGTCTGAGCCTGAAGAGTGGGAGCTAAGGGCCAAACCCGCTTGGCAAAGGTTAATTATAATGTTAGGTGGTATTTTTGTAAACATAATTCTTGCTTGGTTTATTTATAGTATGATTGCCTTTTCTTGGGGTGAAAAATATACACCAATGAGTGGTTTGGTTGATGGTTTTTCTTTTAGCCCTAGTGCCAAAAAAATTGGTTTTGCTGATGGGGACCAGATTCTTTCTGTTGATGGTAAAAGACTAACAGAATATGACCCTATGTTAATGAGTGTTATTTTGTTTGAGGGGGCTAAAAATATTACAGTTTTAAGGAACGGTTTTGAAAAAAATATTGAGATCCGGGAGTCTGTGGTTAATGAGATTATAAAAGGAATTGAGAAAGGTTCGGGGCCATTTATGTCTCCCAATATTCGTTGGATTGTTGGTGGTTTTGTAGATAGCTCCCCCTCTAAAAAAAGTGGGGTTGAGGTTGGAGATAGAATTCTTGCAATAGATAGCTTATCTACACTTTTCTACCAGCCGCAAGCTATTTTTGAATACTTATCTTCGAAAGCAAAAGCTACTGTTTCCTTAAAGGTAAATAGGGGTTTTAACACCTTATTGATAGATGTTCCAGTTGGTGATGATGGTAAAATTGGCATTTTTCCGTCCAATAGTGAATATGAAAAATTGCGTTCATATTCTTTTTTTAATAGCTTTTCTGCTGGATTAGATAAAACAATTAGAATAGTTAAGATGTATGTGGGTCAAATTAAAACAATGTTTAATCCTAGCACTGGTGCATATAAACATATGGGGGGGTTTATCTCAATTGGTCAAATGTTTCCCAGCGATTGGAACTGGCTTGTTTTTTGGTCCATGACAGCTTTGCTTTCTATTATTTTAGCAATTATGAATTTATTGCCTATCCCCGCTTTGGACGGTGGACATGCTTTAATAGCTATTGTTGAAATTTTCTCAGGAAAAAAAATTCCACTAAAAGTTTTAATGCCTCTTCAAGTTGCTGGCATGGTTTTTTTGTTGGGGCTTGTTTTATATGCAAACGGTATGGATATTTGGAGATTGTTTAATTAAATTATTATAGATATGGATGAAATAATGAGAAAATTGAATTTAGAAACCCTTCAGCCTGGTACTTCAACTGGAACAAAGTGGTTTCCTTTTGATGGAAAAAAAACCAACTCCTTCTCACCTGTTGATGGTGAAAAGATTGGTAGTGTTTCTTTTACAAGCAATGAGGAGTATGTTAGTGTGATTGACTCTGCCAACAGTGCTTTTAAAATTTGGAGAGCAATACCCGCCCCCAAAAGAGGAGAGATCGTGCGTCAGTTTGGGGACGAGTTAAGAAAAAACAAAGATTTACTTGGTAAGTTAGTTTCCTATGAAATGGGAAAGTCGTATCAAGAGGGTTTGGGGGAGGTTCAGGAAATGATAGATATTTGTGACTTTGCCGTTGGATTGTCTCGGCAGCTTTGCGGAATAACATTACATTCTGAAAGGCCTGGCCATAGAATGTATGAACAATATCACCCCCTTGGTGTTGTGGGTATTATTTCAGCATTTAATTTTCCTGTTGCAGTTTGGGCTTGGAACTCAGCATTAGCCTGGGTTTGTGGTAATGTTTGTGTTTGGAAACCGTCCGAAAAAACCCCCTTTTGCGCAGTTGCTTGCCAAAAAATCATGTCTGTGGTTTTGAAAAAAAACAAATTACCAGAGGGTGTTTGTTCTTTAATTAATGGTGGGGCAGAAGTGGGTGAATGGTTAACTGAAGATGTGCGTGTTCCACTAATTTCCGCAACAGGTTCAACCAGAATGGGTAGAATTGTGGGATCAAAAGTAGCACAAAGATTTGGAAAAAGCATTTTAGAGTTAGGGGGTAATAATGCGATGATCGTAACCCCAAAATCTAACCTAAATATAGCCATTACCGGAATTGTTTTTGGCGCGATAGGTACTGCTGGTCAAAGATGCACAACTACTCGTCGAGTTATTATTCATGAATCAATTTATAATTCTGTAAAAGAAAAGCTGGTTGCTGCTTATAAACAAATTAATATTGGTAATCCGTTGGATGAAAAAAACCACATGGGGCCCCTAATAGACATTGATGCTGTCAACGCATATCTTTCTGCTATTAAACAAATTAAAAGCTGTGGAAATATCCTTGTTGGTGGGGGTGTTTTAGATGGTGAAAAGTATGTGTCTGGTTGTTATGTTAAACCTGTAATTGCAGAGGTTAGTAATGATGCTAAAATTGTGCAAACAGAAACTTTTGCGCCAATCCTTTACTTAATGAAATATCGTGATTTAGACGAGGCAATTTTAATCCAAAACAATGTTCCCCAAGGGCTATCTTCCGCTATTATGACAAGTGATCTTTTGGAGGCAGAACAATTTTTGTCACACAGTGGTTCGGATTGTGGTATAGCCAATGTTAATATTGGAACATCGGGTGCGGAAATTGGTGGAGCTTTTGGTGGAGAAAAAGAGACTGGTGGAGGAAGAGAGTCTGGATCAGATGCTTGGAAGGCTTATATGCGAAGGCAAACCAATACTATTAACTACTCCAGAGAACTTCCTTTGGCACAGGGTATAAAGTTTGATTTTTAATTAATGGCGGTCAAGTTTAAACTCATTAACCTGGTTGACTCTTGGTCGCTCTTTTGAATTTGATAATTCCCATGCTGTGTAAAAAATTAACCTGGCTGTTTTTTCAACCTTTTCATATATTAATTTTTCTGTTGTGTCTGTGTGTTTGTGGTAATCCTCATGAACTCCGCTAAAATAGAATATTGAGGGTATATTTTTTTTTGCAAAATTATAATGGTCTGACCTGTAATAAAACCTATTGGGATCGTTGGGATCATTAAATGTATAATCTATATCCATGTTGATGTACTTTTTGTTGGACCGTTCTGAAATATCATGTAAATCCGTACTTAGCTTGTCGGAGCCAATTAAATAAACATAATTACTATCTTTTGGATGAAATTTGTCCGTTCTCCCTATCATATCCACATTTAAACATGCAATGGTATTTTCAAGTGGAAAAGCGGGGTTTTCCACATAATAGTATGAACCCAAAAGTCCCTTTTCTTCTGCAGAATTGGGGAAAAATAAAACACTTCTTTTAAAACTTATACCATTATCTTTTGCTTGCTGAAAAGCCGATGCTATTTCTAAAAGAGCTGCTGTTCCAGTTGCATTGTCATCAGCACCATTGTGAATTTTTCCATCAATAACACCTATGTGATCATAGTGGGCTGTTATTACTATGATCTCATTTTTTAAAATTGAGTCTGTCCCCTCAATTAACGCAAGTACGTTGTGACCAAAAAAAGAATTTTCATCGATTTGCACAGACATCTCTATTTGTAAGTTGATTTCTTTGTTGAATGTTTTCTTTTTTTGTTTTATTTTCTTTCTAATTTTTTCTGTTTTTATTTTACCTAAAATATCATTAGCAACATCTTCGCTGATGTAAAAAAAAGCGGGAGGGGCTTCTTTTCCTAAAAGTGTAACGCCTGGGTGCTCCACCTTGTGCTCTACCATTTTGTAGTTTTCATTATGATTTTTATTAACAAACAAAACACATTTAACGCCCCTTTTCTTTGCTATATTTAATTTGTGTCTCCAGCTAGAATTGGGACTTTTTTCTTTGCTTCCCGATATAATGTAGTTTCCATTGTTGTCTTTAGGTTCACCATTTAAAATCATTATAACTTCACCCTCAACGTTAGTTTTGTAATCACTATAATTTTCCGCATCTAAACCATATCCTAAAAAAATTATTTTATTAGTTTGTATTTGTGTTTCACCAAAGTTGGGAAACGTATAAAAGTCTGATATGTGTTTATAGCTTTTTTTATTTGTTTTAAATGTAGTCTCTTTTATTTTTTTTTCTTGTAGTGGTATTTTTTGATAATATGTTGAGTCCTTGTATGGTGGTATACCTATTGTGCTAAAGTAGTTTGACATATATTTAGCGGCCATTAACTCGCCGGGCTTACCCACCTCTCGGCCTTCTAAGGAGTCTGAGGCTAATAGCTCAATGTGGGCTTTTAGCTTCTCCTTTGTAATTTGAGAGCCCAAAATTTCAACCTGTGAAAATGTGGAGGTGAATACTGCTAAAAAAATGTAAATTATTTTTTTCATTTTAAATTTTTTCTACCCTTCTCAAATGTCTACCACCCTCAAAGGGCTCGTTTATAAATATTTTTATTAACCTTGTGCACTCTTCTAGTGTCAAAAATCTAGCTGGCAAAGAAATTATATTGGCATTATTATGTTGTCTTGCTAATTTTGTTATTTCTTCGCTCCAACATATCGCGGACCTAATTCCCTTGTGTTTGTTGGCTGCCATACTCACTCCATTTCCACTTCCACATATTAAAATTCCAAAATCTGACCCAGAGAGCACTTCTTTGGAAACTAGGTGTGCATATTCGGGATAATCTACACTCTCTTTTGTGTATGTTCCAACGTCTAGTATTTTGTGTTTTTCTTTTTCTAAAAAACTAATTATTGCGCTTTTATAATCAACGCCAGCGTGATCTGACCCTATTGTTATTTGCATTTTTATTGTTTTTCTGGTTTCATTTGTGGAAAAAACAACACATCTTGAATGGAGGTGCTATTTGTTAACAACATTGTTAGCCTATCTATACCTATTCCTATTCCGGATGTGGGTGGCATTGCATACTCTAAAGATGTTAAAAAAGATTCGTCTATTAACATCGCTTCATCGTCGCCCTTCTCAGCCAGTTTTGCTTGTTCTTCAAAACTTTTTCTTTGTTCTATTGGGTCATTTTGCTCAGAATATGCGTTTGCTATTTCTTTTCCGTCAACAAAAAGCTCAAACCGCTCTGTAAGACCAGGTGTTTTTCTATGGGATTTTGTTAGGGGCGACATCTCTTTTGGGTAATCTGTTATAAATGTGGGTTGTATTAATTTTTTTTCACAATAATGTCCAAAAATAGAATCTAATAACTTACCCCTACCCATTGTTTTGTTTGTTTCTATATTTTTTGATTTGCAAAAACTAAGTATCTCTTCTTCGTTTTTACACAAAAAATCAACTCCCGTTTCTTTTTTTATTGCCTCAAAAAATGGGATTTTTTTGTAGGGTCCCTGAAAGTTAATTTCCTTTCCATTAAATATTGTTTTGGTGGTTTTACAAACGTCTATCAAGATGTTTTTAAACAAGGTCTCAACAAACTCCATCATCCAGTTATAATCTTTGTATGCAACATACAACTCTAGCATAGTGAACTCTGGGTTGTGAGTTTTGTCCATTCCTTCGTTTCTAAAATCTTTTGCAAATTCATAAACACCCTCTTCTCCACCAACAATTAGTCTTTTTAAATATAGTTCGTTTGCTATACGCAGATACAGTGGGATGTCTAATGAGTTGTGGTGGGTAACAAAAGGTCTCGCAGCCGCACCTCCTGCTACTGGTTGGAGAATTGGGGTTTCTACTTCAAGGAAGTTTTTTTTATTTAGTTGGCTTCTTATAGAGTTGTATATTTTTGTTCTTCTTTTAAAGGTTTGCCAAGACCCTTCATTAACTATAAGGTCCAACTCTCTTTGTCTATACCTTAACTCTGTGTTTTTGAAAACGTCAAAAGTGTTTCCATCTAGATCTGTTTTTACCACAGGAATGGGTTTGATGGCTTTAGAAAGGAGTTTTATTTTTTTTGCATTTACACTTATTTCTCCAACTTTTGTTTTGAAGACGCCCCCCTCAACTCCAACGATGTCTCCAATGTCTAAGTGTTTTTTAAACACTTTGTTATATAGTGTTTTGTCATCATCGGGACAAAGCTCATCTCTGTTTAAATAAATTTGTATTTTTCCACGCATGTCTTTAATTTCAAAAAAAGATGCTTTTCCCATAATTCTTCTACTCATGATTCTTCCTGCAATTGTTACTTTTTTACCCTCTTCATATTTTTCTTTTATTTCTTGACTGTTTGAATTTGTTTTATATTCATCCGCTGGATATGGGTTTATGCCTAGAGACCTTAGCTCTTGTAAAGACTGTCTTCTTATTTTTTCTTGTTCTGTGTATTTTTCCACTATATAATTTTATTTTATCAAATATAGTTATATTCATATTAGAAATGAATACTGTTTTTTTTAAAAATTTGGGTCTTGTTGATTTTAAAGAGGCTTGGGCTTTTCAAGAAGATCTTCTTAATTCAATTATAGTTGACAAAAAGAAGGGGGTGAAAACTAAAAATTACCTTATTTTTTGTCAACACCCACACGTATACACCATGGGGAAAAGTGGAAATGATAAAAATATTTTGATTGGTTTAGATGAGTTAAATAATAAAAACGCTTCCTTTTACAAAATAAATAGAGGGGGGGATGTTACTTACCACGGGCCTGGTCAATTGGTTGTTTATCCTATTTTTGATTTAGATAATTTTTTTACTGACATTCATAAATATATGCGTTTTTTAGAAGACGTTGTTATTTTTGTGTTAGAAAAATACTCCATTAAGGGTGTTCGGGTTAAAGATTCAACTGGTGTTTGGGTTGAGGGTAAAAATGGAACAAACAACAAAATTTGTGCTATGGGTGTAAGGGCTAGCAGGTGGGTCACAATGCATGGTTTAGCTTTTAATGTAGACGTTGATTTAGGGTATTTTAAAAATATTATTCCCTGTGGTATTAGTGACAAGGGGGTAACATCGTTGTGTTTGGAACTTGGTGGTGCTGTAAATTTTGAAGAAGTTATTGTTCATTTTAAAAGTGGCTTTAAGAAGGTTTTTAATATTTCTATAGTTAATTATAAATGAAAAAATATATTTTACTTGTTTTTTTTGTTTTGCTTTTTTTGCTATCGGATGTTTCTTATTTAATTCATGGTGTTCGTTGCACCTACCTTCGAGGAGAGTCTTCTGCTCAAATTGATGATTATAAATTTTTTCACACAAGGCCGGTTTCTTCTGACAATACTTATTTTTTGCCTGTTGGAAAAAACTTCTCAGATAATGTTAAAAACAGCAAACTAGATTCTTTGTTGGTAGCTTCAAAGAGTGTTGCTTTTCTTGTTTTCCAAAAAGACAGTCTTCGTGTTGAAAGTTATTGGCAGAACACAAACAAAAACAGCAAAACAAACTCTTTTTCTATGGCAAAGAGTATTGTTTCTGTTTTAATTGGAAGTGCAATTAAGGAGGGTTATATTAAAAGTGTTGATCAAAGCATTTTTGATTTTGTTCCAGAAATGAAAAAAAGATCCTTTTTAGGTCACGATGTTAAAATTAAACATCTTATTAACATGTCGTCTGGATATGATTGGTTAGAAAATTATAAAAGACCTATTAGTGTAACCGCAAAAGCTTATTATGGTAAAAATATTCGTCATTTAATTTTAAACAAAAAATTTGTCGAAGAGCCGGGAAAAATACACAGATATAGCAGTGGAAGTACTCAGCTTTTGGGAATTGTTCTAGAAAGAGCTGTTAAAGAAAGTGTTTCTGATTTTACAGGCAGGGTTCTTTGGTCTAAAATTGGTGCAAATGAAAGCGCTCTTTGGTCTCTTGATCGTGAGGGGGGTATGGAAAAAGTTTTTTGTTGTTTTAATAGTAGCGCCAGAGATTTTTTAAAATTCGGTGTTTTAATGTTGGATGGTGGTTTTTCTAGGGTCACTAAAGAAGATGTTGTTTCTAAAGAATATTTTAATTGGCTTCTCTCTGTTCCTAAGCTTATTGATGGTAAAAAAAACACAGACTCTTATGTTGATTACTATTCTAACGGCTGGTGGGTTGCTGATGTTTTAGATCGAAATATTTTTTATGCTCGTGGTTTTTTGGGTCAGTGGATAGTGGTTATTCCTTCTTTAGATTTAGTTTTTGTTAGACTTGGTAAAAAAGACAATCAGGAAACTGAGTTAAAAAATAGTTATATGTTAACAGATAATTTATTATTTACTATAAAATCTGTTATTGAAGATTTCTCATTGTGAAAAGAAAAAAGTTACTAAACATTAATAATCTTTCAGTTTTTTTAAAAAATTCTACACTAATTAAAAGTGCTTCTTTTGAGCTTTTTAGAGGAGATTCTGTTGGTTTGCTGGGTGACTCTGGTGTGGGTAAATCTGTTTTTTCTCTCTTTTTATTGGGTTTGTTAAATCCCTCTGTTTTTTCAATAAGTGCAAATAATGCTTCATTTTTTCTTGATGATTTTTCTTTTGATTTTTTAACAAAAAGAAAAAAAACATGGGATTTTTTTAGAGCAAACTACATTTCTTTAATATTTCAAGACCCTTCTAGTTCTCTAAACCCAACAATTTGCTGCGGACAACAAGTTTTAGAAGTTTTTCACAAAACAAAAAACCCACCTAAAAATAAAAAAAATGCTGTTATTGATTTGTTTAAAGAGGTAGGTTTTAATGATTGTAAAAAAGTGTTTTTTTCTTATCCTCATGAGTTGTCTGGAGGGCAAAAACAAAGGGTGGTTATTGCAATTGCTTTAGCATCTAACCCTTCTTTAATTATTGCTGACGAACCTACAACATCTTTAGATCCTTATGCTCAGAAAAAAATTCTTGATCTTCTTTTAAGAATAAAAAAAACCCGCTCCATTGGTGTTATTTTAATAAGTCATAATATTGAGTTGGTAAAGTATTTTTGCGACTATATTTATGTTTTTTCTGATTATTCTTTTTTTAAAAAAGAATCTGATATTTATAAAAATTATTTTTTTAATAGGTCTGTTTTTTTTAAAAAAATTTTAAATAAAAATTATATTCCACTTAGTCATTACAAAAATATTACTACTAATAAAAAGAATACAGTTAAAGAAATTTGTTTTTCATTTAAAAATTTAAAATTTACTTATTTAAAAAAAAATATTTCTTTTTTAGCTCTTAATAATATTTCTTTTTTATTTAATACTTATGATATTTTAGGTGTTGTTGGTGGTTCTGGTTCGGGCAAAACAACTCTTGGTAGAATTGTTTCAGGTATAGAAAAAAATTTCGTTTGTGATTCTTTTTTTTCTTTATATAATATAAATACTTCATCCCACATGGTTTATCAAGATGCTTTTTCTAGTTTTAATCCTAAGTTTACAGTTGGTGAAAGTGTGCTAGAAATTTGTAAACTTTATAAATCTAATTTTTCTGTTTCTTTTTTATTTAAACTTGTTGAATTAAATGATAGTTTTATAAAAAAATATCCTCATGAGCTTTCTGGTGGAGAAAAACAAAGAATTTCTATTGCTCGTGTTTTAGCATCTAATCCTAAAATTATTGTTTTTGACGAATCTCTTTCTGCATTAGATACAGAAAATCAGTACTCTATTTTAAATCTTATCAGAGCTTTAAATAAAAAACTAAATATTACCATTGTTTTTATTTCTCATGATATTTTTTCTGTTTCTTTTTTATGTAATAAAATTATTGTTTTGGATAATGGAAAAATTGTAGATAATTTTAAAAAAGAAGATATTTTTAATAAAAATAGATCATCATTTACTAAAAAATTAATTTCTGACTCTTTTTAATTATGATAAAATTTTATTTTTTATGTTTTTTTTGGATTCTTTTTTTTGGTTGTAAAAATATAATACCTTCAGATAAGGAAAATAATATTATTTCTAATAATTCAAATAATATTACTGTTTTAGAAAAAACAAAAAAACCATATATTTTAAATAAAAAAATTAATATTCCTAAAAATCATACTTTAATAATAAAAAATGGAGTAAAAATTATTTTAAAAAATAATGGTTGTTTTATAAATAGTGGAAATTTAGAAATTGGAAATAATAATTATTCTGATAGTTCTTTTTTACATGATTTTAACTCAGAAAGGTTAGATACTATCTTTTATCATAATATTGAAGTTTATTCAAAAAAAAAATCTGTTTTTTTATATAATAAAAATCCTAATAATTTAATTATTAAAAATGTTTTATTTAAAAACATCATAATAAATTCCATTAATTCTAATTTTTCTTTTTTAAATTCTTCTTTTTTAAATTCAGATATAATTAATAATAATTCTATTATAAAAATTAATAATTCTTTTTTTTATAATACTATAATAAAAAATAAAAATGTTAATTTTTTGTTTAATGAAAGTATATTTAGTGGTTTAAAAAATAATATTATAAATGATTCTGTTTATAAATCAACTATTAATAATTGTTTGTTTACAGATTTAAGAGATAATTTAATTTTTGATAAATGCTTTGATAATAATATTATAAATAGTGTATTTATAAATAATTCCAATTCTATTATTATAGAAAAAGGTAATAGGGGTTATTTAAAATTACATAATAATTTATTTATTAATAATAAAGTTGTTTTAAGTATTAAAGATAGTTGTCAATTTTATTTATTTAATAATTCATTTATAAAAAATAAAAATGTATTAAGTAGTAATTTAAATAAATTAACCTACAAAAAAATTATATCTAAAAACAATATATTTTATAATAATAATTTAAACTTTAAATTAAAAAATATATTAATTTCTAATTCTTATTGTATTTCAAATACCGATAGTTTAAAAGGTTATTATAATATAAGTTCATCACCTTTATTTGTCAATGAAATTGAATATAACTACAATTTATCAAAAAATTCTCCCGGATTTAGATCTGGAATTAACAATATAGATATTGGTGTAAATATCAACAATATTAATATTATTAAATATTTAAATTAAAATATAATAGTATTAATAAGTATTGTTAAAATGTAAAAAATAAAATTATATCATATTTTGTTATATAAATTATTAATAATTATAAACAATTATTTAAAAAGTAATTAAATCAAAAAAACATAATAAAAAAAGGTTTTGTTAATTTTATAAAAAACAGAAAATGTTAAAAAAAAAAAAACAGAAAATGTTAAAAAAAACATAAAATAAAGTTGATAAAAAATAATAAAAAAGAAAAAAACAAAGAGAAAAAAACAATTAACAAAATATTAACATTATTTGTTAAAAAACATATAAATAAGAGAACCCCTTTTTTTTCCTAAAAAACTTTCTATCTCAGCTTTTTCTAAATTTTTTATATTATTTAAACTTTTATACTTATTTATAAGTTTTAAATAAGTTTTTTTACCCACACCTTTTATATTAAATAACTCTGAAGAAAGAGATTTTTTTGTTCGTAAAAGACGATGATTTTTTAAACAAAATCTATGAGCTTCATCTCTTATTTTTTGTATAAATTTTAAAGAATTAGACCTTTTACTTAAAGTAAAACTTTTATAATAATTAAAAATAATTTCTTTTCTTTTTGCTATACTAATAACGTCTATATTTTTTTTATATATTTTTGATATAATTTTTTTAGCAGAATTTAATTGACCTTTCCCCCCATCTATTATAATTAAATCAGGAAAAATAAAATTATCAAAATATCTTAATTTTAAACTCTCTTCTATAGAAAAATAATCGTCTATAAAATTAATTTTTTTCAAATTAAAAAATTTATATTCTTTCTTTACAGGTTTACCATTTTTAAAAACAACACATGATGAAACAGTATTAGTTCCCTGTAGGTTAGATATATCAAAACATTCTATATGAAAAGGAAAATTATTTAAATTTAAATCTGTTTGTAAGTTTTTTAAAAGATCATAATTATTATAATTAAATCTCTTTATATAATTAGATATATTATTTTGACAAATTTTTAATATATCTTTTTTATAACCTTTTTTTGGAACAACTATTTTTTTATCCAAAATAGAGTCTATACTTATATTGCTAATAATAGATTTAGACAAGTATCCATAATCAATAAAAGTTTTATTTATATATCTCTTTAAAAAATGTTTTTTGCTAAAAAGATTATTGTTTTTAATTTTAGTGTTTTTCAAAAAAACAACACCACCTTCGGCAACTCTTAAAAAATTTATATATATAAAAGAACCATATGAAGTAATATAGAAAGCATCTAAATTAACTTTTTTATTTACAACAATAATAGACTTGTTTTTGATAGATTTTAAAGATAATATTTGATTTTTAACCACTTCGGCTTTTTCAAAAAGAAGATGAGAAGAATAATATTTTAATTTTTTTTCTAATTTGTTTAAAACAAAACTAAAATCACCTTTTAAAATTTTTTTTATTAAATCAATATTATAATTATATTCTTCTTCACTTTGTAAGTTTTCACAGGGTCCACCGCACCTATTTAAATGATAATCTAGACAAACACTATATTTTTTATTTTCAACATTCTTTTCAGAAAGCAAAAAATTACAAGATCTTATGGGAAAAAGTTTAGATATTAATTTATATAAAGTATTTAAATTTTTTGTAGAAACATACGGACCAAAATAAAAATCATTTTCATTTCTTTTCTTTCTTGTAATAAAAACCCTTGGAAATCTTTCATTTTTAATACAAATCCATGGAAAACTCTTATCATCTTTAAGTAAAATATTATATTTTGGTTTATGAGTTTTTATTAAATTATTTTCTAAAAACAAAGCGTCTTTTTCGGAACCAACCAAAAAGTATTCAACAAAAAAACAATTCTTAATAAGAAGTTTATCTTTTAACACTGTTGATTTTAAATAAGAGTTGATACGCCCCCTAATATTAACAGACTTTCCAACATAGATAACCTCTTTTTTTTTGTTTAAAAAAATATAAACCCCTGTTTTTTTAGGAAGGCGACTTATCTTGTTTGTTAAAAAAAAAAAGGACTATTCATGACAATTAAAAAATAATAATTTTATATAAATTTATAATAAAACAAATATGATATTAGCAATAATTGGAACAACAGGTCTAGTTGGTAGAGAAATAATAAAAGTTTTAGAAGAAAAAAATATAAAAAAAATAAAAAGCTTTCTTTTTGTTGCTACAAATAAAAATGTAGGAAAAAAAATCAAGTTTCTAGAAAAAGAGAAAAAAATAATTTCAATAAATGAGGCAATAAAAGCTAAACCAAATTTTGTTATTTTTTCAGCAGGGTCAAAAACAGCAAAAAAATACGCTCACAAGTTCACCGCAAAAGGAGCTGTAGTAATAGACAACTCCTCTGCCTTTAGAATGGAAAAAAAAGTAAAATTAATTGTTCCAGAAGTAAACATTAAAGAATTAACAAAAACCGAAAAAATTATATCGAACCCCAATTGCTCAACAATACAACTGGTCCTTGTAATAAACAAAATAAATGAATTATTAAAAATAAAAAGAATGATTATTTCAACCTACCAAGCGGTAAGTGGATCGGGAAAAATGGCCCTTAATCAGTTAAATAAAGAAGAAGAAAACAAAAAATCAAAAAAAATATATCCAAAAAAAATTCACAGAAACATAATTCCACAATGTGACGATTTTTTAAAAAATGGATACACAAAGGAAGAAGATAAAATCATAAAAGAAACAAACAAAATACTAAAAACAAACATAAAAATAACCGCAACAGCCGTGAGGGTTCCTACAATAGGGGGTCATGGAGAAAGCGTAAATATAGAAACCAAAGAAAAAATAGATATTGATAAAGTGATATCAACACTTAAAAGACAAAAGGGAATAGTGGTAAGTAAAAAAAATGAATACATTACCCCATTAGAAGCCAGGGGAAAAAACGAAGTTTTTGTTTCAAGAATAAGAAGAGACCACTCTATAAAGAACGGCATAAACATGTGGATTGTTGCAGACCCCTTAAGAAAAGGAGCTGCAACAAACACAGTTCAAATTTTGAATCACATGATTAATATAAAAGAGTAGAAGCCTTTTTATTATCAACACGATCAGAGACAACAACCTCCTTTGCATCTAAATCTGTTGACGTGTGTTTTTTAGCGGCATCATCAGAAACCCTTATGTGAGGAGCAATCACTAAAGCAACAATACTCATCAGCTTTATTAAAATATTCATAGAAGGACCTGACGTGTCTTTAAACGGATCACCAACAGTGTCACCAGTTACAGAAGCCTTGTGGTCTTCGGAACCCTTTTCACCACTAGCTTCTATAGATTTTTTAGCATTATCCCAAGCTCCGCCAGCATTATTTTGAAAAATACCCATTAAAACCCCCGATACGGTGACACCAGCAAGCAATCCACCTAAAACCTCAGGGCCAAAGCAAAAACCAACAACAATAGGCACAACAAGAGGAATTGCCCCAGGCAATATCATTTCTCTTATAGAAGCTTTTGTAGAAATTTCAACACATTTTTCATATTCAGGAACAGCCTTACCCTCCATTATACCCGGAATCTCTTTGAACTGGCGACGAACCTCCATAACCATATCCATAGCAGCTCTACCGACAGCAGCAATCGCTAAGGCTGAAAAAATAAAAGGAATCATGGCCCCCACAAACAGGGCCGCTAAAACATTAGCCTTATATATATCAATAGAGGAAATACCAGCCAAACCAACAAAAGCAGCAAATAGAGCCAAGGCTGTTAATGCAGCCGAGGCAATAGCAAACCCCTTTCCAGCAGCAGCTGTTGTGTTACCAACAGCATCAAGATTGTCAGTTCTTTCCCGAACCTCTTTTGGCAAACCACTCATTTCAGCAATCCCTCCCGCATTATCAGCAATGGGACCAAAAGCATCAATTGCCAACTGCATAGCGGTTGTGGCCATCATCCCTGCAGCCGCAATAGCAACACCATAAAGGCCAGCAAAACAAAAGGAAAC
Source organism: Flavobacteriales bacterium (assembly GCA_002718895.1). Lineage (GTDB taxonomy): Bacteria > Bacteroidota > Bacteroidia > Flavobacteriales > TMED113. Next base: position 46,197 of record PBGD01000022.1, read on the forward strand.
AACGATTCCTGCGGCAAGAATCAAAATTGGAATAACTGTAGACTCCATACCAACAGCAAGCCCACCAATTATATTTGTTGCATGACCAGTTTCAGACTGCTTAACAATAGAGTTTACAGGACGTTTCCCCATAGACGTGTAGTACTCTGTTACAATTGACATTAACCCACCAACGGCAAGCCCAGTAAAAATAGCCCAAAAAACTCCCATTTTAGTGAAAAGGGCACCATCTCGAATTCCCACATCACCTGAAGGCAACATAAAATCAACTAAAAAATAAGAAGCTATTAAAGTTAAAACAATAGACAACCAATTACCCAAATTTAAAGCAGCCTGAACAGAGCCACTCTCATTTTTTATTTTTACAAAAGCAGCGCCAACAATAGAAAAAATCAAACCCAAACCAGCAATAACCATGGGAAGCAAAATAAATGGCATAGATGGATACAAAGTAACACCATCAACCAACAAACTAATAACTTCACCCTGGTCTGAGTAAACCATAATTTCTCTACCTAGCACCATGGTGGCTAAAATGGTTGCAACATATGAACCAAAAAGGTCAGCACCCATTCCAGCAACATCTCCCACATTATCTCCTACATTATCTGCAATTGTGGCGGGGTTTCTAGGGTCATCTTCGGGAATACCAGCCTCAACTTTCCCAACAAGATCAGCTCCGACATCAGCAGCTTTTGTATAAATTCCACCGCCCACTCTTGCAAATAGTGCAATAGATTCAGCACCTAAAGAAAAACCAGCCAAAACTTCAAGGGCAATTTCCATGTTATGAGGATCCACAAAGTTACCAACGGCAGCAGAATACATGTAGTTAAACAAAATAAAAAGACTACCTAAACCAAAAACAGCCAAGCCAGCAACACCTAGCCCCATAACTGTACCACCAGTAAACGAAACCCGCAATGCTTTAGCAAGACTGGTTCTGGCAGCCTGAGTTGTTCTCACATTTGCTTTTGTGGCAATATTCATACCAAAATATCCAGCTAAGGCAGAAAAAACAGCACCAATTACAAAAGAAACAGCAATATAAGGAGTAGAAGTTTCAATAAGTGTTCCAGACCAAGCCAAAAGAGAAGCTGCAATTATGGAAAAAACAGACAAAACCCTCCATTCCGCAACCAAAAAAGCCATGGCCCCCTTGGCGATATGATCAGATAAATCAACCATTTTTTTGTCTCCAGGATCTTGCCTAGACACCCAAGAAGACTTTATAAACATAAAAATTAAACCAATTACCCCAAGAGCAGGAGCAATGTAAATAAAGTTTTGAGATAAAAATTCCATAAGTAAATAATTTATTTATATTAAGTTTGGCAAATATAAAAAACAAAGAGAAAGAAAAAAAAAGCTATTCACTAAAAGACACGTCTCGATAAACAAATAATAAAATAAAAGCCCCAATAGTTATTGAACAGTCCGCAATATTGAAAATATATCCAAAAAACAAAAATTCTTGCCCCCCAATAATAGGCAGCCATTTCGGATAAAAGCCCTCAAAAAGTGGGAAATATAGAAAATCAACAACTTTACCAAAAAACAAAGGGGAATAATCAAAAACCAAACCATAAAAAACACTATCAATTATGTTTCCAATTGCACCAGAAAAAATCAACAACATCGAAAACGACCCCCAACAAACCCCCTTTACATTAACAACCCTAATTAACCATTTAAAAAGAAAAAAAGAAAAAACAATCCTAAACAGAGTTAAAAAAAACTTACCCCAATAACCAAAAAGCTCCAAACCAAAAGCAAAACCGTTATTTTCAACAAAATAAATCAAAAACCAGGGGAAAACCTCCAAATGATCACCGACCCCCATATTAAGACGCACAATAATTTTACTTGTTTGATCAAAAAAAAGAATTAAAAAAATAAGAGAATAAAACCAAAAAAACCTTGATCCCACTCAGAATTTATTTAGATTTTGACTTTGCCTCAATACTTAGTGTGGCATGGGGAACTAATTTTAAACGATCTTTTGCAATTAGTTTGCCGGTTTCTCTACAAATACCATAAGTTTTATTTTCAATTCGTATCAAAGCATTTTTAAGATCACGTATAAACTTTTCTTGCCTGGAGGCCAAAAGGGTGTTTGACTCTTTTGACAAAGTTTCAGAACCCTCCTCAAAAGACTTGAAAGAGGAATATGTGTCGTCTGTACCATTAGAGGACGCGTTACTATAAGAGTCTTTTAAAAGTTGTAAGTCCTTTTGAGCAGACTCAATTTTTAAAATAATAAGCTTTTTAAATTTTTCTAGCTCAATGTCTGAATATCTCTTTGAAATCCCTTTTTTCATTACTGACATAATTGAATTGCAATATACATTTTATAATCCTTAAATTCAAAAAGAGAGCTGTTTTTTAAAGGGGCTTTAGAAACAACAAGCTCAACTCCCAAAACCTCCTCTAAAATATAGTTTTTATGCTTTATTAAAGGGGCTATACTTTTTTCATCTCCTGATACAAAGATGTTAATTTTGTTCATGACATCAAGATTGTTCTCTTTTCTTGTGTTTTGTATTCTGTTTACAACCTCTCGAGACAAGCCCTCAGCCAAAAGTTCTTCGTTCAACGATGTGTTTAAAACAATAAGAGCATTTTCATTTTTAGCTGTTGACAAGCCGGGTTTTTCCACAATTTTAACCAATAAATCATTGGGTAAAAAAACAAAATCTTGTTCCCCAACTTTGGCAGAAATAGTACCATTCTTAATGTATTGGTCACACTCTTTCTCCCCAAAATCACGAACAACACCCAATACATCTTTCATAATAGCACCAGCTCTCTTGCCAAGAACAGGAAAGTTAACAACCAAATTTCTTTTCACAGAACCATCAGCGGCTTCACTAAAAAGAACAGATTTAACATTTATTTCAGATTTTATTATGTCTATAAAAACAGGGTCCAAACATCCCCCACTTTGCAAACAAACATCAATTGATTTAAGGGGTTGCCTTACCCTGATCCCTTGTTTTTTTCTAATAGATAAAGCTAACGAACAAATACCTTTTGTTATCCTCATGTTTTTTTCCAAATCAGAAAAAAAACAATCTTCTTGAAAGGGTGGAAAGTCGGATAAATGTACAGACTGCGCAGAATCTTTATTGGCAACATTATTTAAATCTAAGAAAAGCCTGTCCATAAAAAAGGGAGCAATGGGTGAGGCTATTTTTGAAACATTAACCAAGCACTCAAAAAGAGTTTGGTAGGCAGATATTTTTTCTTGGTCATATTCTCCCTTCCAAAAACGTCGCCGGCACAAACGAATATACCAGTTACTTAGTTTTTCAACCACAAAAAACTGTATTTGTCTACCCGCCAAAGTAGGCTCATAATCATTATAATAATCCCCAACTGATTTAATTAGCGAGTTTGTTTCAGAAATGATCCACCGATCTAAAAGATGCCGTTTTGAAACAGGAATTGGATCCTCGTTAAACACAAATCCATCAATGTTTGCATATAGAGCAAAGAATGAATACACATTGTGTAGGGTGCTAAATAATTTTTGTTTAACCTCAACTACACCATCTAGATTGAACTTTAAATTATCCCAGGGCTGAGCATTTGTAATCATATACCAACGAATAGTATCTGCACCATGTTTTGTAAAAACATCGAAGGGGTCAACAGAGTTTCCAAGGCGCTTAGACATTTTTTGACCCAGGGAATCTAAAACTAAACCATTTGAAATAACATTCTTAAAAGCAACACTGTCAAAACACATCACACCAATTGCATGAAGAGTAAAAAACCACCCCCTTGTTTGATCTACACCTTCAGCTATAAAGTCGGCAGGAAAAAAATCACCAGAATCTATTAACTCTTTATTTTCAAAAGGGTAGTGCCATTGGGCGTAGGGCATCGAACCAGAGTCAAACCAAACATCTAACACATCCGGATCTCTAAACATTTTTAAACCACTTTTAGACGTGAGCACAATTTTATCAACAACATTTTTGTGTAGGTCAAATATATCATAATTAGCCTCAGACATATCTCCAGGAACAAAATCTTTTAAGGGATTACTATCCATATTACCAGACAAAAAAGATTTTTCACATTCCAACTTTAGCTCCTCGACAGAACCAACACACAAAACCTCACTTCCATCCTCACTTTTCCAAAGAGGAATGGGTATACCCCAAAATCTAGATCTAGAAACATTCCAGTCATTTAAATTTTCAAGCCAATTTTGAAACCTACCCTCACCAGTACTTTGGGGTTTCCAGTTAATTTCTTTGTTTTTTTCAACCAGCTTGGCTTTAAAATCAGTTGTTTTAATAAACCATGAATTAAGTGGGTAGTATAGTATAGGTTTATCTGTTCGCCAACAATGAGGATAACTATGAGTATATTTTTCAGACTTAAATGCAAGCCCCATCTTTTTAAGCATAACAACTATATCCACATCAACACTTGGGTGGTTTTCAGATGAAGAAAACTCACTTTTAACAAACCTGCCACCAAATTCTTCACCAAGTTCACTAACAAACCTCCCTCGCTCATCCACAATCGGCACAAGAGAATCGGGTTTATTTTTGCTCTTTATTAACATGGGGGGAAGGTTATTTTTTTTAGCCACATTAAAATCATCAGCACCAAAAGTGGGAGCCAGGTGAACAATCCCAGTACCACTCTCTGTAGTTACAAAGTCAGCTTCAATAACCCGAAAAGCTTCGCCGCCGTTTCCCTCTGGCTGGACATTTTTCAAAAGTTGATCGTATCTAAGCCCAACCAAATCCAAACCTTTGCATTTAGATAAAATAGAATAATTTTTGTCGGAGTTTTTTAATATAAGCCTATTGGTTTTTTCGTCAAAAATTTTATCTAAACAGTCTTCGGCACAAATAATAACCATAGGCTTAGAGGTGAAGGGGTTGGTTGTCTGAACATATAAGTAGTTAATGTTTTTACCCACAGCTAAGCCGGTATTAGCAAATAATGTCCAGGGCGTGGTTGTCCACGCTACAAAATAGACATCTAAACTTGTTTTAAATTTGGGCTTAATTACTTTAAACAACGCAAACACACTAAGGTCCTTAACCTGTTTATAACACCCCGGCTGATTAAGCTCGTGAGAACTTAACCCTGTGCCTGCTGCTGGCGAATATGGTTGAATAGTATAACCCCGATATAAAAGTTTTTTATTAAACAACCTTTTAATCAAAAACCAAACGCTCTCTATATATTTGTTTTTATAAGTTATATATGCAGTATTTGTATCTACCCAGTAGCCCATTTTTTCTGTTAATTCGTTCCAAGAACGAGTGTATCTCATAACAGTTTTTTTACACTCTTCATTATATTTAGAAATAGATATGTTTTTACCAATATCTTCTTTGCTAATTCCCAATTGTTTTTCCACACTTAACTCAACAGGTAATCCATGTGTGTCCCAACCAGCTTTTCTGTCCACACGAAATCCACGAAGAGTTTTATATCTACAAAAAATATCTTTTATTAATCTTGCCATAACATGGTGAATGCCGGGTAAACCATTAGCAGACGGGGGGCCCTCAAAAAAAACAAATCGATTATTAGAACTTTTTGAGCTTATGCTTTTTTGAAATATGTTTTTTTGTTTCCAAAAGGAATTAACTTCGGAACAAACTTTTACCAAATCTAATTTTTTATATTCTGAAAACATTCTCAAACTTGGTTATAGTGTTGCAATTACCTTAAGCTCAATAGCAATAGGGGTGGGTAAACAATTCACCTCAACAGTAGTTCTGGTGGGCATAGTATTAGAAAAATACTTTGCATATACCTCATTATATGTTTCAAAGTCATTTTTCATGTTTGTTAAAAAAACAGTTACATCAACAATTTTTGTCCAATCAGATCCTGAGTCATTTAAAATTTGCTTTATATTGTTAAAAACAGACACACACTGCTTCTCAATATCATAACTAACAACTTGGCCTTCTGGTCCTAAATTTACGCCAGGGATTTGTTTCGAGCCCCTTACTCTAGGACCTACACCAGACAAAAAAAGTAAGTTTCCAACTTTTTTTGCATGAGGATAAGATCCGACAGGGGGAGGGGCATTCATAGAGCTAAAGGTATGTTTCATGTTAATAAATTTTAAGAATTTTAAATATATTATTTATTGTCGTCCTTTTCAATCTTAAAACAAACATTTTTTGTTTCTGTAAAAAAATCCAATGAATAATACCCCCCCTCTCTACCAAGACCAGAACCTTTCATCCCACCAAACGGTATCCTTAAGTCCCTAAGTAACCATGTGTTTATCCACACAACTCCAGCATTAATTTTTGCAGCTACACGGTTTGCTTTAGAAATATTTTGAGAGAAAATCGAAGCTGACAACCCATACTTTACATCATTACACATTTTAATTAAATCTTTTTCATTTTTAAAAGGCATAATTGTAACTACTGGACCAAAAACCTCTTCCTGATTTATTGAATCAGTGTTTTTTGTGTTTAACAAAACTGTGGGCTCCATAAAGTAACCACTAGAAAGATCCCCCGGTAAAACCACCTTTTTCCCACCAGCCGCTACTATTGCACCATTTTTAATGGCATTTTCTATTTTAGAAAAAATTGAATTAAGGTGCTTCTCTGAAACAATTGCCCCTAAATTGGTGCTAACCTCTTTGGGACATCCAACCTTAAGCATTTTCGCCTCTTTTATAAAAGATTTTTTAAACGAATCATATATAGATTCTTCCACAAAAACCCTTGAGCCACACAAGCAAATTTGACCCTGATTCAAAAATGCAGATTTGACCGAGTTTTTTACTGATAAGTCGAAGTCGGCATCACCAAATACAATGGTTGGGTTTTTACCACCCAACTCAAGAGAACATTTTTTGAAATCATGGGCCGCATTTGCAGCAACAAGTCTTCCTGTGTCAGTGCCTCCAGTAAATGAAACCACATCACAATTTTTAACAATAGACGCCCCAACAATATCACCTTGTCCATGTACAATATTTATTACACCCTCAGGAAAACCAATATCAATGCAAATTTCACTAAACAAATATGCGGTGTAAGGTGTGATTTCGGAGGGTTTCGCCACTACAGTGTTTCCAGCTGCTAAGGCAGGTGCTATTTTCCATGTTAATAGGTAGAGTGGAAGATTCCAAGGAGATATGCACCCAGCAACACCAATTGGCTGTTTAATTGTATAATTCATAGCCTCACCATCCATATTATGAGACTTTGAGTCAAGGTGTAATATGGCAGTTGCAAAAAATCTCAAATTAGCAGCACATCTTGGAATATCAATTTTTTTGGCCAACCATTCAGGTTTACCGTTGTCTAAACTTTCAGCTAAAGCTAATTTTTCTAAATTTTTGTCTATTGCATCGGCAAGCTTCATCAACCAACCATACCTGTATTCACGCGTTGATGAACCCCAATTTTCAAAAGACCTTTTCGCACAATTTATTGCAGCACTTACGTCATCTTCGGAACCAACAGGAACTAGAGAATAGGGCTTTCCGTTAGAGGGGCAATAATTATCCATATATTTGCCATCGACAGGATTAACTAACTTTCCCCCAATATAATTGCATATTTTTTCCATATATAAAAAACCATATATATTTACAAAGAGCTCGTTCTTCCACCATCAATGGGAAGATTGATACCATTAATATAATCAGCATATTCAGAACACAAAAAAACAACAGCATAAGCAACTTCAGAAGGATTAGCAAATCTTCCACAAGGAATACTAGACTTCATTTCAAGCCTAATATCATCATGTGATTTTTCCGATTTTTCCGATTTTATTTTTATTAATTCATCTAATCTATTCGTTTGTGTGGCACCCGGAAGAATATTATTAACAGTTATGCCGTGTTGGCCAAGTTCAGAAGAAATTGTTTTACTCCAATTTGCTACCGCCCCACGCGTTGTATTTGAAACCCCCAGACCACGAATAGGTTGTTTAACGGAAGTAGAAATTATGTTTATAATTCTACCAAATTTTTGTTTTATCATTTGAGGGACAACTATCTGGACTGCCGTTTGAGCAGAAATTAAGTGTTGTTTAAACGCCATAATATACTCTGACGTGTCTGCCTTGTGGCCCAATCCACCTTTTGGCCCCCCAGAATTATTAATTATAATATCAGCGGTTTTTATTTTTTCTATATTGCTTAGTTTGCTTTCTAGGTTGTCAATATCAGACATGTCTACAGATAAAAAATCATGCTTTTGGCCACTTTTAACACATAGGCCCCCCAAAACCTCTTCTAATTTATTTTTGTTGCGCGCAATCAATAACACATTAGCACCAACCCTAGAGAGCTCAATGGCAATAGAACGACCGATCCCACTAGATGCACCGAACACCCAAGCGTTTTTATTTTTCAGATTTATTTCCATATTATCTCAAATATAATTAATTTAACACTATTGTTTAATCATTATTTTAAAATATAAGTATATAAAAATAAAACCATTATTATGGCAAAAATACCCCCCCCTTTTAATCTAAATCAATGGATAAACAACAATAAAGACCTTCTTAAACCACCGGTTGGAAATAAAAATCTATATGTTGACTCAGGAGATTATATAGTTATGATTGTTGGTGGCCCTAATGCAAGAAAAGATTATCATTATAACGAAACAGAAGAGCTATTTTTTCAAATAAGAGGAAACATAGTTGTAAAAACACAGCAAGATGGAAAAATGATTGAAGTGCCAATAAGAGAGGGTGAGATGTTTTTACTTCCAGCCAAAATTCCCCATTCTCCAATTAGATCTGAGGGTTCAGTGGGGTTGGTTATTGAAAAGAAAAGAGAACCTCATCATAAAGATGGCTTGATGTGGTTTTCAGAAAAAGAAAACGCACTTCTCTATGAGGAGTATTTCAAACTGACAAACATCGAAAAAGATTTTTTACCCATTTTTAAAAAATTTTATAACAATGAAAAGCTAAGAACATGTCCTGTTTCTGGGGACATAATGGAGGTGGATAAAAGATACGTATAAATGAGCCGTTTCACACCAACTCCACTCAAGCCCATAACACAATCTCTTCAATCTATTTTAAAACAACCCCAAACATGCGAATAAATGGACATGGACACATATTACCAGAGCCCTTTCAAATTCCTTCTTTTATGAAGAAAAAAAGGCTTTTTTGGATAGATGAAGACAAAAAAAACATGAGACAAGGTGAGTGGTCAAGGCCAATAAATGGTCCTAACTTTTTTCTTAAAGAGAAAATGGAATGGATGGATCATCATAAAATTGACCACGCAGTGATGCTATGTCTTTCACAAATGTATTGTAATGGATGGAAAGAACAAGATTGTTTAGATGGTATTCGGTTTCAAAATGATTTTAACGCATCAATTCAGGGTGATTACCCTAAAAAATTTACATGTGGTTTTGTGGTCCAACCACTGCATATAAATCAAGCACTTAGTGAAATGGAGAGGTGTGTAAAGAAGCTTAAATTAAAACTACTTTGCTTACCAACACACTTTTTAAACAAAAAAAACGAATGGATATCTATTGCAGACAAAGAGGTTGATCCAGTTTTTGAATTAGCAAATGACCTTGGAATATCTGTTCAAATACACCCCTACGACGGAGAAAAAATGATTGCTTTAAAAAATAAATATTGGAGATTTCATTTAATATGGATGATGGCTCAATGTGCTGACACCCTTCATGTATTTACACTTAGAGACCTGCCGAACAAATATCCAAAAATAAGAACATGTTTTGCACACGGAGGAATGCTAGGCATTGCTAATTACGGAAGAAGAATACAAGGGTTTGATGCTAGACCTGATATTTTTAAAAATCTTCATGATCCTCGAAAAACACTGGGGCATAAAAATGTATATTTTGATACATTAGTTCATGATTCATACACCTTAGAGCTTTTAAAAAAAAGAGTAGGAGTAGATAAAATAATTATGGGAATTGATGACCCCTATCCACTCGGAGAGATTGAGGGTGTGGGAACTTCATACCCCGGCAGAGTTCTCGATTATGCGCATGAAGTGGGTATATTAACTACACAAGAGCACAAGGATATATGGCACAAGAATGTGCTAAATTGGCTTGGACTGAGCAAAAAGGAATTTGCAAACAAAATACACTTATAATATTTTAAAATATGAGCGACCATATCAAACATGAGTGTGGAATAGCACTTTTAAGACTTTTAAAACCCGCAGAATACTATCAAAAAAAATACAAATCGTCATTTTATGGCCTTAACAAAATGTATCTCTTGATGCAAAAACAGGTTAACAGGGGACAGGATGGGGCCGGCTTAGTTAATATTAAACTTAACACAGAACCTGGAAGGCCATACATATCTAGAAGAAGATCAGTTGATAATAACGCAATTCAAGATCTGTTTCTTAAAATAGGCGACAATTTAAAGAAGATACAATCAAGCTACCCCAACAAGTTTAAAAACACAGATTGGTTAAAATTAAATTGTCCTTTTACAGGTGAACTATTTCTAGGTCACCTTAGATATGGAACATATGGAAAAAACAGCATTACACAGTGTCACCCATTTCTTCGACAGAATAATTGGAGATCCAGAAATTTAGTTTTAGCTGGAAATTTTAACATGACAAACGTTGACGAGTTGTTAAAACAGTTAATTGAAATAGGACAACACCCTAAAGAAAAATCAGACACTGTAACAATTTTAGAGAAAATAGGACACTTTACCGATGAGGAAAATGATAGAATTTATCAGAAACATCGTAATTCTTCATCATCAAATATCGAGTTGTCAAAAAAAATTGAGGATAATCTAGATGTTTCTAACATTTTAAAAAAAGCGTCAAAAAATTGGGATGGTGGATATGTAATGGCCGGCATGCTGGGACACGGAGACGCTTTTGTTTTAAGAGATCCACATGGAATACGCCCAGGATATTATTTTAATAATGATGAATTTGTTGTGGTTACGTCTGAGAGACCAGTAATTCAAACAGCCTTTAATATCGAACAAAAAAATATTAAAGAAATTAACCCAGGAGGCTCGATTATAATCAAAAAGAATGGTGAGGTTCAGGTGAAACAAATAATACAACCAAAAGAAAAAAAATCATGTTCCTTTGAAAGGATATACTTTTCCAGGGGTAATGATAATGAAATTTATAAAGAGCGTAAAAAATTAGGGTCTTATTTGGTTCCAACTATTCTTAAATCAATTAAAAACAACCTTGATGACACAGTATTTTCATACATTCCCAATACAGCAGAAACTGCATTTCATGGACTTATATCTGGCTTAGAAGATCATTTAAATAAAGAAAAAAAGAAACTTCTTGAGTTCAAAAAATTAGAAGAATTAAAATTCTTAATAGAAAAAAAAATACGGGTAGAAAAAATGGCAGTAAAGGATGCTAAACTTAGAACATTTATCACCTCAGACACAGATAGGGACGGTCTTGTTGGGCATGTTTATGACGTTACTTATGGTGTTGCACAACCAAAAGACACGCTAGTGGTTTTAGATGACAGTATCGTCAGGGGCACCACATTAAAAAAAAGTATTTTGAGAATTTTAGACCGTCTTGATCTTACCAAAATAATAGTTGTTTCATCAGCGCCTCAAATCAGATACCCTGACTGTTATGGAATAGACATGGCTAAACTTGGGGATTTTATTGCATTTAAAGCGGTTATTTCTTTATTAAACAAATCAGAAAATGGAAAAAATATAATTCAAGACACCTACGAAAAATGCAAAAAAGCAATTGTAGACGGCACAGCTAAACAAACCAACTATCTGAAAAACTTATATAAACCCTTTACCGACACAGAAATTTCAAATGAAGTAAGTGAATTATTAAAAACAGACAACATAAAAACAGATTTTGAAATAATTTTTCAAACAGTAGAAAAACTACATCTATCCTGTCCAAATCATTTGGGGGATTGGTATTTTACAGGGGAATACCCAACACCAGGAGGCAACCTTGTTGCAAACAAATCTTTTATATATTATATGGAGGGCAACAGGTCCAGGGCCTATTAATTAAAAGTATTTTTTTTGGATAGCCCTAGCCAAAGATTTAGCTGAATTAGGACATCTTCTAAACCAAAGTTCAGGCTCAATAAGCTCTAATTCTGAAAGAGCTATTTTGCCATTATTGTCCACCATAATATCCACCCGAGCATATATAGGTGTTTCATTAATTTTAGAGATTACATTTTTTGCAAAAATAAGCTCTTTTTTTGAGGGCCTATATTCATGTATGGTCCCCCCAAAGTCATCTTGAACACGAAAATCTCCCGGCTTTGCTAATTTTTTTATCGCGTGTGAATAATTCCCATCAATCATTATAATAGACACCTCCCCAAAAGACTCAATGTTTTTTTGATACTCCTGAACCAACATATCATTCGTTGTTGTTAATTTTTTAAACACAGCCTCAAAACCATTAACGTTATCCTCGGAAATTCGATATGTGCTCCATGCGGCAGCAGATACACAGGGCTTAATAACTATCTCCTTCCATTTGTTTTGCCTTATAATATCCGTTAACTTAACGGTGGAGTTTTTTTTAACCAGTATTGAATTAGGAATATTAACACCACCCATACTTAGCTCTAGTAAATACCTTTTGTCTAAATTCCAAATAATTTGTTCATAGGAATTAATCATAGTAGTGTGACCACGATGCTTCTGTAAAAATTCAGTAAACTGATTTAGCTTCTCAAAGTAATTCCAAGTTGTTCTAAATACAAAAAAATCAAAAACAGACAAATCTTCACTAGAATCCCAAGCAACCCTAGAACAATCTAGATTAAGACGCTTTAACTCTGAAACAATAAGGTTGTCTTCAGTAATAATATTGTCAATATACCAGTTGTTTTCAACGGGGTTAAGATATCTTTCTTCTGTTAAAACCCCTATTTTATGCATTAATTTTCAAAAGCTTGTTTTTAACAATTAACTCTATCAAAATCAACAATAGTTAATTAGCCTTAATGAGAGTTAGTTCGTCAATTATATTTGAAGCACCAGCAAACTTGTCAATTATAAATACAATATATCTAGCATCTACAGATATAGTTCTTTGGAGCTCGTGTTCAAAAGCAATATCCCCACTCATTGCTTCCCAATTTCCATCAAAAGCACAACCAATTAAGTGTCCATGTTTGTTTATAACAGGAGATCCAGAGTTCCCCCCAGTAATGTCATTGTTAGAAATAAAACAAATATTTAATTCACCATTTTCATTTGCATAAGGCCCATAATCTTGAGCATTATATAGTTCTACAATTTTCTGAGGAACAACAAATTCAGGGTTATCATTATCCATTTTTTCCATCACCCCATCTAAGGTTGTTACATAATCATAAAGCACAGCATTCCTTGGTTGATACTCACCGACACTTCCGTATGAAAGTCTCATTGTAAAATTGGCATTTGGATAAAAAACCTTGTTGGGCATCATTTTTTTCAAACCATCTATAAACAACCTTTCAGCTATTTGGATCGATTTTTGAGGAACAGTTCTTTGGGGAACAATATTTGTAAAATAGTTATCCAAAATCGACTTTTGTACAATATAACAAGGATCTTTAATAATAATTTTTTTAGAAGGTTTTTCTAGAAAAGACAGCATCTTGTCTTTGTCAACAAAAATAGATTTTGAATACATGACTTTTCCCCATTTTTCAAAGTCGCCCTTGTATTTTTTTTGCATTTTATTTATAATATCAGGTAGTTGTTCAGCTGGTACATTTTGAACATACATTTCCATCATTTTGACAAAAATCTCTAAATCAACTTTTTTACTATATTCTTTAAAGCTATTTTCAACCTCTTTTTTAAAATTTAAAACCCCCACATCTATTAAAGAGTCTACACCACTATCTAATGCTTTAATAAGTCGCTCGGAGCGTCTAGCTAGTTTTATAAAGTTTGCCCCTCCCCACGCCGCTTCATTTAGGTATATTCTAGGCAGTGTGGTTTTGTCCAACTCCTTTTGTGCCAATTTCATGTTACCTAAAATACTGCCATAGATAAGCTCATTCTCCTCACTTAAGTTGACAAAGTCATTGAATTTTTTTTCTAAATCTTGTTTTTTTTCAAAAACTCGTAGTCTTTTTAATCCTTTTGTTTGACCAATGTAATACTTCCAATAGTTTGATACACGCGCCTTTTTACTTGCATACATAATGTCAATTGCTCTATCAGAAGCCATATGCTTATTTAAAATATTTAATTTTTCTTCCCTAACTTTTACCACGTTAGGATTATATAAAGAAATTGCAGATTTAACGCCAAATGAAGACAAGTACCTGTCTGTTCCCCCAGGGTAGCCCATCACCATTGTAAAATCACCCTCTTTAACGCCATCTAAAGAAATCGGCAAGTGATGTTTTGGTTTTAGCGGCACGTTGTCTACACTATATTCGGCAGGTTTTCCATCGGGGGAAGTATACACTCTAAACAAGGCAAAATCACCAGTGTGTCTGGGCCACATCCAGTTGTCGGTATCGCCTCCAAATTTACCAATTGACTCTGGTGGTGTGCCAACTAATCGCACATCATTATATCTTTCATAAAGAAATAAATAATATTCTCCACCCCCAAAGAAAGGTTTTATTTCTGCCCAGTAATGATTGTCATTAGTGGCCTCCTCTTTCATTTTTGTAATTCGTTCGCCGATTAATTTTTCTCTTACATCTTCAGGTGTGCTATATGATATGCTGTCAAGGATTTTTTGTGAAACATCCTCCATTTTTATTAAAAAATCAACAAATAGATCTTCATTGGGAATTTCTTCTTTGTTAGATTTTGCCCAAAAACCATTACCCAAGTAATCATTATCAACTGAGCTAAGATTTTGAATAGCATCGTAACCACAATGGTGGTTAGTTAGCAATAGGCCTTTGTCAGAAATAATCTCACCCGTGCAATATCCATTAAAACTTACAACAGCGTCTTTAATTGAAGAGTTGTTGATACTATAAATTTCTTCAGCAGTTAATTGTAGTCCCATTTCCTTCATGGTTTCCATATTAAATTGTTCAATTAATAGGGGAAGCCACATACCCTCATCACACTTTGTTTTCGTTTGTGTAAGAACTAGACTAAAAATTAGAATTATAAGAGTTTTTTTCATGTCATTTTCGGTTTTTTAAATTTTTAAATAATGGAACACTAGAACAGGGTTCGCCATAAAACAAGCTTTTTACATGCGGAGACAAAAACTCTACACAAAGTGACAAAACGCCAGTTGGATAATTTTTTCCAGAGCACACTTTTAAAAAAACAGTTTTATTTTCATAATCTTTTAAGTTTATCTTTTTCAATGATGTTTGGAACAGTAAAAGTTCCATAGAAATCAAACTGCAAAAGAAAACACGTTTTGCAATATTAAGCAATTTAACTTGAATAAATAAATAAGCCCACGGCGGAATTATAGCATCTTTAGAGCAGGTTATAGCCACAAAACAGTCCTTATACTGACCCCAATCATAGGAATTTAACTCTTTTTTGAAATCAGCTTCAATAATAATAGGATTATTTTTGAGAAATATTGCAAAATCTAACTCTTTGCGTACACCCACAGCTTGCAGATTTGAGACCTCAAAAATGACTAGACCAGCGTCTTGCACCTTATTTTGAATTCCACCTTCCATCTACATGAACCCAAGTTCTAGTTTAGCTTCCTCCGACATCATACTTTTGTCCCATGGAGGATCCCAAGTTATGTCAATTTCGACAGAATTAACCTTTGAAATTTCTTGAATTTTATTTTTCACCTCTATTGGTAAAGACTCTGCAACTGGACAGTTGGGCGTAGTAAATGTCATTAATATCTTTACATCGAATTCTTTACTAATCTGGACATCGTAAATTAAACCAAGTTCATAAATACTAACAGGAATTTCTGGATCATATATTTCGGACAGAACCGCTACAATATTTTCAGCAAGTTTGTTTATACTACTTGACATAATATGAATTTATTTTTTAGCGAAATTAATAATTTTCTGTAACATTAGATTCAAACCATTACTTCTTGTCATTGACAGCTTGCTTCGTAACCCGATCTTTTCAAAAAAGGCCTTGTCGAAATTAACAATTTCATCTTTATCTAAACCAGAGAAGACCTTAATAATTAATGCAACAAGGCCCTTGGTAATTAGCGCATCACTATCACCATAAAAGAAACACTTGTTGTTTTTTTCTTCACAATACAACCAAACTTTGGATTGACACCCAACTATTAGATTGGCATCTGTACGAAGACCTTTATTTAAAGGGTCAAGTTCCCGGCCCAGATCAATAATATACTCGTACTTTTCTTCCCACGAATCAAACAATAAAAAACTATCAACTATTTCTTTCAATCCTTTATGCATAAAATCAGGTTAAGAATTTCACTATTTTTAACAAGGACTTACCGAATTGCTCAATTTCATCCACAGTGTTATATATTGACAACGAGGCCCTTAAACAGCCATTAATATTTAGTTTTTGCATTAGTGGTTGGCAACAAAGGTGACCAGATCTAACTGAAATTTTGTTTTCTGCCAATAAGCTAGCAATATCATAATGGTGAATTCCATTAATATTAAAAGAAAAAATGGGAATAGAACTTTCAGAACATCTGTACAAAGTTATGTTGGGGATTCTTTTGAGCACATCTATAGTACATGCCGCCAACATATTTTCATGTTTATAAATATTATCTAAACCCAATTTTAAAATATATTTAACAGCATCTGCTAGGGCAATTGATCCGCATATATTTGGAGTTCCCGCCTCCAAGAGCAAAGGAGCTCTTTCCCAAACACTATTTTTTACAGAAGCATGAGAAACCATACCTCCGCCAAGTTTATTTGGTAAAAATTTTCGGATCTTTTCATCTTTTGCATACAAGATCCCGGTGCCTGTTGGTCCAAATAATTTGTGTCCCGAAAAACAATAAAAGTCACAATCAAGATCTTTAACATTAATTTTTAAATGTGAAGCAGCTTGAGAACCATCAATCAAAATGGGTATGTCTAGTTTTTTAGCAAGCTTTATAATTTTTTTTACATCCTGAATACATGCAGTGACATTAGAAACGTGGTGGATCGCAATAAATTTAATTCTTTCTTTAATTAGCTGATCTTCCGAAACCCTAATTTTAAAATTCTCATCAAACGAAATCATCTTTAATTCCCCCCCCTTTGTTTTACAAATTTTTTGCCAGGGCAAAAAGTTTGAATGGTGCTCTATTTCAGTTGTGAGAATGCCATCTCCTTGATTAATTATATTTTGCACATATGAATTTGCTACCAAATTAATACTGTCAGTTGCTCCAGAAGTAAAGATTATTTCGGCGGTGTTAGCACCAATAAAATCAGCAATCGTTTGCCTTGCTTGTTCATATTTTTCCGTAGAACTAACTCCCTGAACGTGGGAGCTTCTATGGGTATTACTATTTGTATATGTGTAATAGTTGGCAATTGAACTTAACACAGCTTGAGGTTTGTGGGTGGTAGCTGCATTATCAAAATAAATTAGTTTCGACTCTTTGTTTTTTACAATAAAGGGAAACTCTTTTCTTATTTTTTCACTATCTAGATACTTCACAAAACTAAACTTTAATTAAGTTTTTCAAACTATTTTCAATTTCTTTACATATCTCTTCGTCTTCTAGAAACTCAACAACTTCAGTTAAAAACCCCTTTAAAAGAACCCCCATCGCCTGGTTTAAAGACAATCCCCTTGATCTTAAGTAAAATATAGCATCTGCATCAAGTTGACCAGTTGTTGAACCATGTGAACACTTAACGTCGTCAGTGAATATCTCAAGTTGGGGATTTGAATCTATTTTAGCTTGAGAAGAAAGAAGCACATTGTTGTTTTTCTGAACGGTATTTGCATTTATTGCACCACGCTCAACAACAACCAGACTGTCAAATTCTCCTTGAGAATCGTGATCAAAAACACCCTTATAAATTTCGTGACTATTACAATCAATATTGTGATGTATGGTCTTGATTTTATTTTTAACACAGGCGCTTCCTCTAAGAAATGAAATTGATCGATGATTTGAATTGCAACTTTTGCCAATTAATTCACTAAATATTTTGTTATTTAAAACACCCCTTGAGCTTTTGTCGTTATTACCCAGGAAGAAGCTAAAAGAATTACAAAGGCTATTTTCACCCTGATAGAAAGACTCTTTGCTATCATGGGATGTTTCTTTAAAAAAAGAGGATTCCAAAAGTCTGTATTTAGTTAGAGAGCTACCTTTATCAATGATCCAAAAGTTATTTGAACAACTTGTACTTTCTGTATCAAATATTAACCTTTCCCTAATGGTGATGGAGGTTTTGGTAGGAATGTAAAAACCGACTTTATTCGAATGATCAGGGAGCATTTTATCACTGAAGAGGCGATAAATTGTTATTGGCTCTTGTTTAACTGATTCGTTCAAAACGAAAACAACTCTACTATCCTTAGTCATATTTGCCAATTCATTAATTGTGTCAAGCTTCAGGCCGCCATGAATTTTTTTACCATTTGTTATTTGTTCCAATTCAATTGTTGAGTATGATTTTAAACAGCTTAAATCAGTCAAACTTTTAACTAAATGATTGTTTAAAAAAACCACCACTTGTTTACTAGATTTATGTGTGTTTAAAATATAAGGAGCCATTTTTACACAAGCACTTTCTAAGCTGGATCCAGTATAATTATTTGATAATTCCGTCATAGCCATTTTTTTCTAACTCCAAAGCAAGACTCGCATTGCCAGATTTAATAATTTTACCATTATGAAGAATATGCACATGATCAGGTTTAATATAGTCTAATAACCTTTGATAGTGTGTTATGATTATGAAAGATCTTTTTTCTGAACGCAGAGAATTAACTCCGGAAGAAACAATTTTAAGGGCATCAATATCTAGGCCCGAGTCTGTTTCATCTAAAATTGCCAATTTGGGTTCTAGCATGGATAATTGAAAAATTTCATTTCTTTTTTTCTCTCCCCCAGAAAAGCCATCATTCATAGATCTTGAAAGAAAATGGTGATCCATTTTTAATAAATCTAAATTGTGTCTCATGAGTTTTAAAAGCTCAGCAGAGCTTAGTTTTTTTAAGTCTCGCGCTTTTCGAGTTTCATTAACCGCAATTTTTATAAAATTACTAACAGTCACACCAGGAATTTCTACAGGGTACTGAAATGACATAAAAACACCCATTCGGGCTCTGACTTCTGCAGCTTCATCTAAAATGTCTTTATCAAAAAAACGGACACTACCATTTGTAACCTCGTAGTTCTCATTGCCGGCTATTACTGAAGCCAATGTGCTTTTTCCAGAACCATTTGGCCCCATTATAGCATGAACCTCCCCCTCATTAACACTCAAGCTTAACCCCTTAAGGACTTTAGTGTCGTTTACATTACAATGTAAGTTGTTTATTTTTAACATATTATAAATTTTTATCCAACACTATCCTCAAGTGTTATTTCTAATAATTGTCTTGCTTCAACAGCAAACTCCATTGGAAGATGCTGTAACACATCTTTGCAATATCCATTTACAATCAGCCCTACTGCCTCTTTTTCTCCAATACCCCTCTGTTGACAATAAAACATTTGATCTTCGCCTATTTTTGAGGTTGTTGCTTCATGCTCAATCATTGAAGTATTATTCTTAACCTTAATAAACGGATAGGTGTGCGCTCCACAGCGCCCCCCAATTAATAATGAATCACATT
This sequence comes from Flavobacteriales bacterium, assembly GCA_002718895.1. Classification (GTDB taxonomy): domain Bacteria; phylum Bacteroidota; class Bacteroidia; order Flavobacteriales; family TMED113. Next base: position 65,937 of record PBGD01000022.1, read on the forward strand.
GAGAAAAGTTTCTCGCATTAACAGCCCCTCGGTTAATATTTACCAAGCCCCTATAACTACTATTACTTTCGCCCGCGGAGATTCCTTTACTAATAATGGTGCTTTTAGTTCGCTTTCCCATATGAATCATTTTGGTTCCAGTATCAGCTTGTTGGCGATTTTTAGTAACAGCAATAGAAAAGAACTCACCTACAGAGTCATCTCCTTTAAGAATGCAAGATGGATATTTCCAAGTTATAGACGAGCCTGTTTCAACCTGAGTCCAAGAAATCTTCGCTTTTTTGTGAGCAACACCTCTTTTTGTCACAAAATTATAAACGCCACCTTTGCCATTTTTATCACCAGGATACCAATTTTGGACAGTAGAGTATTTTATTTCAGACGAATCCAAAGCAATAAGCTCTACCACTGCTGCATGAAGTTGATTTTCATCTCTAATAGGTGCAGTACAACCCTCAAGATAACTTACGTAGCTATTTTTTTCCGCTATAATTAATGTACGCTCAAATTGACCGGTTCCAGCCTCATTAATTCTAAAATAAGTAGATAACTCCATTGGACACTTTACTCCCTCAGGGATATAGCAAAACGACCCATCGCTAAACACAGCGGTGTTTAGTGCAGCAAAATAATTGTCTTTTGCTGGAACCACTGAGCCAATGTATTTTTTTACTAGCTCTGGGTGTTTTTTAATAGCCTCTGAGATGGAGCAAAAAATAATTCCCAGTTCAGATAGTTTTTCTTTAAATGATGTTGAGATAGAAACACTATCAATCACAACATCAACAGCGACACCTGTTAATCTTTTTTGTTCCTCTATTGAAATGCCTAACCTGTTTAATGTTTTAAGTATCTCAGGATCAACCTCATCTAAACTTTTTTTTAAAACTTTTGCCTTTGGGGCAGAATAATAAATAATGTTTTGGAGGTCAATTTCAGGATACTTTATGTGCGCCCACCTAGGTTGTCTCATTGTTTTTAACAAGTTAAATGCAGCTAATCTTTTTTCCAACATCCAGTCGGGTTCATTTTTTTTACTAGAAATTAGCCGAATAGTTTTTTCACTTAATCCGCGCTCAATTGTGTCAGACTCAATATTAGATACAAAGCCATACTTATAATCTCCCTCAGTACTTTCTTTTATAATTTGTTTTTCAGTTTTTTTCATAGCCAAATAGTTTAAAGTGAAAAACTTTCGCCACATCCGCAAGTTCGCGAAGCGTTAGGATTTTCAAAAACAAACCCCTTTCCATTTAGACCCCCAGAATAATTAAGAGTAGTACCAACCAAATACAAGTAGCTTTTGTCATCAACAATTAAATTAATTCCATTGTTTTCAAAAAGTTTGTCGTTTTCAGTCATTTCTTTTTCAAATTTTAAATCATATGACAAACCAGAGCATCCACCAGAATTCACGCCAACTCGAACAAATTTGCTCGCTGAATTGTCTTCCGCCATAAGATTTAAAAGTTTTGTTTTTGCTGTATCTGAAATAGTAACCATTAGTAAAATAAAATTTAAGCGTAATTTATCCAATAACGAATTTAAATAGAATTATATTTATCAGCAATTAAAATGATATAATTTAGTCATAATGAAATTTACACCTATTTCACACAAAGGAGAAATTAATTTAATCAAACAATTGACACAATCGTTTTCCGCAAAAAACCCCTCAACATGTTTTACATTTGGAGATGATGCAGCAGTTCTATCTTATGGAAAACAAGATTTAATTTTAACAACTGACACCTTAACAGAGAATGTGCATTTTAATTTAATATATACACCACTTAAACATTTAGGCTATAAAGCGATTGTTTCTAGTTTATCAGATGTTTATGCGATGAACGGATGCCCCAAACAAGTCCTTGTATCTATTGCTGTTCCTAACAAATATAGTGTAGAAATGTTACAGGAAATTTATACAGGTATTAACTTGGCTTGTAAAAATTATAATGTTGACCTTATTGGGGGTGACACGACTGCTAGCCCACAAAGTCTAGTTATAAATGTTACTACTATAGGTTTGGCTCAAAAAAACAAAATTGTATATAGGAATGGTGCTCAACCAAATGATTTACTTGTGGTGTCAGGTGATCTAGGTGGTGCTTATTTAGGACTTCAAATACTTGAAAGAGAAAAGTATATATTTCAGCAAAACAATCAATCACAACCAAGTCTTGAAAAATATACTGCGATTCTAGAGAGACAGTTAAAGCCAGAAGCTAGACGAGACGTAATAAAAGAGTTAAAAGAGCTTCAAATAAAACCATCTGCTATGATTGATATTTCTGACGGATTAGGATCGGAGGTTAATCATCTGTCTCAATCCTCTAATATCGGCTTTAAAGTTTTTGAAGAAAAAGTTCCAATTTCACAAACATCAATTGAAACAGCTAGCGAGCTCAATATCAGTCCATTGTATTGTGCTTTGCACGGTGGAGAAGATTACGAGCTCTTGTTTACGGTTCCATTAAAGTGGCACAAAGAGATTTCTGGCATGGAAAACGTGACAATAATTGGCCACTCTACCGAAAAGAGTAAAGGGGTGGAATTGTTGACTCAAGATAATGAAATAGTTGATTTAAACGGCGGTGGGTGGGACCCATTCACAAAAAAAAGTCACATATAAAAATCTATATATTTAAAAGGTCCTCAATCTCCTCCGCCTCAATGGGTATGTCTTTCATAAGATCAATATTATTTAATTTCCCTATAACAATATCATTTTCAAGCCTTATCCCAAGTTCCTCTTCGGGAATATATATTCCTGGTTCACATGTGAACACCATTCCCTCAGTTAGCACGTCTTGTGGATCAGAGACATCATGAACATCTAGGCCTAAGTGATGTGATGTACCGTGCATGTAATATTTTTTATACGCTGGACCACCTTGCCAACCATTTTTAATATCTTTTTTTGTTATAAGCCCAAGATCTAAGAGCTCTTTTTCCATTAACTCACCAACGCCATTTTCATAACTGCTTAATGTTATTCCGGGTTTTAGCATTTTAATGGCTAATTTCATCACTCTAAGTACCGCGTTGTAGACATTTTTTTGTCTTTTTGAGAACCTGCCATTTACTGGGAAGCATCGTGTAAGGTCTGAAGAATAGTTGGCGTATTCTGCTCCAAAATCCATTAGAACTACATCTCCATTTTTACAAATCATATTGTTGTCATTGTAATGTAGAATACAGGCATTAGCACCAGAAGCAATAATTGGCTCATAAGCAAAACCGGATGATTTATTCATTAAAAACTCGTGAATAATTTCAGCCTCTATTTCATATTCAAATACACCTGGCCTTAAATATTTAAGAACTCTTTTGACCCCAAGATGGGTAATTTCACAAGCTTTATTTATTAATTTTATTTCTTCAGCTTCTTTTTGAGACCTAATAGAATATACCAGATTAGTAGCTTTTTTATACCTTTTATTAGGAAATTTTGATTGAATCCATGTTTTAAAGCGAGCATCTCTACTTTCAACTACAATATTTGCTCTAGGATGTTCATTTGAGTTTAAGTAAATAGTGGATGTATTTAACACAGCTTTATTTACCATTTTTTTAAACTCTTTATTCCAGAAAACATTTTTTATTCCAGAAATATCTTGAGCTTCATTTAATGTTAATTTATTTCCTTCCCAAACTTTAATTAAATCACTTGTCTCTTTAATAAAAAGCAACTCTTTTATTTCTCCAGGCTCTTTTATTAATATTAGCGCGGTTTCTTCTTGATCAATTCCACTAAAATAAAAAAGGTCACTATTTTGCACAAAAGGCATAACCTGATCAGCATTTTTAGGCATCAAATCATTTGAGTGAAATATTGCGATTGATTTTTCAGCCATTTTCTTCACTAATTTAGCTCTATTTTTTTTAAATAAAATTGAATTAATGGTTGTGTATCTCATGCTTTATTTGATTTTAGAAAGTAAATATTCTCTGTTTAAATTTGCAATATTTTCAACTGAAATTTCTTTTGGACAATGAGCCTCACACGCCCCAGTGTTTGTACAGTTTCCAAAACCCTCTTTGTCCATTTGTTTAACCATATTAGTTACCCTTTCTTTCGCCTCAACTTTTCCTTGTGGAAGGTGTGCATATTGAGAAACCTTTGCTCCGACAAAAAGCATAGCAGATGAATTTTTACAGGCAGCAACACAGGCCCCACAACCAATACAGGCTGCAGCTTCAAAAGCCTTATCAGCATCAGGCTTAGGAATGGGTGTTGCATTTGCATCAACAGTGTTGCCCGAAGTATTTACTGATACATATCCACCTGCTTGTTGAATTCTGTCAAACGCACTCCTATCAACTACCAAGTCTTTAATTACAGGAAAGGAATTTCCACGAAATGGCTCAATGTATATTGTGTCACCATCATTAAATCTTCTCATATGAAGCTGACATGTAGTTGTGCCCTTATCAGGCCCATGAGGGGCTCCGTTAATAACTAGTGAGCATGCTCCACAAATACCCTCTCTACAGTCGTGGTCAAATGCAACAGGCTCTTCACCAGAGCTGATAAGCCCTTGGTTTAATATATCTAACATTTCTAAAAATGACATATCAGGCTCAATATTTTTTATTGAATAATTCTTAATTTCTCCTTTATTTAATTTGTTTTTTTGTCTCCAAATTTTTAATTGTAAATCCATATTATTTATAGCTTCTAGATTTTAACTCAATGAATTCAAAGTTGAGATGTTCTTTGTTTAATTTTGGATGGTTTTGTTCACCCATAAATTCCCAGCAGGATGCATATGTATAATCTTTATCATTTCTTAAAGCTTCGCCCTCTTTGGTTTGATGCTCTTCCCTAAAGTGTCCACCGCATGATTCTTCACGACTTAGCGCGTCAATAGCAAATAGCTCACCAAGCTCTAAAAAGTCAGCAACCCTTCCGGCTTTTGCTAACTCTTCATTATAACCATTCGAAAAACCAGGCACAAAAACATTATTGTGAAAATCTTTTCTAAGTTCTTTTATTTCTTTTATTGCCTCTTTAAGACCCTTTTGGTTTCTGGACATACCACATTTGTCCCACATAATTTTACCAAGTTTTCTGTGGTAGTAATCAACAGAATTACCTGATTTATTTTTAGTTATTTTTTCTATAAAATTATTAACAGCATTTTCAGCTTCAACAAACTCTTTTGATTCAATAGAAATAGATCCTGTTTTAATGTCATTGGCAAGGTAATCGCCAATAGTATAGGGTAAAACAAAGTAGCCGTCTGCTAAACCTTGCATTAAGGCAGAAGCTCCGAGTCTGTTTGCTCCATGATCTGAAAAGTTAGCTTCCCCAATTGCAAAACAGCCAGGAATAGATGTCATCAAATTATAATCTACCCAGACCCCCCCCATGGTATAGTGGACTGCGGGAAATATTTTCATAGGTGTTTCATAAGGGTTTTCGTCAGCTATTTTTTCATACATCTGGAAAAGGTTACCATACTTTGCTTTAATTATTTCTTTGCCAAGTTTTTTAATTAAATCTATGTTGTTTGTGTCTTGTCCAGTAGAGGTAGCTTTTTCTTTTCCGTACCTAATTATAGCAGAGCTAAAATCTAAATAAACAGCTTGTCCAGTTTTATTTACCCCATAGCCAGCATCACAACGTTCTTTTGCAGCTCTAGAAGCGACGTCTCTTGGAACTAAATTTCCAAAGGCCGGATATCTTCTTTCTAAATAGTAATCTCTGTTTTCTTCAGTTATTTCGGTAGGCTTCATCTGATTTTTTCTTATTTTATCAGCATCTTCTAATTTTTTCGGCACCCATATCCTTCCATCATTTCGCAAAGACTCAGACATTAAGGTTAGCTTGGATTGATGTTCACCAGATACAGGTATACATGTTGGGTGAATTTGTGTATAACATGGATTGGCAAAAAAAGCACCTTTTTTATAAATTTTCCAACCCGCAGTCACATTACTTCCCATTGCATTAGTTGAAAGATAAAACACATTGCCATAACCACCACTTGCAATAACAACTGCGTGAGCACCGTGTCGTTCAATCTTTCCATTTACTAAGTTTCGTGTTATTATGCCCCTGGCCTTACCCTTTACTACAACGAGCTCCATCATTTCGTGCCTAGAGTACATGTCCACTTTGCCCCTATTTATTTGTCTATTTAAAGCAGAATATGCACCCAACAAAAGTTGTTGCCCCGTTTGTCCTTTAGCATAAAATGTTCTTGAAACAAGAACGCCCCCGAAAGACCGATTGTCTAATAAACCCCCGTAGTCTCTAGCAAAGGGAACTCCTTGAGCTACACACTGGTCTATGATATTGGCAGAAACTTCAGCAAGCCTATAAACATTAGCCTCCCTAGACCTATAGTCTCCTCCCTTAATTGTATCATAAAATAACCTATAATTTGAGTCACCATCTCCTTGATAGTTTTTAGCTGCATTTATGCCGCCCTGAGCGGCAATTGAGTGAGCTCTTCTTGGAGAGTCTTGAAAACAAAAAGATTTCACGTTATATCCTAGCTCAGCAAGGGTAGCTGAAGCTGATGCACCAGCTAAACCAGTACCAACAACAATAATATCAATATTTCTTTTATTGGCAGGACTAACAAGATTTATATTGCCCTTATGTTTGCTCCATTTGTTTTCTAGAGGACCAGAAGGAACTTTGTTTGACAATGGAAAGCCACTATCTTTATTAGCATTAGAATCAACGACCTCACCAGCCATAAATCTCTTAAGCTCACTTTCAGATATTCTGTGAACTCCTCCCAATTTTACTGAGTTGATTTTGCCAGAATTGATATGTCTACGAATTGTTTTTTGTGAAACGTTTAGGGTTTCAGCTACGACCTTAATACTTAGCATTTTGGCTTTATTTTCCATTTTAATTTTTTAGAAAATTAATTTTACCAAATATAGCCAATCCCGTTATAATAAACTAAAAATAAAATACAAAAATGTACCTCTTTGTCTTATTTTGTCTAGGTCTAAATAATAATTTACCTATAATCAATTTTTTAATAAAAATACTAGTGAACGAAATAGTGATATATAGCAATAAATGAAAAACCAAATGATATAATAAATGAATAAATGATTGCTAATCTTTGTAGGTTTTTTTCTTTTTTATTGCTTATGCCAACGGATTGGAAAGAAGAGGATAAGCCATGGTTCAGATGAAGTCCAAGTAAAATAAATGAGATACAATAAATTGTTGTTCGAGTAGTTTGGCCATAGAACTTTTCTTGTAATTCGTGGAAATACTTTAATGAATCAGGTTGTTTAAAATTTATATATTTATAGTCCATTTCTGGGATCCAAAAGTCATAAAAATGTAGAGCTAAAAATGCTAAAATCACCAAACCTGACAAGATCATATTTTTTGAAACCCAGGAGCTTCTGGTCTTGTGATATATATATTTAGAAATTCTAGCTTTTCTGTTTTGGTATTCAAGTACAAAGCCCATTATAAAATGAAAAAAAACCCCAAATATAAGTATGGGTTGCAGTACAAATTGAACTAGTGGATTATAGCCCATGAAATGGGATATTTTATTAAAAGTATTACCATCATCAGGAAAAAGTGATGTTAAATTAATTGCTAAATGTTGTAATAGAAAAACCATTAAAAAAATGCCAGATAGAGCCATTAATACCTTTTTAATGATAGACGAGTACATTGTTTTTTTAGTTATTTAACCACTAATTTAAAATAGAAAAATCTATAAAACAACACATTGGCCTTTTCTATGATTAAAAAAAATTATTTTAACTAAAATTAAAAATTTTCATTTAGATCTATTTGCACTTCTAGGTCCCAGTTCTCCTTAATTCTAATAATCTGCGGATGAATTTGTATTTCCTCACTTCTATTTGGGGGGGTTAGTGTTCCCGCATCCCACCTCATATTTTTATTGTTGTCAATAAAAGTGCGCAATTTATAATTCCCAGGCTTTATCCAACCAATAGAAAGAGAGTCCTTTAACTCTAATGTTCTAACCACTCCTGAATCATTAAAAAGTTCAACAACTGCATTATCTTTAACATTTAAACTTTTTATATTTAAAAAACCATATTTATCTTTCGAAAAGTCTAGATTAAATGATGTAGAATCATTAATTAAATTATTGGAACATAAAATTGCACCGTCGTTTATAACAATACTTACAGGCTTGTTAAGGCTAGAGGTGTCTACATTTATTTCAATCCTAAATGGATCAATAATCTTAGGAAAGGACAAAAATTTTCCACCATCAATCAAGACTTTCTCTTTGTTTATCATTTTAATCGGAGCATTTGTTTCGATTATGATTTTAGCACTATCATAAACTTCATATGTAAGCTTAGGAAAAGTTAATTCCAAAGAGCTTAATGTATCTTGGTTAAAAATATTAATAGAGTCCAGAAAACTACTATGTTCATAAATTATTTTATCTACATTTTCATCAAACCAAAACCAGGATGTTTTTAATGATTTTTTCCACGACCCAGAACAATTTAGGACTTTAATTTGATCACTTAAAAAACTATGTTGAAATTGAATGGCGTTTTTGTGTATTTGTTTTACCTCATTAATTTTATTTACTTGATCTACATCAAACATTTCAATTTTTAAAGATTGATTTAGTGTTGATATTTTTTGAGGAACAGAAGTTAATTCACCATCGTCATGTTTTAAATTAGAATTTAAATCTAAAAAACCATATAGATAATAATCTTGAAAAGATATATTTTTAATTAAGCAACTTCCATTTTCATCTGTATAAGAATAGTATAGGGGGGTTAGTGAATCTATTTCTTTTGATAACAAAACCAACGCCCAAGTAACAGATTTGCCAGTGTATGATTCATTGGCCTCAGCTTGTAAAAATAAAGAGTCTATTGTGCTATTTTTTGAAAAAACATAACTATAGTTTTTTAATATATTGCCTTCATTTAAGTCAGATATGGTCGTGCCAAAACTTAAGGTGTAAGTTAGTAGTGAATCTAATTCACACATCAACTTAATTATTAATTTTTTACCTTTCTGCTCAATTTTTGGCGGCGGCTCACAGGTTGGCGACAGTTGAATGTTTTGAATATTTTTAACTTGAATAAACTCATTAAATTCTAATTCTATGTTTTTTTCATTAAAATTAACGGCAGGCCCAACAGGACTTTCCTTAATTACTCTTGGTGGCTCTGTGTCTTTTGGGCCTCCGCTAGGTGTGATTATATTTGCACACTTAACAAAAATAAACAGAAAACAAAAACACATATAGATTTTTATATATTTAGTCATAATCTTTAACGATAGTTAGATCCATTTCATTTTTCAATAAATTTATAGATTTAATTTTAACCAATATGCTTTGACCCAGTTCATATTTAATGCCGCTTCTTCTACCAATTATAATTTTACGACTTTCATTGTAATAAAATTTATCTTCTAAAAGTTCTCGAATTGGTATGAGACCTTCTCCTTTGCCATCAGTAAGCTTAATGTATAAACCCCATTTCACAACCCCTGAAACAGAGCCTTCAAAAATATCACCAACTTGAGATTGTAATAATTTAAGTTGAGTAAATTTATTTATCTGTCTTTCAAAATCTGTATAGTGTTTTTCAATTTGAGAAAAATAATTACATTTCTTTTCCAACTCAAGGCCTTTCTTTTGCCGCTTGTTGATTACGGAATCAAGTAGTCTATGGATAATTAGGTCTGGATATCTTCTAATTGGAGAGGTGAAATGAGTATAGGTTTCAAAACCTAGACCATAGTGTCCTATATTCTGATTAGAATACTTAGCCTTTGCCATAGCCCTTAAAACAATATTTTCAACAACAGATTGATTTATTTTTTTATTTAAAATCAATTTGTTAATCTTTTTGGGTAAATTTTTAAATGTTATTTGATCTGTTTTTTTTATCAGAGAATTTTGTTTTAAAAAATTTGTTAAATCATTAATTTTTTTTGTATCAGGATTATCATGAATTCTATATATAGATTTTCTGTTTTTTGATAGCTTTTCGGCTACTTTTTTATTAGCTAAAAGCATAAGTTCTTCAACAACCTTATGACTTTCAAGAGATATTTTTTCTTTAACCCCAACAGGCTCTTGTTTTTCATTTAATTCAAAGTAAATATCACTTCGCTCAAAATTTATACCGCCACCCTTCATGCGTTTGTCTTTTAATGATGTTGTTAGTTGGTGTAAATAATCAATTTCTTTATAATACGGGTCATTAATACACTTCATACAATTCTCAGCTTCTTCGTAGCTAAATCTTTTATTAGAATTAATAATCCCTTTACCGATCCATACATCTTTTATTTCAAATTTAGAATCTATGTTAAATATTATAGAAAATGTAAGCCTATCAACTTTCTCTTTTAATGAACAAATATCATTTGCTATTTTTTCTGGAAGCATCGGAATAACTCGTCCAGGTAAATATATTGAGAACCCTCTTTCCAGTGCTTCTTTGTCAATTTGCGATCCTTCATGAACAAAGTGACTAACATCAGCTATGTGAACACCGATCTCAGTTGTATTATTATTAATAAATTTGACAGAGATAGCATCATCAAAATCTTTAGCGTCTTTAGGATCAATAGTAAATGTATTATCTAATCTAAAATCTCTTCTTTTATCTAAATCTTTATTAGATGTTTTTTTAAAAATATGCTTAAGTTCTTCTTCTATTTTTTTAGAAAAGCAATTTCTAATATTAAATATTTTAATACCTAGATTTATTTCATCATCTAAAGAATTTGAGTTATCCAGAAGCATTATTACTTTACCAAACGGACAACCAGCTGAATCGGGCCAATCCAGGAACTCCACCATTACTTTATCCCCATTTTTTGCACCATTTAACTTTTCTCTAGGAATATAAAAATCAGGGATTTTATTATTTAAAGTGACACAAAAAATACTTGAATGTTCCTTTTGAATAAATCCTATAAATTTTGTTTGAAATCTATTGATTACTTTTATAACAACCCCTTCAGCTTTCGGCTTTTTATTTATTGTCAATGAAATTAAAACGGTATCATTATTCATGGCATTTAAAGTGTTCTTTTTTGCTATAAAAATTTCACCAAAATTTTTAATCTCAATAGAACCAATGCCGGTTTTATTTATTTTAATAACACCCTCAACCAATTGGTTTAATTCACACAATTGATATTTAAATGAATCATTAATAATAATTACTTTTTCAAAGATTAATTCATCAACGGCAAGGTTTAATAGTTTTCTATCTTGAACACTTTTCAAATTTAGCCGTGATGCTATTTGTTTAATATTTAAAGTAGATTTGTTTTTTCTAAAAAGATCTGTGATTAATTTTTTAATTAAACCCAATTCAGGATAAAGACTTTTTTTCATTTTCATTTTTTAATTAAATGCAGTCTGCTAGAGTAACAATATAGTGTAAATTATTAAATTTGCTGGTCTACATGAAATGAATATTGTTTTAGCTGACGTAGCTCAGGGGTAGAGCACTTCCTTGGTAAGGAAGAGGTCGGGAGTTCAAATCTCCTCGTTAGCTCAATTTCTTACAATAATAATCTGTATCTTTATTAATATGTTATTTAGAATCTTAATACTATTATTAACACTTTGTCTTTTATCTTGCGAGGATTCCTCAAAAAAAAATGACACTTTAGCTACAGTAACAGTTTTTATTAAAGAAAATTGCTCAGTTTCAGAATATATGTGCTTACCCTTAAGAAATGCATATCATTATTTTTGCGACACTTTACAGCAAAACATATACTTTCAGGGATTTGTTCCTTCTCCAATTTCGACTGATAGCACTATAGCACAATTTAAACAAGAATATAGTATCCCTTTTAGCATAGAAAGAGACTGGGATGACAATAGTGCTCAATCACAAATAGGAGGCCCAGGTGTTCAAACATTATCTTTTGGAGCGACTGTTACACCAGAAATATTTATAGAATTTAATGAACAAATAGTATATTCAGGAATGATAGATAATAGCTATATGACCATAGGACAATGGTCTGAGCCCACTGAAAATTACTTACATGAAATTTTAATGAAGATTATAAATAATGAACCCATTATAAACACCCAAACAACAGCGATAGGCTGTATTATAAATAATTAATTTTAATCCATATGAAAAATTTAATTTTATTAAGCTTGATTTCACAAATCATATTTTCTCAAACAAGTGATGTAACATTTTCAAAGGACATTTCACCTATTATTTATGGTAAATGTACAAGTTGTCATAGAGAGGGAGAAAGTGGACAAATACCATTTACATCTTACCTTGAAGTAGCATCAATGGGAGAAATGATTAAAGTAGTTACACAATCTAATTACATGCCACCTTGGCCACCAGACCCAGAATATACACCACACTCATTATTAGATGAGAGATTTTTAACAGATGATGAAAAAAATTTAATTGTAGAATGGGTAGATAATGGTCTTTTACAGGGTAATCCAGAACTAGAGGCTGAGCTACCAACCACTATAGAGGGCTCTGTTATTGGGGAACCCGACTATGTTTTTCAAATGAATGAAGCTTATTTTATTGAGGGAAATAATATGGATGACTATAGGGTATTTGTTTTTCCCACAGGATTTACTGAGGATACTTATATTAAGTCTATTGAATTTAGACCAGACAATAGAGAAGCTGTTCACCATGCAATTATCATGGCTGATGTTACAGGATCAGGAGCATCTAATGATGAGGAGTCTCCAGATGTTTTAGGATATGAATCATTTGGAGGTTTTAGCCTTGATGGAGTATCACCAACAGAATATGTTTTTTTAGCCGGTTATGCACCCGGAATGAATCCAATTGTTTGGAATGGAGAACTGGGGATGAAAATTCCTGCTGGAGCCGATATTCTTTGCCAAGTTCATTATGCACCATCTTCTGTGGATGAATGGGATCAATCATCTATTAATATTTTTACGAAACCCGCTTCTGAAGTAGAAAGAGAGGTGCAAATGAAAATGTGGTTGAGACTAGATTTAGATATTCCTGCTAATACTCAAACAACTGTTGAAGCATGTTTAAATTTCCATCCGGTTATACCATATTTAGATTTTTTTGGACCGGAACCCCAATCATTTAATGGATACACATTCACAGGCGAACAACATTGTAGTTTGCCAGAGGATTGGAGCTTATTGGGTATTTTGCCCCATTCTCATCTGATGGGTAAGTCTTGGGAGGTTTATGCAGAAACGCCAGATGGAAATAATATCCCAATTATTAAAATACCAGATTGGGACTTTGATTGGCAAGGATTTTATTACCCAGAATATATGCAGCATATCCCTGCAGGTTCAATAATTAAGGGTATTGCGACTTATGATAACACATCTGATCAAAATATGAGTTGGGGTGAGTTAACAACAGACGAGATGTTTTTTTGCCCAATATATTATGTACCATACCAGGATGGCGATGAAAATATTTATTTAGGAATCGATAATGAAATAAACCAAATTGAAGAAAAAAGTCATAAAATTTCAGTTTTTCCTAACCCAAGTTCCGATTTCATTGAAGTACAATTAAAACCTTACCATAACGAATTTTTAAAGGTTGATATATTAGATTCAAAAGGAAGAATTATAAAAGTGCCCTTTGATTACAACATAAAAACAGAATCAAATAATTTGAAAATTAATATTAAGGATCTTGATTTAGGAGTTTATTTTCTCCAAATTTATTTGGATAATATAATTGTATCAGAGAGTTTTGTAAAAAATAATCAAAGATGAAGACAAAATTAGTATTGTTATTTTTAGGACTACTTACACAAATAAGCGCTCAGACAGATACTACCCTTCACCCATTTATTATTGGCTCTTCTGGAAACACTCTAAATACAAATAATTATAATTTAACCTTTACAATTGGAGAATTATCCATTGAAACCATTTATCAAGATGAATATATTTTTACTCAAGGATTTAATCAAGACAATTATTTTTTAACTCTAACTGAAGCCATAGAGTCAAATAATACAAGAGTTAGTATTTATCCGAATCCCACTCAGGATATTCTTAATATTAGATTTATTGACCTTGAGGGAGTATCCAGTATTCTTATAAGAAATTTAAATGGCAAGTTAATATACTCCAAATCAAATTTTTCAACAAGTAACGAACTAAGTTTAGACATCAGTAATTTTTCTCATGGAATATATTTTTTAGAAATAACTACAAATTCTAAAGATGTCATAGTTTATAAAATCCAAAAAACCAAATAGTTATGAAATATATAAGTACAATTTTTTTTATTTTAATAATTAGCATTTCTAGTGCCCAAGCACCACACACTTTTTCTTATCAAACAGTTATACGTGATAATAACTGGGAGCCAAGACAAAATGAAACAATAAATATATCTATTAGTATTTCTGAAGATAGTCCAGATAACTTCCCAGTTTATAGAGAAGAACATCTAAATATCAGCACAAATAATATAGGTCTTGTAAATTTAGCTATTGGAGCTGGTGTGCCAACACCATCATCTAACTGGAATGATATTAATTGGGGTGATCACACACATTTTTTAACAATAGGTATTTCTGAAGTATTAGATGACAATACAAATCAGGCTGATTACTTAATAATAGGATCTACTCAATTACGAAGTGTGCCATACGCTTTATTTGCAGAAAATAGCGCTAACCCTGGCAATCCAGGGCCAAAAGGTGATGAAGGACCAATGGGGCCAGCAGGACCAATGGGGCAACCAGGACCTGAGGGACCAATGGGTCCACAAGGACCTCCAGGCCCAATGTCTACAGAAACAGGTCCACAAGGACCTCCAGGTCCAAGCGCATATGAGGAATGGCTAGAAGAAAATACGGGCACATTACAGGATTTCTTTTTTGAATCAGCGTATCAAATGTGGCTAGAAAATATAGGTGATGGGACCTATGAAGATTTTTTAGTATGGCTGCAAAATAATAATGAGCCAGTTGGGATTGAAAGCATTGATCTTATAAATGATGGAACTGAACTAATCATTACTTTAACAGACGGAACTGAAGAGATTATTTTAATCCCTCAACTTCAGAGTCCTACAAGTATCAATATGGATAATTTTACCTTTACAAATGATGATGGAGATTGCTATAAGACTCAAAAAGAAACTTTAGGTGGATTTAGCTTTTTAGCACTTATCCCATGCGATTAAACAGCTATTTAATTAGTAAACTAATTGGACAATGATCAGAGTGGCAAACATCGTCTAAAATTGCAGCGTCTATAATGCGATCTTTTAAGTTATCACTTACCATGTGATAGTCAATTCTCCAACCCTTATTATTAAGTCGAGAATTTGCTCTGTAACTCCACCAAGAATAATTGTTTGGATTTTTATTTTTATATCTAAAAGAATCCACAAAACCTAAGTTTAAAAAATCATCCATCCAAGCCCTTTCTTCTGGCAAAAAACCTGATGTATTTTTGTTAGCTTTTGGATTATGAATGTCAATTTCTTTATGACATATATTAAAATCACCAGAAATGATAATATTTTTTCCGAGATTTGAATTAGTGATAAATTTTAAGAAAACATTTAAAAAATGCATTTTAAAAGCTTGTCTAACCTCTCCACTACTTCCAGAAGGAAAGTAACAGCTAAATAAACATAATTCAGAAAAACAAATTTTAATTATTCTCCCTTCACTATCAATAGCTTCATCACCACATCCAAAACTTACACTATGTGGAATTTTTTTAGATAAAATTGCCACACCACTATATCCCTTTTTTTGTGCTGGCAACCAATAACAATGATAACCGAGATGTTCAAATAAAGTAACATCAAACTGATCTGTGTTAGCTTTGATTTCTTGCAGACAAATTACATCTGGGTTTTCTTCAGAAATCCAATTTACCAAACCCTTTCTAATACCTGATCTAATACCATTTATATTATAAGAAATTATTTTCACACTAATTAAAAGTCATTTCACTTACATTTTTATCAATTTCAAGATTTCCCTCTGTAGAGTTAATTACATCATTAATAGAAACACCCGGCGCAGTTTCTTTTAAAATAAACTTACGGTCCACAATATCAATAACGGCTAAATTAGTTACAATTTTTTTAATACAATTCACACCAGTTATGGGTAGGGTACATTTTTTAAGTAATTTAGAATCACCTTTTTTGTTTGTATGCATCATTGCAACAATAATATTTTTCGCTGATGCAACTAAATCCATTGCACCTCCCATACCTTTCACCATTTTACCCGGTATCTTCCAATTTGCAATATCTCCATTTTGAGAAACTTCCATTGCACCAAGAATTGTTAAGTCAATTCTACCACTTCTTATCATGCCAAAGCTTTCAGCAGAATTAAATAATGAAGAACCATGTAATGTTGTAATTGTTTCCTTACCCGCATTAATTAAATCAGGGTCCACATTTTGTTTGTGAGGAAAAGGTCCCATCCCAAGTAAGCCATTTTCAGATTGTAATACTACTGAAATATTTTTCGGAATATAGTTAGCAACCAGCGTAGGAATACCTATTCCAAGATTTACATAAAAACCATCTCTTAATTCTTTTGAGATTCTTTGTGCAATTTGAAATTTATTTAATGACATAATTATTGTGTTGTTATTTTTTCAATACGCTTTTCATATTTTTCACCTTGAAAAATCCGATCTACATATATACTGGGTGTATGAATTTCATTTGGATTTAATTCTCCATTTTCTACTAAAACTTCAACTTCTGCAATAGTAGTTTTTCCTGCAGCAGCCATCATGGGATTAAAATTGCGAGCAGTTCCTTTATAAATAAGATTCCCCATTTTATCGCCCTTCCATGCCTTTACAAATGCAAAATCAGAGTGAAAAGCTAATTCTAATAGATATTCTTTCCCATTAAAGATTCTAATCTCTTTTCCTTTTGCCACTTCTGTACCAACTCCACTGGGTGTATAAAAACCTGGAATTCCAGCTCCGGCTGCGCGACATCTTTCTGCCAGTGTTCCTTGGGGAATTAATTCAACTTCAAGTTCACCATTAAGTAGTTGCCTTTCAAATTCACTATTTTCTCCAACATAGGAAGATATCATTTTTTTGACTTGTCTTGTTTTTAATAATAAGCCAATTCCAAAATCATCAACGCCAGCGTTATTAGAAATACAAGTAAGTCCGGTATTTCCTTTTTTAACTAGCGCTGAAATCAAGTTTTCCGGAATACCACATAAGCCAAACCCTCCCAACATAATAGTCATGTTATTTTTTATATCAAATATTGCTTTTTCAGCATTTTCAAAAACTTTATTCATAGCTAAAAATCTTCATCAATTTTTTCTGTATTATTTTTTTTATTACAATCTAATGGAACTGAAACACCATTTCTTGGATATTTAAATGGTGCATTTGAAACATCTATACTTTCATCAGAATACAATTTTTTCATAAACTTTCCCCAAATAGGTAGCGCCATCTCAGCGCCTTGCCCTAAGGAGAGGTCTCGAAATCTTACAGACCTGTTATCAGCACCAGTCCAAACCCCAGTAACTAAATCAGGAACAAAGCCAATAAACCATCCATCGGAATGATTTTGTGTAGTGCCAGTTTTACCTGCAATTTCATTATTTAGTCCATATTTCCATTTAAGTCTAGCGCCAGAACCTTTATTAATAACTCCTTGTAATAGTTTTACCATTATGTAATTTTTTTCTTCACTCAAAACCTCATTTGGCGTATTTCCAAATTGTTGAAGAACCACACCATTTTTATCTTCAATTCTGGTCACAAAATAAGGCTTTAAGTAAATACCATCGTTAGCAAAGGTAGTATAAGCACCTGTCATTTCAAACAATGAAACTTCCGCTGTACCTAAGCAAAGTGATGGGACTCTAGGCAAGTAACTAGAAATCCCCATTTGTTTTGCCAGATTTACAACTTTATTAGGCCCCACTCTTTTCATCAAGTATGCAGAAACAGTATTTTTAGATTTAGCTAAGCCCTCTGTAAGGGTAAATTCACCGCCGTATTTTTTATTAGCATTTTCAGGACTATAATCTTCTTCAAGTCGCCATTTTTCTTTTTCAAATATAACTTGAACATTAGGAACTTTTAGACAAGGAGAATACTTAAACTGATCAATAGCGGTAGCATACACAAAAGGTTTAAAAGTAGAGCCAACTTGTCTTTTGCCGTCTTGTACATGATCGTACTTAAATTGACGATGATTTATTCCACCAACCCAAGCTTTAATATGGCCACTATTAGGCTCAATTGAAATTAGACCTGAGTGAAGAAAATAATTATAATATTTAATAGAGTCTAATGGCGAAATGATAGTATCAAAATACCCACTCCAAGAAAACAAAGACATTGGGACTACTTGTTGGAATATAGACATTATGCTATCTTCTGAAACCTTAGTGTTAACAAGCTTTCTATATCTTTCAGATCTTTTAATTGCAGGTAATAAAATTAAAGTATCAATTTGCCCAACTCTCCAACTTGTATCATACGGAGCATTTTCATATTCGGCCCAATGAGTATAAAATTTATCCTGAAGAGTTGAAATATGTTCTTTTACAGCATTTTCAGCATGAATTTGTATTCTTGAATCAATAGTGGTATAAACTTTTAAACCATCTTTATAGATATTATAATTTTTACCGCTTTTAGTTTTTTGCTCCTTAACCCACGAAGTTAAAAAGCTTCGCAGTTGCTCTCTAAAATATGTAGCAGAGCCCTCATTATGATCAACTTTATTATAATTTAACACAATGGGTTGTGTAATCAATGAGTCAAATTCATTTTTAGAGATATATTTGTTTTTTGCCATTTGACTTAGTACAATATTTCTGCGATTTCGGGTTTTTTCTAATCTTCTTAGAGGATTATAAAGAGAAGGATTTTTTGCCATTCCCACCAAAGTTGCCGCCTCTTCTGGTAAAAGATCTAAAGGTGATTTGTTAAAGTATATTTTAGATGCAGATTTAATTCCGACAGCGAGATTTAAAAAATCAAACCTATTTAGATACATCGTAATAATTTCATTTTTTGAATATTTTTTTTCAATTTGTACAGCAATTATCCATTCTTTAAATTTTTGTCTTACACGGTCTAGTTTTGAAGAAGGTTTCTTTGAGAAAAACATTTTTGCCAATTGTTGTGTAATTGTGCTCCCTCCCCCTAAATTAGATTGACCAGTTATCACACCCTTAATCGCTCTAACCAAAGCAATAAAGTCAACACCTGCATGATCAAAAAAACGTTCATCTTCTGTTGCTATCAAAGCATTTACTAAATAAGGAGATATTTCATTAAATTCTACATGTGTTCGGTTTTCATAGAAGTATTTACCCAAAACCACATTATCTGATGAAATTATTTCAGTTGCAAGATTTGTTTCAGGGTTTTCTAATTCTTCAAAATCAGGTAATGGCCCCCAAACACCTTGGGAAGCAAGGTAGAGACATAAAAATATAAAGAAAATAGGCAGAAAAGTAATCAATGGAACTAAATATTTTAGCAGCCTAGATAATTTAAAATTTTTATTATTTTTTCTGTTCATTTTCAGTTATTTTAAAGCCTAATTTTTGAGCTCCATTTAAAACCTCTTTACGCATTCCGTGGTTAATAATAATTTGATATTCACCTACACTATCTAAATTCACATCTTCATTTAATATATAATAATTATCTCGCAATTTTCCCAATCCACGTCCCTGCCATTTGCCATACTTATCTGCAACAATAAATTGAGCAGTATCTAAATTTAATAGTTGATTGTTGTATTTTAATTCAATAAAAAAATAAATATTTTGATATGGGTATTCTAGTGTATTTCGAAAAAAAATATATTTATTATAATTGGTTGTAGTGTCCAGAATAGTGAATTTAAATTCAACAGGAATATTGCAATCCCACTCATTATTTTGAAAGCTGTGTATAAAACTTTGTTTCTTTGCACAAGAAAAAAATGTCATAATAACGATAAAATAAAATAAAATCTGATTTTTATTCATTATTAAATTTTTAAAAAACATATTTAAATGTATATTTTTTTAGTCAAAAAAATTAAAAACGGTCTAACTATCATGTAATAGCATGCCTAATTTTAATGATAAATCTAAAAATAATATTTTTGAGTTTGGAGCAGTCTTATTTTTTAAACAAATGCAGCTACTATCAAGTAGATCAAAAATGTCTAAAATATTATTAGATGTGATAAATTTTGAAAATTTATCCATATCAAAATCTTCTCTACTTATAGCAGGGGCGATAAACTCATCTAATTTATAATTAAAAAAAAATGCAGATCTAAAAACATTTGTTGAAAATTGAATAAAGTGGGCTTGAATACTTTTTTCATTATTTGACAGTTGATTACAAAATTCGATTAATTCAGCAATATTTTTTTTAGATTTTGACAAAAAACATAGTCTAATCCAGTCAATAAATAGGCTTTCATAGTTGTTTTTATATATATCTCCTCCAATATCCCCTCTTATTTTAAAATAATTAAAATGATTTTTATGGATAGAATATTCAATATTTTTGGGATCTATGTTATGAAAGTATTTTTGAAAATAGTTTGAAAGGGCTGATTTATTTGTGGGTTTAATTTTTTTAGTTTGAAGTCTAGATTTAATAGTTCCTAAAATTGATTCAGAATCGTTACTAATCAATATAAAGATAGTTTTCGGAGTTGGTTCTTCTAATGTCTTTAACAGTTTGTTTGCTGCAAAAATATTTAAGTGTTCAGGTTGCCAAATAATAAAAACTTTATAATTACCCTCGTATGATTTTAAATTAATAATTTTATTAATTACCCCTATATCCCTGACTTTGATTTCACCAGAGCTTTTCATTTTATTTTTAATTTGCCAATCCTCCTTGAAAATATTAAGATCAGCTTTTACAAATTCTCTAAAATTATTAAACAATCCTTTACTAGACATATCTTTGGTTGAGCCGGTAGTGGGATAAAAAATATGTAAATCAGGGTGAGTTAAATTATACATTTTGACACAATCTGCACATTTACCACAAGAGTCATATTTAGATTTTTTGTCACAGAATAAATAAGTTACAAATGCAATAGCTAAAGGAAACCCACTAGTCCCTAGTACTTCTTGAAATAATTGAGCATGAGGTATTTTACTGCTAATTATTTCTTTTCGTAGTACTTCTTTAACTCCTTCATCACACAAGGTGTTTTTAAATTTCATTTTTTAATATACAAAATAGATTAATAAAAAGTAGATATAATTATTTTTGAATTATCTAATTTTAAGAATTAGTTTTGTACTATGAAATTAAAATTTAATTCAAATAAGACCGCGTTAATTAGAGTTGATTTTAATGTTCCGATGCATAATTCAAAAATTTTAGATCTAAATAGAGTCCATGCTGCAATACCAACAATTCAGTATTGTTTGAATAACAAAATGTCAG
The DNA here is from genome assembly GCA_002718895.1 of Flavobacteriales bacterium. Taxonomy (GTDB): domain Bacteria; phylum Bacteroidota; class Bacteroidia; order Flavobacteriales; family TMED113. The sequence continues at coordinate 87,368 of PBGD01000022.1, forward strand.
TTGTTTTAATGTCTCATTTTGGTCGACCAATAAAAAAAAACACAGAATTTTCTTTAAAAAAATTACTTAAGCCTCTATCTGAAATTTTAAACAAAAAAGTTTTATTTCACTCGGATCTTAAAAAAGATATTTCTACCAAAAACATACCTTTACAAAACAACGAAGTTATATTATTAGAGAATTTAAGATTTTATTCAGGAGAAGTAAATAACGATATAAATTTTGCTAAGCAACTTGCTAAATACGGAGATATTTATATAAATGATGCATTTGCAGCTTCACATAGAGAACATGCGTCAATATCTGCAGTTAAACAATTTTTTTCAAATTCAAAAAAATTTAAAGGATTATTATTGTCACATGAACTAGAGCAATTAAAAAAATTATCTACATTAAATTCACCTTACACGATTGTTGTTGGAGGGAGTAAAATAGGTTCCAAAATCCATATTTTAAAAAACTTTATAAATACTGCGGATTATATTTTGATAGGAGGAGGCATGTCTTTTCCTTTTATTAAATTTAATGGAGGTAAAATAGGTAGCTCTTTATGTAATGATTCGGAAGTTAAAATTGTTAAAGACATATATAATGATTTTAAAAATAGCTCCACTAAGCTCATACTTCCAGTTGATTGTGTCACTACCACTGATTTAATAAGAAAAACAGATATAAAAATCTGTAATATCAAAAATATTTCTCGTAGTTCAATGGGGGTAGATATTGGCCCTAAAACAATTCAACTTTTTAAGTCATATATTAATAAATCAAAAACTATTATGTGGAATGGCCCAATGGGTGTTTCAGAATTTGATGAGTTTTCAAATGGTACAAAAAATATAGCGACATCAATTGTTGAGGCGACACAAAAAGATGCCTATAGTTTAATTGGAGGAGGTGATACAGTATCAGAAATATCAAAATTTGGACTTAAAGCTAAATTTAGCTATGTTTCAACAGGGGGTGGTGCCATGTTAGAATACTTCAAACATAATCAACTCAAAACAACAAATGATCTATTAGAAATTATAAGCTAATTTATTTTGAAAAAACATAAAGAATTAAGTACAAAATCTAAATGGGACTCGTTAATTAAATTTGTTAGCTCAAAATTCGGCAATGGAAATAAATTAGACTTGCAAGCTGTTTTATTTTTAATTGGAATTAATGAATTAGGTCAAGGATATAGGGATTTTACCAGCGAAGAGAAAACAAACTTATTACATATCGCAATATGTAGACTGCTAAGTAGGTATGGATATTATCATTTCAATGGTAGGGATAAAGATGGGTGGCCACACTGGACAACTAAAAATCTACCCAAAAAGCTATCATCAAATCAGCAAAATAATCTACTTAAAGAGTCTGCAATCATTTATTTTAATGATGCAGGTATAGGTTTCAATTAGTTAAACATCATAAAGAAATCATTATTTTAATTTCTTGATATTTTAAATTAATTTAAAAAATCACAGAATATGCAATTATTATTTTCAATTTCTTGAGATTGCAACATTAGTCTAACTTTTGTGTTGCTATTCTCTTCTAAATAGACGTGACCTTCAGCACAGAAATTAGCCCCATCAACATTATAACAGGTTCTTGCTGTTACAAGAGCTCTATTTTCAAAACTAAATAAAACCTCGCCATTATAATTAGTTACACCCTCATAAAACTGCTCTAGAATTTCTTCCACTATAACATGACCGCTATCAATATCTACAACTTGAACACTTACTAATGCGTCGGAGATCGGTTCTAATTCAGAGTTTTCTACTGTAATTGTTAAATCATAAAAGGGCTCTTCGTAACAACTTGTAAGTAATATTAAAAATAAAAATGGATAAATTTTATTCATTTTGCTTAGAATCATGTAGTCAATTAATTTAATATAGTGTAAATTTGAATTATAGCAAATATATTATAAATGAAGGAAAAAATAAATAAATATATAGCTGATATAAGTAATATTGATATTAAAAGCATAGACGATTATAATAATTTTACAAAAACTTATCTAAGCAAAAAAGGTGTTATTAATGAATTATTTTCATCCTTTAAATTGCTTTCTCCAAATGAAAAAAAAATAGTTGGAAAGGATTTAAATATCCTTAAGAACTTAGCGTCAAAAAAAAAAGATAATTTTCAATTTAAATCCAAATCATCTAATAAACACACCAACATTGATTTATCACTCCCTTCGTCTTATGACCCTATTGGATCCCTTCATCCATTAACGATAGTTCAAAGACTTATTATAGATGTTTTTTTAAAAGTTGGATTTAATATTTCATATGGCCCTGAAATAGAAGATGACTGGCATAATTTTTCAGCTTTAAATATGCCAGAAAACCATCCAGCCAGAGACATGCAAGATACATTTTTTATCAACCTTAATCCTGACACATTGTTACGAACCCACACTTCATCCGTACAGATTAGATACATGGAGTCAAACAAACCACCTATTCGGATTATTTCACCCGGGCGCGTATATAGAAAGGAAGACATATCTGCACGTGCTCATTGTTTGTTTCATCAAATAGAAGGCTTATATATTGAAGAAGGAGTTTCATTTATAGATTTAAAGCAAATGATTAATTATTTTTTACAAAGTCTATTTGGGAAAAAAGTGAAAACACGATTCAGACCGTCCTTTTTCCCATTTACCGAGCCTAGTGTAGAAGTAGATATTTATTGGGGATTAGAAACAGAAACAGATTATAAAATCACAAAAGGAACAGGTTGGTTAGAAATTATGGGATGTGGTATGATTGATCCAAATGTGTTAAAAAATGTTAATATTGACTCAAAAAAATATTCAGGTTTTGCTTTTGGAATGGGTATAGAAAGAATCGCAATGTTAATTTATCAAATTGACGATTTAAGATTATTTTTTGAGAATGATATAAACTTTCTAAATCAATTTAAGCAGAAAAATTATTAAATTTTTTCTAGTTTCAGCATGTTAGTCATTCCCTTTTCTTTTATTGGCATACTAGCAATATTTACGACAAAATCATTCTTTTTAAGTATTCCCACAGATTTAAGCATACTTTGAGTCTCTTCAATAGTATTGTCTGTACTTTCAAATTTATTATAATAAAAACCGATTACTCCCCACACTAAACTTAATGTATTTAATAATTGTTTATTATATGTAAATACGCAAATGTATGCATTCGGCCTATTTGAAGAAATTTTTTGAGCGTTATATCCAGATGCAGTGAATGCTAAAATTGCCTTTGCTTCAACTTGGTTAGCTATTTCAGATGCTTGATAGCATATGGAATCAGAAATATATCTTTTGTCCTTCCTTAAAGGAAGGAATTTGTTAAAATGTTTTCGCTCATCCGAAGCCTCTACATCTATAATTATTTTAGAAACAGTTTTCACCACTCTAACCGGATATTTACCAATAGAAGTTTCACCTGAAAGCATTAGGGCATCGGCTCCATCAAATACAGCATTTGCAGCATCATTGGTTTCAGCTCTAGTAGGAATCATATTTTGAGTCATACTTTCCATTAGCTGAGTAGCAATTATTACAGGTTTTGCACTTTTTCTTGCTGCTCTAACAAGTTTTTTTTGTAACACAGGCACTTTTTGGGGAGGAACTTCTACCCCCAGGTCACCTCTAGCAACCATTAATGCATCGCTATTTGAAATTATTTTATTAATGTTACGAATTGCGTCCGGCTTTTCAATTTTTGCAATTATTTTACAATTAGATTTTTTTTCTACGATCAATTTCTTTAAAGTAATTATATCTTTTGAAGATCTTACAAATGATAAAGCAATCCATTCAAAATTATTCTTTATACAAAACAATAGATCTGCATTATCTTTGTCTGTGATTGGAGGTAAATTAATTTTAGTGTTTGGAAAATTGACTCCTTTATTTGATTTTAGCTCTCCACCTTGAATAATTTTACATATTATTTTAGGACCATTTAGTTCTATAGATTTTAAAATAATTTTACCATCATCAATTAAAATTTTGTCTCCTTTTTTAACATCTTCGCGAACTGTTATGTAATTAACATAAATATTTTTTTTATTTGAAGCTTGGAGACCATAAGATATATTTACCAATTTATTTTTATTTAAAAAAGTACCATTTTCTACTTCACCCACTCTTAACTTAGGCCCTTGTAAGTCCCCTAAAATTGCTACATGTGAGCCTAGTTCATTGTTTAATTCTCGAACAATTGAAATAATACCTAAAGCATCACTATGATTAGAATGAGAGAAATTAATACGACACACATTCAATCCGTTCATAATCATTTCCCGAATTATTTTTTTTGAATGTGAACTTGGTCCAATAGTAGCAATAATTTTGGTTCTTTTAAACCTATATTTTTTTTCAATCATGCACTAAAATATTAAATTACTTATAGAGCCTATAGAATTTATATTAACAATTATTTCGGATTCAACACTTTCTAAACTGTTTAGGTATTGTCTAATTTGTGAAATTTCTTCGGCCTTCCAAATACCATTTAATTTTAAAAAATAATCAAATTCTTTTAATTCTGGCAATAAAGTTATTTTTTTATAAATACTATAATTATTAAATAGAACATCACTACCGGAAGCCTTCTCCTCAAAAAAAGAATTATTTTTTATTAAAAAAGAAACCTGTCCCGATTCACGATTTTGATATTCAAATGTTGCAAAATATACAGACCCATGATTAACCACACAAGAAAGGTCCTTGTTCATTCTAATAAAATTAAAGAAGGGGCCTTTATTTAGATTGTATGCAAATAAATAATCCTCTAATTTATTTCTAATAGCAATTAGATAATAATTTAAATTATCTTTATTCTGTAATGTGATTAATTTTCTCATTACATTACTTAAATCTTCTAATATTTTTTAAAAATAATTGAAGCATTATGTCCACCAAAACCAAAGGTGTTGCAAAGAGCAAAACTCAACTTTCTTTTTTGACATGTTTTGGCAGTGTAGTTTACTTTATTATCTAATTCTTGGTCTATGTTATCTAAGTTGATAGTCGGAGGAACACAGTTGTTTTCCAAAGCTAAAATACACGCTATACTTTCAATTGCTCCTGCAGCACCTAACAAATGTCCTGTCATTGATTTTGTAGAGCTAATATTCATGTTATATATGTGTTCTTGGAACACTTCATGGATAGCTTTCATCTCAGAAATATCTCCTAGTGGTGTAGATGTCCCATGTACATTAATGTAATCTATTAAATTATGTTCTAATTGACCGTCTTGAAGTGCTGCCTTCATCACATTTTTTGCACCTTCTCCTTCAGGATGAGGAGCAGTTAAGTGATACGCATCTGCAGACATGCCTCCCCCAACTATTTCAGCATATATCTTTGCATTTCTTTTTTTTGCATGCTCATAGTTTTCTAATATTAATGCGCCAGAACCTTCCCCTAAAACAAAACCATCTCTATCTTTATCAAATGGCCGAGAAGCAGTTGATGGTTGATCATTCTTGGTTGAAAGTGCTTTTAAAGAATTAAACCCACCGACACTTGCAGGATGAACAGATGCCTCAGAACCACCGCATATAAAAATATTTGCTTTACCAAGTCTTATATAATTAAATGCATCAATAATGGCATGTGATGAGGATGCACATGCAGACACGGTGGCAAAGTTTGGCCCACGAAATCCATACTTAATTGAAATCATTCCAGCTGCAATATCTGCAATCATTTTTGGAATAAAAAATGGACTAAATCGGGGCACTTTTTCACTTTTTACAAATCCTTCAACTTCTTCAGCAAAAGTTTTTATTCCCCCTATACCGGAGCCCCAAATTACTCCTGCACGATCTTTATTAATTGTCTCTAAATTTAAGCCAGAATGTTTGAGTGCTTCTTCCACTGAAATTAAAGCATATGCAGTGTAAGGATCCATCTTCCGTAATTCTTTTCTGTCAAAATAATTACCCAAATCTAATCCTTTTAATTCGCAAGCGAATCTTGTTTTAAAATTTGAAGTATCAAAATTTAAAATCGGTGCCGCACCACTTCTCCCCAGTTGTAAGCTCCTCCAGTATTCTGAAAGATTGTTTCCAATAGGAGTGAGAGCACCCATTCCCGATACCACCACTCTATTTAATTCCATGCTCTTTTTAATTAAGCAGTTTTTTCTTCTATGTATTTTATAGCTTCTCCCACTGTTGTGATTTTTTCTGCTTCATCGTCAGGAATTTGAAGATCAAATTCTTTTTCGAATTCCATAATTAATTCTACTGTATCTAATGAATCAGCACCGAGATCAGACATAAAATTAGAATCATTTGTCACTTCACTTTCGTCGATAACAAGCTTATCAACTATAATTGCTTTTACTTTTGATGAAATTTCAGACATAGTAACATATTTTTATTTAACTAATTAATTTAATTTAGCAATAAATATAGACAAATTATAGTATTCATAAGCACACTATTTAATGGGTTTATTTACATTGTTTTCAACAATTCTTTAATGTAAAAAAATGAAAAAAATATGTATTCTTGCTTCAGGTAATGGTTCAAATGCTATAAATATTATTAAGTATTTCCAAAGCAATAAAAATATCAGAATTTCTATTGTTGCTTCCAATAACCAAGAAGCCAAAGTATTAACTAAAGCCAATTTATTAAAAATAGAAACCCTTTATTTTTCACCTGAACAACTAATTAATGGATTCATGTTAGAAAAACTCACATCTATGAATATTGATCTCATTGTTTTAGCAGGTTTTATGATCAAAATTCCCAATTCATTAATTTCAAGATTCCATAATAGAATTATAAATATCCACCCTAGTTTATTACCCTTGCATGGTGGAAAGGGGATGTACGGAATTAATGTTCATAAATCTGTTTTAAAATCTAATTCTAAATATACAGGGATAACTATTCATTTTGTAAATCAAAATTATGATGAGGGGAAAATTATCTTCCAAGCTAAATGTAAAATTAAACCTAAAACATCCATTAAGGATTTAATAAAACAAGTAAAATCTCTAGAACATAAATTTTACCCTAAAATAATACACACTTTAATCAATGAAAACAATTAAAATTTATACTGATGGATCTGCTAGGGGGAACCCAGGACCTGGTGGGTTTGGAATTATCTTAGAATATGGTGCACATATTAAGGAGATTTCTCAGGGCTATAGACTGACTACTAACAATAGGATGGAATTATTGTCTATAATTGTTGCAATTGAGTCGATTAAAGATCCGAATAATAGAATTTTTGTTTTTTCTGATTCTAAGTATGTGGTAGATGCAATTAATAAAAAGTGGCTTTTCTCTTGGCATACAAAAGGATATAAAAACAAAAAAAACTCAGACCTTTGGAAAAGGTTTTTAAAAACATACTCAAATAAACAAATTTCTTTTTATTGGGTAAAGGGGCATGCAGGGCATCCTAAAAATGAAAGATGTGATTATTTGGCAGTTCAAGCTTCTAAGGGCAACGATCTCCATATAGATGAAGGATATGAATCAAGTATTAAGCCACCAAAAAATCTTTTTAGTTAATTTAAATCTTATTTTTTAAGCTTTCAATCCTTTCTTGGATTTCGCCCTTATTTCTATTTAATAAATTATTAACACCAAAGTCTTCAACACAAAATGAAGCCATTGCACATGCTTTTATAACCCCTAATTTCATATTATTAAAACTTATGTCATTCGAACAATTAAGATGACCAATAAATGCACCAGCAAATGTATCACCAGCACCCGTTGGATCGTAACATTTTTCTACTAATATAGAGGGGCAATTAAATTGCATATCTTTGGAAAATAAAATTGCACCATCAGCACCTTTTTTAACAATAATAAAATCAGGTCCCATTTTGAGTATTTTTTTTGCAGCTTCGACTACATTATTTATTTTAGAAATTTGGGAAGCTTCCTCATCATTAATAATTAAAATATTAGTGCTTTTAATTACTAACATTAAATCTTCTAAGCAATTTTCAATCCAGTAGTTCATCGTGTCTGTAACAATTAATTTGGGTTTAACAGGCAAATTTCGTATTACTTGTAATTGGATTGAAGGCATTAAATTAGCAAGCATTAAGTAGTTACAGTCTTCATAGCTAGTCGGTATTTTAGGATTAAAATTTTCAAGTACATTGAGATCTGTAACTAATGTATCTCTGAAATTCATGTTTTCATGATATTTACCAGACCAAAAAAATGTTTTTTCATCCTCTATTATTTCTAATCCTTCAATATTTATATTATGTTTTTTTAAAAGTTTAATATTTTGTTCACCAAAATCATCTCCTACTAC
>PBGD01000023.1 GCA_002718895.1 Flavobacteriales bacterium
GTTACATCTGCTTCAAAGTCCATACCAGCCATTGCATGTGGAAATGCTGTTAATGTGTCAAGAGATTCATCAAATGTTGATGGATCAGAGTTGATTAAGCCATTATTTAACTGCATATCATAAGAACCAGCTGGATTCGCAATAATTGCACCTTGATTTGGATTAGGAGTACACTGTGAAAAAGCTAAATAGCTTGCGAAAAAAAGTAGTAAAAAAGATAAATTTTTTGTCATAGTTTAGTTATTTAAATTAAATATTTCTAGTTAAGTAATCCATGTTAAAGAAATCAATTGCTTCTTCTAATGAATTAATTATAATCATATCTTTCAATAATTCTTTACTATCTATATTAGAAACTAATATAAAAGATTGATTATTTTTCTTCCAAATATAATAAAAAGGAGATAGTTTTTGAAAAATCCACTCTTCTGATACTTTTAAATTAAGTAAATCAATAATTAAATTTTGCTTTTTTAAAGACTCATCAGATAAGGAAAAAATAAAAGAACTTAAATCAGTTTTAGAAAAAATTGATAAAATGGTATAGTTAGAAAACTTTTTAATTTGCATATTTTAATATTTACTCTTCATCTTAGCCGATAGTAAATATAATATGGCCATTCTTATAGCAACCCCATTGGAAACTTGATCAAGTATAATAGATTTATTAGAATCTACAACATCACTAGTAACTTCAACACCCCTATTTATTGGTCCTGGATGTAAGATCAAGATATCTTTATTGATGTTGTCTAAAATTTTTTTATTCACACCAAAAAGCATTGCATATTCTCTAGATGATGGGAAAAAATTTAAATTTTGCCTCTCAATTTGAATACGTAATATATTTGCAACATCACACCATTTCAAAGAATCTTTTATATCAAAACTTACTTCAACATTCATATTTGTCAAAAACTTAGGAATTAAAGTAGATGGTCCACACACTCTTACTTTAGCCCCTAACTTTTGCAAACATAATATATTAGACAATGCAACTCTAGAATGTTTAATATCACCAACAATGAGAATTTTTTTATTTTTTATTGATCCCAATTTTTGTTGAATTGAGTAGCTATCTAATAAAGCTTGAGAAGGATGTTCGTGACAACCATCACCAGCATTGATAATTACAGAATCCACATTTTTAGATAAAAAATATGCCGCACCAGGATTTGGATGTCTTAATACTACCACATCTACTCTCATTGCTAAAATATTGTTTACAGTATCAATTAGAGACTCACCTTTTGACAATGAAGATAGATTAGCGGCAAAATTTACTATATCTGCCGATAATCTTTTTTCTGCTAATTCAAAAGAAATCTTTGTTCTAGTTGAAGATTCAAAAAATAAGTTTGCAACTGTCACATCCCTTAATGTTGGTACTTTTTTAATTGGTCTATTTAATACTTCATTGAAGCTGTCAGCCATATGAAAAATGAGTTGGATATCTTCTTGTGAGAGTTCATTAATTCCAAGTAAATGATTTACACTTAAATGTTTCATATTTGTTCATTTAATAATGTAACTGTAGGCTCAGTATCTTCCCATGAAACTACAACATACTCATTCTCAATTACATCAATTGATTTGCCAATATATTTTGGTTGAATTGGTAATTCCCTACTAAATCTTCTATCAATTAAAACTAGTAATTCTACAGATTTTGGCCGACCAAATGAAATTAAAGCATCTAATGCAGACCTAACTGATCTTCCTGTATATAAAACATCATCTATTAAAATGATATTTTTAGATTCTAAAGTAAAATCTATAGATGTTTTTTTAGGAATTAATATATCCTCTCTTCTTCTAAAATCATCACGAAAAAAAGTTGTGTCTAAATTTCCATTTTTAATTTTTTTTCTTGTATTTTTTTCTAAAATTTGATGAATCCTAGCAGCCAAATTTATTCCTCTAGGTTGCATACCAACAAGAACACTATTTTCAATATTAGAAATATGGTTTTCAATAATTTCAAAACAAAGTCGGTTTATTGTCAAATTTAATTGACTATGATCTAAAATTATTTTTTTAATATTTGACATTAAAACTTATCCATATTGTTTTAGTATAAAGAATCCAAGCTATTTAAGTAAATCAAGATTTATCTTTGATTTTACTTTTTAAATCAGATAAAGCATCCAAATCACCTAAAGTTGATTTACTAATTTTAGATTGAACGTCTTTCATTACTTTATTTTTGGTAGCCTCTTGTTTCTTTTTACTTTTTTTCTCTTCTTCTTCAAAATCTATAATATTATCCTTTAGACATACAATTATTCTCCTACTTTCTTTTGAAAATTCTAGCACTTTAAATTCAGATGCTTCGCCTTTTTCTAACCTTGTTTTATCAGGTTTCATACAATATCTCTTTGGAATATAGCCTTCTAATCCTTCTTTTTTAAATAATACTGTAGCTCCTTTATCAAAGACACTAATAACTTCACCTTCATGAATAGATTCTTCAGTAAAGATAGTTTCGTATATATCCCATGGGTTTTCTTGTAGTTGTTTATGACCTAGACTTAAACGTCTATTTTCTACATCAACTTCGAGCACAATTACATCTAAATTATCTCCTACTTTAGTAAAATCAGCAGGATGTTTGACTTTTTGAGTCCAAGATAGATCAGAGATGTGAATTAAACCATCTACACCCTCCTCAAGTTCAATAAAGATTCCAAAGTTTGTAAAATTCTTTACTAATCCATTATGTTTTGAATCTATAGGATATTTCTTATCAATTTCTACCCACGGATCTGGATATAATTGTTTAATTCCTAACGACATCTTACGTTCATCCCTATCCAAAGTTAAAACTTGAGCTTCGACTTCTTGACCAAGCTTTAAAAAATCCTGTGCAGATCTTAAATGAGTAGACCAAGACATTTCAGAAACATGAATTAATGCTTCTACTCCTGGGATTATTTCTACAAAAGCACCATAGTCTGCTAATACAACAACATTAGCTTTTACTTTGTCACCCACTTTTATGTTTGGATCAAGAGATTCCCATGGATGCTCAGTTAATTGTTTTAAACCTAATTGAATTCTAGTTTTATCTTCATCAAAATCTAGTGTTACTACTTTAATTTCCTGATCAAGCTCAACTACTTCATTTGGATGTTGAATTCTACTCCATGAAAGGTCTGTAATATGAATTAAACCATCAACCCCACCTAAGTCTACAAAAACTCCATAAGATGTTATATTTTTCACTACACCCTCTAAAACTTGTCCCTTATCTAATTTTGAAATAATATCTTTCTTTTGTTGTTCAATATCCTCTTCAATAAGAGCTTTGTGAGAAACAACGATATTTTTAAATTCATGATTAATTTTTACAACCTTAAAGTCCATATTCTTGCCCACATAAACATCATAATCTCTAATAGGCTTAACATCAATTTGTGAACCTGGTAAAAAAGACTCTAAGCCAAACACCTCCACTATCATACCACCTTTTGTTCTACACTTAACATAACCTGAGACAATGGTTTGCTTATCGTGCGCATCAAGAATATTATCCCAAGCTTGCAATGCCCTAGCTTTCCTGTGAGAAAGAACCAACTGACCCGTTTTATTTTCTTTCTGATCAATTAATACTTCAACCTTATCCCCTATAGTTAAATCAGGATTATATCTAAATTCATTAACAGAAATAACTCCCTCAGATTTTGCACCAATGTCAATGATAAAATCACGATCAGACTTAGAAACAATTTCACCTTCAATTACTTTTGTATCATCTAATGCGCTTAAAGTTTCATTATACATAGACTCTAATTGCTGAAATTCTGAATCAGAATATCTACTTTTACCTTCCTCAAATTCATTCCAGTTAAAGTCTTTTATTTCGATTTTTTTCTCGTCTTTTATTTCTGTTAAATCTTGAGCTTCGTGTATTATTTCTTCTTCACTTTCGGCATGAGATTTAAGTACAACTTTTTCATTATTTGATTCAACATTGTCTTCAGATTTTATATTTTCAGTGACATCTACACTACCCTGAGAATTCACATCTTCAGTGACATCTACACTATCATCAGAATTCACATCTTCAGTGACATCTACACTATCATCAGAATTCACATCTTTAACTGATTGAACGTTTTTTTCTATATTTTTTAAATTTGATTTTGGAGATTTACTAGAACTAGCTTCATCTTTATTTTTTGATTTTGCCATTTTAGGGACTTTTGTATTTCAATAAATCGTAAGAAAAATTCTAGATAATCTGATATTGAAAGAAGTTAATATATAAATTATTAATTATCACCTGCTTATTTTTTTCTTTAAAATCTATAAAAAACAGGTTTGCAAATATAATAACTTAATTTAATATTTATGCTTTTATAAGTAAAATTTATTTTAGATTTGAAAGATTTTAATTGAATTAAATGAGAAGTTTTCAGCTCCCAAACTATTACAGTTCAGAAATTATTGAATCTGCAAGAAAAATTAGAGATAAATATGATCCTAAAAAGAAAGATATTTCTCCTACAATTATTAAACTAAAAGGATTAGAATTTTACATTGGAAGGCATTTTGGATTTTGCTATGGAGTAAAAAATGCGATTGAAATTTGCTATAAAGCACTAAAAGTCTATCCTAAGAGTAAAATATATCTTTTAAGCGAAATGATTCACAATCAACTGGTAAATAATGATCTTTTACAAAATGGTATTTCTTTCATAATGGATACAATGGGTAACCAGCTGATATCGTGGGATAAAATTAAAAAAGAAGATATTATTATAATTCCTGCTTTTGGAACTAGCTTAGAGATTTTAGAAATTTTAAAAAAAAAACAAATTAGCATTCACAAATTTGACACAACTTGTCCATTTGTGTCAAAAGTTTGGAACAGATCAGAATTACTAGCTAAACAAGGATACACAATTATTATACATGGAAAAGCGAAACATGAAGAAACAAGATCTACTTTTTCTAGATGCAGAAAACACGGGCCTAGCATTATTGTTGAAAATATTGATGATGTCAATGAATTATGTAAAATAATTAGGAATAAAAATCAAAATAAATTTCTATCGATATTCCAAAACAAATGTTCTAATTCTTTTAATATCGATCGTGACCTAATTAAGATAGGAGTTGTGAATCAAACAACTATGCTAGCATCAGAAACAAAAAAAATAATCAATAAATTTAAGGATACATATTCCTTATTATATGGTGATTCAACTAAACATGTAGCAAATACTAGAGATACTTTATGCTACGCAACTAATGAAAATCAAGATAGCACATTAGAACTTTTAAAACATAAAGCAGATTTATCAATTATTGTTGGTGGATATAATAGCTCTAACACATCTCACTTGGTGGAATTATCATCAAAAAAAATTCCAACTTATTTTATTAACTCAGAAAAAAATATTAAAAACAACACCATTAGACATTTTGATTTAAAATTGAAAAAAATGGTTTTAAAAGAAAACTTTCTTCCACAAGAATCATGTAAAATCATTTTAACAAGTGGAGCTTCATGCCCTGATGTAATTTTAGAAAAAATAATGAATAAAATTGTTAAAATAAGACGACAAAAATTAAGTAAAGAAGAGGTATTAAATACTTTAGAAAAATATTATAAAAAATAAATTACATATTTCTTCTATATTCACCACCTAATTTAAATAAATGATCTGTAATCTGCCCTAGTGTTAATGACTGAGAAACATCTATAATTGAATCAAAAATATTTTTATTATTTTGTACATCACTAGTCATTTTATTAATTAATTTGTTGAATTCATGTTCATTATTCTTCTTAAAATTAGCAACTTCTTTAATTTGATTTTTCTTTTCTTTAGATGAAGATCTAAATATTTTGTCTGGCTTAATTGTTGGAGAACCATCACTTCCAATAAATGTATTCACTCCTATAATGGGATATTCTCCCGTATGTTTAAGTGTTTCATAATGGATAGATTCTTCTTGAATTTTTCCCCTTTGATACATTCTCTCCATAGCTCCCAAAACTGACCCCCTTTCAGTTAAACTATCAAACTCTTTCAAAACCGCCTCCTCAACTAAATCAGTCAACTCTTCTATAATAAATGAACCTTGTAAAGGGTTTTCATTTTTAGCTAATCCTAATTCTTTGTTTATAATTAATTGAATAGCTAGAGCTCTTCTAACAGATTCTTCAGTAGGTGTAGTAATTGCTTCATCATAAGCATTGGTATGCAAAGAGTTACAATTATCATAAATTGCATAAAGAGCTTGTAAAGTTGTTCTAATATCGTTAAAAGATATTTCTTGTGCATGAAGTGACCTACCAGACGTTTGAATATGGTATTTTAACTTTTGTGATCGTTCATTAGCTCCATATTTATATTTCATTGCTTTTGACCATATACGTCTAGCTACTCTTCCAATAACTGCATATTCGGGATCAATACCATTAGAAAAGAAAAATGATAAATTTGGAGCAAAATCATTAATATTCATACCCCTACTTAAATAGTATTCTACATAAGTAAAACCATTCGCTAAAGTAAATGCTAGTTGCGTTATTGGATTAGCACCTGCTTCAGCAATATGATATCCAGAAATAGAAACTGAGTAAAAGTTTCGAATTTTATTTTGTATAAAATATTCTTGAATATCTGCCATCATTTTGAGAGCAAATTGAGTTGAAAATATACATGTATTTTGTGCTTGATCTTCTTTTAAAATATCAGCCTGAACAGTCCCTCTAACAGAGGATAAAGTATATGATTTAATCTTTTCATATATATCTTTATCTAAAACTTCTGAACCAGATAATCCAAGTAAGTAAAGACCTAAATGATTGTGATTATCTGGCAAATCGCCATAATAAATTGGACGTTTTTTATTTTTAAATTTATTTGCAATAATTTTATCAACCTTAGATTTTAATTTGTTTTTTTTAATATACAATTCACATTGTTGGTCAATAGCTGCATTCAAAAAAAATGCCAAAATTATGGGTGCAGGACCATTAATAGTCATTGAAACAGATGTACTAGGATCACACAAATTAAAACCAGAATAAAGTTTTTTTGCATCATCTACTGAAAATACCGAAACTCCGGCATTACCAATTTTACCATATATATCTGGCCTCTTATCAGGATCCCTACCATATAAAGTGACAGAATCAAATGCCGTAGATAATCTAACACTTTCCATATCATTACTCAGATAGTGAAATCTATGATTTGTTCGTTCAGGTGAACCCTCCCCCGCAAACATTCTTGTAGGATCTTCTTGTCTGCGTTTAAATGGATAAATTCCAGATGTATATGGAAATTGACCTGGAAAATTTTCCTGTCTTAACCAAATAAAAATGTCTTTTGGAGAGTTAATTTTTGGTGTTGCAACAACAGGAATTTGTGTGCCTGAAAGAGACGTTTTGAAATTTTCTACTTTTACTTCTTTGTCTCTAACTAAGTAAGAAAAAAACTTAGTTTTATAATTATTTTTTGAATTATAATATGTATCTAATAAATCTAAATCTTTGTTGTTTAATTTAGATCTAAGTTCTTTGACTTTAGTTTGAATTTTAATTTTAATTTTTTTCTCATCAAACAAAGTCAAAGATTGATTTAATGAAAAAATATTGCCGATTAATTCTGCTTTTTTTAGAGTGTCACAATTATACTCTCTTATTAAATCAGAAATTTCAGATAAATACCTAATTCTTTTAGATGGAATTAATTGTGTATAAGAATTTGAAGAAACAGGTTTTATTTGAGCAGAACTAAAATAGCTACTTTTAGTTTTCAACATGTTAATTAAATCAAAATACAATAAATTTAATCCATTATCATTGAAGTTTGAAGAAACAACACCATATACAGGCATTGTGTCAATAGAATAATTAAATAAATTATTATTTCTTTGATATTGTTTTTTTACATCTCTTAGTGCATCCAAAGCACCTAGCTTATCAAATTTATTTAATACAACAATATCTGCGAAATCTAACATGTCAATTTTTTCTAATTGAGTAGGAGCTCCAAACTCAGGTGTCATAACATACATTGATAAATCAGAATAATCTGTAATTTCCACATCAGATTGTCCTATACCAGATGTTTCAAGAATAATTAAATCAAAACATGCTGCTTTCATTACTAGTAAAGTTTCAGAAATACTTTTAGAGAGAGAAAGGTTTGATCTACGAGTAGCCATTGAACGCATAAAAACTCTAGAGTTATGAATAGAATTCATTCTAATTCTATCACCCAATAAAGCTCCGCCAGTTCTTTTTTTTGATGGATCAACACACACAACACCAATACTTAGATCATCAAAATCATTAATTAAACGTCTTATTATTTCATCTAAAAAAGATGATTTACCTGCTCCACCCGTTCCAGTAATACCTAGAACAAAAGATTTTGATGAAGATGAAGATTTTAAGATCTTATTGTGAACTTTGTCACTAATAAAATAACTATTCTCGTACAATGATATTAAACGTGAAATAGTTTTATGGTTTTTATTCTTAATATCATCAATATTTAATTGATATTTATCCTTTATTACTTTAAAATCAGATTTCATGACTAAATCATTAATCATACCCTGTAAGCCCATTTTACGACCATCATCTGGATGATAAATTCTAGTAATACCATATTTATGTAGCTCTTTGATTTCTTCAATTAAAATAGTTCCACCACCACCACCAAAAATTTTAATATGTTCAGACTTTTTAATCTTAAGAAGGTCATACATATACTTAAAGTATTCCATATGACCTCCTTGATACGATGTAATTGCAATTGCATTTGCATCTTCTTGAATAGCACAATCCACAATTTCTTCAACACTTCGATCGTGACCAAGATGTATTACTTCACATCCTGTTGCCTGTAAAATTCTACGCATAATATTAATTGAAGCATCATGACCATCAAATAATGATGCTGCAGTTACTATACGAATTTTATATTTAGGTTTATATACTTTACTTTTTATCATTTAATATTTTTAATTGTTTTTGTAAAGATTTAATTTTTTCAATCGTATCTTTTTCTTTTTTCAACTCATGTTCAATAACATTTTTAGGTGCATTATTCATAAATTGAGGATTTTGTATCTTTTTATGTATAGTATTTAAAAAAACTTCAAAATATTTTATTTTTTCATTAAGATGTTGAATTTCTTCTGAAATATTAACATTAAAAACAAGTGGCATACAATATTGATTCACACCGACCAAAAACTCAAACAAATCACCTTCTTGGTCATCATATAATTCTATTTTTTCGAGATTACATGCTTTTTTTAAAATTTTAGAAAAACGGAGAATTAAATCATTATGTGAGTATAAAATTAAAGGTTCTGAATAAGGAATTTTTTTATCTTTTCTAATCTTTCTAATATGTTTAATTAGTTCTAAAACATGAGAAAATTCTAAAATAACATGCTCATTAACTGAAGATGATTTTAATTTAGGCCAATTAGATAATAAAATTGATGAATTATTTTTTCTAGTATTAATTTTATGAAAAAGTTCTTCAGTTAGAAATGGCATAAATGGATGTAAACAAATTAAAATTTTTTCAAAAAAATTTTTTGTTGTATTTAAAGTATCTGAACTAATGTGTTTGTTTCGTGGTTTTATCATTTCTAAATAACAACTGCAAAAATCATCCCATAATAGTTTATATAATAGAATAAGAGCATCAGATATTCTAAATTCTGAAAAAAGTTGATTGAGCTTAATTATTTTTTGATTCAATAAACTTTCAAACCATCTTATTAATTGCATATCGGAATCAGATGATTTACAATCTTGTGCATTCCAAGATTCGATTAAAAGAAATGCATTCCAAATTTTATTTGTAAAGTTTCTACCTTGCTTACATAATTCCTCATCAAATAACAAATCATTTCCTGCAGGAGATGCAAATAACATTGCAACTCTAACACCATCTGCACCATAATCATCAATTAATTTAATTGGGTCAGGTGAATTCCCCAAAGACTTAGACATCTTCTTTCTGTCTTTATCTCTAACAATACCTGTAAAATATACATTTTGAAAAGGCATCTGATTGCCAAATGAATAACCAGCCATAATCATTCTTGCAACCCAAAAAAATAAAATATCTGGACCAGTTACTAAATCACATGTAGGATAATAGTAATTAAAATCAATATTCTTAGGTTTTCTTATACCATCAAAAACAGTTAATGGCCAAAGCCATGAAGAAAACCAAGTATCTAAAACATCTTTTTCTTGTCTAAGGTCTTTAGTTGTTAATTCATGATTACCTGATTTCTGTTGAGCTAAAATTAGTGCTTGGTCAATATTGTTAGCAACAACAAAATCATTATCATTAAAAAAATATGCAGGAATTTGATGCCCCCACCAAAGTTGTCTTGAAAGACACCAATCCTTAATATTATTCATCCAATGACTATATGTGTTTTTGAATTTTTCAGGAAAAAAATTTATACTTCCATTTTCAACATTTTCAATTGCAGGTTGCACTAGTTTATCCATTTTCATAAACCACTGAGTGGATAATCTTGGCTCAATAACCACATCTGTTCGTTCAGAAAAACCAACTTTATTGTTTATAGATTCTATTTTTGACAATTGACCTGTTTTCTCTATATCTTTTATAATTTTTTTTCTAGCTTCAAATCTATCTAACCCACAATAATTACCACCATGCTCATTAATTTTACCACTTGAATCAATAACAGAAATAACATCTAAATTATTTTTCAAACCAATATCAAAATCATTAGTATCGTGAGCTGGTGTAACTTTAAGAGCACCTGTACCAAATTCAGGGTCAATATATGAGTCAGTAATTACAGGAATTTTACGATTAATTATTGGAACTAAAACAAAAGAACCTATGAGTTTGGTGTATCTCATGTCTTTAGGATGAACACAAATAGCGGTATCACCTAATATTGTTTCAGGTCTAGTTGTTGCAATTTGAATTGTTCTGTCAGAATTAACAATTTTATAATCAATATAATATAAATTAGATTGTTGCTCTTTGTATATAACTTCTTCATCAGAAATTGCTGTATGAGCATAAGGATCCCAATTGATCATTCTTTGCCCTCTATATATAAAACCTTTTTTATATAAATCAACAAATGCTTTAGTGACTGATTCTGACATATCATCATCCATTGTAAACTTAACTCTATCCCAATCACATGAACATCCTAATCTTTTGAGTTGTTTTAAAATAATTCCCCCATGCTTATTTGTCCAATCCCAACAATGATTTATAAACTCCTTCCTTGAAACATTCTCAATATCAACATCTTCACTCTTTAATTTATCAAAAACCTTATTTTCTGTAGCTATAGATGCATGATCTGTTCCAGGGACCCAGCAAACATTTAAGCCTAAGAGTCGTGCACGTCTTGCAAGTATATCTTGAATTGTATTATTTAACATGTGCCCCATATGCAATACGCCAGTAACATTTGGTGGAGGCATTAAAATAGTATAAGATTTTTTTTCATTTGGTTTGGATGTGAAGAAATTATTTTTAATCCAGTAATCATACCATTTTAATTCATTTTCTTTTTGTTGATATTTTTTATTCATTAACTTAAAATATTCAGTTTTTCAATTTACAAATTTTTAAAAGATAAATTTGAGATATTTGATCTATTTTAGATTTGCAAGAATTAATTTAAAAATATAAATTTGAATCATCTTATATATAATAAAAAATAATATGAAACAATTAATCTATTTTACCATCTTTACTCTTAGCTTTTCCCTACATAGTCAAGAGGAAATAGTAATTAATCACAATGCACCAAAAATCACATTTGAAAAAGAAATCATAGATTTAGGTGAATTTTTGCAATATGACGACTCTAGTTCAAAATGTGAATTTATTTTTACAAATACTGGTAAAGAACCACTAATTATTTCAAAAGCAAAAGGATCTTGTGGATGCACTGTACCTGAATGGCCTAAAGAACCTATTTTATCTGGAGAGACTGGCTCAATTAAAGTGAATTATGATGAAAAAAGAGTAGGTTCGTTTAATAAAAGTGTTACGATTACATCAAATGCACAAAATGCAACTCAAATACTTAAAATAAAAGGGAAAGTAATTGCTGTTGAAAAAACAAAAACAACACCACTGAAAAAGAAATCTTCTTTAGCACCAACAGCAAAATAACTTAATATGCCTATACTTTCTAGAAAAGGTATTAATATGCCTGAATCACCCATTAGGAAATTAGTGCCATACGCTGAAAAAGCAAAAAAAAACAATATAGAAGTTTTACATTTAAATATTGGACAACCTGACATTCCTCCGCCAGATAATGTTATTAGAAAAATCAATAATTTTAATATAAACTCAATTGAGTATAGTCACTCTGCAGGAATGGAAGAGTACAGAACAAATTTATCAAAGTATTACAAAAAAATAAACCCTCAAATAAACAAACAAAACATTTTGATATCTACTGGTGGTTCTGAAGCCCTTAGTATTACACTAAATTGTATTTGTGACCCAAATGATGAAATTATTATTCCAGATCCATATTATGCAAATTACAATGGATTTTCACATGCATCTAATGTAAAAATAGTTCCAATAATATGTCAAATAGAAAATGATTTCAAATTACCTGAAATTGATGAATTTGAAAATAGAATTTCAAAAAAAACCAAAGCAATAGTAATATGCAACCCTGGAAATCCAACAGGAGCGCTTTATTCAAAAGCCGAACTAGAACAATTAGCTCACATAGTGAAAAAATATGATATTTTTTTAATTGCTGATGAAGTTTACAGGGAATTTATCTATGATCAAAACAAACATTTTTCTATATTAAATCTCAAATCAATACAAGAAAACACAATTATAATTGATTCTGTTTCTAAGAGATATAGTATGTGTGGTGCTAGAATTGGTTCAATTATTTCTCTAAACATGGATTTTATTAACACTGCATTAAAATTTGCACAAGCAAGATTAAGTCCACCCACTTTTGGTCAAATAGCAGCAATGGAGGCATTAAAAACGCAGCCTCTTTATTTTAAAGAAATAATTGAAGAATATGATAAAAGAAGAAAATTACTTGTTAATGGATTAAATAAAATTAAAGGAGTTAAATGCCCTATGCCCAAAGGGGCATTTTATTGCATTGCAGAACTACCAGTTCAAGATACTGAGCATTTTTGCAGATGGTTATTAGAAAAATTCCATCTAAATAATACAACTGTTATGCTAGCACCAGCACATGGTTTCTATAGTCAGAAAAATGGAATAAAAAATCAAGTCCGTATTGCATATGTTTTAGAATTAAAAAAATTACAAATTTCAATAGAAATAATACAATCTGCTTTAGCTACATATAATGAAGATCAATCATAAATTAAATATTTTTGCCTAATCATATTAAATCTATTTAAATCTGATTCCCAACTTTTCCGTATATCAACCTCACTCATGCCACTAATTATTTGATCTTTTAAAATATTATTTCCAGCTAGTTTATTAAAATATGTATTAAAGAAATCCGTTTTTATTGGTGTTTGATTATAAGCAGTTATTAAATATTTTATATTTATTTGATTTGAAAACAAATAATTATTTGAATCATATAAATTTCTTAAATCATAACCATAACAATCTTGAGTATCATATTTAGGTTTTTTTGAACCAAAATCTGGTTTTGGTGTAAAAACAAAACTTGTATTAAAAAATGGAGCACCAAAAACTTCAAAGGGATATTGTGTTCCTCTTCCAACACTAATTTTTGTGCCTTCAAATAAACACAAAGATGGATAAAGAATAATTGAATTAAAAGTTCTTAAATTAGGTGAAGGAAAATCACTTATTGTAAATGAAGAATATCTATTATAATTTGCATTTTTAATAATTCTCAAATCACATCTCAAATTATTATCAAGCCATTTTTCACCATTAATCATTAATGCGTACTCGCCTATTGTCATGCCGTATACTATTGGAACTGGATGCATACCAACAAAAGATTTATATGTGGTGTCTAAAACAGGTCCATCTATATAATTAATGTGTGGATTCGGTCTATCTAACACAATTAAGCTAATATTATTACGTGCACAACCTTCCATCACATAATGCAAGGTTGAAATATATGTATAAAATCTAACACCAACATCTTGAATATCAAAGATGATAATATCTATATTTTCTAAATGTTCATCTTGTAACTCTTTAATTGAATAAAGAGAGTAAATTGGTATAGTATCATTATAATATGTATCATCAAAATATTCGCCTGCGTCAAAATCTCCTGAAAACCCATGTTCTGGAGCAAAAACACATTGTATATTCACACCGAGGAACAACAATGTATCTATTAAATGTATATTATTTATCTTTGAGCTATGATTAATAACTAAACCAACCTTCTTTTGCTTAATATGTGGTAAATATTTTTTTGTTTGAAATACGCCTGCAACCTGTGCTTGTAAACCAAAAGAAATAAAACATATAATGATTATATTAAAAAATCGTTTATGTAATTTCATATATTTGAATTTAGTAATTTTATAATTGAAAAGTTGAATTTAGAATTATTTATTTCTAGAAGACTACAAAAAACTAATCTGCATAACAATTTTTATTCTGGATCAATAATTAAAATATGCAACATAGCAATCACTATTAGTGTGGTTGTAATCATCATTACTATTTCTACTGGATTAGGACTAAAAAAAACAATCACACAGAACCTAATCAATACTCAATCAAATATTCAAATAACTAATTTGAATAAAAATAATGAGACGAAGTATATTTCAGTCAATAAAAAGAAACTAAGTCAAATTAAAGAAATTCATGGTGTAAAAGCTATTCATCCAATTATCCTCAAATCTGTTATATTGAAAAAAAATAATTTAATAGAAGGTGTAATTCTTAAAGGAATAAATCAAGATTACAAAAAGAAATTCATTGAACAAAATATTGTTTCTGGAACATACTTTGTAGAAAATAAAACAAACCAAATACTAATTTCTTATCAGCAATCTAAAAAACTAAATCTCCACCCAGGAGATCATTGTTTATTATATTTTTTATCTAAAAACAAAAATATTCAAAAAAGAAAATTTAATATCGTAGGTATTTATGACTTAAAAAATGAAGAATTCAATAAAAACTTTTGTTTAGTTCAACAATCAGAATTGCAAAAAATAAATAAATGGAAAGACAATCATTTTACAAAATTTGAAGTTGAAATTGATGAAAATAATTATGGAGAAAAAATCGCAAAAGAAATAAATAAAATATTAGAATATAATTTAATTGCCCAAACATTAAATGAAAAATTTTCTAAATTATTTCAATGGATTAAATTATTTGACAAAAATATTGCATTCATATTAATTATAATGACTCTAATATGTATTTTAAATATGACAAATACTTTACTGATACTTATTGTGGATAGAATCAAAATGATAGGCACACTAAAGTCAATTGGATTTACTAATTATTCTATTATAAAAATTTTTCTTTATAACAGTATGAGTATTGCAATAAAAAGTATAATTATTGGCAACCTTATAGCGTTAATAATTTGTTTCATCCAAATGAAAACAAACTTAATTGTACTAGATCCTAAATCATATTTTATTAATTATCTTCCTATGACGATAGATATAAAATGGATTATAATCATCAATACAATTACATTTATATTAATACAATTTAGTATAATTGTACCTTATTTTGTAATAAATAGACTATCACCAGCTAAAATCTTAAAAGTAGAATAAATGAACTATGCTCAACATATTACTGATTTAATTGGGAACACCCCACTTGTTAGAATAAATAACATTTTTCCAAGCTCTAAAACATTATTTCTTGCAAAACTTGAATATTTTAACCCTGGACAATCTATTAAAGATAGAATAGGGATTAAAATGATTGAAAATGCAGAAAAAAATGGAAAAATAAAGCCAGGTGGTTGTATTATTGAATCAACTTCTGGGAATACCGGTATGGGACTTGCATTAGCTGCAATAAAAAAAGGATACAAAATGGTTGTAACCATGCCAGATAAAATGTCACTAGAAAAAATTGATATTTTAAAAGCAATGGGCGTAGAAGTTATCATAACTCCAACTAATGTCAATGCTGAAGATCCAAGATCATATTACTCTGTTGCAAAATCATTAGAAAAGAAAACACCTAATAGTTTTTATGTTAATCAGTATGATAATTTATCAAATAGAATGACACATTTTAAATATACTGGACCAGAAATTTGGAATCAGACAAACGGCAAAATCACTCATTTAATTGCTGGAGTAGGTACAGGCGGAACAATTACTGGCTGTGCAATGTTTCTTAAGAAGAAGAATAAAAATATAAAAATTTGGGGTATTGACACGTATGGTTCTGTATACAAAAAATATCATGAAACAGGAATTTTTGACAAAAGTGAAATATACTCATATATTACTGAAGGCATTGGAGAAGATATAATACCGAAAAATGTAGACTTTAGTTTAATTGATCACTTTGAAAAAGTTTCTGATAGAGATGCTGCTATAATGACTAGAAGATTAGCAAAAGAAGAAGGTATTTTAGCCGGCAATTCATGTGGTGCAGCAATTGCTGGAACATGTCAACTATTGAACAACTTCAACGAAGAAGATGTAGTCGTTATAATTTTACCTGACCACGGAAGTCGATATATAGGAAAAATATATAATGACAAATGGATGAAAGAAAATAACTTTATCTAGAGTTAAGCTTGTGCTTTTGGGCCACCAAAATCTAATGGAACTTTTTTCATATCTACAACCTCGATAGAACCATTTTGGTTTTCAAAATTTGCAATATTTTTTGTTAAAATTTTTAATAACTTTTTTGCATGCTGTGGTGCAAGTATAACTCGTGATCCAACTTTAGCTTTTGAAAAACCCGGCATCATAGTAATAAAATCAAAAATAAATTCTGTAGGAGAATGGTTAATTACAACTAAATTAGAGTAAGTGCCAGTGGCTACATCTTCTTTTATTTCAATATTAATTTGATTATTATTAGCTTTTTTTTTCTTTTCAGACATAATTAATTTATGAATTTAATAATTACAATTATTTAGTTTCAGATACTTCAGAAGAACTAATTAGTTCCATTTGCTCTTTAGAACCAACAATATAGTTTTTAAACTTCATACCTGTTCCAGCTGGTATTTGATGACCTATAATTACATTTTCTTTCAGTCCTGATAAATTGTCAACACTCCCTCTAATTGCAGCATTATTTAAAACCTTTGTAGTTTCTTGAAAAGAAGCAGCAGACATAAAACTTTTTGTTTGTAATGAAGCTCTTGTAATACCCTGTAAAATTGGTTGCGATGTAGCATTTACAGCATCTCTTGCAATAATCAATTTTTTATTAGCCAATTGAAGTATAGAATTTTGATCTCTTAATTGTCTAGCAGTAATTTCTGATCCTGGCCTAAAATCATCATCTTCACAATCTCCAGAATCTTCAACAATTTTTAAATGATAAACTCTATCATTCTCAATTCTGAAATCAAATTTATGTATCAATTCTCCCTCTAAAAATTTAGTGTCTCCAGGATCTAAAATTTTCACTTTTCTCATCATTTGACGAACAATAACTTCAAAATGTTTATCATTAATTTTTACTCCTTGTAACCTATATACTTCTTGAAGTTCATAAACTAAGTACTCTTGCACTTTACTTGGACCCTGGATGGAAAGATAATCAGAGGGCGAAATAGAACCATCTGAAAGAGCCATCCCAGCTTTGACAAAATCATTTTCTTGAACAAGAATTTGCTTTGATAAAGGAACTAAGTATTTTTTCACATCACCCAACTTAGTTGTAATGATGACTTCTCTATTTCCTCTTTTGATTTTACCGTAGGAAACAATCCCATCAATTTCAGTAACAATAGCTGTATTAGAAGGGTTTCTGGCTTCAAATAATTCGGTAATTCTTGGTAAACCTCCAGTAATATCTCCAGTTTTTGCTGTAATTCTTGGAATTTTTGCAAGAATAGTACCTACAGATATATTATCACCTTCTTCAACAGAAATATGAGCACCAACTGGTAGATTATATGTTTTTTCACTCTTTCCTTTACCAACTTTAAGGACAGGAATTTTCTTTTTATCCTTTGTCTCAATAATCACCTTTTCCTTGAAACCAGTTTGTTCATCAATTTCAATCCTGTATGTAATTCCTTGTTCAAAATCCTCAAACTTGACATTTCCCTTTATTTCTGAAATAATAACAGCATTATATGGGTCCCATTCACATATCACATCACCTTTTTTTATCACATCATCTTCTTTCACATTTAAATAAGAACCATATGGGATATTAGTTGAATGTAATAACAAGCCATCATTAGAAATTATTTTCAATTCTCCAGTTCTACCAACTACAACAACTCTTTTTTTATTTTTTTCCTTAAATGAAATTGAACGTAATTCTTCAAACTTAACAACTCCATCAAACTTTGAAATCATACTTGATTCTTGAGCAGATCCTGATGCTACACCCCCGATATG
This sequence comes from Flavobacteriales bacterium, assembly GCA_002718895.1. Taxonomy (GTDB): domain Bacteria; phylum Bacteroidota; class Bacteroidia; order Flavobacteriales; family TMED113. The sequence goes on from PBGD01000023.1 coordinate 18,563, forward strand.
AAAAGTTCTTAAAGTTAGCTGCGTTCCTGGCTCACCAATTGATTGTGCAGCAATAACACCAACTGCCTCACCAATTTGAGTTGATTTATTAGTTGATAAGCTTCTACCATAACAAGCAGAACATACACCACTAGGTAGTTCACAAGTTAAAACTGACCTTACCATAACTGATTGAATATCGTTATCTTGAATTAATTGTGCATGACTTTTTAAAATTTCTTCGCCAGCAGACACTATTTTTTTATCTTGAATATATATATCATTTAAAGAAGTTCTTCCTTCAATTCTATCAGCAATATGCTCAATAATTTCATCTTGCTTTCTAACAGGTGTTATTTCAATGCCTCTCATTGTACCACAATCATAGTCATTAATTATAACATCTTGAGCAACATCAACTAACCTACGGGTTAAGTAACCAGCATCAGCAGTTTTCAATGCCGTATCTGCCAGTCCTTTACGTGCACCGTGAGTTGAAATAAAATATTCTAAGATGGATAAGCCCTCCTTAAAATTTGAAATAATTGGATTCTCAATAATTGCACCTCCTCCAGATGTTGACTTTTGAGGTTTAGCCATTAAACCTCTCATACCAGATAGTTGTCGTATTTGTTCCTTAGATCCTCTAGCACCAGAATCTAACATCATATATATTGAGTTAAAACCTTGATTATCATTTTCTAAGTTAGACATTGCTGTCTCAGTTAATTTAGAATTTGTATTAGTCCAAACATCTATTACTTGATTATATCTTTCATTGTTAGTTATAAGTCCCATATTATACGAATCAGTAATTTGATCAACTTGATGGATTGCATCACTCATCATGTTATCTTTATCTTGAGGAACTAAGACATCACCCAGTGAAAAAGACAAGCCTCCTTGAAATGCATTTTTATAGCCCATTTTTTTAATTTCATCAAGGAATTTTGATGCAGTCGGTGCATTTGTTCTTTCTAAAATAATACCAATCAAATCCCTTAGATTTTTTTTATTACATACTTCATTAAAGTATTCTATTTTTGAAGGCACACACTCATTAAATAATACTCTACCAACAGTTGTTTCTATTATGTAAAAGTCTACTGGATTCTCTTTGTCTTTTGGTATTCTAACTTTGATAATTGCATGTAAATCAGCTTTACCTTCATTATATGCAATGCTTACTTCTTCTGGGGAATAAAACGTTAATCCTTCACCCTTTACAATTTGACCGTTTGTACTTTTTCTAGATTTAGTCATATAATACAAACCTAATACCATATCTTGTGAAGGGACAGTAATAGGGGCACCATTAGCAGGATTTAATATATTATGAGAGCCCAGCATAAGTAACTGAGCCTCTAAAATTGCTGCTGAACCTAAAGGTACATGGACAGCCATTTGGTCACCATCAAAATCAGCATTAAA
>PBGD01000024.1 GCA_002718895.1 Flavobacteriales bacterium
CTGAGACATCTAAATCAGTAGTTGAAACATCATGCAATGACTCATTAGATTCTGAGACATCTAAATCAGTAGTTGAAACATCATGCAATGATTGCTCTAGTAATTCATTTTTTTTTAAATGAGATTTAAAGTTAACATTATCATTGACAGATTTCTTATCAGATTGTACATTCTCGATATTTTTTTTAAACTCATCTTTATTAGACTTATTAGATGACGATTTTTTATTAAAAAGATGCTTTATATTATCAAATAATCCCATATTTAAAAAATGATTTTATATAAAAAAATAAAATAAGTATTTAAAAGAAGAGATTATTTCTCTTGTAAAAAAGAATTTACATTTTCTTTAAGTAAAATTTTTTCTTTAAAAATATATGCACCTGTTTTTTGAGAACGCACCATTTTGATGGCTTTCGTGTAACCTTTACCTCCTCCCTTTTGTAATGTTGCAACAACTTTTTTAGCCATAATAATTTATTTTATTTCTTTATGTATTGTATATTTTTTGAGAATAGGATTAAACTTTTTAAGTTCTAATCTATCTGGAGTATTTTTTTTATTTTTAGTAGATATATATCTAGATGTACCAGACTGACCACTAGTTTTGTGCTCTGTACACTCTAATATGACTTGTACCCTGTTACCTTTTTTTGCCATCTATATAGTAAATTTAGATTTAAAAATAGCTCGCAAATTTAATTAAAAATATGATTTAAGACAAATAAATTCACATAATATATATGAATCTTAAAAAAAGAGAAAGTTATTACATATTATACTATTTTATCAGATTAGTTTCTAATAAAAATAAATTTTCAGCTACTTTAAATTTATCAGGCTTAATATAAACTGGTGTACTTTTCCAATCTTTTGTTGGGTAGATCCAATTGAAATTTGATTCATAAACAGTCACTAAAAGTGGCATTGAAAAATCATCGTCTGAAGAAGTCCATCTATAATGCAATTGCATTCCGTCTTCATTTTCATCAAAAAAATAATCAAAAACAGGCAAATCACTATTGAACAAATACTGAAAAAAAAAGGATTCTAAATTAAGTCCACTTAAATTTTCTATATATTTCGTTATGTCATTTGTGGTAACAATTTTATGTTTAAATTCTAATTGTAGGTTTAATAAAATGCTGAACCAAGTACGATCGTTATTTAGAACTGATCTTAAAGTATGCAAAACCCATGTACCTTTGTAATAAATATCAGTAGTTTTATGATTACTTGAAATAATTGGCTGTTTATTTTTAATTTTAACCTTTTGATAATTTAAATAATTTAGCATTTCCTGATATCCATAAAACTCCTCTACATATAAAGCTTCGGCATAAGTAGCAAAAGACTCATGAATCCACATATCTTTATGATTAATCATACTTAAACTATTACCCCACCATTCGTGGGCAGTTTCATGGATGATTATAAAGTCGAAATCTATATTTTCTGGATGTAAACCAAGATATCCATTTTTGTATTGATTTCCATATGAAATACAACTTTGGTGTTCCATACCCAAATATGAGGTCTCAACAAGCTTATATCCATCTTCATAAAAGGGAAATGGGCCAAATTTTGTTTCAAAAAAACTAAGCATGGGCTTAACTTGACTAAAATGATTTTTTGCTTTATTTAAATTAGAAGGTAAAACATAATAATCTAAATCTAACTTACCATAAGTAGTTTTTAAAGAGTCAGAAAAATGCACATAGTTAGCTATATTAAAAGTAACATTATAATTATTTATTGGATTACTAACACTCCAACAAAACTTCCTTCTACTATTATTTAATTGTACTATGCTATCTAGTCTTCCATTTGAAACAAGAAAATATGGTTCAATTACTACCATTTCAACACTCAGACTATCCGGTTCATCTGAAACATCATCTATAGTGGGCCACCATAAACTTGCACCATCATTTTGACACGCAACACCAACCCAATGCATATTTGAATTATCTCTTTCATAAACAAAGCCTCCTTTCCATGGAGGATTTTTAGCTATTTTTGGAGATCCATTGTAAAAAATTTTTACATTAAAATAATTATTTGTAAAGTGATGAATAGGAATAAATAATTTGTTTTTTTTAAATAAAAATTCTGTCTTTTCATTACACAAGAAGATACTATCAACAATCATATTTTCTGACAAATCCATAATTAATGTATCGGAGGCACAATTTTTAATAAAAGTTGATTCATTAAATCCTGAAATCTTTTTCTCATCTAAAAAAAACTCCAAGTGTAATTTGGAAAATTTTAAATCAAAACAATTAGTATCATCAGATTTTTGTGAATAATAATCACTTAGTAATGAAAAAAGAAATAATTGAAAAAATAGAATGATTTAAAATATAAATTAAAGTAGGTTCTTTTCCTTTGCAATTCGAATTACCTCATCAATACCTTTTTTATCAATAGTTTTCAATGTAGACGTTGTAACCTTGAAAGTCACCCATTTGTCTTCAGAGGGAATATAAAACTTTTTTTTAATGAGATTAATATTAAAACGACGTTTTGTTTTCTTATTAGAATGGGACACATTATTTCCCACCATAGCTCTTTTCCCAGTTAATTGACACACTCTAGACATAAATATTTTGTTTTAAAGTATCGCGAATTTAAAAAATTTTATTTAAAATACATATAGATTATCATAATTCTTTTCTTAATATTTTTAAAACTTCTAATGCAATTAATTGTATGTTTTCTTCTCTTTTTTTATCAAAATAAATACATTTTGAATATGTGTAATTAGAACAAGATACGGCAATCCATGCATGAGATTTCTTTTTACCTGGTATTAAATCTGCATAACCCGTCGTAGCAACACCCCACGATGATTTATTTAGTTTTCTAATATTTTTTGCCATTAAAACCACAATTTCCTCACTTACGACACCAAATTTTTTAATTTTATTTTCATTTATTTTTAATATAGATGTTTTCATTAAAGTATCATATGCTACAACTGAACCTATAAAAAATTTTGATGCCCCACTAAAAGATGTAAAACAACTCGACAAAAAACCACCTGTGCAACTTTCTGCAATTGAAAGTGTCTCATTTTTTCTGGCTAATTTTGTTGAAATTTGATTTATTAAATCTGACTGTGTATGAATAAACGTTTTCAAAAATATTTTATTTAGCTATATGAACTGAACGAGTTTCCCTAATTACAGTGATTTTAATTTGTCCAGGATATGTCATTTTGTTCTGAATTTCTTTAGATAAATTATAAGACAGAGATTTTGCTTGCTTATCTGATATCTTTTCACTTGCTACTACTACTCTTAATTCACGACCAGCTTGTAACGCATATGCTTTCAAAACCCCCTCCTTAGACATTGCTATCTCTTCCAACTCTCTTAATCTCTTTAGATATGACTCTACCACCTCTCTTCTTGCACCAGGTCTAGCACCAGAAACTGCATCACACACTTGAATTATTGGAGATATTAAATTATTCATTTCAATTTCATCATGGTGAGCTCCTATAGCATTACAAACATCCTTATTTTCTCCATATTTTTCTGCTAATTTCATTCCTAATATTGCATGAGGTATTTCGGGACTATCGTCAGGCACTTTACCAATATCATGTAATAAACCTGCTCTTTTTGCTAATTTAATATTTAGACCTAATTCTGATGCCATAATTGAACATAAATTAGCAACTTCTCTAGAGTGCTGTAATAAATTCTGACCATAAGAAGATCTATATTTCATTCTTCCAACCATTCTTATAAGTTCTGGATGCAAACCATGAATACCTAAATCAATAACTGTTTTTTTTCCTACACTTAATATCTCCTGATTAATCTCCTTTTTGGTTTTTTTCACTACTTCCTCAACTCTTGTTGGATGAATTCTACCATCTTGAACTAATTTTTGCAAAGCAATCTTTGCAATCTCTCTTCTAACAGGATCGAAACAAGATAAAATGATAGCTTCAGGTGTATCATCTACAACAAATTCTACACCTGTTGCGGCCTCTAAACTACGTATATTTCTTCCTTCCTTACCAATAATCCTACCCTTAAGATCATCGCTCTCAATATTCACAATAGATACAGAGTTGTCAATAGATTCTTCAGTAGCAACTCTCTGGATTGATTGAATAACAATTTTTTTAGCCTCTTCTCTGGCAGTTAATTTAGCTTCTTCTATAGACTTTTGTATATACGACATTGATTCTGTTTGAGCTTCAGCTTTTAAGGATTCAATTAACCCTTTTTTAGCTTCTTCTCTTGACATGCTAGATATGTTTTCTAAAAGAACTATTTGTTTTTGATGAGACTGATCTAATTCTTTTTCTTTTCTATTTAATGTAGCTTGAAATTGATTGAGATTATTTTTTTCATTATTTAATGTTTTCTGGTCTCTCTTAAAATTATCAATTTTTTTAATTAGTTTCTGTTCTTTGGATATTGTTTGAATAGATCTTTGTTCTAATTCATTATTTTTTGTTTGAATCATTTTTTCATGAGCGGTTTTAAGCTCAAGAAACTTTTCTTTTGCTTGTAGCAGTTTATCTGTTTTTATTCTCTCGCCGGCTTTTCTAGCATCCTTTAATATTTTATATGTTTTGTTTTTATAAATTGTTTGAAGTAACACAAACATAACAACTGCACCAATAATCAAGCCTAAAGAAAATAGTATAACAATTTTATATACATCATTCATCATCTATATTTTGATATCATCAATCAAGAATAGGATTAAATTAGAAAATTTCTTTAATATTTTTATTAATATTCTCTATGTCCATAATAACCCTTTTATTGGTCTCCATATAACTAGATTCTAGCTTCTCAATCTTAACACATAATTGCAATGCACACATAGCTAAAAGATCTTGATCATCCTTAACAGAGTAACGATCTTTAAGACTTTTTAACATTTTTTGAATTCTTGAAGCAGATAAACGAATCGTTTTCTCTTCAGAAGCAGAAATATACATGGGGTATAATCTGTTGGAAATAGGTATTTTTATATTTAATTTTTCCATAAATCTAATCATTTAATAATGATAAACATTTATCAATTTCTCTAATCAAAGTATTAACTCGGTTTTTTGTAAATCCAATAGAGTAACTATCTTTTTCACCAACCCCTTTCGTTAAATCTATAATCTCAATTCTTTTATTTATTTTTTTTATTTCACTCTCTAAATATTGAACTTTATTTTTTAATACTAATTTTTCATTTTCTAAATCTACTGCATATGCTTTTAATTTTAAATACTTTGGTATTAAAGTATCAATTGTCTGTTTCAAATTAGCAATATGATTTAAAATAGAATTCAAGTCAAATATTTTTCATCTAATTTCAAATATAAGATTAAAATTTTAGTTTTTAATTTAAAAAATCAAAAGCAACAACTTATCAGTATTTTACATAATTTTATATAAATGAAACAAAACTTTTTTATTTTTCTTTTTTTTGGTTTTATATTTTTATCTTCTTCTCAAACAGAATATCCTCAAAATTACTTTCAATCACCAGTTGACATAAAAATTGCAATTGCAGGAACTTTTGGTGAGCTTAGAAATAATCACTTTCATTCAGGAATAGACATAAAAACCAGACAAAAAATGAATGTTCCAATATATTCATCTCAGGAGGGACATCTTGCAAGAATTAAAATTTCTTCAAAAGGACTTGGAAAAGCATTATATATAGAACACCCAAATGGATTTACAACTGTATATGCTCATCTAAACAACTTCAACCCTGAGATTGAAAAATTAGTTAAAAATCAACATTATAAATTAAAAAAAAATGAAATTGATTTTAGTTTAGAAAATGATACATTTAAAATTAATAAAGGAGAATTAATTGCATTTAGTGGTAATACAGGAAGCTCTACTGGACCACATTTACATTTTGAAATTAGAAACACTGAAACACAAAATATTATTAATCCGATGCTATTTAATCTACCTATTTTAGACACAAGTTTTCCTATTATTAAATCAATATTAATATACCACCCAAATGGCGCAAAACAGGTAGTTGAACTAGAAGCTATTAACAAAAACACTTATAGAAACCCATCAATTATTAAAATAAATGGACCTTTTCAATTTGCAATCAACACTTATGATTTGCTAGATGCAGCACCAAATAAAAATGGTGTTTATTCAATTGATTTATATATTAATGATTCTATTTACTATCAGAATACCATGGAAACATTTGGCTTTTATGAAACAAGATATATAAATTCACACTTAGACTACGCAACATTACAACAATCGGGGGAAAAGTTTCAAAAGTGCTTTCTAGACTCTTATAACAAATTAAGTACAAATAAAATACACACAAATCAAAAAATTGGTGAATCCTTAGAAAGTGGCCAACATATTATTAAAGCTATTGTTAAAGACAGTTACAACAATCAATCAATACTAAATTTTTATTTTGAATATAATGAAGAGAAAATAAATAATAATAAAAATCAAAAAAATATTATTCATGCAAACAAAGTATTTGAGTTTGACACACTGAATTGTAAAATATATTTACCAAACTACAGTTTATATCATGATACTCATTTTAGTTATAAAGAAATAATAGATCCTAAATTAGACTTTCCATTATTTAAAATTCTAGATGACACAATTCCATCACATAAAAACTTTATTATTTCTATTAAGCCTAAAAATTTAAAAAAAGAACTAAGAAAAAAAACAATTATTGCTAAATACTCAGATAATAATTATAGCTATATAGAAAGCAAATGGTCAAATGATATGATAACAGGTAAAACCAATTCTTTTGGAATATTTACAATACTAATAGATACTATAAAGCCACTGATTAGTTATCAAAATCTATCTAAATCAGAAATATCATTTGTAATTGAGGATAAATTATCAGGAATAAAAGATTATCATGGTAAAATTGATGATAAATGGGTTTTAATGGAATATGATTATAAAACTAATTTAGTTAAACATATTTTTGACAAACCACATAATTATGATAAGAAAAAATTCACTATTAAAGTAACCGATAAAGTTAATAATACTAATTCTATGACAATTAAGTTAAATTAGAGATGAGAAAATTAATATATTTTAGCTTATTAATATTTTTTTCCGCATATAGTCAGGAAAATAATAAGAATCAATATATAATTAACGGACAAATTACAAATTTACAAGGTCAACCAATCAAAAATGTTAACTTAAAATATAATTCATATGGCACAATATCAAATATTAATGGTAATTATCAATTAAAAATCAAAAAACAGTCCAATGTGAAGATTGAAGTTTCACATGTGAGTTATAAATATTATGAGTTTTACATAGACACTTCTAATTCATCTGACACTATCAATTACAATATTCTGTTAGAAAAAAATGATAATTTTCTTAAAGATATTAATCTAACAACTGATGAATACAGATACAAAGGTGTCACAAAAATAGACCCTAAAAATTTAGGTAAAATTCCTTCAAATACAGGGGGAGTTGAAAACATTATCAAACTTCTACCTGGTGTTTCTTCAAACAATGAACTTAGCAGTCAATACTCAGTAAGAGGGGGTAACTACGATGAAAACTTAATTTATGTAAATGGAATCCAAATATATAAACCATTCTTAATTAGAAATGGAGAACAGGAAGGATTAAGTTTTATTAATTCTAATATGATATCATCAATTGAATTTTCTGCCGGTGGATTTGAAGCAAAATTCGGCGACAAACTTTCATCTGTATTAAACATTGAATACAAAATTCCAAAACATAAATCTACAACCATTGGAATGAGTGCCTTAGGTTTTGAATTAAATTCAGAAGGAAGCAGTAAAAATCACCTTTTATCTTATTTAATTGGATATAGACATCGTTCAAATAGTTTTCTATTTAGATCATTAGATACTCAAGGTGAGTACAAGCCATTATTTAATGATTTTCAAACCTTTATTACATATCAAATAAATCCTGAAATTAAACTCAGCTTTTTAAACTACTACTCTCAAAACAAATATGAAATGATTCCGAAAACTAGGAACGCAAAGTTTGGGACTGTTACAGAAGCATTGCAACTGACAATTTATTTTGAGGGAAAGGAAATTGATAATTATGAAACAAACTTAACAGCTATTTCATCCACATTTCAACCCAATGAACTTCTAAAAATTAAATTAACTTCATCTTTTTTTACGACAAAAGAACAAGAATTTTATGATATTTTAGGCGAATACTGGCTAGCTGAGCTAAATAATGATATCGGATCAGATGAATTTGGAGAAATCGCATTTAACAGAGGTGTAGGTGCATACATGAATCATGCAAGGAATGAATTAAGGGCTAAAGTTTTTAATTTATATCATGATGGAAACCTAAAAATAATTAACGAGAAAAATCCTATCACTATTGACTGGGGAATTAAATATCAACATGAAAATATAAAAGACCGAATAAGAGAATGGGAAATGGTTGATTCAGCTGGATACGCAATTTCACCTATAAATAACAATCTTAATTTATTTGAATTTTTCACTGGAAGTGCATCGATAAGTTCAAATAGAATTTCATCATATGCTCAAATATCAAACAAAATCATTAAAAAATCCAATCATTTTCACTACTCATTAGGATCAAGATTAAATTATTGGACATTTAATAACGAGATATTTATTAGCCCAAGAGCTATTGTGAGCTATAAACCAAACTGGGAAAAAGATTTAGTATTTCTTTTCTCATGTGGATCATATAATCAATCACCATTTTTTAAAGAATTTAGAAACTATAATGGTGAATTAAATAAAAATATAAAATCGCAAAAGTCAATTCATTATGTATTAAATACTGATTATCAATTTAAATACCTAAATAGACCATTTAAGTTTACTGGGTCAATATACTTCAAGAAGTTATGGGATATTATTCCTTTTGAAATAGATAATTTAAGAATAATTTACACACCTGAAAACAATGCAAATGGATATGCAACAGGAATAGATATGAAGCTCTTTGGGGAATTTGTTCCAAGTGTAGATTCATGGATTAGTTTATCATTATTAAAAACTCAAGAAGACATTGATAATGATGGACATGGATATATTGATAGACCAACTGATAGAAGACTAAATGCATCAGTTTTTTTTCAAGATTATTTTCCAAATAATCCGAATTATAAAATGCAACTTAGTTTAGTATACGGAAGTGGTCTTCCCTTTGGAGCGCCACACTCAGAAAGACATGAACAAACATCTAGGATTCCGCCATATAGAAGATTAGATATTGGATTTTCCAGATCAATTAAAAGTAGTCAAAAAGATAAAAAAATAAAGTTTTTAAATCACTTTGAATCTATTTGGGCAAGCATAGAATTCTTTAACTTAATTGGAATTAAAAACACATCATCATATATTTGGGTATCTGATGCATCAAACACTTATTATGCTGTTCCAAATTATCTAACATCAAGAATGATAAATTTCAAGTTAAATATCAAATTTTAAAAATCTAATATTTAATGAATTTTTGATATTGATTATCAATATAAATAAAATATGATCCAACAGATAATTGAGTTATATCAATTTCACATTTATCATCTACATACTGAGATAAAATTTTTTTACCATAAATAGAATATATTGAAATCATTTGATTATTTATTGATGTTTTTAGATGAGTAGATGCTGGGTTAGGAAATATTAACGACACTATCGATGGTGGTTCTTCAAAAGAAGAATCTACACATTCTCCATTAAGCTGAGGTCGCAGATTTAATAGTGCATCTATCATCTTGTTTGCTTGACAAACTGTAAACATTGACATACATGCATCATCGGTATAATCCATATAGTTCATAAACATATCATTTGTTTGACAAGATGAAGGAGTAGCACTAGGACAACCATAAGTTGCTGAAGCTTGAGGTGGTGTATCATTGCAATCATCCCAAGATGAACATCCAGCATAAAAAATATGCTCCAAATTTAAGTAATGACCAATTTCGTGTGTTGCTGTTTTACCTAAATTGTAGGGACTAGAAGATAGATTATTAATACCAAAAAATTCATAATCTATAACTACACCATCTAAATCAGGCGTAACATCTCCAGGCATTGTAGCAAAACCAAGTGCATTACCAGACAAATCACATACCCAAATATTTAAATAATAGTCTGAATTCCAAGCATCAGCACCACCAAGTGCAGTTTTTTTCATAGCATCAGAGAACCCTTGAAATTGTTCCACATTAGTAAAAACTCTGTTTATTCCAGAAAATGGGTTGCCATTTAAGTCTTCTTGAATTAAACAAAATGATATACCAACATTACCAATATCAGACTGAAATTCAGCTGGAACAGTTGAAATATTTGAATTCAGTGCATTAAAATCTTCATTTAAAACATCGATTTGTGACAAAATGCGTTCGTCAGAAATATTTTGATTAGAATTATTATAAAGAACATGCACTACAACCGGAATACTATAATTCGTATTTAAACTATGCCTATATTGAATTGTATGCTTTTCTTTATCAATTAAAAGCCCTTTTTCTTTTAAAAATTGCCTATACTCATCAGTAGAACATCTGTGAATTTGACTATTAGCAAGATTTGACAATAAGAAAGTAATTAAAATAAAGTATTTCATAAAACAAAATTATGAAATATTAACAAAAAGTATTAAAAGTGATCAATAGTTGTTTTTATTATATTTATGCAATCTAGAATTTGTTCTTTATTAATTACTAAAGGAGGAGCAAGTCTAATAATATTTCCATGAGTTGGCTTAGCAAGTAAACTATTTTCTCTTAATTTCATGCATATATCCCAAGCTGTAGAACTTTCAGGAGAGTCATTAATCAAAATAGCATTTAAAAGCCCTTTACCTCTGATTCCACTAACTAAATCGCACGAAACAATCCAAGAATTTAACTCATCTCTAAATAAATTTCCAAGTTCATAAGCATTTTGACATAGATTTTCGTCTTTTAATACTTGTAAGGCTGCCATTGCTACTCTACATGCAAGAGGATTTCCTCCATATGTTGATCCATGTTCTCCAGGTTTAATACAAAGCATTATATCATCATCTGCTAAAACTGCAGAAACAGGGAAAACACCTCCAGATAATGCTTTACCTAAGATTAAAATATCAGGTCGAGCATTTTCATAATCACATGCTAACATTTTACCAGTTCTAGCTAAACCAGTTTGCACTTCATCTGCAATAAACAACACATTATACTTATCACATAGTGATCTTACAGCAGAAAGATATCCATCACTAGGTACTACAACGCCAGCTTCACCTTGAATTGGTTCAACCATAAACGCGCAAACATTTGGATCTCTTAATTCTTGTTCAAGAGCCTCTATATTATTATAAGGTATTAAACTGTATCCAGGCATATATGGACCAAAATCATTATAAGATGATGGATCGTCAGAACTTGAAATAGCAGCAAGAGTTCTTCCCCAAAAATTACCATTTGCAAAAATAATTCTAGCCTTATTTTTAGGAATTTTTTTCTTTAGATATCCCCATTTACGAGCAAGTTTATTTGCAGTTTCACCTCCTTCTACACCAGTATTCATAGGTAAAACCTTATCATATTTAAAATAATTAGTAATATATTGTTCATATTCTCCAAGTACATCATTATGAAAAGCCCTTGATGTTAATGTTAAATTTTTAGCTTGATTATGTAGGGCTGTAATTATTTTAGGATGACAATGGCCTTGATTAACGGCAGAGTAAGCAGATAAAAAATCATAATATTTTTTATCTTCAACGTCCCAAACATAAACACCTTGTCCTTTTCTTAAAACAACAGGTAAAGGGTGGTAATTATGAGCGCCATACTTTAACTCTAGATCTATATACTCATTTGATTTCATTATTAATAAAGATAATTATTTTTGTACAATGCAAGTAATTAAAAAAAACGCAAGAATAAAAATTAAAATACAAGATATCGTCTATGGAGGAAATGGTATTCATAAAAATTCTAAAAATGATCCTGTTATTTTTGTAAAAAATGGAATTAAAGGACAAACTGTTTTAGCAGAAATCACAAAAGTTAAACCTTCATATGCTGAGGCAAAAATCATTAATGTAATCGTAAAAAGTCCACTACAAAAAAAAAGAATATATCAAAAAATTTCTGGAGCCCCATACTTTGAAATAGACATTGAACATCAAAGAAATATGAAGACCCAATTAGTATTTGATGTATTCAAAAAAATTGCTGGAATACAAAATATTGAAAATTATTTTGAAACATTAATTAAATCACCTAAAACATGGCACTATCGAAATAAAATGGAATATGCTTTTTCCTCAATAATTTATGATAAAATTAAACAAAGAGATATTGATGACTTTGGATTAGGCTTTAAAAAAGCTAATACTTGGTGGATGGTAGAAAATTTGGATAAAGAATCGGGACTTTTTGACAAACAATGGGAAGACTCTATAATTAGAATTAGAGAATTTTGCCAAAAAAGTAAATTACCTGCATGGAATATTCCTCAAAAAAAAGGATTTTTCAGAAATTTAAATGTCAGAAAAAGTTATTATGAAAATAAATTACTTATTGAACTCGTTACAAGTTCAGAAGGTTTAAATAATTTTAAAATTCATGATTTTGTGGATTTTGTTTTATCCATACATGGAAAGAAAATTGCTGGCATTATTCATACAATCAATGACAATATATCGGATAGAATTGATTACAATAAAACAACTTCAAAAGTTGTATATGGTAAAAATAAAATTAATGAAAAAATCATTGATTTAAATTTTGAAATTAGTATGAGTAGTTTTTTTCAAACAAATCCAATATGTGCGGAAAAACTATACGAAAAAGTTATTGATTACAGTAAAATTGAAAGTTGTGAAAACTCTATAATTCTAGATCTATTTTGTGGCACAGGAACAATAACTCAACTGATTGCATCTAGTAATAAAAAAAATCAGGTAATTGGAGTAGATATTGTAGAAAGTGCTATTAGAAATGCGAAACAAAGTGCTAAAAAAAATAATATTAAAAATTCAAATTTTTATGCACTTGACATTAATAAATTTTTAATTTCAAAACCTCATTTAACAAATAAAATTCAAACTATTATTGTAGATCCACCAAGACCAGGAATATCTAAAAAAAGTTTAAAAAAAATTATTGAATTAAATTCAAAAAAAATTATATATGTTTCTTGCAACCCTAGTACACAAGCTAGGGATATTAAAATTTTAATGGAAAATGGATATGAAATTGATCAATTCTCAATTGCTGATCAATTTCCACATACTCACCACATTGAAACAATATTTGCTTTAAATAAAGGGTAAGATGATGTATCTTTACAAACACAATGAAAAATAAAAAAATCATATTAGATAAAATTGCTATAGAAAATAAAATTAATCGAATAGCATTCTCAATAATTGAAAACTACAACTCTGAAAAAACTATCTCATTAGTCGGTTTTGAAAAAAATGGATATATAATAGCCGAAAAAATTCTTGCCGTGATTCAACAAAACCACACAATCAAAGCATCCCTACATAAAATTTCTTTAACTAAAAAAAATGAATATTTGATTTATCCAGAAATACCTAAAGAAAATATAAAGAATATTTTTCTTGTTGATGATGTTCTAAAATCAGGAAAAACTATCATATATGGCATTAAAGCCATATTAAATTATCCTGTTGAAAATTTAAAAACAATAATTTTAGTTAATAGAAACCATAATAAGTTTCCGATTGGTGTTGACTATGTAGGATTAAAACTTTCAACCAATTTAGAAGATCACATTGAAGTGGTACTTAATAAAAATAATGAAGCTGTTTACTTAGTTTAGTGCTCTTAAAACTATTAATAATTTTTCTAAATCAGAATCTGTGAAATTCAAATGTGTTACAAATCTAACCGTATTAACACCCATAAATGATGCCTTAATGGAATTCTTCATCAGGAATTGATTAAAATCATTTATATTTTTATTAATATCAAATAAAACAATATTTGTTTCTACTGGTCGCATATTCTGCACAAAATTCAAATTAGCTAAACAATCACTTATCTCCTTTGCACGCCTATGATCTTCGGATAGTCTTTCTATATTATACTTTAATGCATATTGTGCTGCAGCAGCTAAATAACCGACTTGCCGCATACCTCCTCCGAAAGATTTACGAATTCTTTTTGCTTCATGAATAAAATTTATATCACCTAGTAAAATAGATCCGATAGGCGCACCTAAACCTTTAGACATACATATAGATAAACTATCGAATAGTTTACCATAATCATATGAAGAATCAGATCTTGAGACCAAGGCATTAAATACTCTCGCACCATCTAAATGAAGTTTTAATCTTTTATTAATACAAAATTCAGAAATACTCTGCATATCTTTATATTCATAACATACCCCACCCCCTTTATTTACAGTATTTTCTAGACAAACTAATGATGTTCTTGAAAAATGAGGATCATCAGGATTAATAGAGTCAGTAATTTGATCAACAGAAATTCTACCAAAATTCCCTTTAATCAACTTAGGAGAAACCCCAGAATTAGAAGCTAATCCTCCACCTTCATAATTATATATATGTGATAGTTCATCACAAATAACCTCATCTCCCATTTTTGTATGAACCCTAATTGCAATTTGATTAGCCATTGTACCTGATGGACAAAAAAGACCCGCTTCTTTCGAAAATAATTTAGCTAATTCAAACTCTAGTTCTTTAACTGTTTCATCTTCTTCCCATACATCATCACCCACTTTAGCATTAAACATATATTCTAACATACCCTGACCAGGCACAGTGATGGTATCGCTTCTTAAATCAATAAATTTCGTATTCATTGTAATATTTTTAATAAGTCCTCAATAGTTATATTATCAGATTGTATATTATGCTTGGATTGTGAGTAATAAATTTCTCTTTTTTGCATTTGCTGTTTAATAAAATCATTCAAATTTAACATATTATCAATTAGTAACGGTCTAGAATTTATTGACTCTATTCTACTTAATAATTCTTTAACACTTACTTTTAAATAAATTGTAACTCCTATGTGATTAATATATTCAATATTATTATAAAAGCAAGGAGTTCCTCCTCCTGTTGCTATAACCATATTAGAAGTGAAATCATATTCTCTTAAAAGTTTTTTTTCTAATTCACGAAAATAATTTTCACCATTCATTTTAAAGATGTTAGCTACACTCCTCCCCTCTCTCTGTTCAATTAAATTATCTAAATCTATAAAAGGCCACTGTAAATTAGTTGACAATTCTTTACCTAAAGTTGTTTTACCGCTACACATATATCCAATTAAAAAAACTGGCATAATGTTAAAATGGAGACCCCTCTTCTTTAGATAAACTGTTAAAAACAAGCTTATCAACTAGATTAGGGAAAAATTTATTTAAAAAAACTAATAATTTTCCTTGAAAAGTTAATACAATACTACTCTTTCTTTTCTCAATTGCACAAACTATTTGTTTAGCTACTTCTTCAGGCTGCATCATTTTTCTTTCATTACGAGGACTATCATTTTGTGTTTTACCAGAAGAATCTAGGGCTCTTGATCTTATTTTAGAAGCTGTAAAACCAGGTGATGCAACAAGAACATGCAGCCCCTTATTTATGTTCTCAATTCTCAAAGCCTCTAAGAAACCAGTCATGGCAAATTTAGATGCAGAATATGCAGTTCTCCCAGGTAATCCCTTATGGCCAGCAATAGACGAAATACCAACTACTGAACCTTTATTTTTCAGAATGTATTTTAAAGCATGTTTTGTGCAATAAAGAGTACCATAAAAATTGACTTGCATAACTTTATTAAATACTGACAAATCTAAATCTAAAAAAAGTGCACGCATTGAAATACCTGCATTATTTATTAAGACATCGATAGAACCATATGCTTCAATAGTTTTATCAATTATTTTAGCACAATCAGATTCTATACTCACATCTGCTATTACTGAGATTGCAGAACCACCATCATTATTTATCTCTAATGCTAATTCATTTAGTTTAGTTTCTGAGCGAGCAACTAATACTAAGCGTGCTTTTTTCTTATATAATTCACGTGCACAAGCCTCACCTATTCCAGACGATGCACCAGTAATTATAACAACTTTATTTTTCAAAATTTATAGATTTGTGTATTATGAATATACGTTTACAATTTAATAATTATTAATTTCACAAAAAAAAATGCATCTCCATTAAATTCTCACTATGAACATTATAAAAGTAAGAAACAAATATGAAATATCTGAATTTCATAATATAGTCCATAAGTTATACAAAAATGAACCATCATGGATTCCTCATATAAAACAAGAAATAGAAGCTGTATTTAATCCCCAAAAAAATCCTTACCACCAATTTGGAGAAATTGAAAGATTTATTTTACAAGAAAACAACATAACTATAGGAAGAGTAGCTGTGTTTTATGATAAAAGAAAAAAAGATGAAGCAGATCAACCAATCGGAGGAATGGGATTTTTTGAATGTATTAATGACCAAAATGCAGCCAATATACTTTTTCAAACTTGTGTAGATTGGTTGAAGAAAAAAAATATACAAATTATGGATGGTCCAATTAATTTTGGTGAAAAAAATAAATACTGGGGACTAATGATCGAAGGGTCTAACAAACACACTGTCTATGGACAAAATTACCACCTAGAATACTACGAATTATTATTTAAAGAATTTGGATTTAAAACCTATTATAGTCAACATGTATATTGCAAAGATATCAGATTACCATATCCAGATAAATTTTATGAAAGATCAAAAAGAATTAAATCTAGATCCAATATTTCTTTCAAACATATGTCTGGAAATGACTTTAAAAAATATGCTGGATATTTTATTGAAGTCTATAATGAAGCATGGAAGACACATCATAAGTTTAAACCTATGAAACTTGAGCAAGCAGAGAAAATGTTTTCTAAAATGAAAGCTGTACTTGATAAAAGATTGATTTGGTTTGGGTTTTATAAGGAGACACCAATTTGTTTTTTCATTGGCATACCTGATCCCAATGAATACCTAAAATACGTACATGGCAATCTAAATTTATTAGGTAAACTAAAATTTATGTTTTTCAAAATATTTAAAAAGCCAAGAATTGTGTCTGCAATGGTTTTTGGTATAACTCCGAAATTCCAAAAGCTTGGTCTTGAATCTGCTTTAGCTCATCACACCAGTGTTAGAATGTTAAAATATGGATATACTCACGTTGTTCAAACATGGATTGGAGATTTCAATCCTAAGATGATAAAAGTGTGTGAGAGTTTTCTGGGTAGTGATATTTATCAAAAACTGAGAACATATAGATTTTTATTTGATTCAAAAGCAAAATTCAAACCACACCCAATAATAAAATAATTTATATATATTTGCATTGCTTTTAATTGACCTGGTAGCTCAGTTGGTAGAGCATCTCCCTTTTAAGGAGAGGGTCCTGGGTTCGAGCCCCAGCCAGGTCACAATCGCCCAGGTGCTGGAACTGGTAGACAGGCATGGTTGAGGGCCATGTGTCCTTATGGGCGTGCGGGTTCGACTCCCGCTCTGGGCACAATCAGAATCTATACTCTTTACACTACCCTTGCTCATATACACCTTCTTAATTTTTTATAAATAGGGATACAAGAACAAGATTGTATTATAAAGCTAATTGATGTTTCAGGTAAAATACTAATTGAAGAAAAAGTAACTAATTCAAATTATCTACAAATACCAATTCATCAATATTCAAATGGTATTTATTTTATACAATTCCAGTATAACCAAACTATGGAATTAAAGAAAATTATGATAAATCAATAAATATAAGTAAGAGAATCTATAATGCTAATACCATTTGGAGACCATAAATTATTTCCAAATTTATATTTTGGAGAAAAAGAAAAGAGAGAATCATTTTTTAAGACCGCCCATTTAATGTGTTCGTTATTTAAAAAACCATCTTTTTCTTCAGTTGTAGTATCATCACCCCAAATTGCTATAGCTACTCTACTACCTGACCATATTGTTTGTCCACCATATTTTAAAATTCCATTGTCAGTATATAAAGCTAATATCGTATCACCTACTAAACATAAAGTATCAACTGACATAATCGCAACAGTCATATTGACACCAGTATTTATAGGATCATATTTATTATTTTGACTAAAAGAATAAAGATTTGGCACTAAAAAAAAAATGAGAATTATTTTGTTTATCATACACTAAAATTAAAATTATTAATAGTTTTCAACAATGATAAATTAATATATGTAAAATATTTATTTTTAAGTATGGTTGAAAATATTGATAAGCTAACTAATATATGCTCCCAAGTTAGACGTGACATTGTCCGTATGGTACATGGTGCTCAGTCAGGACATCCAGGGGGTTCATTAGGTTGTGTTGAATACTTTGTCTCATTATATTTTTCCATTATGAAACACGATAAAAATTTTAAAATGGATGGTCTAAATGAAGATCTATTTTTTCTATCAAACGGTCATATTTCACCCGTATTATATAGTGTTTTAGCAAGATCAGGTTATTTCCATGTTAATGAATTAAAATCTTTTAGACAAATAAATAGCAGATTACAAGGACATCCTACTACTCATGAGAAATTACCTGGTATAAGGATAGCCTCAGGATCACTTGGACAAGGACTATCTGTTGCACTAGGCAGTGCTCTTAGTAAAAAGTTAAATAATGACAAAAATATTATCTACTGTCTATGTGGTGATGGAGAACTTCAAGAAGGACAAATCTGGGAGGCTCTAATGTATGCAGGATCAAAAAAAGTTGATAACATTATTTTAACAATTGATGTAAATAAACAACAAATATGCGGTTCTACGGATGATATACTATCATTAGGAAATTTGAAAGAAAAATTTTGTGCTTTTAATTGGGAAGTTTTTGAAGTTAATAATGGAAATAATATTACAGATGTATTATCAGCTTTAAAAAGGAGTAAAAAAAGTCTACATAAAGGATATCCAATATGCATTCTTCTTAATACAGAGATGGGTTATGGAGTTGATTATATGATGGGATCACATAAATGGCATGGTATTGCACCTAATGACGAACAACTAGAAATTGCTTTACAGCAATTAAGTGAAACACTTGGAGACTATTAATATGGAATTAAAAGATACAAGATCAGGATTTGGAGCAGGATTACTAGAATTAGGTAAAACTAATCCAAATGTAGTTGGTTTGTGTGCCGATTTAACAGGTTCATTAAAAATGGATGCCTTTGAAAAAGAATTCCCTAATCGTTTTTTTCAAGTTGGTATTGCTGAAGCAAATATGATGGGCATTGCTGCTGGAATGACAATTGGAGGAAAGATTCCCTTTACTGGAACTTTTGCAAATTTTTCAACTGGCAGAGTATATGATCAAATAAGACAATCCATTGCTTATTCTAATAAAAATGTAAAAATATGTGCTTCACATGCTGGATTAACATTAGGAGAGGATGGTGCAACTCATCAAATTTTAGAAGATATCGGTCTTATGAAAATGCTTCCTGGGATGACGGTAATAAATACATGCGATTACAACCAAACTAAAAATGCAACAATTGCAATAGCTAATCATATAGGCCCTGTCTATTTAAGGTTTGGTAGACCTAAAGTCCCTAATTTTACAGACTCAGAAAAAAGCTTTGAAATTGGAAAAGCCATACCCATAACTCAGGGGAATGATGTTTCTATTTTTTCTACTGGACATACTGTTTGGGAAGCTCTTGAAGCAACTAATATACTTAAAGAGCAAGGAATTGAATGCGAATTAATTAATATTGCCACAATTAAGCCTCTTGATCAAAAGACAATTTTAGAATCAATTAAAAAAACAAAATGTATAGTTACTACTGAAGAACATCAAATTTTAGGTGGATTAGGCTGTAGCATAGCACAACTCGTTGCTAAAAATCAACCAACACCTATTGAATTTGTAGGTGTAGACGATTCATTTGGAGAAAGCGGAAAACCAACTGAGCTCATGCAAAAATATAAAATTGACAAGATCAGTATTATTAATGCAGTTAAAAGAGTTTTAAAAAAAAAGATATAGTTTCAGATTATGTCTAGAAAAAAAACATTTTTAAATGTACAAGCACAAATAACAAAATCTCCTTTCTTATTAGACATTGAAAAAGCAAGAGATTGCTATATATATACACGAGATAAAAAAAAATATATTGATTTAGTTGCAGGTGTTTCAAGCTGTACACTTGGACACTGTCATCCAGAAATAATCAAATCAATAGAATCACAATTACATCGTCATGCACATGTTATGGTTTATGGTGAATTTATACAAGATAGTCCACTAAAATTATCTCAGCAATTAAGTCAATATCTCCATAGAAATCTTTCTTGCGTTTACCTAGTTAATTCTGGAACCGAAGCTATAGAAGGTGCTATTAAATTAGCAAAAAGAAAAAATGGTCGAAAAATAGTAATTTCATGCTTATCATCCTACCATGGAAGCACACAAGGATCTTTAAGTGCAATGGGAGAAGAATTTATGAAAAGTAAATATCGTCCTCTAATTCCTTGCCACAAAAATATAAGATATAACAACATTGATGACTTAGATATTCTTGATGATAAAGTTGCAGCAATTATCATAGAACCAATTCAAGGCGGCACAAATTTTGTTTGCGCTAATAAAGAATGGTTATTACAAATAAGAAAAAGATGTGATGAATACAATATTGAACTTATTTATGATGAAATACAAACAGGATTTGGAAGAACTGGACATATGTTTGCATACGAAATACATAATATTATTCCTGATATTTTATGCCTTGCTAAAGGAATGGGTGGAGGTATGCCAATTGGAGCCTTTATTAGTTCAAAAAAAAATATGGATCTATTAAGTTCAAATCCGCCGCTTGGTCACATAACAACTTTTGGAGGACACCCGATTTCTTGTGCTGCTGCAATGACAACATTTAAAATATTAAAAAATTCCTCTTTAATAAGACAAGTATCTGAAAAAAGAAAACTTTTTCTTAAAAATTTAAAGCATCCGAAAATTAAAAAAATACATGGTTATGGGCTCATGATTGCAATTGAATTCGAGAATGAAATTATTTGTCAAAAAATCGTGAAAGAAGCATTAAAACGAGGAGTAATTACATTTTATTTTTTGTTTAACAGAACAAATATTCGCATATCTCCACCTTTAATAATTAAGAATAAAGATATAATAAAATCATGTAGAGTTATAAAAGAAAGTATAGACTATTGCTATGAAAAATAAATATTATTTTTTGTAAATTGATATACTTATTCATTAAATCGCTATAATATGTTAACAAAAAAAGTAGAAAAAGCTTTAAACAAGCAAATTGAAATAGAGGCTAATGCATCTCAATTTTATTTATCAATGGCTTCATGGGCTGAAACAAAAGGTTTTGAGGGTGTTGCTAGTTTTTTCTACAGACATTCTGACGAAGAGAGGGAGCACATGCTTAAACTAATTAAATATATTAATGAAAGAGGAGGACATGCAATTGTTCCTCCGCTTGAAAAGCCTCCCAAAATATTTGAATGTTTAAGTCATGTTTTTAAAGATCTTTTGAATCATGAAATTATGGTAACTAAAGAAATTAACAAAGTAGTAGATATATGCTTAAAAGATAAAGATTACACTACACATAATTTTATGCAATGGTATGTAGCTGAACAAATTGAAGAGGAAGCATTAGCTAGACATATATTAGACAAGTTAAAACTAATTGCAGATGATAAAGGTGGTTTATATTTATTTGATAGAGATATAGTTAATATGAACCCAACAAAAAATTAAATAATAATCTAATGAGCAAAAAAAGTATTTTAAATAAAAAAAGCAATGAATTCTTAGAAAAATATATTAATACACCATCTCCTACTGGTTTTGAATCTAGTGGTCAAAAAATATGGCTAGATTATATTAAACCATACATTGATACTCATATTGTTGATACATATGGTACTGTAGTTGGTGTAATTAATCCAGAAAAAAAATATAAAGTAGTTATTGAAGCGCATGCAGATGAAATTTCATGGTTTGTTCATTATATAACAAAAGATGGTTTTATTTACTTAATAAGAAATGGTGGATCTGATCATCAAATTGCGCCATCAAAAAGAGTTATAATACACGGTGAAAAAGGTGATATTGATGCTGTTTTTGGTTGGCCAGCAATCCACACTAGAAGAGGCGGAAAAGAAGAACCACCAAAGGTGGATAATATATTTTTAGATTGCGGTGCTAGATCAAAAAAAGAAGTCAAAGAAATGGGAATTGAAGTAGGCAATGTTGTTACTTATAAAGATAAGTTTATGGTTATGAATAAACGATTTTTTGTTGGACGTGCACTTGATAATAGAATGGGAGGATTTATGATTGCCGAAGTGGCAAGATTATTGAAAGAAAATAAGAAAAAATTACCTTTTGGACTTTATATTACAAACTCTGTTCAAGAAGAAGTTGGTTTACGTGGTGCTCAGATGATTACTGAAACAATTCGTCCAAATGTAGCAATAGTAACAGACGTGACTCACGATACACATACTCCAATGATAAATAAAATAAAAGAAGGAGATTGTGAAATGGAGAAGGGACCAGTTTTAACATTTGGACCAGCAGTTCAAAATAACCTATTAAAGCTAATTATTTCTACTGCAAAAAAAAATAAAATTGATATTCAGAGAGCAGCAGCATCAAGAGCAACTGGAACTGATACAGATGCGTTTGCATTTAACACTGGAGGAGTAGCTTCTGCATTAATATCACTACCATTGAGATATATGCATACCACAGTTGAGACTGTAGCACAAAAAGATGTTGAAAATGTTATTAAATTAATCTATAATAGTCTTCTTGAGATAAAGAACAATCATGACTTTAGATATTTAAAATAAATTATTCAATAATTGATTTAATATCAGGCTTAAAATAGTTGGGCCCCTTTAAAATTTTACCATCCTCTCTATATATTGGCAAACCATCGGGACCAAGCTTTGACATATTACTTCTTTGAATCTCCTCAAATATATTCTCTATCTTATTTTGTAGGCCATGTGATAGAATAGTTCCACATAAAATATACATCATATCACCCAAAGCATCTGCAATCTCAACTAAATCACCTTTTTTACATGCTTCTAAATATTCTTCATTTTCTTCATGCATTAATCGATGTCTTAGATCAAAAACATCACTTTTTAATACTGCATTTGGTGTATAGTGATTTTTAATACCAAAAGCATCATGAAATTTCTCAACATGTTCAATTTGTTTTTTCATTTGTTGTAATTTATTTAATTTAGCAAATCAATTAAACTAATTACAATGAAAAAGACATTACAATTACCAATAATTTTATTAACATTCATGATAATTTTATTATCATGTGTAAACAAAACATCTAACAAATCCATTGATTTAGAATCGAAAAAAAATACAGTTAACTCTTACAATTTAGAAGCTGGATTTTATGATGTTGACTCTAAAAATAGCAGTATTGAATGGTTAGGAAAAAAACCAACAGGATCTCATAATGGTGACATTCAATTATCACGAGGTTCTATAAAATTAGATGACAAAGGAATGATTTCTGGTGGTAAATTTATTTTTAATATGCAAACAATCAATTGTACTGACTTAGAAGGAAAACCAAAAACAAATATTGAAGGACATTTAAAAAATGAAGACTTTTTTGATGTTGAAAAATTCCCAGAAGCATATTTTACAATTGAAACAATTGATGATCAAAAAATGTCAGGAATATTAACTATTAAAAATATTTCTAATAAGATAACATTCAATTATACTAGAAATGGTCCACTTGAATTTAAAGCTGAAATCCAAGTTGATAGAACATTGTATGATATAAAATATGGATCTAAAAGCTTTTTCTCAGATCTTGGGGATAAATTTATTGATGATATTATAACGATAACTCTAAACCCGATAGCTTTTAAAAAAAATGGATAACATTTCAATAGGGCATTGGATTTTTGCAGTAATTGGATCTCTTTTATATGTTCTCTTTATTCTATGGGGATACTGGAGAGAAAAAAAAGTGTATAAAGAATTTGATTACAAAATCTTTCCAGTCATCTTTTACATGTCAATAATTCTTTTAGTTTTAATTTTTATTTCTTAATTTTTGCTTTGTTCCATAAAATATCTAGTTCATCAATAGAATAATTAGTTATTGATTTATTAGACAAAATAATTTGTTCCTCCATTTTCTGAAAACGCGCAATAAACTTTGCATTTGTTTTCTCTAGGGCATCAATTGAGTTAACTCCTATTTTTTGAGCAAAACCTATTATTGAAAATATGAGATCACCAAGTTCTGATTCAATTTTTTTAATATCATTATTTAATAACTCTTCCTTTAGCTCGTGAATTTCTTCGACAATTTTATCAAAAGATTTCTCATTATTGGTAAAATCAAATCCAACTCCTCTAACTTTTTCCAAAATACGGTAAGTTTTCAGCATAGCTGGAAGAGACTTGGGAACACCAGAAAGAATAGATTTTTTTTCTTTTTCTTTCAACTTTAAAAGTTCCCAATTTTTTTTAACATCCTTAACATCACTTACTTTGACATCCGAGTATATGTGAGGATGCCTATGAATTAGCTTTTTAGTTTGTGCTTGAAGAACATCGTTTAAATTAAATTGATTTTTTTCTTCAGCTAAAATTGAATAAAAAATTATATGTAGCATCAAATCACCTAATTCTTCTTTAAAACCACTCATATCATTCATAATTATTGCATCTGACAACTCATAAGTTTCTTCTAAAGTAAGATATCGTAAACTTTCAATTGTTTGTTTTTTATCCCACGGACACTTTTGTCTTAATTCCAACATTATATCAACTAAATGTTGAAATGAATTTTGCAAATGATTCATAATTTATTTTTTTAAAATTGTAGGATATAAATCTGTAAATTTTCCCTTCATAATTGACTTAAGCTTTCTATTGACGATATTCTTTTTAATTGGAGATAAATAATCAATAAAAAGTGTTTTTTTTAGATGATCAAATTCATGTTGAAAAACTCTAGAATAAAGACCATCAATAATTTCATCATTTTTCTTAAAATCTTGATCTAAATATGTTATTTGAACTATGTTTTTTCTAGTAACATCTTCTCTTACGCCAGGAATACTAAGACAACCTTCATTCTCAACAATATCCTCACCAAATTCTTTTATTATTTTAGGATTTATAAATGTTTTTCTAATAGGTGGAATTGAAGCATCTTCTTTAGAATATGGTAGTAAATCTATAATAAATAAATTAATTGGAAGACCAATTTGAGGAGCAGACAATCCAATTCCATTAGCATTTTCCATAGTCATAAACATATTATCAATAATGACATCTAATTCTTTGTAATTTGAATTGATATCTTTACATTCTGAACGTAGAATAGAGCTTCCATATATATAAATAGGTAATATCATATTTCTATTTTTCTATCTAAATAAGTTTGTAAAATAAGTGCCGCACTTATTTTGTCAATATCTGATTTATTTCTTCTTTTCTTTTTAGAGCTATTCATCATAACCATTGTTTTTAAGGCGATTTTAGAAGTAAATCTTTCATCTATTAAAATGATCGGTATTTTAAATATTTTATGAATCTTTTGAGACAAAATTTTAATATTCTTAGAAACTTCTGCTGGCTTATTATTTAAAGTTTTGGGATCACCAATAATAATAGATTCAACATTTTCTTTTTGTAAATAATTAGATAAAAATTTAATAATATCTTTTTCTGAAACAGTAATTAAAGGAGAAGCAATAATCTTTAGATCATCGGTTTGTGCGACGCCAATACGTTTTTTACCATAATCTAAAGCTAAGAGTTTACCCATCTTTTTTTTTATATAGAAGTAAAATTAATAGAAATTCATTATCAATAACAAAAATGACTGATTGTTTTAAACATATATTTGGTATTTTTATATAAAAAAAGATGTCTTCATTAGAAACAATTATTTCAAATGCCTTCAGTAATAGAGACAGTGTTTTTAGTACAGAAACTATCAATGCTGTAGAAAAAACTATACATGACCTAGATCAAGGAAAAATAAGAGTAGCGGAAAAAAACAGCAAAGGGGAATGGATTGTTAATCAATACATTAAAAAAGCAATTATATTATTCTTTCAAATAAAAAAAATGGTGAAAATTGACTGTCCTCCTTTTGAATTTTATGATAAAATTCCTTTAAAAAAAGATTTTAAATCAAAAAATATTAGAGTAGTTCCACATGCAATAGCAAGATATGGTTCTTTTATAAATAAAAATTCCATTTTAATGCCTTCATATGTCAATATTGGAGCGTATGTAGGAACAGGGACTATGATTGATACATGGGCCACTGTTGGTTCGTGTGCTCAAATCGGAGATAATGTACATATAAGTGGAGGAGTAGGAATAGGAGGAGTATTAGAACCTGTTCAAGCGAATCCCGTTATAATTGAGAATAACTGTTTTATTGGATCTAGATGTATTATTGTTGAAGGAGTTAAAGTTAAAAAAGAAGCTGTAATAGGTGCAGGAGTAGTTTTAACAAAATCTACTAAGATTATTGATGTATCTGATTCAAAAGAGAAGCACTATAATGGAATAATACCAGAAAGATCAGTGGTAATACCTGGAGTCTTTAATAAACAATTTAAAGCAGGAACATTTCAAATACCTTGCGCTTTTATTATTGGTGAGAGAAAAGAGAGTACAGATAAAAAAACAACTCTTAATAATGCATTAAGAGATTTTAATGTTTCAATATAAAAAAAAAAATTTTGAGGATAGCGTTTGATGCAAAAAGAGCTTTTAATAATTTAAGTGGATTAGGAAACTATAGCAGGTCTGTTATACAAACTATTTCAAAAGAAATTTCAAAAGCAAATTTATACTTATTTACTCCTAAAATTCATCATCAATTTGAAACTAATAAATATAACACTACTATTGTTCAGCCTAATAATTGGACAAATAAATACTTTTGGAGGACATTTGGGATTAACAAAAAAATAAAAGATTTAAATATTGACTTATATCATGGTTTGAGTAATGAAGTACCATATAAGATCAAAATAAATAATGTTGTTACTATTCATGATCTTCTTTTTTTAAAATATCCACATTTTTATAAAAAGATTGATCGCAAAATCTATCAATTTAAAAGTAAACAATCATGTCAAGATTCCACAAAAATAATTGCCACTAGTCAATCCACTAAA
Organism: Flavobacteriales bacterium; assembly: GCA_002718895.1. GTDB lineage: Bacteria > Bacteroidota > Bacteroidia > Flavobacteriales > TMED113. The sequence continues at coordinate 27,326 of PBGD01000024.1, forward strand.
AGTGACATAGTAAATTATTTTAATATTAGTCCAGAAAAAATACATGTAATTTATCAATCATGTCACAGTGATTTTATTAATCATAAACAAATTAATATTACGAACGAGATTCTAGAATTAATTAAACGACCGTATCTTTTATTTGTTGGGAGAATTGAAGAAAGAAAAAATCTTATACTCTTAATTCAAGCACTTAGAAAATTTAAAGAAGTTCATTTAATATGCGTTGGTAAAAAAACTAATTACTTCAAAAAAGTAAAAAAGTCAATACTGGAAGCTAAATTTCAAAAACAAATTACTTTTATTGATTACGTAGATAATATAACTTTATCTTTTTTATACAAAAATAGTAGAGGACTAGTTTATCCTTCAATTGATGAAGGATTTGGCATACCGATAATTGAAGCAATGTATTGCTCAACTCCAGTGATTGTTTCAAATAAAAAAATATTTAAAGAAATTGGCGGCAATTACACATATTATTTTGAACAAAATCAAGAAGAATCCTTAACTGAATTAATCAAAAAAATATGGTACGACTCTAAAGAAAGAGATAATCGAATAACTCAAAACTTAAACTACGTTAAAAAGTTTAATGAAAAACAACAAGCTACTGAGATTATAACTTTATATAAAAAAATCATCAATGGATCATAAAACCAAATTAGATATTATAAAAAAATGTCTTACAGTTCTAGAAAAAGGAGGTGTTATTTTATATCCAACTGATACAGTTTGGGGTCTTGGATGTGATGCAACAAATGAAGAAGCTATTCAAAAAATATATACAATAAAAAAAAGAAGAAAAAATAATCCTCTCATAATTCTTATGGATAATATTGAAACTTTAAAAAAATATGTATTAAAAATAAATTCTTTTACATTAGAAGTGATTAAAAAATCTAAAGTCCCAACTACTATTATATATAATTCTCCCAAGAACTTGCCGAAAACTCTTATATATCATCAAAGTATAGCTGTAAGAATCATTAAAGAGCCTACATTACAAAAATTGATATGCAGGTTTCAAAAACCTCTTACATCAACTTCAGCCAATTTAAGTGGTAAAGCGGCTCCATTATCTTTAGAAGCAGTAGATCCAAAAATAAAAAGAAAAGTTGACTATATTATTCCAGAAGATTTTATAGATTTAAATGAGAGAGCAAAAGCATCAAGAATACTAAGAATTGACAACAACTCAAATATAACAGTCATTAGAGAATAAATGGTGAAAAGAAGAGAGATAATAAAAAACCCATTATTTAAAAAAATTGGTGAATGTGCAGATAAAATAAATGCCCAAGCTTTTGTAATTGGTGGATGGGTTAGAGATTCAATACTTAAAATAAATAAAAATGAAATAGAATTTGATATAGTTACAGATAAAAGCGGAATAACACTGGCTAAAGAAGTAGCTAAACAACTTAAAGTAGAAAAAATAAGTATATATAAAACTTATGGTACTGCATCAATAAATTATCAAAATATTAAGATTGAGTTTAACGGAGCTAGAAGAGAATCATATAATAAAGATAGTCGAAATCCAAAAGTTTTTAAAGGTACAATTGAAGATGATCAAAAAAGAAGAGATTTTACAATCAATGCCATGGCTGTTTGTTTAAATAATGATAAATATGGTGATTTTATAGATCCTTTTGATGGAATTAATGACTTAGAAAATAAAATTATTAAAACTCCTTTGGAACCCGAAAAAACATACTCTGATGATCCGTTACGAATGATGAGAGCTATAAGATTTGCTACTATATTAGATTTTCAAATAGATAAAAAATCACTTAGTGCAATTATAAGAAACCATCAAAGACTTAAAATAATTAAACAAGAGAGAATTACTGAAGAACTAAATAAAATTATTTTATCAAAAAAACCATCCATTGGTTTTAAATTATTGTCACAAACAAAATTATTAAACATTTTTTTTCCTGAGTTTGAATTACTTCATGGATTTGATGTAATAAATAATATAAAACATAAAGATAATTTTAAACACACATTACAAGTATTAGATAATATTAGTGATAAATCAAATTCATTATGGTTAAGATGGTCTGCTATTTTACATGATATTGCTAAACCTCAAACTAAAAGATTTGATGTAAAAAATGGATGGACCTTTCATGGACATGAACATTTAGGATCAAAAATGGTTACAAAAATATTTAAACGTTTAAAATTACCATTAAATGAAAATATGAAATATGTACAGAAATTAGTTTTACTGCACTTAAGACCAATAGCTCTTTCTAATAAAATTGTATCTGACTCTGCAGTTAGAAGACTTCTATTTGATGCAAAAAATGATATTGATGATTTAATGCTTTTATGTCAAGCAGATATTACATCTAAAAATGAAAAAAAAGTTGCACGTTATAAAAAAAATTTAATAGAAGTATATGATAAAATTCGTGATGTTGAAAAAAGAGATGAAATAAGAAATTGGAGACCACCTATTGGGGGAGATGAAATAATGAGTAAACTTAATTTAAATCCATCTAAAGAGGTAGGAATAATAAAAATGAAAATTCAAGATGCTATTCTTGATGGTAAAATAAATAATAATTATAATGCTGCCGAAAAATACATGTATAAAATAGCTAAAGAATTAGGAATTGAATACTAAAAAAGTAATAGTTATTGGAGGACCAACAGCAGTTGGAAAAAGTTTACTTGCTATAAAACTGGCTAAATATTTAAATACTGAAATTATTTCAGCTGATTCACGGCAATTTTATAAAGAACTATTTATTGGAGTCAATAAACCATCAAAATTCGAACTAAAAGAAGTCAAACATCACCTAATAGGACATATATCAATTAAAAAAAACTATTCAGTAGGACAATTTGAAAAAGAAGCACTTGAAAAAATTACGGAGAAGTTTAAAAAAATAAACACATTAATTTTATGCGGAGGGTCAGGACTTTATATTGATGCAGTATGTGAAGGACTACATAAATTCCCTAAAGTGAGTCAGAAAATTAAAAACGAAATATATAATACATATCAAAAAAAAGGTTTAGAATATTTACAAGAAGAATTAAAAAATAATGACGAAGAAAGCTTTAAAAAAATTGATATTCAAAATCCACACAGAGTTATGAGAGTATTGTCAATTTTTAGAGCTAGTCAAATTCCATATTCAAATTTTATTAAAAATGAGAAAGTAAAAAGAGATTTTAATATATCCTACATATCACTAACTATGCCAAGAGATAAATTATATTCCAGAATAGATCAAAGAGTAAACAAAATGCTTGAAGATGGATTAATTAATGAGGTGAAATCATTGTATAAATTCAAAAATAAATCAGCATTGAAAACAATTGGATATAAAGAAATTTTTAGTCACCTTGATAAGAAAATAAGCATTCAGGAAGCAGTAAATGAAATAAAAAAAAATAGCAGAAGATATGCTAAACGACAAATAACCTGGTTTAGTAGAAAAAAATATACTCAGATTCAAATGGACGAATTAAAAATTGATAAAACAATTAATAATATTATTGGTAATAATTTAATAAATGAAAAATAGGTTTTTCAATAACTGAATAGTCAATATTATTAGCAACCATAATATCATTAAGTTGATTTTTAAAATTATAAGCAACTCCACCAACAAATCCAAATTTCAAATCTTTATAATTTGAAAATTGAAAAGGATATTTGTTCAAGAAATCCACTAATGATTTTGTAATTATTTCATGAATTTGTGGATTAAAATGATTTTTTTTTAAAATTTTTGACATAGAAGATATAAAAGGCTTATGATTTGTCAAGGAATAAATATGCGATATTAAATCTTCCTTATCAAATCCTGTTTTAGAGTAAATTTGTTGTTCTAAATCATCCGACAATTCATTTCTAAAATATGATTGTAATAATCTTTTTCCTAAATCATAACCACTTCCCTCGTCTGAAAAAATATGACCAGATGACATGAAAAAAGAATGGTTTTCTTGACCATCATAATACGCACAATTAGAACCTGTACCAAGAATACATGTAATACCCTTTTCATTTTTAAACAATGCTCTACTAGCTGCTAGTAAATCACTAAAAAAATTAATACGAATATTAGTGAATTGATTTGTAAAAATTTTTTTTAACTTTTTATAATTATTCATTGTCATACCTGCAGAATAAAAATCAATATTTAATTCATGATGATTAATTAAGTCTTTTGGAATGATAGAGTTAAATTGTTCAATAATACTTAATTCATTTTCAAACAAATTAATTCCCACATTACTAAAATGTCGGTTTTGATGAACAACTATCCAATCTGATTTCGTCCCTCCATTGTCAACTATTATCTTCATAATTATATTCTTTTTTTATTTTCCAAGTTTCACCTTCAACAGCAAGATCAACATTGTCAAAATATTTTTTTGCATCTTTTTGTAAAACTTTTACATCTTTGTATCTAGAAGAAAAATGACCAATGATTAATTGTTTGACATTTGCTTTAGATGCAATCATAGCAGCATCCTTAGATGTGCTATGATATGTTAATTCTGCCATATGAGATAAATCGGAATGAAAAGTGGACTCATGATACAATAAATCTGCACCATAGACATATGACACTAACTTGTTAAAATATTTTGTATCTGAACAATAAACAAAAGATCGAGGAAGATGTGAATCGATAGTAAGATCATTATTGCGTAATACTTGACCATTTTCCAGAGTATAATCATTACCTAATTTTATGTTTGGAATAGACGAAATAGGAATATTATATTTTTCGATTTGTTTAGAGAGTATTTTTCTTGATTTTTTCTTCTCAACTAATCTAAAACCAAAACAAGGCACCCTATGCTTTAAAGGAAATGAAAATAATTGACAATATTCATCTTCAAAAACTTTTAATAACCCACCTGTTTTTAATTCAATAATTTTAATTGGATATACTAAATTCGTATAAGAATACTTTAGATGAGTATCAATTATATTCTTTAGGCCTTTTGGACAAAATATAATTAATTCTTTATGTCTATTCAATAAACTCATAGTTGAAAGTAAACCCACTAAACCTAAATAATGATCGCCATGAAGATGTGAGATGCAAATAAAATTAATTTTCTGGATTTTAATTTTATATTTTCTTAATTGCATTTGAGTTCCTTCACCACAATCAAATAAAAAAAACCGCCCAAGAAGATTAACTAATTGGGCGGATTGATGTCTTGTTGAAGTTGGCAAGGCAGATGAAGTGCCTAAAACTGTTACTTCAAATGGCATATATTAATTAATTATAATACGTTCAGTAATAGTCTTTTCATTATTAGACAATGTAAATGTATAAATACCTGAATTTAATTGTGAAGAATTAAATATAACTTCATTATATCCCATTTTAGATTTATGAGTTTCTGACATAACTAGATTTCCTAAAATATCATAAATATTTATGTTTACATCACTTAAATTATCATTACCAAATTGTATTTTAAAATGATCACTAGCTGGATTAGGATATGTACTAATTACTTGGAAATTTCTAGCGTCCACTATTTCACCAGTGGATACACTACTACCACTATCTACTACAAGCACAAAATAATCTAATAAATCGGCAACTTGAACATCAACAGGGTATTCAATAACACCAAAAACTAAGTATGTTGCACTTACATCTAAAATAACATTGATGGGATAAGCTTGCACACCATTACCTGCTAACATTCCGTCAACTGGTCCATCAGACTTAATTCGAATACAACCAACATCACCTCCACTCCAAGCACAATCACCAAGTCCAGGACTACCTGATACACCCCCAACACATTCCCATGAAAATCCCATAGGCAAACCATCAATGTCATAGATTGACATAGATGAAATCTGAACTCCTTCAAATAACTCAGGTCCATTACCAGTACCTAAATCATATACGATAGCTGTATCCATAGGTACACGTATCGTTACATCTGCTTCAAAGTCCATACCAGCCATTGCATGTGGAAATGCTGTTAATGTGTCAAGAGATTCATCAAATGTTGATGGATCAGA
>PBGD01000025.1 GCA_002718895.1 Flavobacteriales bacterium
ACGCGGCATGGCTGCGTCAGACTTTCGTCCATTGCGCAATATTCCTCACTGCTGCCTCCCGTAGGAGTCTGGTCCGTGTCTCAGTACCAGTGTGGGGGATAGTCCTCTCAGACCCCCTAGACATCGTAGCCTTGGTGAGCCGTTACCTCACCAACAAGCTAATGTCCCGCATGCCCATCTCTAACCGCCGGAGCTTTAATATAAAAAAGATGCCTTATTTATATATTATGGGGTATTAATTCACATTTCTATGAGCTATCCCCCAGTTAGAGGCAGGTTGCATACGTGTTACGCACCCGTTCGCCGGTCGTCAGCGGAAGCAAGCTTCCCTGTTACCCCTCGACTTGCATGTGTTAGGCCTGCCGCTAGCGTTCATCCTGAGCCAGGATCAAACTCTTCATTGTAAAAGTTTTTAAAATTTGTCTCAAGAATGTTTCAAAAAAAGAAAAGAAAGAAGTTTTTACACTTACCTTATTTTTTCCTATAATTTCAATGATCGAATAAACTCTAATTTGATTAGAGGATGGCAAATATACACATTGTTTTTTTATTTGGTAAAGAAAAATGATTTTTTTTATGAAAAAATATTCTTTTTTTCTATCAAATCTGTTACCAGTTTAAACTGGTCTTTAATTGAAAGATGAGAATTATCAATTAGTATAGCATCTTTAACCCGAATTAAAGGACTGTCTTGACGATTTGAATCTTCAAAGTCTCTCATTTTTAAATTAGTTAAAACCTCATCCATACTAACTGACATGCCCAGTGCAATTAATTCTTCGTGTCTTCTTTTTGCTCTTACATCTAAGGATGCAGTAATAAATAGTTTTAATTCGGCATTTGGAAAGACTACAGAACCAATATCTCTACCTTCCATCACAACACCTTTATTTAAACCTATCTTTTGTTGCATTTTAACAATTTCAGCTCTGACTAAAGGCATCTTACTAATGTGACTAACATGTTTAGAAACATCAGGGCCTTTAAGTTCAATATTAACATCTTCACCATTCATAAACATTATATATCCAAATTTTGATTTATGTAAAAATTGAAATTCTAAACTATTTAATGAATTTATAATTTTTGATGAATCAAAATAAAAATTATTTGCATCATAGGGTTTAATAAATTGCTTTCTAATTGCATTCAAGGTTACAGCACGGTACATGAGGCCAGTATTAATATGCTTATATGATAAATACTTTGACAGCATCGAGGCAAGAGTACTCTTGCCTGTTGAAGAGTGCCCATCTATAGCAATAATTATTTTACTGGACAATTTTATTAAAATTTGTTGTAATTCCAAAGGTACTAATTCCCCCTGATATTTGTGCGATTGACCTTGAGTAAAAAAAAGAAAATCTTTTAATCTTAAAAACTATACCATATGAAAACCCGACCAACTCCCTTCTGTCTTGGATAATCATCTCAGATCTTTTTCTATTATTATAGCCAACAAATAAGTTGAAATTATCATGAATCAAAAATTCTGTTCCAAACACAACATGACGTAAAATTTCTGAGAAAAAATTATTCTCAATAACATAATCATAAGATAAAATTGGCGACTCTAAATGTTGTAAATTCAAATACCATCTAATGGGTACGTGAGCTAATTTATTTGAAATCCCAATAATCAATTCAAACGGTAAAGATTCATAAGAATCTGACTGATAAGTATCTATTTGGTGTCCTATATTTCGAACTAAAAGACTTGCAATCATATCCTTTTCATTAAAAGTGTAACTAAATCCAAAATCCAATAAAACACTCAGTGAATTATATAAGTACATAGAGGAATATGCAATCTTTCCATTCACTCCTAAGTAGATATTAGAATTTAATTCCTTATTAAAGCCACAAGTTAACACATACTCTGCAGCTGAATAAGCACCTAATTCATTGCTAAATTCATCAGTTAAAACAAAACTACCATAATCAACATATTTTATATTGGTAATTATATTGTTTTTTAAAAAATTAAAACAATAACTAAAATCACCATAGAAAATATCAGAGTAATAATTAGTAAAATTTGTTGACACTTGACCCAACATGGAAGAATTAATTAAAGAAGGATTAAATACACCTACATTTAAGTCATCATCTAAAACATTTACATATCCGCCTAGTGATATTATTCTAGGAGAAGTATTTAAATTCAGATAACTATTTGTGTTGACTCCCCCTATTTGAGATAATAGAACATAGGAAAAATGAATAGTAAATATTAAAAAATACAAACGCATATTATAAAAACTTAAACTGTTCGTAAATTATTTTTTTAATAAAACTACATCAATTACTTGAGCCAAAGTATTAACATAATGAAACTTTAAGCCTTTTAAATATATCGATTTAATATCATTAACATCTTTTTTATTGTCCTTAGATAATACAATTTGCTTAATGCCTGCTCTATGAGCAGCTAAAATTTTCTCTTTTATTCCACCAACTGGAAGCACCTTACCTCTTAAAGTTATTTCACCAGTCAGAGCTAAAGATTTTTTTACTTTTCTATTTAAAATTAAAGACGTCAAAGCTGTTAAAATAGTTATACCTGCAGAAGGGCCATCTTTAGGAATTGCTCCTTCGGGTACATGAATATGAAAGTCATGCTTAGCAAATAAATCAATATCTATTGAGTACTTTTTAGATTGAAATTTTAAATATTCTAAAGCTAGAATCGCTGATTCTTTCATCACTTTACCTAGGTTTCCAGTAATAGACAACTTACCTTTACCCTTGGACATACTGGTTTCAATAAACAATATATCTCCACCAACAGGTGTCCATGCTAAACCAATTGCCACACCAACGAATTGACTTTGGTCATAAATTTCTTTATTATACTTTTTTATACCAAGAATACTTTCAACATGATTAATTTTAAAATTATCTATCACTTTATCCCCTTTAGCAATTTTTACAGCTTGATTTCTAGCTAATTTTGAAAATACTTTTTCCAAACCCCTTACTCCAGATTCACGAGTATATGATTCAATAATATACTCAATACATTTAGATGATATATTGAATTTAGTTTTAACACCATTTTCCACCAATGCTTTTGGAATTAAATGCTTCTTAGCTATATGTAATTTTTCTTTTATATTGTAACCAGAAATATTAATAATTTCCATTCTATCTAGTAAAGCTGGCTGAATACCAGAAAGATCATTCGCCGTAGCTATAAAAAGAACTCTTGATAAATCGAAACCTATTTCTAAGTAATTATCATAAAAGTCTTTATTTTGTTCAGGGTCCAGCATTTCTAACATCGCAGATGAAGGATCACCATAAGTGTCTCTTGATAACTTATCAATTTCATCTAAGACAAAAACAGGGTTAGAAGAGCCAGATTTTCTGATGGATTGTATAATTCTACCAGGCATAGCACCAATGTAAGTTTTTCGATGACCACGTATTTCAGACTGGTCTCTCATACCTCCTAAAGAGACTCTAATATATTTTCTATTTAAAGCCTCCGCTATAGATTTTCCTAATGAAGTTTTTCCAACACCTGGTGGACCATGCAAACAAATTATAGGAGCTCTCATATCACCTCTAATTTTTAGAACAGCTAAATGTTCAACAATTCTCTCTTTAATTTTCTCAAGCCCATAATGATCATGATTTAAAATTTTTTGAACTCTTTTTAGATTAAAATTATCTTTAGTAAATTCATTCCATGGCAAATCAAGTAATGTTTCAACATAATTCCTTTGGACTCCATATTCTGCAACTTGAGGATTCATTCTTTGGAGCTTTGATAGTTCTTTTTTAAAATGCTCTGACACATCCTTATTCCATTTTTTATCATTTGATTTTTTTTTCATGTTTTCAATTTCTTCTTGAAAAACATTAACACCTAACTCTTCTTGGATGGTCTTTAACTGTTGATTTAGCAAGTATTCTCTCTGCTGATCATCTAGTTCCGATTTCACCTTAGATTGAATCTCATTTTTCATTTGAAGCATTTTTAGCTCTTTATTAAGGTGGGTTAAAACCATCTGGGTTCTAATAAATAATTTAGGCTCTTCAAGCATTTTTTGTTTTTCTAATACTTTCAAATTCATATTAGATGAAACAAAATTGACCAAAAAAGAATCACTTTCAATATTATTAATTGCAAATGTAGCATCTGATGGAATGTTAGGTGATTCTTTTATAATTCTAATTGCAACATCTCTAAGAGAGCTAACTAATGCTTTAAAATTTACATTATTTCTTCTAGGTTTTATTTCTAAAAAACGACTCACCTCAGCTTTAAAATATGGTTCATTTATCACAATTTTATTTACAGAGAATCTTTTTTGACCCTGAATAATAATAGTTAAATTTCCATCAGGCATTTTAAATAATCGAAGAATTTTTGCTACAGTTCCAATTTTATTGAGATCATTTGCTTGAGGCTCTTCTTTATCAGGGTTTATTTGCGACAACACACCAATAACTTCTTTTTTCTTATATGAGTCGTTTATTAAGTTAATGGATTTATCTCTACTAACAGTTATAGGAATTACAACACCAGGAAATAAAACAGTATTTCGAAGAGGCAATATTGGTATAATTGTAGGTACTTTAATAGAATTTAATCTTTTCTCATCATCTGTGGACATTAAGGGGATTAAATCAGTAAAATCTTCTGATTCGCCCATGTAAATATTTTTTAAAATTGTGTTTGTCATTTATAGTTTTTTTTTTAAAAGAACCAATTCTATGCCAATCATAATAATTATGGCAAAATGTCAGTTTTTATTTAAGAAATTATATTTTCTTGTCATATATAAAACGTAGAACCTCAATATCCAATTGTGTAAGCTTTATATTTCTTCTTAACATTACTATCTTCGCTACAGAAATAGCTTTTTCAAAATTAAAATCCTTAAAGCCCTTAGCACTACCTCCCCAAGAGAATGAAGTTATATAATTGCGATGAAAACCCGAACCAAAAATATTACAACTAACGCCTATTGTCGTACCAGTATTAAAAGTAGTATTTATAGCGCACTTTGAATGATCACCCATATACAAACCTAAAAATTGTTGACTACTATCTTGAAAATTTTGACTAATATAATCCCAAATCTTTACATTACTATAATCATTTCGCAAATTAGAGCAACTTGAACCAGCTCCTATATTGCACCATTCACCAATAATTGAATTACCAATAAAACCATCATGAGCTTTATTGGAATAACCTAAAAAAATTGAACTTGACACTTCACCCCCTATCCGACAATGAGGACCTATTATTGTAGGTCCGTATATTTTGGCACCCATCTTTATAATTGAACCAGAACATATATGCACTGGACCCCTAATCATTACACCATCCATAATATCAACATTTTCTTCAATTAATACTGGACCATCATCTTCATTAATATAATAATTATTGGAAGTATGATTTGTTTTTTTTTCCAATTCAAAAGATATTAACAAATCATTGAGTAATGTTTTTTGTGAAATCACATGCCAATTATAAATATTTCCAGAATTTATTAATTTTAGAATTGGGCATGTATCTTGAATTTGTTTAAGCGAAGTTAGATCTGAAGTGGGAACTAGCAAATTGAGAAAGTCAGATAAAGACTCCTTTTTTACCAAAACATTTGAAGGAATAAAATAATTATTTTCTTCCATCATCTTCAAAGGATACATTTTAGATAGATGATCAGAGGTAAGAAATGAGACCTTTTGACCGAGTAATTTTTCCCATCTTTCTTTAATAGTTCCACCAAAGACTCTTAACTCGCATAACGGACGAGTCATTGTGAAAGGATAAAACCGTTCAATTTGAGGGGGATCAAAAAGAATATAATTCATATCTTATTTCAGAACTATTTTTTCTTCGTGTTACTTGCCTCTGGTGCTGCTGCCTCTGGTGCTACTGCCTCTGGTGCTACTGCCTCTTTTGTTGATGAAGTACCCTTAGATACTGTATCAGATAACTTATTCTTTGCATCAGAACTAGCAGGATTAGTTTTACCAAACTTTTTATAAAATTTATCAACTCTACCTGCAGTATCTACTAGTTTCATTTTACCAGTATAAAAAGGGTGAGACGTACTACTAATTTCTCGCTTGATCAATGGATATTCCTGACCATCAATCTTAATTGTATCTTTAGAATCAGCACAAGACTTTGTAATAAAAGTATCTCCGTTTGACATATCCTTAAATACAACAAGTCTGTAATTATCTGGGTGAATATTTTTTTTCATAATTCTTACACTTTTTTTCTAAAAAGGAATGCAAATTTAAAGAATCAAATTGAATCATGAAAGATATTATAATAATATTAAATATTTATTTGATTAAAAAATGTTATTTTATATTTACAAAAATGATACTATATTGATATTATAAAAGTGTAAATTAAAATCTCAACTAACTATATGAAATATTTAAATCTATTATTATTTGCTATTATTATTTTTAGTTGCAAAAAAGAATCAGATATAATTGATTCTAATATAAATGATTTCATAAAACTTTCAACTGACACTATTATGTTCAATAATGTTTTTACTACAACTGTTGAAAATGATGTATCACCAACAAGATACTTTAAAATATATAATAATAATGATTTTGATATAACCATTGACGCCATTTATCTAAATATGCAAAACACATCACCATATAGATTAAATGTTGATGGTGAACCTGGACACATGATAAAAAATACTTTACTCAGACAAAAAGACAGCTTATACATTTTCACTAACGTAATTAGCGAACCTCAAGTCAATAATGAATTCATTTTGGAGGATGAGATTATATTTAGCTATAATGGTGCAAAGTTAGCAGTCAAATTACTTGCAACTGCACAAAATGCCTGTTACTATTCCGGCATTCCAGATTATCAACAGGATTTGATTAATTATTCTACAAATTGTGGAGCTGGCAAAATAGACTCTATTCCCTACTGTGAATCCCGCTTTTTTAACTGTGAAGATGAAAATTTTCCGGATGAATTAAAACAAGAATATTTTAAATACTTTTCAATTTCTCAAAACACTAATTGGGATAATATAAAACCGCATATTATTATGGGCAATTTAATTATTGAAAATGGTGCAATTTTAACAATTAATCCAGGAGCTAAAATTCATTTGCATAATAATGCCTGGATAATAGTTGATTCCTTAAGCACTATAATAGCTGATGGTGGTAAAGAAGAAGAAAGTAGAATATGGATTCAAAGTCATAGATCAGATAATCACAGCATTATAGACTACGACATTACACCAGGTCAATGGGGAAGAATATGGATGTCACCTGGAAGTAAAGGCAATTTATTTAACTGGACTATAATAAAAAATGGTAAAGTAGGCTTACACATTGACGGAGTGAATGAAATTGATCAACTAGGAAATAATCCATTATTAACAATAAGCAATTCAATAATTTATAACATGTCAAATATTGGCATTTTGGCTCAAGGAAGCATGGTTAACGCATATAATTTACTTGTTTTCAATTGTGGAACATCATTATTAAATTTAAATTTTGGGGGCAAATATGATTTTAGACATTGTACATTTGCAAATTTCTGGCCCTTTTCAAGCAGACAAACACCCAATATTTTTATAAACAACAAGTACGAAGATGAAAACGGAGATATTCAAGGACGTGACTTAAAAAAAGCTTTTTTCGGAAACTGTATTATTGAGGGAAACAGGGAAAGAGAAATTATTTTCGATAAATTAAATTCAGATGAATATGATTATAATTATGAATTCAAAAATTGCTTAATAAAATTAGAAAATGAATATTGGGATGAATGGAAAAATTACAATTCTGTAAATAATATATTAAGTACAGAAAAAACATTTGTTGATGCTGAAATATTTGATTTTTATTTAGATACTAATTCACAAGCTTTAAACAATGGATCTTTAGAAATAATTATGTCTAACAATTCTCTTAATTGTGATTTAGAAAATAGAGGTAGAACATCCGATTCAGGGCCTGATATTGGATGCTTTGAACTAGATGGCACAGGTTGTCTATATTAATAAATTAATGACATCCACACCATCAGGAGACTGAGTTAAAGATGGTTGCTGAGCATATCCAAACGTAATAGAATTAGGCACACCTTTCAAATGAGAAACAATGCATTGAATTTCATTTTGATATTGTTTGATTTTTTTATTGACATAATTCAAATCACTATAATACTCAAAATATAAAACCGAAATAGGAGAACTTATCTTATTTGACTCTACCAATAATATATTTGAAAGTTCTCTAAAACGAAAATCATTAATCTTTAAAAGAGTTCTTTGATAATTATAGTTGTCAAGATAATTTTGATTCTCTAAAACATAATTATAAGAATTAAAAACATTCAACAATAATCTAAAATCGAAAGAATGAGGAATAAATATTTTTGAAATATTTCTACAACCAAAGCCAAAATATAAAAAAATATCTTGCGCTATTTTTTTTAAATCCTCATAGCTTTCTTTTCCACTTAAAACTGCTACACTATTTCGATTTTTTCTAATAACTCTAGGTATTTTGTTGTAAACAAAATCAATGATTTTCGATGAGTTATTGTTACCAGAAAAAATTAAAAAATCTATATTTTTGATTTCTTCTTCAAAAAAAATATAATCTTTGAATCTTGGCTCTATTACAATTAATTGACGAGCTACAAAAGGCAGTAAAAACAAATTAGATTGAGCTAATTTTCCTACAAAAACATGTCCAGAAATTAATACACACAAAAAATCATAAAAACCTACTAATGGAATATTACTGGGAATGATTACACCTACTCTTTTAATTTTGTTAGTAGCAGTATATTTGCTAATCCAGTTTCTCAACTTAACTGGATCAATCATTTTGCTCAATGCATCAAATGCATGTAAAACATTTGATCTAGAAAACCATGCATTATTTTTATAAACATTTACAAATAATGCATCAAAATCAGGGTTATTATTAATGTCTAAAAAAACATTTCTTAACTTTATAAATGCACGTATTCTGTCGTTTTGAGTCATTATTTTTGACTTAATTTAATTATATTTGATTATATAAAAAAATCAATCATGGCAATTAAAATAACTGATGCTTGTATTAATTGTGGAGCCTGTGAGCCAGAATGCCCAAATACTGCAATTTATGAAGGTGGTATGCCGTGGAACATGTCAGAAGGAACTACTTTAAAAGGCGATGCTAAATTAATGTCTGGAGAAACAGTTGATGTAAATAAAAGTCTTGACGCAATAAGTAATGAATTTTATTATATTTCTCCTGACAAATGTACAGAATGTAAAGGTTTTCATGATGAACCACAATGTGCAGCTGTTTGTCCAGTAGATTGCTGCTTACCAAATGAAGACATTCAAGAAACTGAAGAAGAATTACTCTTAAAACAGTCAAAACTTCACCCCAAAGTATAAAAATGAACAATTTCATTCAATTATTTTTTATACTTTTTATATTACAAACATCAAATGCGCAAAACAAAGAAGAAACTAATGGAAATAGTTTACTAGTTCAACTCTCTAATGAAATTATTAATTCAGAATCTGACACAGTTAAACAAATTATAACTAAAAAATTTAATTCTGAGCTTTTAAAAGTCATTAATCAATCTAAATCTTATTTGCTAGATTTTAATCAAATTGAAATACTATCAGTCTTACAACCTAAAGATAAAAGATTTAAAATATTTACATGGTTTACTCCTTATAAAAATGCAAAATATCAATATTTCGGATTAATACAAATGTGTAAAAAAAATGGAAAAAAGTGCATAATTTTTAATTTGTCAACAAATAATTTTTCGGATAATCTTTTACAACATGAGCTTAGTATTGATCAATGGTATGGGTGCATGTATTATGATTTGATTCCTATTAAAATTAATAAACAAATATATTACACACTATTAGGTTGGGATGGCAATAATAGTCAAACCACAAAAAAAATAATCGACGTTTTAAAATTTTCCCCAGATAAATCTCCGTCATTTGGTGCAAATATTTTTAATCAAAAAGAAAAACGTATTATAATAGAGTATAATAGTAAATATCCTATATCTTTAAAATATATGAAAGATATAGAATGCATTGTTTATGATCATACACAACCTCTAGATGAAGTTTCCTTAAATAATTTTAGCTTATATGCACCCAATTTAAGTTATAACGTTTTACAAAAGACAAAAAAGGGTTGGTTGTTAGAAAAAAGTATTTATTTAAATAATAAAAAGTAATGAAAGTACATAATTTTAGTGCAGGTCCATCTATTTTACCAAAAGAAGTTCTTCAAGAATCTGCAAAGTCAACACTACAATTAAAAAATATAGGTATGTCAATTTTAGAAATATCACATAGAAGTATAGATTTTCTAAACATAATAAATGAAGCAAAAACTTTAACAAAAGAATTATTAGATATCCCCAATACTCATGAAGTTTTGTTTTTGCAAGGCGGAGCGAGCTTACAATTTTATATGTCAGCGTTAAATTTTTGTGGCAAACATAAATGTTCTGGATTTTTAGATACTGGAATATGGGCGAAAAAAGCTATTAATGAAGCGAAAAAAGTTTCTAAAACTATAAAAATTGGTTCATCTAGTGATAAAAACTACTCATATATTCCAAAAAATATTTCTTTTAATGAAGATTTTGATTATATACATCTAACTAGTAATAATACTATTTACGGTACACAGATTCATTCATTTGATTTTATTAATAAACATATAAAGACAGAAAAATTAATTTGCGATATGTCTTCAGATATATTCAGTAGAAGAATTGACATCAAAAATTTTGACTTAATTTACGCGGGAGCACAAAAGAATCTAGGCCCAGCTGGAACAACATTAATAATTATAAAAAAAGACTCTTTAACTAATAAAGAAGATAGACCAACATATTTAGATTACAGAACCCACATTAATAAAGAATCTCTTTTTAATACTCCGCCTGTATTCTCAATATATGTAAGCCTATTAACATTAAGATGGATTAATAAAAATGGTGGGATTATCAATATTGAGAAAAAAAATATTGAAAAATCAAATGCACTATATAATGAAATTGATCGCAATAGTCTATTTTTTGGGTTAGTTGAAAAAGATGATAGATCAATAATGAATGCCACATTCGATTTATATGATCAAAATTTAAAACGAAAATTTGAAGAATTATGTAATAAAGAAAGAATCAGTGGAATTAATGGACACAGAACCACAGGTGGTTTTAGAGCATCTATGTACAATGCTTTAGAAAAAGAAAGTGTAAATAAATTAATTGAAGTAATGCAAACACTTGAAAATAAAAATAAGAAATGAAAAGAAAGATTTTAATAAATGACGGGCTTTCTGAATCAGGAAAAAAGCTTTTAAAAAATTACGATTTTGAAATTTTTGACCAGCATATTCAACAAGATAAACTGATTGACTTTATTAACACGAACTCAATATCAGCCATTATTGTAAGAAGTGCAACAAAAGTCAGGAAAGATATCATTGACTCATGTGCAAGTTTAAAATTAATTGCTAGAGGAGGAGTTGGCATGGACAATATCGATGTAGATTATGCTAAAAAAAACGAAATTCATGTAATTAACACTCCCCAAGCCTCATCTCTATCAGTCGCTGAACTAGTTTTTGCTCATTTATTTAGTATGGCTAGGCAACTTTTTCACTCCAATAGAACAATGCCGCTAGAAGGTGATACAAATTTTAAAAAGTTAAAAAAAACATATTCCCATGGTATAGAGTTGAGGGGAAAAAAAATTGGCATTATTGGTTTTGGAAGAATTGGTCAAGAAGTTGCTAAAATTGCACTTGGAATTGGCATGAAAGTTCTTTTCTATGACCCTCACATTGAAGATAAAAATATTTGTATTGAATTTTATAATGGAAAAGAAATCTGTTTTAAATTAACCAAAAGCAAACTATCTGATCTATTAAAAAAAATAGACATATTAACTATTCATGTTCCAAATCAAAAAAAACCGCTTATTTCAAAAGACGAAATTGAGCAAATGAAAGAAGAAATTATAATCATTAACACATCAAGAGGTGGAATAGTTAATGAAAGAGAATTGTTAAAAGCACTTAATAATAAAAAAGTCAAATTTGCAGGAATTGATGTGTTTGAAAATGAACCTAAACCAAGTATGTCAATATTAATGCATGATCAAATCTCACTCTCACCTCATATTGGTGCCTCCACAGAAGAAGCTCAAGAACGCATTGGAATTGAATTAGCAAATCAAATTAATATAATTTTAAATGGTTAAAATAAATTCTTTTTTTGCAATTAGACCAGAAAAAAAAATAGCTCATAGAGTGGCATCTAAGGCGTATAAAGATTAGTCCAAAAAAGATATAAGGCAAGAAATCAAAAAAAATAAATATAGTTTCTTAAACATTATACAACAAGAAAATAAAATAGATAAAAATAAATACGAATTAATTAGAAAAAAAATTAAAGAATTTGAAGAAAATAATTTTTTAATAAATGAAAAAAATAAAAGTCTTTTTGTGTATCAACAAATTGACAATAAGAAAAATAAATTTACAGGTTTAATTTGCACCATAGACACTAAAGATTATTTAGAGGGTAAAATTAAAATTCATGAACACACAATAAAAAAACGTGAATTACTATTTTCAAAATATTTAGCTGGCACAAAAATCCATGCAGAACCTGTACTACTTACATACAATAGCAACATTGATTTCATTCAGAACAAGCACATGTCTAACAAACAACTTGTTTTTTCTTTCAAAACAAATGATGAGAAACTGCACTCTGTTTGGAGAATAAGTGATGAAAAAGAAATTCAAAAAATTCAATTTTTTTTTTCAAAACTTAAAAACCTCTATATCGCAGATGGACACCATCGTCTAGCTTCTTCAGCTAGCAATCAATCTAATGGTAAATGTTTAGCATATATTGTGCCTAAAAGTGCACTAATTACTCATCCCTTTCACAGATATGTTAAAACAAATATGCGTTTAGTAAAAAAATTTAAAGACTCATTCAAAATTGAAAAAATTGAAAATCCACAAAATTACTCTGATGAAATTCAGTTTTATAATAATAAAAAATGGTATAGAATAATTGAAACCAATAAAATGGAATCTTGTAATTTGATGATACAAAAGATTACAAATAATATTTTTCAAAAAATATTAAAAATAAGTGATGAGCGTACTAGTGAAAGTGTTGAGTTTGTGCCTGGAAATCAAGATATTAATTTAATAATTAATAAATTAAAATCTTCAGAAGAGGTGTTATTTTATTTGAAGCCTATATCAATTGATGAAATTATAAAATTAGCAGACCAAAATCAAACAACTCCCGCAAAAAGCACTTTCATTTTACCTAAAATACCAAGTGGACTAATAATGATGAAGATTAATGAATTATAAAAAGAAAATAAGTAAAATAAAAAGCGAAGCAAAAAGAGCCAAATTAGTTATTGTCACTAAAAATCAACAAATCAATAATATTCAAACTATTTACAACTTAGGTGAAAGACATTTTGGTGAAAATAGAGTGCAAGAGTTGCTAAATAAACACAAACAACTGCCTAAAGATATCAAATGGCATATGATTGGTCATTTACAAACTAACAAAGTAAAATTCATTATTCCATTTATATATTTAATTCAATCAGTAGACTCAATGAAACTACTAAAAAAAATTAATTCATCTGCTTTAATACATAAAAGAAAAGTTAACTGTTTACTGCAAATAAAAATTTCAAATGATAAGTCTAAATTTGGTTTTGAGAGTAAGGAAGTAATTCAAATACTAAAATCAAATTACAAGTCCGAATTCCCTAATATAAATATAAGAGGTGTCATGGGCATGAGTTCTCTAACTAGTAATACTGATCAAATTAAGTGTGAGTTTGAATCAATTAGTCAGATTTTAAATTTAATAAAATCTAAAAACAAAATACTTTCAATCGGAATGAGTAATGATTACAAAATTGCACATGAAGCTGGTTCTAACATGATTAGAATTGGCTCATATATATTCAAAGAGTAACCTTATAAATTATTTAAATAACTTACAACATTTGATTCAATTCGGTTATTAATGTCATCTATGTCTGCTTTAACAAATTGTTGCCCAGTAATATTATTAAATAATTCTATATATCTGTTAGAAACAGAATTAACAAAATCTTCATTTAAAGTTGGCATCTTTTGACCCTCTTTTCCCTGAAAATTATTTGCTATTAGCCACTCCCTCACAAATTCCTTTGATAACTGCTTTTGACTTTGTCCTTCTAATTGTCTTTTATCATAATCTGCTAAATAAAAGTATCTGGAAGAATCAGGTGTATGTATCTCATCAATTAATACAATTTGTCCATCTTTTGTTTTACCAAATTCATATTTAGTATCAACCAAAATCAAGCCCTTTTCTCTAGCAAAATCAGTACCTCTTTTAAATAATTTTTGTGTGATATCTTCTAAAAATTCATAATCCTTTTTTGATACTAAGCCAGATTTAATAATTTCCTCCTTTGAAATATCTTCATCATGTCCGTAGTCTGCCTTTGTTGTAGGGGTAATGATAGGTGATGGGAATTTATCATTTTCTTTTAATCCTTCAGGCATTGCCACCCCACAAATGAAACGCTTACCACTTTTATACTCTCTCCAAGCATGACCTGACAAATAACCTCTAATTACCATTTCTACTTTAATTGGCTCACAATAATGACCGATTGTTACTACTGGATCTGGAGAAGACATTTT
Source organism: Flavobacteriales bacterium (assembly GCA_002718895.1). GTDB lineage: Bacteria > Bacteroidota > Bacteroidia > Flavobacteriales > TMED113. Next base: position 14,776 of record PBGD01000025.1, read on the forward strand.
CCAGTTATCTATTATATCAGATGTTAAATCTAGAAAATTAGTAGCAATTTGATTCAACACTTGTCCTTTAAAAGGAACACCAATAGGTAATACTATATCAAATGCAGAAATCCTGTCAGTAGCTATCATTACTAATTTATCATTTCCTATTTTATAAACATCTCTAACTTTCCCTTTGTATACACTAGTTTGGTTTGGAAATTTAAAATTTGTTTTTACAATTGATTTCATAATTATTATTTTTTATATGCATTTATAATATTTTTAACTAACTCATGCCTTACAACATCTTTATCATTAAATTTTACAGTCCCTATTCCTTTGACAGATTGCAAAAGATTATAAGCATGTAGTAAACCTGAAACTTGATTCATGGGCAAGTCAATCTGTGAAGCATCTCCGCAAACAATAAATTTTGAATGAGGTCCCATTCTTGTTAAAAACATTTTCATTTGATTTATTGTTGTATTTTGAGCTTCGTCTAAAATAACAAATGCATGATCAAGTGTTCTTCCTCTCATAAATGCCAAAGGTACTATTTCAATTTGATTTTTTTTAAAATAAGAATCTAGTTTTTCATCTGAGAACATGTCATTTAAAGCGTCATATAATGGTCTCATATATGGACTAAGTTTATCCGACAAGTCTCCGGGTAAAAAACCAAGATTTTCTCCTGCTTCAACAGCAGGTCTAGTTAAAATGATTTTTTTAATTTTCTTTTCTTTTAATGCTTGAACAGCTAATGCCACTGCAACATATGTTTTCCCAGTGCCAGCTGGACCTATGGAAAATAATAAGCTATTTTTATCAATTAAAGAAATCATCTTTTTTTGGTTAATTGTTTTAGGATGAATGATGATTTTATTAGTTGAATATATAGTAGATTGTAAGTGCAATAAAGAATCATCAACAGACTTACTCTGGATAATATTCTTTAAAATGTTATTACTAATTGATTTATTTACTATGATAAAATCGATTATTTTATTTAATAATGACTTAAATCTTTCAACATCTGATTTGGAACCCTCAATAAAAATTTCAACTCCTCTAGGATAAATTTTTAATTCAGGAAAATGTGATTTTATAAAATTGATTTTTGTATTGTTCGGACCATATAATTCTATGAGATCTATGGATTCTACAAAAAAATTATCTTTAAATAATTCACTCATAATCAAAGCTAAATATATATAAAAAATTACTATTTTGTTACCTCAAAACAAAAGATATAATTATTAAATTCTGATTACTATTAATTATGAGCATCATTACACTGACATCTGACTATGGCAACAAAGATTATTTTGTAAGTGCCATTAAAGGTAGAATTCTATCTGAAATTAGTGAGGTTAAAATTATTGATATTTCTCATGATATTTCTCCTTTTCATTTAAATGAATGCGCATATATTTTAAAAAATGCTTATATCAACTTTCCTCAAAAGAGTGTTCATATTATTGCAGTTGACACAGAAATAGAAAAACATAAACGTCATATTATAGCATATATTAATGACCATTACTTCATAACTTCAGATTCAGGTTTATTATCTTTAATTTTCCCCAATACAAATCCTGAACAAATTGTATCTATCAATATCAGTCCCAATTATGATAATGATTTATTTCCTGCAAGGGATATTTTTACTAAAGTAGCATGTCACATAATTAGAGGTGGAACTCTAAATGTTGTGGGAGAAAAAATAAATTCACTTAAATCATTCCGACCAATAGCTCCTGCCTCAATTAATCAGGAAAAATCCCTCGCAGGTGAAGTGATTTATATTGACAGATTTGGAAATATCATTACAAATATTAACAAAGACATATTCAACAAAAATAAAAGACAACAAAATTTCACTATCCATCTTCCAAGAGGATATAAAATTAACTCAATTTCAAATTCCTATAGTGATGTTAATGACGGTACAGCCTTAGCGCTTTTTAACTCTACTCATCTTCTTGAAATTGCAATAAATCGAGCAGATAAAAATGCTGAATGTGGAGCAAGTACTTTATTAGGAATTAAAGAGGGTGATCAGATTATAATTGATTTTTTCATTAAAAAGTAACTTAAATTATGAAAGCAATATTTATAAAAGAAATAAAACAGTTTTTCAACTCTATAGAGGGTTATCTAGCCATTGGATTTTTTTTTACAATTTCCTCTCTTTTAATTTGGCTAATCCCTTCTGAACTTAATATTCTGATTAATAAACAAGCTAATTTATTGCCATTTTTTTTAATTACTCCGTGGATTTTACTAATTCTAATTCCCGCCATAACAATGAAAATGATTAGCGCAGAATCATTACAAAAAACAAATATCTTACTTTTTACAAAACCTATTTCAACTTGGAATATCATTAATGCTAAATATTTAGCTAGTGTAACAATTAGTTTATTATCAATTTTACCAACTATCACATATGTGTTTTCAATATGGACATTAAGTGAACCAAGAGGAAATATAGATTTTGGTGAAATGACAGGCTCATATATTGGTGTTTTCTTATTAATAATTGCATACAATTCAATTGGTATATTTGCATCTACAATATCTAAGAATACTGTAATATGCTTTATTTTATCGATTTTACTGATCCTATTTATAACATTTGGTTTAAATTATTTAGGTCTTAATTTGAATAACACATTAATTAAAAATTTATCAATTATACATCATTACGAATCAATAAGTAGAGGAGTATTAGATATAAAAAACATTATATACTTTACATCTGTAACTATTATTTTTCTCCATTTATCATCTATTACAATCAATAAATATAAATCATGAATAATTTGTATAGAAAATTTTTAGTAGTTGTTATAAGTTTAGTCATAATAAATATCCTAGCAAATTTATATAACTATAGATTTGATTTAACTTCTACAAAAAAATACACACTTTCAAATACTACAAAATCAACATTAAAATCTATTGAAGATATAATTTACTTTAAAGTTTATTTACATGGGGATATTCCAATAGAATATAAATTGCTTGAAAAAGAAGTTAAATCCATGATTTATGAACTAAGATCTTACTGTAAATTTATAGAATTTGAATTTATTGATCCTAGTGACATATCAAATAAAGAATATAGACTTGGACTACAAAAAAAATTATATGAAGAAGGAATTTATCCTATTCCACATAGAAAT
>PBGD01000026.1 GCA_002718895.1 Flavobacteriales bacterium
CTCCTTGAATATCTATATAACCATCTAAACAATCCCCATTACAATCTGAATTAATAGCGGCATATTCACATGACTCATCATCTTCATTTGCTAACTCATCATAGTTACAAGCTACCGAATCTGTGCATCCTTCCACTATTAACACACATTCTCCTTGAATATCTATATAACCATCCAAACAATCTCCATTACAATCTGAATTAATTGCGGCATATTCACATGATCCATTATCAAAATTTGCATTAGGGTTAAAGTTACATGCATTAGAAACTGTACAACCTTCTATTATTAATTCACAACCATTACCAAAATCATAATAACCTTGTAAACAATCACCATCACAATCTTCATTCTCAAGTGGATAAAGACAAGAATCATCATCTATACTAGAAAATGAATCATAATTACAGGCACTAATATCTGTACAACCGAACTCTCCTTCACAATCCAATGACCATATTGCATTACTATCTTTTCTATAAAAGCTATTAGTAGAGTTACCAATCAATGTATTTTCTTGTTGAGTGGCGTAGTACACATCTAAAACTTGAACACATTGTAAACTATTATTAAAACACCAAAGTTTTTCTATCAGTGTATTAGAAGAGATATCTAATTCAGAGAGATTATTGTCATTTACTGTTAATTCGACTAAAAGCAAGTTATTTGATATATCAATTTCATCTAAATCATTTGATGCTAAATTCAATCTACTTAAATCTAAATTAGTTGAAACATCAATATTGTTTAAATTATTATTATATAAGTCCAAGTCAACTAATAAAGTATTATTAGATACATTAATATTAATTAACTCATTTCTTATTAAATAGAGAGTTTCTAAGACACCAATACCTCCAACATCAATAGAGGAAAGATTATTGTCACTAAGATCTAATTCTTTAACACTAATATTAGCAGATAAATCAATTGATGAAATATAATTATTATTTAATTGAACAATTTCAAGTTCAGGATTTTGAGAAATATCAATAGAGGAAAGTTCATTAAGATTTGCATTTAAAGTAATTAAATTGTAATTACTAGATATATTTAAGATGACCAAATCATTATTTTGACAATATAATGTTTCAAGGTCTAAATTAGTAGAAAAATCTAGTGAGGTCAAATTATTATTTGAACAATTTAAACCAACAAGAGATGTGAAATCTTGAATACCTGTTAAATCATTAATTCCTAAATTATTTATAGCCATAAAAGTAATAGAACTTACACCATTAGTAAGAACATAGCTGTCATTATCTATACCATTATCACAATCTGGAAAAAATGTTTCTAAATATGTTTCAAAGTTGTTATCTGGCACAAAAGTTAATTGCAATGAATCTTGTCCAAAAGAAATAAATGAAATAATTAAAAAAAGAAAAAGATATTTCATACAAGAGTAATTTTTAAACAAAGTAATACACTTAAAGTTACAATTTTTTGTGCTCAAAATTAGAAAATAGATCCTGGTTTTTGTTATAGAATAGATCTAAAGAAATAAGTATAGCAATAGAAATCCATACAGGAACCGCAGCTTTATCGGTATCTAAAAAATTATTAAAAAATCCATGTAAGAAATAACTTAAAAGTGAAATTAACAATGTCAAAATCAAGGTTTTTTGTTGCTTATTTTCAGAATTATAATACATATTAATTCCTTTAACAATAACAAATATCACCATGGCAAGAAAAGAAATAAGTCCTAAAATTCCAGATTCAGATAAAGGTCCTAAGTATTCACTATGTGCATTTCCTCCCTGTCCAGTATTAGACCTAATTACAGTATAATATTTAAGTAACTGATATGGTGCATATTGAAATTGATAGGTCCCTGGTCCAAATCCATAAATTGGTTTATCATAGAACATATATAAAGCACAATGCCATCTGTTAATTCGCTCAACATTTGAAGCATCAGTAGATATGTTGGAAATTGAGCCAACATGCTCAAATAAATTATCAGATGTATTTTGAGTATTTTTTTCTAAAAAATCTATTAAAGGATCTTGAGAAAACCATATAAAAAAAATGAGAATCAGTGGGCTTGAAAAAAGAACTCTTCTATCAATTTTAAATCTAATAATTAATGCCAAAATCAAAGATATTATAAGGCTTAACCAAGCTGCCCTAGTAAATGAAAGGACAAAACCTATTAACATAATTAAAAAAATAGAAATAATTAAAAACCTAATTATCCAATGATGATTTTTAATAAAAAGCAGCGTAAAAGTAAGAGGTAAAAAAAAAGCAATAATAGCACCATAAGAAGTATGATCTCTAAAGAAAGGAGACATCATGTAATGAGCAGACTGTTTATCAAAATCATAACCAGAATGTTTAATTATTGTATATATGATAACTAATGATAATGGAATAATATAAAGTAAAATAAAACGCTCAATCATCTTAGGTTCTTTAAAGAGTAAGGAGCCCATAAATATCAAAGGAAATATAAACCAAACCTTACTTAAGAAATATTTAATAGAAACTATCGGCATAGTGGAAGTTAAAGAAGTAATAAACATCCAAACTAAATATAGAAAAATATAGAAAACAATTGGGTGTTTTAAAATAGGTAAAAATAAATGTCTATTATATATCATTTGTAAGATTGTTAAAATTAACAAACCAAATAACATAGGTTCAGTAGGAAGAGCCATTTCACTTAAACCAAAATCTGATATTTCTGACAATGGGATTGATAATGGAGTTAAAAAGATAAGAGGATAAAATATATTTTTATAATCAAAAATAGCCAATAGTATAACGGATAAAATAACTGGCAAAATTAAAATTGCATAGTTATCATCAATGGATAAGAATAAAAGTATTAGAAGATATAATACTGAGAAAAAACCAACTATAAATTGAGGTCTATTATTAATTTTTAACATAATGTAAGATCCCTGATTCAAACACAATAAGAGAAATTAATGCCATCGACATTACTGAAATCAATGAACTCATAACAATAAGAGATCTTTGAGGATAAGATTTCTTATCGGCTGGTGTAGCACGATTAATTACAAAAGTATTATTATAAGTATACTCTGCATCTAATCTTATTTTATCAACTGCTATTGAAATAGCAGATAGCTCATCTTCTATTTTCCAAGTTTTTCTCAGTATATATTCCATGTCTCCTACATTCTCAGCAAATAAATTAAGTTCATTTTTAATTCTTCGAGCACCTGAAATATTATTTGCTGCCAATGCGATTGCATACTGTTCAGTTAATCTTTCAGTTTGCTGACCAACCTTAATCATCCCTAAGGCATGGTATTTTTTTAACGAATCTTGAGCTATGTTTTTTTGCTGTGTTAAGATTTCTTTACGTCTTTCAAGTATCTCAATAGATTGATCCGCTCTTGTTGCTCGAATCCTAGTCATTGCCATATCTATAAGATCCAAGAAATCATTAGCAATATCAGCAGCAATTTGTGGGTCTTTATCTAGAACAACAACTCTGATTGAATGGAATCTAGTTTTTTTAAATTTAATATGTTTTTCGTAAGCCTTTTTGATTGCTGTTTTAGGGTAAGGGTTATCATCCTCAATTTCATAACGATCGAATAGGTTATATTTTTCAATCACTTTGTATCTAATTTCATCACTACCCAGAACATCTAATAATTGTTCGGCTTCACCTTCTCCACCAAATTCTAAGGCAGTTTCTAAAGAAGTAGTAGCCGCATTAGTAATAGTTGGATAAATAATAACAGAGGACTCAAATTTGTCTTCTATCATATATAATGAGAAAAGAGATGATGAAACAATTGTAATTATAAAAATTATTAACAGAAGTGTTATATGTTTTTTTATAATACCTAATAACCAAAAAAGATCAAAATTATTTTTTTCCATAGATATATAAAATTTAATTGAGGCAAATATAATGTTATTTTATTTCAGTACTAATTAATAAATGAAAATCCGATATTTTAACAAGTTTTGAAATAAATAACCAAATAAAACTAAAAGTTAAATAAAGTAATAAATTCAAAATTGTAAATGAGTAAAAACATTTAAGAAAGAATGCAAAAAGAAAAAGACCAATTAAAAATATGAGTATTTGAGATAAAGTTTTTTTAAGATTTAAATTAAAGAAATGACAGCATAATATAATTTGTGCAACACCAGTTAGAAATTGAGTAATTAGACTAGCAAAAGCAGAACCTAAAGCTTGATACTTTGGAATAAGTAAAATATTTAATGTTATATTGATAACAACACCAATTCCGGCAACTAAATTAAGATGATATAAATTTCCATTAGCAGTTAATAGAGTTCCAAAAATATAGGTTGATGAAACAAACAAAAAACATATCATTAAAACAGATAAAATTTTTGATGCTTCTTCTATATGAGCATCATATCGAAAGTCAATAATATTATAATTAAATATGCAACAAAAAACAGCTAATGTTAAAACAAAACCCATCAATAATTTAAATGAAAAATTAACAATTTCAACAATAGATTGATTTAATTTAATCATTCTAGAAAAAATTGGCAACAATAAAGCTGCAAATAAATAAGCTATCATATTAGATGCTTCAAAGAACCTATATGCCTGTGCATAAATGCCCGCTTGTAGTGACTGGTCATTCAACATTCTTTCAAGCATCACACTATCAATCCTATAATAGATTGTCATTAATAAAATTAATAATGCATAAGGAAAGCTTTGTTTCAAAATAACTAATGCAAATTTTGTGTTCCATTTAAAAGTAAATTTATTGGTTTTGCTAAAAACCAATAAAAAACACACTATAAGAGTTATAAAATATGCAAGAGTTTGAGAGTACACAAACCATTCAATTTGAAATGGTTGAGAAGTAATACCGCCCCATAACAACAAAGAACAAATAAGTATTAATAAAGTTCTATCTAATATAGATATTAAACTATCTTGAAAAAATAAATGAAGACCTGAAAGATTTGATCTGATATATAGAATAAAAGCAACTAGTGACTGATTAATCGCCAGTATTATCAGAAGCTTAATTTGGAGAGAATTATAACCTACCAAAATGGCTAATAATAAAGTAGCTATACAATAAATAATAACTAAAATTAGTCTAATTGTAATTATACCAGAAAAGTGCTTATCTAACAACTGATGATGCTGAGCAATATTCTTGACATTAAAATTGGTAATTCCTAAATCTAGGATAATATTTAGAATAAATGAGAAATTTATTAAAGCAAAATAATTTCCATAAGCTTTAGCACCAACTTGATTAATTACTTCTGCATCAATTCCTAAAATATAGAAAGGTTTGATCAATAAATTTAAAAAGATAACCAACACCAAATTGGTGATAAATTTTTTCTTCATGTAAACCAAAATGAATAATACTAATTTTAAGTTAATGTAAAATATCTAATTAATATCTAAAATTAGTTCATAATTTAATTAAATTCATGAAATGAAAATTGCAGTTAACACAAGATTATTAATTAAAAATCATCTAGATGGTATTGGGAGATTTAGCTTAGAAACTTTAAAAAGAATAACAAAAAATAATCCACAAATTGAATTTCACTTCATCTTTGACAGACAATTTTCAAAAGATTTTATTTTTTCTAATAATATAATTCCACATATACTATATCCACCTACTCGTCATCCATTCCTTTGGTATATTTGGTTTGAATATAGATTACCTAATTTAATAAATAAAAAAATCAAACCTGATTTATTTTTATCTCCAGACGGTTTCCTATCTACTAGAATAAAGGCACCGTCAATAGCTGTAATTCATGATATTAATTTTGAACATCGCCCACAAGATTTAGCTTGGTTTCATAGTAAATTTTATAGGATTTATTTCAAAAAGTATGCTCAAATTGCAAAGCATATTGTGACTGTTTCTAAGTTCTCAAAAAAAGATATTGTCAAAACTTATGATATTAAAGAAAATAAAATTATTGTAGTATACAATGGTGTTTCAGAACAATTTAAACCAATAAGTGAAAGAGAAAAAAAAATAATTAAAAAAAGAATTACTAACAATGTTGATTTCTTTCTATTTGTAGGCAGTTTGCATAAAAGAAAAAATATTAAAAATTTATTTTTAGCATTTGAAATATATAAACAAAATCATGGGGGAAATAAATTAGTAATCATTGGTAAAAGAAAATGGTGGGACAAGAAGACTGAAAATGTATTTAATTCTATGAAATATAAAAAAGATGTTATTTTTCTTGGTCAAGTTGACGAAAAAAAAATGCCTTTAATTTTAGCTTCAGCTAAAGCACTTTGCTTCGTGTCATTATTTGAAGGCTTCGGTCTACCCATTGTAGAAGCTATGAAGTCTGGTGTTCCAGTAATAACATCAAACACAAGCTCAATGCCTGAAATTGCAAAAGATGCTGCTATCATAGTAGACCCTCATGATGTTGTTTCTATTTCAAAATCAATGTCAGAAATTGATCAGGACAATCAACTAAGAAAAAACCTAATCAATCTAGGTTTGAAAAGAAGTCAAATATTTAATTGGGATTTGACTTCAGCTAAAATTGCAAAATTATTTGAGTTTTAATATACTTTATATGATACAATTTGAATTAAATAAATTAGTATGTGGGTGTGATGAAGCTGGAAGAGGATCTTTAGCTGGACCTGTTGTAGCAGGGGCCGTGATATTGCCAAATAATTTTAAGTGCACAAAAATAAATGATTCAAAAAAAATATCCGCGAATTTAAGAGAAGAGTTAAGTTATAAAATAAAAAAACAAAGTCTTTTTTGGAGTGTAGGAATAGTAAATAGTGATGAAATTGATAAAATCAATATATTAAATGCTTCAATTAAAGCTATGCATTTAGCTATTAAAAAGATTGAAGAATTAAATACCTCAAAAAAAATTGGCATACTATTAATTGATGGAAATCAATTTCATAAATATTTAAACATTCCTCACAAATGTATTATCAAAGGAGATCAAAAATTTAAGTCAATTGCTGCTGCTTCAATTATTGCCAAAACACACCGAGACAAAATAATGAGAAAAATAGCTATACAACACTCTCATTATGAATGGGAGAAAAATAAGGGTTATCCTACTAAAAAACATAAGATGGCAATAAAAGAATTTGGTTTATCCAAATTTCATAGGAAAAGCTTCAAATTATTTTAACGACAATAGATTAAATTTGTAAAATGAAAAAATTATTTTTTATAATCCTTTGCATATTTTGTTTAAGTAATTGCAATTATGATCCTGACCCAAAAGAACTAAAAATTACACAAGTTATACCATTCAAATCTGACTTCATTCTTAGATTACATAATTTTCAAAAAATATCAAATAAATTAAATAATTTTGCATGGTGGCAAGAGATCAAAGAAATTGATTTTATTCATAACTACTTAAATGATTATTATTTAATAAGTGAAATATTTGACTTCAATCTTATACATAATTCTCAACCTATTTATATAAGTTCACAATTGCTTAATGAAAAAAAACCAGATTTACTTATTTCAACAAAAATAAACTCAGAGCTAAAAATCCAAGAATTAGTTAATAATCAAACTGAATTTAAAATTCTAAAATCTGAATATGACAATTTAGAAATCAAAGAATTAAAATTAGACCACAATAAGAATTTTAAAAACTCAAGTTTATTTTATTATATTTTTCAAGATATAATAACAGTAAGTTTTTCTAAAATATTGATACAATCAAGTATTCGGCAATTAAATAGCGGCATTAATCTTTTTCAGTCTCAACAAATAGAAAAACTAGATCAAAATCTTCCAAAGTATAGTGATATCAATCTACTTATTAAGACAGACTATTTAGCAGACAAAGTAGGTTGCCAAAATCTTTTTCTTAAGTCTAAAACATGGTCCCTTTTTGATGTAGAAACAGATGAGGAAAGTATACTCCTAGCAGGTGTCACAAACAGAGGGAATAATAGATATTTAGATACAAACAAATATAGCGACATAAAAGAGTCAAACATTGAAGCAATTCTACCAAGGCATATTAAAGGATTTTATAACTATAAGATTAATAATTTTCATGATTTAAATGCTGTAATGAATTTTATTAACGATGGTCCAAAAATAAATAATTATCACTTTTCATACACTAAATGGGAACCAAATGAAATCAATATAGCTTATGAAGACTATAACTCTAAAGATATTTCATATTTAATTTTTGAAAGTCAAAATAATTTTGAATGTATCAAACAGTTAGAGAAACTACACATCTCTAAACAACAATTAAATTATTCAAATTATAAAATCCAAAGAATAAACACAGTTAAATTAGAAAATAATGACTGGTTTAAAAAAATTACAGAAAAATGGTCAGATATCTTTTACATCTATGATGATAAATATTTTATTTTTAGCCAATCCCAAAAACAACTTAAATCATTAATCAATAATAAAATATCTAATCAAACAGTAGATAAAACAAAATCAATAAATAAAATCAATAGTAAAATGGGAGGTAAATGTCACAACTCATTTTATATAAAATTTAAAGAAGACAATATTAAATGGAAACAGATATTTAATTCTATGTCTTCTAAAAATATTGGTTCAAGTGATTATTTCTTTAATTCACTTTGCTTTATTTATCAAAACGAAAAATTTAAAAATCTCACAGTATGGGATTTCAATTTAAATAATGAAACAAATTTTATGCCTCAAATTGTTATGAACCATAACAATCTATCTAATGAGATAATCACTCAAGATGTGCAAAATAACATCTATTTAATAAATGATATGGGCGCAGAAATATGGAGAAGAAAAATTGGACATCAAATTATTGGAAAAATAAATCAAATTGATGTTTTTAAAAATAATAAATTACAATATCTATTTAACACTAGCGACTCTATTTATATCATTGACAGAAATGGAAAAAATGTATCACCATTTCCTTTAAAAACACCAGCTAAAATGACTCTTCCATTAGCCGTATTTGATTATGACAAAATACGAAACTACCGTATTTTTGTGCCTTTCGAGAATAGAGTAATTGTGTATAATCAGAGGGGGGAAATCATTAAAGGTTGGCAATTTGAATCAACTGAAACCGATATATCACACACACCCACTCTTGTACAACTATTTAACAGAGATTTTATTATTATTTGTGAAGAGAATGGCAGAATACACATGTTAAATAGAAAAGGAGAATCAAGATTGAATATTTCAGATACAATATATAGATCATCCAATCCTATTAATCTAATACTTAGTGATAATTTAGAAAAAAGTAAATTAACGCATTTAAATCAATATGGAAAAGTGCTGGAAATCTATTTTGATGGAAGAGTTAATTTCGTGGATATAGAAAATTTAAATACAAATGATTCATATATAACCACAAATAATTATGATTTAACTATCAAAAAAAACAAGTTATCATATGTATCTAATTTAAGTGAATTTGAATTTAATTTTCCAAAAAAAACAACTAATTTATCGCATCCCAAAACCTTTCAAAATAATGATATTTTATATATAGCAACTAAAGACCAAAATACAAATTTAATATATATTCTAGATCAAGATGGTGAGTTGAAAAAACAGCCCTTTTTTGGAACTACTGACTTTGAAATTGGTATTTTAAATGAAAATAATGTTAATCTAATTGTTGGAAGTAAAGAGGGTAAAGTATATAATTATAAAATCAATTGACCTTTTTAATTAAACTTAATTTTTGACCAACAAATGGCTCTTCTCCAATTTTCATTTTATTTTTTTTATATAATTTTTTGATTTTAATACCATACAATTGAGAAATAGAATACATAGTTTCACCTTCTACAAAAACATGATGAGAAATGAAACCTTTATTTCTTTTAGGTTTTAAATATACTTTTTCATCTTTCAACAAAATTCGATCTTCTGTAACTTCATTGTATTTAAGAATTTCCCATAGCCATACATCGAATTCCTCAGCAATATCATCAAAAGTCTGTCCCTCTTTTGCATGCACAAATTTTGTGTAATTTTTCTCAATCTCTTTAGCTTCTTGGACAATCTCATTCTTTTGCAAAATTTCATTCTTTTGTCTTTTATTTATTTTTTTTTTGTCGTAATTAAATAATTGATATTCTTTTATGATTTTTATAATTTTTTTTGAATATGTTTTGCTTGTAGCATATCCAGCTTTTTGTAAACCCTTTGCCCATCCTTTATAATCTGTTTTACGTAAACCAAATAAAAAAGCATAACGACTTCTTTCGGTAAGAAATATTGAGTGATCACGATAGGACTGAGCAGGATTATCATATTTTCTAAAACATTCCTGTTTTTCATCATCATCATGCAAAATCGTAGGGCCTTTCCAATCAGCATGACATTTTATCCCAAAATGATTATTTGATTCTAAAGCCAATCTACTTGTTCCGCTTCCAGACTCTAAAATGCCTTGAGCTAAAGTAATACTTGCAGGTATTCTATATAAGAACATTTCTTCAATTGCTAAATCTTTATATTCTTTAATGTAATTTGAAACACTTTGAGATATAAGTAAGTTTGAAATAAATAAACTAATAAAAAATACTAATAACTTCATTTGAAATCAAAATTAAAACCGTGTAAACCTTGTAAGCCGCCACTATGCAAAACTAAAATTTTAGTGTTTTTTTTAAAAAAATCTCTTTGAATATAATTAAAAAGATGATAAAATAATTTTCCCATGTATATTAAATCTAATTTTATATTATAATTCCAATAAAATTTTTTAACGAACAAAGTTAATTCCTGATCTATTTGACCAAATCCTTTAAAAAATAAATCAGGGACTAATTTCCAATTATCAGATTTTGTCCATTTTTTAATATTATTTTCTTGTTCTAGTATTTTTAAAAATGGACAAAAACCAATTAAAAATTGATTTTTTTTTAATGCTCTAATTATGCCTGAAGCTGTACAACTAGTCCCAACAGCACAACAAAAAAAATCAAAGTTAACATCAACTTCACTTAAAATTTCTGAACAACCATTTAATCCTAGCAAATTATTCCCTCCTTCTGGAATTAGATAAAATTCACCATATTTTTTTCTGAACAGTTGAAGATTAAGAGGGTCATATTTTTTATGTCTATAATCTTCTCTATTTAAATAATAAAAAGACATATTATTTATTTGACAAAAGGATAATGTAGGGTTTAATTTATCATACTTTTGACCTCTAACAACACCAATAGACTTTAAATTTAATTTTTTAGACATATAACTAAGTGCATGTAAATGATTAGAATATGGTCCACCATAACTTAGTATATTGGTGTAATCTTTTGTTTGAGCATCCATGAAATTATATTTAAGCTTTCTAGACTTATTACCAGAAATTATTTCATGAATTAAATCATCTCTCTTTACATATATTTCAACAGATTTTTTTTTTAAAAAAATACTGTTCAACTTGGTAATAGGACTTGGAATATTTAAATTCATAATAAAGATTAAATTAGTATAATTTTTTAAAAATTAATTATGAAAACAAAATTATGTCAACTGATTTTTTTTATGTCATTAATTATTTTTCTTAATAATTGCTCTAAAGAAGAATGTTTAGATTGTAACACATATAACATGGATGACTTTAACGGTGATTTAACGAATCCTAAAGATGTATTTTACATATGTGAAAACGATGATTTGTGGGATTATATAATTTGGGGGAACAGCAATGATATTGGTGGCAACATAGCGCTAATAGATTTAACCAAATATCAAACTGGATACAGATCTGTCCAAGATGATGATATAGACAATGATGGTATATTAAATGATAGTGATAATGATATTGATGGAGATGGACTTTTAAATAATGCTGATATGAGTCCAAATGGTTTTGAAAATAATCATATTTTGGAACTTGTAATTTGTGAAAGAAATTAAAATGAGAAATTTTAACCCTTTAAAAAAATTACGACAAGAAGATTATTATTTATCTGAAGAGGGTTTTATTATTTTCACCAAAAAATATCATCTAAAAAGAGGATTTTGTTGTCAATCTAATTGCATAAATTGTCCTTATAATAAAGAAAAAAATGAAAAAAAATGAATTTTTTAAAATAATTTGTGAAGGAATTCCAACAGTTTTACCAAAAGATAAAAAATATGATGATTTAGTTAATCACGCACCAAAAAAAAAATATTCATCTTACCGTAACTGAAAAAAAATTAGCATTAAAAAATGCTCTACGCTATTTTCCAAAAGAACTACACATAAAACTTATCAAAGAATTTGAAAATGAACTAAAAAGTTTTGGAAAAATATATATGTATCGTTATAAACCTACCTATATAATGAAAGCAAGAAGTATTAATGATTTTCCACACAAATCAAAAAAAGCGGCAGCTATTATGATGATGATATGCAATAATCTTGATCATGATATTGCTCAACACCCTGATGAACTCATTACATATGGAGGAAATGGAGCAGTATTTCAAAACTGGGCTCAATATCTTCTCACAATGCAGTACTTGTCTAAAATGAATGACCAACAAACACTAGTTCTATATTCCGGACACCCTTTAGGTCTTTTCCCTTCTTCACTAAATGCACCAAGATTAGTAGTTACTAATGGAATGATGATTCCAAATTATTCGTCTAATGAAAACCTAAATAAACTTAATGCGTTAGGTGTAACTCAATATGGACAAATGACCGCTGGATCGTTTATGTATATTGGTCCACAAGGCATTGTACATGGTACAATGATTACAATACTAAATGCAGCAAGAATGCATAAAACTAATTCAAATAAAATAAAAATATTTGTTTCATCTGGATTAGGTGGAATGAGCGGTGCCCAACCAAAAGCAGCTAAAATTGCGGGTTTAATTAGCATCACAGCTGAAGTTAATAAAAAAGTAATTGAAAAGAGATTTGAACAAGGTTGGGTTGATGTTATTTCATCAGACCTAGATAGTTTAATCAAAAAAGTTATAGAAGCAAAAAAACAAAAACAAATTATAGCATTTGCTTTTCATGGGAACATAATAGACCTGTGGAAAAAACTATATGAAGAAAAGATTTTTGTTGATTTAGGTTCAGATCAGACATCGCTTCATAATCCTTTTAATGGTGGTTATTATCCTAATCAACTAAGTTTAGATGATTCAAATAAATTAATTAAAGAAAATCCAATTAAATTTAAAAAACTAGTTTATAAAGCTTTAAGAAGCCATGTGAATTACATCAATAAACACTCAAAAAAAGGTACATATTTCTTTGATTATGGGAATGCTTTTTTACTTGAAGCTGGGCGGGCAAAAGCTAATATTTTTTCAGAAAATGGAGAATTTAAATACCCCTCTTATGTTCAAGATATTATGGGCCCACTTTGTTTTGATTTTGGATTTGGTCCATTTCGATGGATATGTTCGACAAATACTTTATCTGATCTAAAAAAAACTGACAAAATAGCTCAAAAAGTATTAGAGAAATTGATTTTAACGGCTCCTAAAGAAATTAAACAACAAATGAAAGACAATATTGAGTGGATAAAATCTGCTCATGAAAACAAATTAGTTGTTGGATCGCAATCAAGAATTTTGTATGCGAATAGTGATGGACGAATAGAAATAGCTAAAGCCTTTAATAAAGCCATTAAGAAAGGAGAGATTGGGCCAATTATTATTGGAAGAGATCATCATGATGTCTCTGGGACAGACTCACCTTTTAGAGAAACATCCAATATTTACGATGGATCAAAATTTACTGCTGATATGTCAATTCATAATGTGATTGGTGATAGCTTTAGAGGTGCAACATGGGTTTCGATTCATAATGGTGGTGGTGTAGGTTGGGGAGAAGTTATAAACGGCGGTTTCGGATTATTATTAGATGGATCAAAACAATCTGAAGAAAATTTAGTCAACATGCTTCACTGGGATGTTAATAATGGTATTGCCAGAAGATCATGGGCTAGAAATCAAGGGGCTATAAAAGCAATAAAATTAGAAATGAAAAAAAACAAATTATTAGAAGTTACACTTCCTAATGAAGTAGATGAAAAACTAATTACAAACTTGTAACTATTTTATTGAAAGCCTTTAATAGTTTAGGGACTCCGTCATAATTTGACCCTGAAGCAACTACAAAAAAATCTTGACCACCTCCTTTAGCATTAATGTGGGTTGCAATTAAATGTAGAATTTTATTAGCACTCAAAAGTTTGGTTTTAACCATTTCTTTACTGACAGCAACATTTATAATGATTTTTTTTGCATGAGTAGTTAATAATAAAATGACAATATCATCATATTTTTCTAAAAATTTGAAGCAAATATTTTTCATAGAAGCCGGATCTAAATTAATTTCAGCAGATAAGCTTTTACAATTACCATTGTCTATGATTTTATCATTAAGTTCATTAAATGACTGAGTAATTTGGTTTTTTTTGTTTGACTCAGCCAAATGACGTAATTGCTTATTTTCCTCAACTAATAACTTTACTGATTTTTCTAAATCATCTGTATTTTTTAGCATATTTTTTAGTGAACCTAAAATATTAAATTGTTGATTTGCGTATTTAATAGCACTTTCACTAGTAACTGCCTCAATTCTACGAATACCAGAAGAAATTGAAGACTCAGATAAAATTTTAAACCAGCCTATCTCAGATGTATTATTTACATGAGTACCTCCACACAACTCAATAGAATCACCAAATTGAATAACTCGAACTAATTCTGTGTACTTTTCACCAAATAACGATATAGCACCCATTTTTTTTGCTTCATTTATTGGTACATTTATTTGCTCTTTTAACATCAAAGCATTTGTTATATTCTGATTAATATTTTTTTCTAAAGAATTAAGTTCATTGTCATTGATTTTTTGATGGTGAGAAAAGTCAAATCTTAAATATTTGGAGTTTATGAAAGAACCTTTTTGTTCAATATGATTGCCAAACATTAACCTTAAATTATTATGCAACAAATGTGTAGCCGAATGATTACGCTGTATAGATAATCTTCGTTTCAAATCAACATGTAAACCAATATTTTCTTTATTCTTTAAATCTATATTAAAGATATTTGCATCTACTATATGGATAATTAAGTTATTTTCTTTTTTTGTGTTTATAACCGGAAGAATAAAATCTAAGTCAGAAATATGCATATTGGTAATATATCCTGTATCACCTACTTGTCCTCCACCTTCGGGATAAAATGGAGTTTTATTAAAAACTAAATGAAAGTAATTCTGTCCATGGTGGGTGACTTTTCTGTATCTTAACAGATTAACATTTAAAATTTCTTTTTTAGAGTATCCTAAAAAGTCTTGGTTTGTTTCTGTATTTAGAATTATCCAATCTCCTAAATTAATTTCTGAAGATTTTCTTGATCTATTTTTTTGCTCAGACATTAAAGTACTAAATTCATCCAAATTATAACATAAGCCTTTTTCTTTCAAAATCAAATTAGTTAAGTCAGGGGGGAAACCATAAGTATCATATAGAAAGAAAACATCTGAGCCAGGAATTTCTGTTTTTTTTACCTCATATTGCCTCACTAAATTATTAATTTGCTCTAAACCCTTACCTAGAGTACGTAAAAAAGACTTCTCCTCATGCTCTATAATCTTAGTGATTAAATTTGATTGCGCAAAGATTTCTGGATATATATCTTTAAAATCTTCTGACAGAGTATTTACTAATCTATATAAAAAGGGTTCTTTCAAATTCAAATGTGTATAACCATATCTAACTGCTCTTCTTAATATTCTTCTAATAACATATCCAGCTCCATTAGAACTTGGTTTTTGACCATCTGCTATAGCAAAAACTATTGCTCTTATATGATCTACAATGACTCTGAATGCCACATCTATTGAACTATTTTTTCCATAAGAAAATTTAGATAATTTAGTTAAAACATTAATTAAATTTGAAAAAAGGTCTGTGTCGTAAGTAGATTTTTTATTCTGCAATACCATGCACAACCTTTCAAAGCCCATACCTGTATCAACGTGTTTATTAGGAAGAGAGACTAAATTTTTATTTTCTAATCTGTTAAATTCTATAAATACTATATTCCATATCTCTATCACTTGTGGATGATCACAATTAATGAGACTAAGTGCTGGATGTTTTTGTCTATCGTCATCTAATCGCAAATCAATATGAATTTCGGTTGAAGGTCCACAAGGACCTGTTTGACCCATCTCCCAAAAATTATCTTTTTTATTACCCTCTACAATTCTAGATTGATCAATGATTTCTGACCAAATATTTTTGGTTTCTAAATCAGCCTGTAGTTTCTGATTCTCATCTCCCTTAAAATAAGTAATATAAAGTCTATCTTTGTCAACACCCAGTTCTCTAGTTAAAAAATCCCACGCATAAAAAATTGCATCACGTTTAAAATAATCACCAAATGACCAGTTGCCTAACATTTCAAACATTGTGTGATGATAAGTGTCTAAGCCTACTTCTTCTAAATCATTATGTTTACCAGATACTCGTAAGCATTTCTGGCTGTTTACAACTCTTGGGTATTCAACTTTTTTTTGACCTAAAAAAAGATCTTTAAATTGATTCATGCCTGCATTCACAAATAATAGAGAAGGATCGTCCTTTATTACAATTGGAGAGGAAGCAACTTGTTGATGTTTTCTGTTTTGAAAATAACTAATAAAATGCTGTCTTAATTTTTTAGATTTCATACAATTTTAATTCATTAACAAATTTAAAATTATTTATGAATAAAGTCGTTTAAAATAAATGCATAAATTTGCACAATAATTATACTATTGCAAAATAGTATTGAATAATTAAACTAATTATAAATTAATTGAAATATAGTACAGAAAAATACTATTTTGACTCAAAAAGTTTAAGTTATAAAAAACTTAAAACAAAAAATGCGCTATTTTTTAGCCTATTAAAATATTCTTTATCATCTGTTATTTTAGCATCTCTAATTACAATAATATTATTTAATTTCATAGACTCGCCAAAAGAGAAGAAACTCAAAAGAGAAATCAATAACTTAGAATTACAATATATGGCTATTTTAAAAAAAGTGGATCAAGCAGAATTAGTTTTAGATGATATTCAAAAACGAGACGATAACATCTACAGAATGATTTTTGGAATTGATCCAATTGACGAATCAATAAGAAAAGCAGGATTTGGTGGTGTTAACAGATATGAACAATATAAAGGATATAATTATTCTGATTTAATTATTGAATCTCAAAAAATTATTGATCAACTACAAAAACAATTATTTATTCAATCTAAGTCATTTGACGAAGTAATTAAATTAGCAAAAAACAAAAATGACATGTTAGCATGTATCCCCGCTATTCAACCTATTTCAAATGAAGAATTATCACGTATGTCATCAGGTTTTGGAAGAAGGATTGATCCAATTTATAAAACAAAAAAATTTCACTATGGGATGGATTTTGCCGCTCCAATTGGAACTCCAATTTATGCTACTGGTAATGGAACTATTGAAAAAATAAAAAAAACTAGAAGTAAAAAAGATTATGGCAATTATATTTTAATTAACCATGGTTATGATTATCAAAGCTTTTATGCACACTTAGATAAGGTTTTGGTAAAAAAAGGTCAAAAGGTTAAACGTGGTGACCTAATTGGTCATGTAGGGAATACTGGTAAATCAACTGCAGCTCACCTACATTACGAAGTTAGATATAAAAGAGAAAAAATCAATCCTATCAACTTCTACCATAGTGACCTTTCACCTGAAGAATATGAACAAATGTTATTTATGGCATCACAAGAAAACCAATCCTTAGATTAGATGAATTTTTCTGACAATAAACTTTATTACTCAATCAGCGAGGTTGCAAAAATGCTAAATGTCAAAAATTCACTAATTAGATTTTGGGAAAAAGAATTTGATTTAATTAAGCCAAAAAAAAATTCAAAAGGTAATCGGATTTTTACAAAAAATGATATTAAGAATATAACGATTATTTATCATCTAGTTAAAGAAAAAAAATATACAATTGAAGGAGCAAAAAAAAGACTTAGAGTCAATAAAGAAGGAGTTGAAAAAAATCACCAAATTATTACAAATTTAAAACAAATTAGAAGTCAATTAGTTGAAATAAGAGAAGAATTAAAAAATTAATCATGTATATCACTAGAAGAGAACGGTTTTCATCTGCTCATAAGCTATTAAATGGGAAATTTTCACAAAAAGAAAATAAAAATATTTTTGGAAAATGTTATGAGCTTCATGGACATAATTATGAGCTATTTGTTACGGTAACTGGGAAAATAAACCCCCAGAACGGAATGATTATTGATCTTAAAGAATTAAAAAAAATCATTAAAGATAAAGTTACTTCGAAAATTGATCATAATTTCATTAATGATGTCTCCTTTATGAAAGACATGGTTACTACAACTGAAAATTTATGCATACAAATTTGGAAAGAGTTGTCAGAACCAATTGAAACTTTAGGGGCAAAATTATATAAAATTAAAATTAATGAAACTGAAAATAACTCCTTTGAATACTATGGTGAATAAATATTAAAATGAAAAGTAAAAATACAACATACGATTCCAATTACAATCCCACGCAACGTGAGATAGATAAATTTCCGGATATTCAAAACGGTCCTTCGTCTCTAATTAAAGGAGCTAATGTAAGTATTCAACAAGTTGGAACACACAATTTCAAATTACCTTTAAAATATAAAAAAAGAAATGGTGAAATAATAGAACTAGAAACAAAAGTAACTGGAACTGTTTCATTAGAAGCACATAAAAAAGGCATTAATATGTCTAGGATTATAAGAACATTTTATGATTTTAAAAATCAATTGATTTTTGATAAAATAAAGGAGGTATTATTAAAATATAAAAATAATTTAGATTCTTTTGATGCAAAAATTCTATTGAATTTTTCATATCCAATATTACTATCTTCTCTTAGATCAGATAATAAAGGATATCAATATTATAATGTTTCTATGGAAGGTAACTTATCAAAAAATGGAACATTTAAAAAGATTATTCACTTTGACTTTGTATACTCGTCCGCTTGTCCGTGTTCTTACGAATTAGCTGAATATGCAAGAGAAAAACGAAATACAGCTGTAGTTCCTCATTCCCAAAGATCTGTTGCTAGAGTATCAATAGAAACTGAACAAATAATATGGATAGAAGAAATTCAAGAAATGTGCTCTGATGCTCTCCACACCGAAACTCAAGTAATTGTTAAGCGAGAAGATGAAATGGCCTTTGCTGAACTTAATGGAGCAAGCTTAAAATTTGTTGAAGATGCTTCAAGAATGTTATATGAAAAGTTAGTAAATGATGACCGAATTAAAGACTTTAGAGTAGTTTGCTCTCATCAAGAATCACTTCATTCTCACGATGCAATTTCTACAATTTTAGCTCCCAAAAGTAATTTTAGCAGTGAGATTTCTCACGAGTTTTGGTCTAGTTTAATTCATAAATCATAAACTATCTATTATAAATTTTTAAATAAATAAAAAAATTAATTGTATGAAAGCATTTATTTTTCCTGGTCAAGGTTCCCAATTTCCAGGTATGGGATTAGATTTATTTAGGTCTAGTAAAGATGCAAGAATATTATTTGAAAAAGCAAATCAAATTTTAAATTTTGATATATGTAAATTAATGTTTGAGGGAAATGAAGATGATTTAAAACAAACAAAAGTAACTCAACCTGCAATATTTATTCACTCCGTAATTCTGGCATATCATTTATCAAATTTTAAACCTAATATGTTAGCTGGTCATTCTCTAGGTGAGTTTTCCGCAATTACAGCAGGTGGGATGATTTCATTTGAAGACGGATTAAATCTTGTTATAAATAGAGCCAATGCCATGCAACTTGCTTGCCAAAAGAATAAATCAACTATGGCTGCAATTATAGGATTAGATTCAAATAAAATTGAGGAAATTTGCGCAAAAGAAATTGGTATTGTTGTAACTGCAAATTATAACTCACCAAATCAAATTGTGATTTCAGGTGAGTTTGAATCTGTAAAAAAAACCTGTGACATACTATCATCCCAAGGTGCTAAAAGAGCTTTAATTTTACCTGTAGGAGGTGCTTTTCACTCTCCTTTAATGGAGTCAGCAAAAGACTCGCTAACAACTGCTATCAATAATATTGAGTTTAATAAACCAATTTGCCCAATTTATCAAAACGTACATGCAAAACCTGAGACCGAGTGTGAGATTATAAAAAAAAATTTAGTAAATCAACTTGTGAAACCAGTTAGATGGTTTCAAACTATTCAAAATATGATTTCAGATGGGGCAAATCATTTTTATGAAGTTGGTCCAGGCAATGTATTAATTGGCTTAAATAAAAGAATAAACAGAAATGTAGCTTCAACTAAAGCTAAAATTTAAACATATTCACGTACCAATCAATTGTATGTGATAACAATAAATGAAAATTATCGCTAGGCTTCCAATTTAAATTCTTAGTTAACTTAGATGAATTAATTGCATACCTTCTATCATGGCCCAATCTATCATTGGTAAATGATATTAAATCTTGTGGATTATTATGTAATTTTTTCTGGTAACATATTGTACAAATTAATTTAACTAAATCGATATTTGAAATTTCATTATTTGCTCCAATATTATATTTTTGACCACTTACACCATCATGAAAAACTATATCTAGAGCATCAACATGATCGTCAACATATAGCCAATCTCTGATATTTTTTCCATCTCCATAAATAGGTATTTTTTTATCATTTAGGATACAATAAATTATCTTAGGTATTAATTTTTCTACATGTTGATGTGGACCAAAATTATTAGAACAATTTGTAGAAATTAAGTC
The DNA here is from genome assembly GCA_002718895.1 of Flavobacteriales bacterium. Taxonomy (GTDB): domain Bacteria; phylum Bacteroidota; class Bacteroidia; order Flavobacteriales; family TMED113. The sequence continues at coordinate 20,835 of PBGD01000026.1, forward strand.
TAGATCATAAGTTTTGTAATATGCCTGAACAAAGTGATCAGAAGATGCTTTCGATGCAGAGTAGGGAGAATTAGGAGAATATGCATGTTTTTCATCAAAGGGGTTTTCATCAAAACTTAAGTCTCCATAAACTTCATCAGTTGATATGTGTAAAAATCTACCACTAGAATATTCCTTAAATAAATTCAATAGATTTATTGTACCTATAATGTTAGTTTCGGCAAATAAAAGAGGATTTGAAATTGAATTATCTACATGTGATTCTGCAGCTAAATGAATTATGTCCGAAAATTGATGTTTGTTAAATAAATCATTAAGTTTTTTTTTGTCTAAAATATTTATGTGGTGAAAATGATAATTATCATGTTCCTCTAAATCTATATTGTAACTGCGATTTGCAGCATATGTAAGGGCATCTAAACCATGAATATCATAATTAGGATAAGATTTAACAAGGCGTCTTATAAGATGCGAACCTATAAATCCTGACTCACCTGTAACTAATATTTTTTTTTCAAAAATCATATACTAAGACAACATCTGCAATTAGTTAAAATCTAAATATAGTTTTAAAATATTATGATATCAACTTTTTAATTAATTTTGAAAATAATGAGATTTATATTTTTATTTTTAATTTTCTCTTCTTATTTAATTGCTCAAGAAGAAAAAAATGACACTCAATTAGATAATGTGATTTTATTTTCTATAAATCACAGTTTTCAAATTCCTTTTGGAGATTTAAAGAAAAGATTCGGAAATAATTCAAGTATAAGCTGTGTTTTATCTTATAAAAATAAAGGTATTATATATGGCTTAGAAGCTGGCTTTTTATTTGGATCAAATGTTAAAGAAAATAATATATTTGATAACATTGATGGAAATAATGGAAGTATTATTAGTCAAGTAGGTGAAATACCAACTATTCGATTATTTCAAAGAGGTGGATATATAGATTTTAATTTAGGAAAATATGTTCAACTGCCCTCCCAAAAAGCAAGATCAGGCTTTAATTTCTCAGTTGGTTCGGGATATATATATCATAAAATCTTTATTGAGACACTTGTGACATTACTGCCTCAATTAAATGATGATCTCATCAAAGGTTATGATAGATTATGTGGGGGTCCTCATACAAAACAAGTAATTGAATATATATATTTTAGTAAAAAAAATAATATTAGATATAATGTAGGTGTTAATTTTATTCAAGCCTTCACAAAGGATTTAAGAAAATATAACTATTCAGAACAATCATATGTCTCAAACAAAAGAATAGATCTTTTAATTGGTCTAAAATTTGGATTTATTATTCCAATTAAGGAACGAACTACAGAGCAATATTATTATTATTAATTATAATTCTAAAAGATGTATGACTTTATTTTAAGATTTATATTTGTAATTCTTCAGATTCCTTTATTTAATAATAAATATCAAAAATGGGTAAAGGGTCAAAAAAATATTTTTAATCAAATTAAAAAAAAATCAACAAAAAGAATTTGGTTCCATTGTGCTTCGATTGGTGAATATGAGAATATTAAACCCCTGATTTTGAAATTGAAAACAGGTCGTAACAAAATCTTTGTAAGTTTTTTTTCTCAATCAGCTTTATCACAATTTAAAGATTATGATTTAGTAGATCAAACATCTTTTTTACCACTTGATACCGAAAATAATATGAAAATTTTTATTGATTTGATTAATCCTAAGTTAGTTATTATTTCTAAAAACGAAATTTGGCCAAACATGATTCAATCTATCAATAAGAAAAAAATTCCAATTTTCTCAGTAGGACTTAAATTAAAAAAAAGTAAAATCAAAAGATTTTTAAATAGAAAATTTTATACTAAACACCTTAACTCTTTTTCTTATATCTTTTGCCAAGACATAGACACTTATAACTTTCTCATTAAGAACAATATTTACCAATGTATGTTGATGTTCGATTTGCGTATAGAACAAATTATAAATGATAAATTGAGATCATCAAAAAATCATATTATTTCATCATTTATACAAAATAAAACTACAATAGTGTATGGTAGTCTAGAGAAAAATGATTTTGAAAAAATCACAAAATTTATAAAAGATAGAAATGATCTCAAACACATTGTTGTTCCTCATGAAATAAAAAGCTCACAAATAAATTATTTAATTAAAAAAATAGGAAATAACTACTGTTATTATTCTAAAATATCTACTGAAAATATTCCGATACACAAAAGTATTTTAATAGTTGATGTTTTTGGATTGCTTAAACATTTATATAACTACTCATCAATTTCATATGTAGGTGGTGGATTTGATAAGGGTGTTCATAATACCATTGAACCTGCAATTTATGGTAACTTTTTGATCTTTGGTCCAAAACATCAAGATTTTAAGGAAACAAATTATTTTATTAAAAATGATGTTGCAGAAGTTGTTAAAAATAAGAGTGAGTTTGAAAAAGTAATATCCATGTTGCTAGTCAAGAAAAATTCAAATTCAGAAAACATAAAAAAAATATCATCTTTTATAAAAAATAATAATAACACCTCAAATATTATAATTGATAAAATTTGTGAAATTTGTGAAATTTAAGAACATTTTTTACTTAGAATGCGCGTTCTTTTTTGTATCTTTAGCATAAGATAGACACCAATTAATTGTATTTTAAAACACATAATTATGACAATAAGAACATTTTTTTTATTATTATTTTCAATTTATTTCAATAATAATTTTTTATTTGCACAAGCAGATATAGTTGGAGGTGAAGATGCAGATATTCAAGATTATCCGTATCAAGTTGCTCTAGGTAACTCATCATTTGGAAGTTTTTTTTATGCATTTTGTGGTGCATCAATTATAAATGAATATTGGGTTTTAACAGCGGCACATTGTGTTCAAGGTGAAAATCCCAATAATACGGCCGTAAGAGTCGGAAGTGACAGTGATTATGCTCAAGGTGGCACGATTTACCAAGCAGACCAAATTATAATCCATGAAAACTATAGTAACAATGGCAACAATTGGGATATTGCATTAATTAGGTTAGAAGATCCAATTAGTTTTAACAATAATACTCAACCAGTACTTCTAGTTTGTGACCAACAAGTTGAGCTAGGTGTAGAAGATCCTGGGCAAATGTCATGGATCACTGGATGGGGAAATACAGAGGGTACTACTAATTCATCTCAACTGCAAGTTGTTGGGGTGCCAATCACTGAAGAATCTAATTATTGGGGAGGCGTTGAAGATGATGAAATAATGGCAGGATATCCAAATGGAGGATATGATTCATGTCAGGGAGATAGTGGTGGACCTATGGTTGTTCTTGCTGCTGACGGAGAAACATATTTACAAGTTGGTATTGTAAGTTGGGGAAGTGGTTGTGCAGAACCTGGATATCCAGGTGTCTATAGTAGAGTTTCTTATTTTATTGATTGGATCTGTGAAAATACAAATGGTGATGTATGTGCAAATCAATCTACATTTTGCACTGACGAAAATGCCGTGTATGGATGTACAGACTTAAATGCAAACAATTATAATCCGGACGCTACAATAGATAATGGTTCATGTGAATATCCTTGTGACAATAATGTTAACTTATCATTACAACTTGATTGTTATGGTGAGGAAATAAGCTGGGAAATTATCAATCAAAACGGAGCAATTGTCGCTGAAGTAAGTTCAGGTACATATCCTGGTGGTAGTACAGCAGACACAATGGAAGAGGGAGGAAGCTTACAAGAACAAGAAATTTGCTTAAGTGCTGGATGTTATACATTTATTATTACAGATAGTTATGGCGATGGGCTGAGTGGATCTGAGTTTACATGCACAGTAAATGGGACGCCATTTTCTATCACAAGTGAAGATGGAATTATGTTGTTTCAAGAAACAAATCCTGCTTTTGGAGACTGTATAACAGGTGGAGATAGTGGACCATGCTCAGCTTCATACGAATTTTGTGTAGATTCTAATATTGAAATTATTTTAGGATGTATAGATCCTTTAGCTGATAATTATGATCCTCAAGCAAATACAAATGACAACTCATGTATCTATCTAGGTTGTACAGATGAATCGGCATTTAATTTTGATGAAAACGCTAATACAGATGATGGTTCATGTATTCCTATAATAGTTGGTTGCACTGATCAAAATGCAGATAATTATAATCCTAATGCAAATACTGATAACGGTGATTGCGAATACTCCTACGAATGGCAATCATGTTCAAATCAAACATGGTTTGAAGATTTTGAAAGTTACTCTAACAACTCAAGTATAGATAATCAATCTAATGAGTGGTTTGGATGGGATGGATTAAATTCTAATGTTAATGTGATATCAACTGGATTTAATAATAGTAATCAATCAATTTTAGTAGAACAAGATGACGATCTATTGCATAGCTTTGGAGAAATAAGTAGTGGTATAGGTGAAATTATTTTTTGGATGTATATTCCTTCATCAGGAGGTGCGGGAGCATATTATAATATACTACATGACTACAATGAAAATGATTCCCAAAATAGTATCTGGGCTCATCAAATAACATTTGCATCTTCTGAAAGTGGAGATCAAAGTGTTATTGATGCCGGAGGTTATGAAGCAGTATTTTTTGATGCGATATATGACACATGGGTAGAAGTTAGACAAGAAATAGACATAGATTCAGATAATACATCATTATATTATAATGGTGAACTTTTGTACACATGGCAATTTAGCTTAGATGCAGGAGGAGAACAACAATTAAATATCTTAGATGCTATTAACTTTTATGGCTATTGCACAGGAAATGGCTGCACTGGCGAAGCATGGTATGACAACTTAGAAATTTGTGGTTTTGATGACAATACAAATATGATTGAAAATAATAATATCAATATAACTATATACCCGAACCCAAACCATGGCTCTTTTTCTATTTTACTCGATAAAAACATAGAAAAATTCAGCTTACAAATTACTGACATTTTAGGAAAAGAAGTTCTTAAACAAGAAGTTGACACTTATGTTGAAGACAATAACAAAGAAATAAACCTGAATGTTGAAAAAGGAACATATTTAATAAATATAGAAAATGAAAAATTCAAGAAACAAGAGATAATAATAATTAATTAAAAAAAGAGGAACAGTTTTGTTCCTCTTTTTTTAATGCATTCTATCCCCTCTTAGTTTAATTGAATTTAGTATCTCTTTTTCATGCATTAAGTATTCTTGCCATCTTTTATTCACATAAGAAGATGGTCTATATACTTTCGCTAAATCCATAAATAATCGATAGTGACTAGCTTCAGAAACCATAAAATTATGATAAAATTGACGTAGATATTTATCATTTAACTCTAATGAAAGCAATCTAAACCTTTCGCAACTTCTAGCTTCAATTAATGCATTAGTTAATAGCTTTTCAACTAACATATCAAATCTGTCGCCATTCTTATTCTGAAAAGAAAATAATTTATTAACATAAACATCTTTTCGGGGAAAACCCAAAGTAAAGCCTCGCTTATATATTTCAGATACTACCATATTAAAATGACTCCATTCTTCTGTCACAATTGGTGAAATTTTTTCAACTATATCTTGAAGATCAGGGTATAAAATAATTAAAGAAATACAAGATGAAGCCGCTTTTTGCTCACAATAGGCATGATCTGTTAAGATGTCTTCAATTTTTTTTTCTGCTAAGTTGACCCATCTAGGATCAGTTGGTAATTTTAAGTTTAACATATTAAATTTTTAAATACTATTTAGTTAAAGTAAGTATATTTGTTTATTAAGCTCGATTACATAATAAAAAATCATGTTATTTGATGAAACATATAAAGAAATTGAATATAATTCTATAGCATCATGCAATATAAAAAAAAGTAAATTTATTGCATATGCATATAAAGTATACAATGCATCAGAAGTCAAAGACATAATCAAGCAAGTTAAACAAAAAGAACCTTCAGCAAACCATCATTGTTATGCGTATATACTGCATCCAGACAAATCAGATTTTAGATTTTTTGATGATGGAGAACCAACAAATACTGCAGGAAGACAAATATTAAAAGAAATTCAAAGATTTGAATTAACAAATATTTTGATAATCATTGTTCGTTATTTTGGTGGAATCAAATTAGGAATTTCAGGATTAATTGATGCATATAAGCATTTAACAAGTCTTGTGATCAAAAGCACAAAATTATTAACTAAAGACATAGAGATAAAATATATTATAATATTTGAATATAATTATTTACATAAAATCATGAAAATTATTAAAGATTATAAAGTATTTATAAGTAATAAAAAAATTGATACTGTATGTGAATTTTCAATATTAGTAAGAAGAAAATATTCAGATGAAATAATAACTAAAATGGATAAATTAAATATTAAAATTAAATAAAATGAAAAAACTTTTTAGTGTTATTGCTTTTTTAGAGGGAATATCATATATATTATTATTAATAGCTGTACCTATAAAATATATCTATAATAATGAGTATTTTGTTCAATTATTGGGTATGCCTCATGGAATTTTATTTATTATTTATGTTACATTAAGCATAATAATGAAATTCAAAATGAATTGGAACTATAGGTTTTTTTTGTTTGTTATTATAGCATCAATAATTCCATTTGGCACATTTTATATTGAATATAAATACTTAAATCACTGATTCAGAATCGTCTAAATTAAAATTCTGACAAAATAAATAATTGAAATAATTGAAATACACAAAAATAAAATAGCTATTTTTTTATTTTCTATATCATTTCCATGCCAATATGCTGTAATAATTAATAAAGGCTGAAATAACATCCGAACAAAAGCTTGATTTTGTGTTATAAATCCATACGATTCCCTTGCAATTTCAGATTTATATAAATAATAATTAGCTGGAAATACAGCAATTAAAAGAAAAATTAATCCGTAACTATAAAAATATTTATATTTTAAAATACTTTTTTTTGATAAAAAAACAAATTGCAAAAAATTATTTTTCTTAAATCTAAGAATCAAAAAATGAATAAACTCATTAAAAATAACAATAGACATTAAAAGTCCAAATAAAATTTCAAAAAACCCACTTATATAAACTAGCTCTAATTTATAAGGCAAATATGGTGGTATGATAATTAGAAAATTCTCTGGAACCATAAAGTGTGCAATGCCAACACCACAATAAAATGTTGACATAATAATCATTGTGAAAATTTTAATTTTTTTAATCATAATAATTACTTAAAAAAACTAATGTAATTGAAAAACATTACAAAAATAAACAAGGTCAAGTAATTTAAAAAAATACTTTGGCACGTAATTTGTTTTAGTATTCATAGAAACCAAAATTAAATGATATGAAAAATTTTAAAACAATATTTACATTTATTACAATGGTATTATTCATTAATTCAAATGGACAAATTAATAATGGATTGATTGCTGAATATGACTTTAACAATAATGCATTAGATACTAGCGGTGAAAATAATCATGGCATTGTAAACGGAGCTACATTAACTACAGATAGATTTGGAAATGCAAATAGTGCATATTTATTTGATGGATTTAATGATAATATAGAAATAGCAAATTACACAAATATGAGTCCAACTGATGGATTTACAATTTCAGCATGGATAAAAACTGAGAACTCATTAGGCTCTCCAATTATATATGAGAGACTTGAAACAAACATGGGTTTCGGATTACGCCTCAATGATGATGGACAATTAATGTTATTAATAAATGGTGGTGATCAAACTATAGTTTCACAAGACAATTTAGATACAGGAAAATGGTATCACATTACTGGCACATATGATATTAATAGTGGGGAGTTGAATCTATATATATATGGTGAATTAGTAGCAAATGCATTTTATAATTCACCAGTAGATTATACAATTGAACCTAGGAATAGTATTGGTGCATATGGTGATAATAACTCAGGCGCATATTTTAATGGATCAATAGACGATATTAAAATCTACGATAGATCATTAGACAGTAATGAAGTGGATTACATTTTTATGTATTCGTCAATGGCTCAACCAAATTCACAACTTAACTTAAATGAAATTTCATATACTAATTTAGAATTGAATTTAACGCAAAATATACTGGGACAAAAATTAAATCATAATTATTGCTATCATTTAAGAAACGGTAAAATTTATATGAAATTAAATTAATTGAATTTTAATTTTTAGATTTGACAAATGAAAATTTAAATATGAAAAAAATAAATTTTTATTCATTTTATTTACTTTTATTATCAACTCTTTTTTTTGTCAAATGTGCAAAAGAATATGGTGACCCGCCTTATGTAATGGATGAACAAAATATCACAACATTGCAAATAGAAGTTTCTAAATTTAATAATGAGGAAGGACAATTGGTAATAGCCATATTTAACAGTTCTGATCAATTCTTAAACACAACATTTAGAGATACTACTGTAGATATTAATGAAGAAGTTACTATTGTAAATTTAAAGGACATACCTATGGGAGAATATGCAATTAGCGTATTTCATGATGAAGATAAAAATGGAGAACTAACTGAAAATTTATTATTCGGTGTAATACCAATCCCTCAAGAGGGTTACGGATTTTCAAATAATCCGCCTGTTTCATCTTCAGCACCAAGTTACCAAGAATGTAAATTTGAAATTTTTGAAGGACAGATTTTAGTAGTTCCAATAGAACTAAATTACTTTTAGATTGTTTATCATCTTTTTCACGACTCGCTTTGAATTTAAAATTGCATTATTATGGTATTGGATACCTGATTTACAAGCATGAGTCCAATATACATCTTTACAATCTTGGTCAATTAATTTCCAAAGAGCATTTCTGTTAACAGAGTTTTCAAGAGTGAAAATAGGAAGTTTTGGCTTGTATAATTTTACAACTTTAGAATTATCTAAATGATATTCTTTAAAATCAAGATAATTTTCTGTATTATAAACAAAGGTAATTACATAGTCAAATTTAATATTTGACATTATTGGTTTTATGGTGTTTGTAATATAAAATTTATTAGTTGATTTATTTTTATATGTTTGATGAACCCATGGCATGTTTTTAATATTAGAAAAATCACTGTGAAGAATTACATAGCAATCCATTTTAGGCCATTTTCTTAACTCACTAATTAATTTAGGAGTGCCGATTTCACCAATTAAAGGTAAAGCTTGGAATGGTTGGTTTGCTAAAATAATAGCATCAAATTTAAATTCTTGCTTATGAGTTTCGACTATTACTTTATTGTTTTTTCTGTATATATTTTTTACTTCTGAACTTAAATGTTGAGAATAAAAACTATTTAAAGATAATTGCTCTTCTAATTTATGAATAATTCTTCCGTCTAAAACACACCAACCATTTTCACCTGGCAAAAAATCTTTTTTTCTGATCGTAAGAGCTAGTGCATACTCATAAATAAAAGCACCAAATATATGAGCTGGCTGTGAAGATATATCATCAAATCTACACCAAGTATTTATACCAATCCAAGGCATAAACACGTGAGTAAATACTCTAGAATTAACAAGTCTTTCACCTAAAACATCTTTAATGCTTTTTTTGGATTCTGGAAGTAGTTTAAATTGGCGATAAAACAGAAACATAATACATAAACCATCAAATAATTCTTTAAAAGAGCAATGTTTTAAGATATATTTAATAAAAGTAAAAGGACCAGATCCCATTTTTGTATTTATTATTCTATCATCAACGACGATAGCACCTTCGAGATTAGAAAAGTCATGCATAATTTGAGAAATTCCTAGTTCACGACAAAGATTAAGATAGTGAGGTTGTTGACAGGGATATGTAACAATTACAGTCGTAGCATAATGTCGACCACCTTCAAGATAGGGATCATTATTTCCACCAACTTTATTATTTTTTTCAAAAAGTGTGACCCTTGCTCCTGACTCTAATAAATATTTAGAAGCAGATAGTCCACTGATACCTCCGCCTATAACACCTACTGATAAGCCATCTATTCTATCTTTTGTAAATGATACTTCTTGAGCATCATCAGCTAAATAGCGTGAAGTTGAATTTGGATGTTCACGAAGAGCATAAAGAATTACAAAAATTAAAACTGACAGGGAAAATAAAAATATCATAAATTTTAAATTATTTAATTGTTACACATATTTCATTTCTTCTATTAAAGAATTTATAAGGAGAATCATAGACTAAAACTTGAAAATCATTTTTATGACTCACCCCCCTCTCACTAAGTATTAACTTTAATTTATTAATTTTTTTTGTTTCAGTACTTTTATTTGTAAAACCAGAATAACTAATAACAGCTTTTTTACATTTCAAGACATCTCTTAATAATATTTTGTCATTATTTGGATCAGGCATGGTTTCAATTTGATAATCAGAAGGCATAATAAAATGCATTGTTTCAACACCAACCAAATCAACTATCACAGGACTCGTCATACCTATATTTTCATTTTTATTATTATTCCCAAAAATATAACTAGCTAGATTTCTAAAACTTTCACTTCTATTTGAATTGTCATTTTGATATGTGGCTAAAATTAAATCATTATACTGTCTAATTTCTACATCACCAATCTTTTCAATTATTTTATACCAATTATTTTTATATGACTGAGAAAAAAGCAAGGTGTTATTAATTAAAAAAATAAATAATATTTTTAAATAAATGCTCATAGTTTATGAGTTAAATATCCTTTCCATGACTAAGTAACGATAATTGAATATAGACTCAAGCTTATTTCTAATATAGATTTTATTTACTAGATCACCTAATGGTCCAAATGGGATTTTATATGTAACAATGTCAGTCATTAAAACACCGTTATTTTTTTCTTCAAATATATGTTGATGATGCCATAATGAATATGGGCCAGACTTTTGTTCGTCTACAAAATATTTTTTATAGCTAATCTGTGTAATTTCAGTAATCCAATTCATATTAATATTTAAAACTGGTGAAACAGTGTAAGATATTATCATTCCTGGATACATCTTTTCAGGAAGATTGGGAGAAAGAATTTTAAAATTCATGTATTCGGGAGTAATGATTTTTAAATTCTTTGGTGACGAAGCAAAATCCCATACTGATTCTATATTCGCCTTTAAATATTGTTGCTTATGTAGTTGATGTACCATATATCATATTTTTGGATGAATACGAACGTATTCTAAATCTTTTATTTTTTTAGCTTCATAATAGGTGTTTAATCCTAGAACCCCGATGAAATCATCATTGCTTAATTTATCAAAAGAATACGGTATTTCAATTAATTGAATTTTACCAAGAATTAAGCGAGTATTATTTTTTTTTATATCTAATTTTTCAACAAATTTTAGACCTAATTTAATTTTACTTTCAGTCACAAAGGGGGCTGGAAAATCATTAAGAAAATTTGAATCAATATTACATGCATCAAATTCAGAAATAATAGAATCATATTTGCCAGATGTTTGGTGCGCCCTATCAACCATATTCTTTTCAATACTATTTATTGTATAATAACTAGTTTCTAAAATATTATTGTAAGTATCTCGTTTAACTTCCGAATTAGGTCGTGTGACAAAACCTAATAATGGAGGATTGCTTCCTATGTGAACTACGGAACTAAAAATAGCAAGATTGCAAATTTTGTTTGGAGAAATTGTACCAATTAGGTGAACACCTCTAATGCCACATATTGAGTTAATGAGCTTGAGACGACTGATTCTATCTAAATTTTGAATATCTTTTGTTTCATAAAGCATGGTAAATAATTATGGGAATGAATATTTTTAATGCTATGAATACATCATTAACCATTTGTCAAGATTAATTTTCTTCCAAAAGCCGCTTTGCCATATGTATCCTTTATTTTTTTCTATCCATTTACCACTTACAAATACATAGCCAGCTTTCTTTCTTTCCCAATAACCGGGTATCCAATTATATGTATTTTTCTCAAAGACCCACTGACCAGGGATCCAAAAATAACTTCTTTTTTGGATTGTTTGAACAACTTCTTCAATTGGAGGACTAGGAATTTCCATTACGACAGATTGGTCCTGTTGAGAAAAAGTAAAAAAAGGCAATAATAGTAAAGCCAATAAGAAAGATTTGTCAATTTTATTTTTCATTTCAAATGATTTTTAATAATTAAGGTCACATTGGATTAACAAGAAAAGAATCCCAACTACCCCCATAGATGTTATGTGACCTTAATTATAATTTAATAGATTTATTTGTTTAAAATAAGTTTTGATTTTGTTTTACCAGATTCAAAAACATCAAAGATGATTTGGTTAGTTGAATTTGGATTTACTATTTTTCCATATAAATCAACAGAGTATAAATACTTACTTTTTGTGTACTCTTGTAAATTAGATTGAGTCTCAGGTAATAATACAGCATCAATTACATGAACTACACCATTATCTGTTACTATATCAGCAGCTGTTACCATAGCATTGTCTATCATAACACCATTCTCATCTATCATAACTGTTAATTCAG
>PBGD01000027.1 GCA_002718895.1 Flavobacteriales bacterium
AAGTAGTATTTGTTGATAGATATAAAAAGAAATAAAATATATCTTTAAAAAACAATTTAGATTTGTAATTATGAATATTTTAGTACTAGGGGCAGGAACTTTTGGAACTGCAATTGCTCATCAATTAGCACGAAATAACAATAATAATGTTTATCTTTTTTCTAGAAACAAAAGTAAGGTAGATGAAATAAATACTTCTCATACAAATATATCTTGCTTTCCAAATAAGAAAATTGGATTAAAATTAAAAGCGACAAATAATAAAAAAGATATTGAAAAATCAGATATTGTCTTTATAGCACTTCCGTCAAGTGTGATTATAGAAAATTTACTTCTTATTAAGAACATATTTAAGAAGAGTGTGTTATTTGTGAACTTATCAAAAGGTCTTCTTGCAGGAGGAATTACAGTTGTTGACAATATTAAAGAATCATTGCAAACAGAGAATGTGGTTACTCTTAAAGGTCCTTCTTTTGCCGTTGAATTATTAGATAACTCAGATACATTACTTACATTAGGATACACTACTAATAGGCAATGTGAGATAATTAACTCAGTAATCAAACATACATCATTACATATAGATACTACTAAAGATATTAGAGGAGTTGAGATTTTAAGTGTGCTAAAGAATATTTATGCATTGATTCTAGGTGTGATTGATGCTCAATATGATTCTGCAAATACAAGATTTATGATACTTACTAAATCATTTTCTGAGATACGAGTTCTATTAGAATTATTAGGAGGAAAGCAGGAGACATTATTTTTAGCTTGTGGATTTGGAGATTTAGGTTTAACATCATTAAATGATTTGAGTAGGAACCGAACACTCGGCTTATTAATTGGAAAGGGATTCTTTAATGCAGATTATAAATCTAATGCTGTTGTATTAGAAGGACTGAATTCAATTAGGATGTTTTATGAGATAGCAGGAAATAAGAATATAAAAGAGTTGCCCTTATTTAACAAGTTGTATAATTTTTTGATTCACAAAGAAAGAAAATTAGAATTTAAGTTTGATGATTTAAATTAAAGTTATGAATTCTATAGAAAAAACAATCAATAAAAAGGTTGCTATTTGCATTATTGCAAGATTAGAGTCTAATAGATTGCCTGAGAAGGTATTAAAAAAGATAAAAAACCAGACTATTATTGAACATATAATACATAAACTTAAAAAGATATCTTTAAATAATATAGAATTAGTACTATGTACTACTAATCAACGGTCAGATGACAAATTAGAAGATATAGCAAGGATTAATAATATTCATATTATTCGTGGTAGTGTTCTTTCTGTTGCTGATAGAATGATAGAGGCTGCTAAGTTAACTGATGCGGATATTGTTGTGAGAGTTACAGGGGATAATATCTTTACAGATGAGAAGTTACTTAAGAATCTATTAAATGAACATATTATTGAAGAAGCAGAATATTCTAGAATAGAAAATATTCCTATTGGAGTAACAGCAGAAGTGATTAATATTACAACTTTAATAAGATGTTTTCAAGAGAATAATAAAGAAGAGAGTGAATATATGACTTTACATTTGTATCAACCTGAAAAATATAAAGTTCTTGTACTTATTTCTGAAGATTCATATTCAGATATTAACCTTTCTGTAGATACTATGAATGATTTTGTTAGGACAGAACATATCTTCAGGTATCTAAAAGAAAATTATTTAATTAAAGATGTAATAGATATTGTGAGAGAAAATGAAATACCATATAGTGAAGTAGATGAGAATTCATCAGTTAAATTAATTGATAAAGTTATGAAGTATGATGAATATAAAAAGTATTTATTGACACTTAGAGAAAAATCAATTACTAAAAGTATAGTGATATGACATGTAAGTTAATAGCAGAAACTGCATTTACTCATGAAGGAGATTTGGATTATTTGCTTGAGCAAATAAGGATAGCTAAATCGGTAGATGTAGATTATATTAAGTTTCAGGTATTAATTGATATAGATTCTGTATATTCAGATTCAACAGATATTTATCGAGATATGAAGAGCAAAATGTTAAGTCCTGAAAATTGGATATATGCAATGAGTTTTGCGCAGAAAATTGGACTAAAGACACTTGTTCTCCCGATAGATTATAAAGCATTAGAATTAGCGATTAATACAGAATATACCGATGCTATAGAAATACATTCTATTTGTTTGAATGACGTGTTGTTTTTAAATCAGATAAATAATTCAGAAACAAAGAAGATGATTGTTTTAGGAGTAGGTGGTAGAACAAATACAGATATAGATTTTTGTATTAATTACTTAAATTCAGATAATTTACTTCTAATGTCTGGATTTCAGAGTTTTCCTACACAAAAAAAAGATGCGAATCTAGGGAAGATCAAAAGTCTAAGAAATAGTTACGACTATCCTGTTGGATATGCAGACCATACACCTTGGGATGAAGATGATAGTCTAATGGTATTGACTTCATTAGCCCTTGGGGTAGATTATTTAGAAAAACATATAACCTTAATTAAAGGAGAAGATAGAGCGGATTATTATTCTGCAGTATCAAAGAAAGAATTTCTTAATTTAAGAAAACATATAGCATTTTACCAATTAATTTATGGTAATGATAAATTAGATTTGCTTTCTCATAAAGAGATTACATATAAGAATAGAGAACGCAAAATAATTGCATTAAATGATATAAAAAAAGGAGAATTGTTTAGTTGTTCTAATATAGGTTATTCTGTTGTTGATAAGATAACTTCTATAGAACAAAAAGATTTTAATACTATTCTGTCAAAGAAAGCAAAGTTAGATATAAAAAAAGGAGATATTATAAGTCATTATCATTATAAAATATGAGTACAGATATTATTTTTCTTATAGTTGGTAATCAGAGATTAGGTACAGGACATATTTATAGATCTATTATCTATAGAAAAGAATTAACTGTTTTAGGGTTTAAATGCACTACATATTATTTGCCAGGTGATGATTTAGTGAAAAAGATATATGAACAATATAATATGTCTGCAGAGCAATTAGATTATCTTAACAGTAATATTATTAAAGATTCTTATAGTAATGTTTACATACTAGACATTCTAGATACATCTAAAGAGTTTGTATGTATGTTAAAAGAAAAAAATAAAGTAATTAGTTTTGAAGATCTTGGGCCAGGATCAGAACAAGCAGATCTTGTAATTAATGCTTTATATAAGCAAAAAGAAATAAAAGCAAATCATTATTTTGGTCATAATTATGTGGAGTTAAGAGAAGAATTTGATAATATTTTCTATAAGGTAAAAAGGAAAGTCAAGAATGTATTGATAACTTTTGGTGGGACAGATCCAACAAATTCAACTTTACTAGTTGTTAGTTCTATATATGATTATTGTATATCTAATAGTATAAATATTAATATTGTAAATGGACCAGGATACCAATATTTAAATTCCTTGGATAGCTTTCCCAAGATTAATATTCGATGTAATATAGATAATATGGCAAAAACTATGGCTCAAAATGATATTGCGTTTTGTTCTGCTGGAAGAACTATATATGAACTTGCTAGTATTGGTGTTCCATCAATTGTTGTGACTCATAATGAAAGAGAAAATAATCATTTGTTTGCTACCCAAGAATATGGCTTCTTTAATTTAGGTCTAAGTAAATTTTTAGAAAAGAAAAGAGTATTAAAAACATACATTAAATTAGTTGAAGATTATCAATTACGTATGCATATTTCGAATATTATGTTGGAAAACAATCTTAAAGAAGGCAAGAAGAGAGTTCTCAAATTAATTTTAAAAGTTATTAATGAAAAATAAAATACTTCAATTATTTTCTAACCCACCATCATATCATATAGGAAAACCATATATAATTGCTGAGATTGGCGTTAATCACGAAGGATCTATGGATATTGCTAAAAGATTAATCAATGATGCAAAAGAAGGGGGAGCTGATGCTGTTAAATTCCAATCATATAAAGCTGAAACATTAGCATCTAAACATTCTCCTGCATATTGGGACACAACAAAAGAAACGACTAAATCACAATTCGATCTTTTCAAAAAACATGATAAATTTTGGAAAAAAGAAATGGAAAAGTTAATGAGTTATTGTAACAAAATAGATATCGAGTTTATGAGTACACCATTTGATTTTGAATCTGCTAAATTTTTAAATGAAATGATGAATGTTTTTAAAATTTCTTCTTCCGACATAACTAATAAACCATTTATAGAATTTATATCTAGTTTTAATAAGCCAATAATTTTGTCGACTGGAGCGAGTAATTTAAAAGAAGTAGAAGAAGCAGTGAGTTGGATTAAACCTTTTAATATTCCACTTTCTCTTTTACATTGTGTGTTGAATTATCCAACTTTAGATGAGAATGCTAATCTTGGGATGATTAGAGCATTGCAAAATGCGTTTCCAAATAATATTATTGGTTATTCAGATCATACATTGCCTGGAAATATGAAAATATGTGAAATGGCAGTAATGCTTGGAGCAAGAATTATTGAAAAACATTTTACGCATGATAAATCTTTGCCAGGAAATGATCATTATCATGCTATGGATAAAGATGATCTTATGTTATTTAATTCAAATGTGGACAGTTTGCTAGACATATTAGGGAGTTTTCAAATTCAATCTCTAGATAGTGAGAAAAAAGCTAGATTAAATGCACGAAGAAGTATCGTAGCTGCTAAAGATATACCAAAAGGTAAAATAATAGATAGAGAAGATTTAACTTTTAAACGTCCAGCTCATGGAATAAGTCCAAAGTTTATTAGTACTTTAATTGGTAGTTGTGCTAAAGAAGATATTAAAGAAGATGACATTATTAGAGAAGATCATATACACTAGTTGTTAAGTATTAAATGTTGAAATTAGTTCTTATACATTTACAAATGTATCTTTAAACATATTAGATTTGTTGTAAAACATATTTTATTAAATAACATGTTATGAAAAAGGTTTTAGTTACTGGTGCAGATGGCTTTATAGGTAGTCATTTAGTTGAAGAATTATTAAATCAAAAATATAAAGTTAAGGCATTTTGTTTATATAATTCTTTTAATTCATGGGGATGGCTAGATAATTTACCAAAAGAAAAGTTGGATAGACTGGAAGTATTTACTGGTGATATTCGAGATCCTTATGGAGTTAGAGTAGCTATGAAAGATTGCGATATCGTATTTCATTTAGCTGCATTAATAGCTATTCCATATTCATATCACTCTCCAGATAGTTATGTTGATACAAATGTTAAAGGAACATTAAATATTATTCAAGCAGCAAGAGATTTTAATATAGAAAGAGTCTTAGTTACATCCACTTCAGAGGTATATGGAACTGCAAAATATGTTCCAATAGATGAGAATCATCCAAAACAACCACAATCTCCATATTCAGCTTCAAAGATAGGTGCTGATTGTATGGCTGATTCTTTTTACAGATCATTTAATCTTCCTATTACTATTGTTAGACCATTTAATACATATGGACCAAGACAGTCTGCAAGAGCAATTATACCTACAATAATAACCCAATTATTAAAAGGTTTTAATGAAATTAAATTAGGTGATTTAACCCCAACTAGAGATTTACTATATGTAAAAGATACTGTAAGAGGATTTATTGAAATTGCGAAGGTAGAAAGTCTTATAGGTCATGAATGTAATATAGCAACAAATTCAGAAATATCTATGCAAGATATGGCAAATTTATTAATCAAATTAATAAATCCTAAAGCAAAGATTATTCAAGAGTCAAATAGATTAAGACCTGAAAAATCTGAAGTTTATAGGTTATTTGGAGATAATTCTAAAATAATTAAACATACCGACTGGAATCTACAATATTCATTAGAGGATGGTTTGAAAAAAACTATTGATTGGTTTAGTGATGATAAAAATTTAAAACAGTATAAGGTAGATATATATAATGTATAAAAATATAGTTTCATACATTAGAGATATTTATGGAATTCAACAAGAATTCATTCCTTTACATGAGCCAAGATTTATAGGTAACGAAAAAAAATATGTTCTTGACGCTATAGATTCTACATTTGTTTCATCCATTGGTTCATACGTAGATAAATTTGAAAGTATGATGTGTGATCTTACCGGATCAAAGTATGCTATAGCAATAGTAAATGGCACAAATGCTTTACACTTATCTTTATTACTTGCTGATGTTAAAGAAGGAGATGAGGTGTTAACACAACCATTAACTTTTATAGCTACTGTTAATGCTATATCATATTGTAATGCAACACCACATTTTGTAGATGTTGATAAAGAAACCTTAGGGTTATCTCCTAGTAAATTAGAAAATTATTTAAATGATATTTCGCTAATGAGAAATGGCCAATGTTATAACAAAAAAACTGGAAAAAGAATCTCTGCTTGTGTACCAATGCATACTTTTGGATTGCCATTATTTATTGATAAATTAGTTGAAGTATGTAGTAGATATAATATACCAGTTATAGAAGATGCTGCAGAATCATTAGGTTCGTATTACAAGAAAAAGCATACCGGAACTTTTGGGCTTTTGGGAGTTTTTAGTTTTAACGGTAATAAAATAGTAACTTCTGGTGGTGGAGGTGCCATTATTACTAATAATGAAGATTTAGCAAAAAAAGCAAAACATTTATCTACTCAATCAAAAATACCGCATAAATGGGAATTTAAGCATGATCAAATAGGCTTTAATTATAGAATGCCAAATCTGAATGCTGCATTAGCTTGTGCGCAGTTAGAACAGCTTGAATTTTATATTCAAAACAAAAGAAAACTTTCAGAGTTATATTTTGGTTTTTTTAAAAATAATAATGAAATAAAACTGATTAGAGAGGTTAAGCAATCAAAAAGCAATTATTGGTTAAATTCTATAATTTTAAAGGATAAAAAACAAAGAGATAATTTCCTTAAATTTACAAATGAAAATGGTATTATGACAAGGCCAATTTGGAATTTAATGAATAAGTTAGACATGTTTAAGAAAGCTAACTGTTCAGATTTAAAAACAGCAGAGTGGTTAGAAGAAAGAGTAGTAAGTATAACATCTAGTGTTAGATTATGAAAAATATTGTAATAATTGGATCCGGAGGCTTTGCAAAAGAAGTAGCTTTTTTAATAGATGAGATTAATAAAGTTAATAAAATATGGAATATATTAGGCTATATTGATAGTGATATTGGAAAATATAATGGAAAGTATTCAGTATTTCAGAATGATGAATGGCTTATAACAACAAAAAAACCTATTAATGTGGCATTTGGTATAGGTTCTCCTATTCTTTTAAAGAATTTATCAGATAAATTTATTAAAAATAAAAATTTGTGTTTTCCAAATATAATTCATCATAATGTTATAGCTGATTGGGAAAAAATTGATATTGGAAGAGGAAATATAATTTGTTCTTCCAATATTTTTACCACTGATATCAAGATTGGAAGTTTCAATGTTTTTAATTTAAACACTACCCTAGGTCATGATTCATGTATAGGTAATTATAATATTATTAATCCTTCTGTAAATTTGTCTGGCGGCGTTGATATTGGTCATTTTAATTTGATAGGTACATCTGCGACGATTTTACAATATGTAAAAATCAATAATGAAATTATAATAGGAGCTAACTCGCTAGTTAATAAGAATATTGTTGAAAAAGGTGTTTATGTAGGTGCCCCTTGTAAAAAAATTAAATGAAAAAATCAAATACAGCATTCTTAACTACAGTTTTTCCTAAATCAGAACAATATCTAGATGAGTTTTTTAAATCACTTGTTAATCAAACAGATTTAGATTATGATTTGATAGTTGTAAATGATTCTTTTAAAGAATTTAATATTTATAAAAATAAATATAAAAATTTAAATATTATTGAATTGAAATCGCAGGACTCTCATATTCAAAATAGAATCAACGGTATTAACTACGTGTTAGAAAACAATTATTTATATTTGATATTTGGAGATTCGGATGATTATTTTTCTAATGATAGAGTAGCTATTTTAAAAAAAATATTATTTAATTATGATATTGCAGTTAATGATTTAGTTCTTTTTGATGATTCTAATAGAATAGAAAATATTTTCAAAGACATTAAGTTTATAAAAAAAGATTTAATAAATAAAAATATTTTTGGACTTTCAAACACTGCTTTAAGAACAAATATTTTTAAAAAAATAAAAATTAATTCTGATAATTCAATAATTGCTTTTGATTGGTATTTATTTTCAATATTTATTTTCAATGATTATAGTTTTAAATTTACATCTAAAACACAGACTTTTTACAGACAGCATGACTCCAATACATTAGGTTTAAATTTTAAAATTGATGATAAATATTTAAATAAGTTAATCGATATAAAGATGAAACATTTATTTGCGCTAAATAAATATTTTAGTTTAGATAATAATAAAAAGTTGTATAAAATCTTCAGAAATGAATTAGATTTATTAAAAAAATTGGAAGTATCGTTATTGTCAAATAAATTTAGAGTAAATTATTTGTCAGTTGTTAACAATAATATTGAAAAAATTTTTAGTGGTTGGTTTAGTCAAATTATAAGTATTGAAAAATATAAATTATTATATGAAAATTAAAATAAATAAAAACAAGTATTTGCATAATTATGGCGTTCCTTATGTTATAGCTGAAATAGGAGCAAATCATAATGGAGACATTGAATTAGCAAAAAAAATGATTTTATCAGCAAAAGAAAGTGGTGCTGATTGTGTTAAGTTTCAGTCATGGACTGTAGATTCTATAATCGCAAATGAGGAGTATGAAAGAAATCAAAGTTATAATGATGGAGATGGTGGTAAAAAGCATTTTGGATCATTAAAAGAAATGGTGTTAAAATATCAACTCACAAAAGATCAACATGTATATTTAAAGACTTTTTGTGATGATAATAACATAGATTTCTGCTCAACACCATTTTCAATTGAAGAAGCCAATTTATTAAATACCTTAAATATTCCTTTTTATAAAATTGCATCTATGGATATTAATAATTTTAGATTATTAAGACATGTAGCAAGCTTTAAAAAACCCATCATTCTCTCTACTGGTATGTCTAATATTAAAGAAATTGAGGATGCTGTCAAAATTATTGAAGACGAAGGCAATAAAAACATTATTATTTTACACTGTATCAGTATATATCCTCCAAAGTATTTGGATATAAATTTAAATAATATAAAAATGTTTCAGGAAAAGTTTAAGTATCCCATTGGATTTTCTGATCATTCTATAGGCACATCAATACCATTAGCGTCAGTAGCGCTTGGTGTTTGTTTGATAGAAAAACATTTTACATTAGATAAAGATATGCCGGGATGGGATCATCAAGTTTCAGCGGACCCATCAGAATTATATGACCTATGTACTGAATCTAAGAATATACAAAAATCTTTAGGTAATTTTGAAAGAGTTGTATCAAAAGAAGAGCAAGAGAAAAAACTTAAATTCAGAAGAAGTATTGTTGCTAATAGAGATTTGAAAAAAGGAACAAAAATAACTTATAATGATATTACTTCTAAAAGACCAGGAACAGGTATTTCGCCTGATAAAGAGTCACTCGTTGTCGGTAGAATTTTAAATAAAGATTTGTCTTATGATTCATTAATTAATCTTAAAGATCTTATATGAAAAGAAATATTGCATGTATAATAGCAAGGACAAATTCTACTAGACTGCCAAAAAAAGTATTGAGAGAGGTTAGGGGGATTTCAATGATTGAATATATAATAAGGAAAATAAAAAGAGCTAAATTAGTTGATGATATATATATCTGCACATCTACACATAGTACAGATAAGATTCTTATTGATATAGCAGAAAGTTTAGGAGTTAAGGCATATGCAGGTAGTTTAGATTCAATAATAGATCGTATGATTGATGTAGGGGAAATTGAAAAAGCTGATAATGTAATAAGAATTACAGGAGATAATATCTTTACAGATGAAAAATATCTTGATCTAATGATTAAGTATCATAAAAAAAATCATGCTGATTATACAAGAGTAGAAAATTTACCTATAGGTGTGACTTCAGAGGTTATTTCTTTAAAAGCTCTTAAAAGATGTTACACTATGATGAATCCTAATGAAAGTCAATATTTACTTTTATATATGTTTCAGCCAAGTAAATTTAAATGTCAAGTATTGCTTCCTATAGTAAAGCATCAGCAACCGCAAATGACACTTACAGTTGATACGCCGGAAGATTTTGAAAGAACAAAATTAATCACTGAGGCATTTCCAAATAAAATTGTTACACTAGATGATGTATTAAATTTTTGTAAAAAAAATCATTTAGATCATACTATTTATAAACCAAACGATATTGTTAAGTTTCCATCCAATCTAGAGATGACTTTTAAATCTTTTAGGACAGAAATAGATGCTAGAATAGAGATGGCAGAAAAAATATATTTAAAATCCGATGAATATTAAGATGATATGGTAGAAATTATAGCAGAAACAGCTTTTTCACATGAAGGGGACTTCAATTACCTCAAGGAACAAATTAAATCAAGTCATTCAGCAAAAGCAGATTATATAAAATTTCAGGTTTTTTTAAATAGTGAAGAATATTTTACTGATTCACATCCAAGTTTAAATACAATTAGTTCATTTATGTTTTCTGAAAAACAATGGCTCAAAGCATTTTTATTAGCAAAAGAATTTGGGCTTAAAATATTAGTACTGCCGTTAAATATAAGTTCATTAGTATTTTGCGAGAAACATAGTGCCTTAATTGATATTTATGAAGTTCATTCTGTGTGCTTTAATGAATACATGCTTCTGAATTATCTAAGTAAAATAAATAAAAAGATAGTGTTAGGTATTGGAGGAAGATTGCCACAAGAGATATATAATGCAAAGAAATTATTAAATAAATCAGATGATGATATAATTTTAATGTATGGTTTTCAATCTTTCCCTACTGACAAGAATACTATTAATTTACTTAGAATTAATGAAATAAATAAGAAGTTTAACAATAAAATTGGTTATGCTGATCACAGTTCATTTGATTGCAACTATTTAGATACTCTTAATACTGCTGCTGTTAGTTTAGGAGCTTGTTATATTGAAAAACATATAGTAGTGGAAATTGGCAAAAAAAGAACAGATTATGAAACAGCACTCAATAGTAATTTCTTTAAAAATATGGTACTAAGATTAAGAGAAATTGAGTTAATATTAGGTAATGATGATATTTATAAATTGAATGAAAAAGAAATATTATATAGAAATAGGGAAAAACAAATTGTGTCATCAAAAGATATTAAAATTGGAGATAAGTTATCTTTAGATAACTTAACATTTAAGATATCGCAAGAAAAAAGTGATTTTGAGCAAATACAATTTGAAGATTTAATAGGATCAGTAGCTAAATTTTTTATCGCAAAAGATAATGTAATAAAATCTAAATATATTAATAAAATAAATGATTAAAGAAGAAATTAGAATATCAAAGAATGCAAAGATAAAAGATGCAATTCAAAAAATTAATGACCAAAAAAAATTTTTCATATTATTTGTTATAGAAAATGATAAAATTATTGGTGCAATAACAGATGGTGATATTAGAAGAGGTTTTATAAAAGGTTGCAAAATGGATGATTCTATAGATCATATAATGAATAAAAATTTTATAAGTCTTAATGAAGGTGAATATGAAGCGGAAAAGATAGACTTTATTAACAAATATAATTTAAGTTTAGTGCCACTTTTTTCTAAAAGAAGTAGTTTGGTCAAATTATGTGACTTTACTAATACTAAGTCTGTTTTACCCATTGACGCTGTTATAATGGCTGGAGGTAAAGGAGAGCGCTTAAAACCTCTTACTGATAATACACCAAAACCAATGTTAAAAATTGGTGATAAACCCATAATAGAATATAATCTAGATTTATTAAAGTATTATGGTATAAATAATATTAATATATCTGTAAATTATTTATCAGACAAGATTACTTCATATTTTAAAGACGGTTCTAAACGTGAGCAAAATATATCTTATGTTATGGAAGATAAACCACTTGGTACAATTGGAGCTTTAAAAAATATTCAGCATTTTCACAATGATTATATTATACTTATGAATTCAGATTTATTAACTAATATAAATTTAGATGCAATGTTTAGAAAATTTAATGAAAATGATGCAGATATGATTATAGCTAATACAGATTACCAAGTTCAAATACCTTATGGAGTAATAGAAACTGAAAATAATATGGTCAAAGCATTAAAAGAAAAACCTACATACACATATTTTTCTAATGCAGGTATATACATATTTAAGAGAGAGTTAGTTGATTTAATACCTGAAAACACTTTTTATAATGCTACAAACTTATTAGAGAAACTTTTAAGTAATAATAAAAAGGTATTATATTATACTATTAAAAACTACTGGCTAGATATTGGTCAACATCGGGATTTCAAACAAGCAAATATAGACGTAATAAATATTAATTTTTAATGAAAGTTTTAGTTTTAACAGATTCTTTAGCATTATGTAGAAAACATGTAGACGAGATTATCTTATATGAACAAACTTATCCATATTTATTGCAAAAGAAATTTTCAAATATTGACTTTGTTTTTACTTCTATAGGTGGAGCTACAATTAAACAAATATTTTTGCAACTGACATATTATAAATTTTTTAAACCTGATATTGTAATTATTCAATGTGGAATTGTTGATTGTGCACCAAGAGCACTCACGGAATTTGAAAATAAGGTTTTAAAAAAAATACCCTTTTTAAAATTATCAAGTGGTATTATTTATTATTTAAGAAAATATAGAGCTTATAAGTATACATCATTAAATAAATTTAATGATTATTGCTCTAGAATAAATAAATTACTTGACAAAAAAACTAGAATATATTGCCTGGGAATCCTTCCTGCCTTTAAAAAATATGAAGAAAAAGTTCCAGGAATTCAGAATTCGGTTCAAGAATATAATGAGGTTTTAAAAAAACACTTTACATTTATATCTAATAGTGATTTTACAGAAGACGCAATATTGTCAGATTTTTTTCATTTAAATTCTGAAGGTCATAAAATTATTTTTAAAAAATTATCAAATATTATTTTTAATTAAAAAATTACCAAATTGAGTAATACAATTAATAAAATTTTAAAGGCAGGATTTGTTAATTATCTTGGTATGTCCCTTGGTTTTATTAGTATCTTATTTATACAGACTAAAATTTTAACAGAGCAAGAGATTGGAATTATTCGTTTATTAACAGATAAAGCATTATTAGTTTTACCTTTTTTCTTATTTGGATTACATTCTGTTGCATCTAGGTTCTTTTTTTACTTTGAAAACAGTAGATTAGATTATAACAGATTTATTACAATTCTTTTAATTTTCCCTCTAGTAATATATATTATTGGTCTTTTTATTGCAAATCAATTAGATTTATATAAGATTAATGACTTTTATGCAATCTGCGTTATATTATTTTTATCAGTATATATTAGAATATTTGAAGAATATCTTTCCACGAAGAAGAAGATAATTTTCCCTGCTTTTTTAAGAGATTTTTTATTTAAGTTATTATTTATCATAATTTTAGTATTTTATTATTATAATTTTATTGATTTTCAGCAATTAATCATCTCATATATACTTATTTATTTCCTTCATTTCCTTTTGTTATTTATATATTTTATTAAAAATTTAACCTATAGCTTAAATCTTATTTTTAGAGATTATAATAAACCAATTTTTAAAGAAATGGCTTTATATTGTCTTTTTTTAGTGTTTTCTGCAGGCAGTATAACTTTAGTTACAAAAATAGATACTGTGATGATTGAAAATATAACAAAAAGTTCTGCCTATGTCGGTATATATGCAATTGCTTTTTCTATGTCAAGCATTATAGATGTAATTAAAAGACCAATCACAAAATTAAGTTTACCAATATTAGCTAAGAAATTAAAGGAAAATAAAATTGCAGAGGTTATTAGTTTATATCAAAAAACTGCTATTAACTTGATGATTGCCGGCAGTATTCTTTTTGCTTTATTATGGCTAAATATAGATTTTGTATTTTTTTTAATTCCTAATAGTGAAATATATATTACAGGAAAGTATGTTGTGTTTTTTTTGTGTTTAGGCAAGTTATTTGATTTAGCATTAGGAGTTAATTTTGAGATAATCCAAGGTTCGATTTACTATAAATGGAATATATTTTTAACACCGTTCTTAGCAATTTTATCAATTGTATTAAATATTTATTTTATAAAAAATTATTCTTTTGTTGGTGCGGCTTATGCTACAGCTGCTTCGATATTTACATATAATATTCTTAGAACAATTTTAGTTTCTATTAAACTTAAAATTCACCCATTTACTATAAAATATATTAAGGTTATACCTTTCATTTTTATTCCTTTTGTAATAAATTATTTTTTTAGTTTAGAATCTATAGTATTAAATTTTATATACAGCGTTTTCATAATATTATTCACCTTTATTTTGCCTATATATTTCTTAAAATTATCTAGTGAATTTAATCAGATTATAGATTTCATATTATTAAAATGTAGAATAATAAAAAACAATTGAAATTGAAAAATTTAAGAAAAGATATTATAAGTGTTTTAAATAAAGAAGCATTAATAGATATTCATCATTCATTTTCTTCAAAAAAAATGAATATATTTTCAAGAAATTTACATCCAAATTGGTATTTAAATAATATAGTTTATTCAATTTTACTATTTTTTTTATTGTTTTTTAAAAAAATAATTACCTATAAAAGACATAAATTTAAAGATCAAGAAATCCCTGTATTGTTAATCGCTTACACAAATAATCAACGCCAAGCAATATACTCCATTAAAAAAAATAGAAATGATGCAAAAATTTTTGGAGATAACCAATTTTCAGATTTCTTATTTCCAATGTATAAATCTTATTTTTTTTCTATACCATATTTTAATTGTATTTTCCGTTTTTATAAAAATGTAGACAATTATGTGAGAATTAGTCTGCATTATGCTTTTCATGAGTATTGGTTAACTTTTGGGCATTTTAAGATGCTAATTAAATTCCTTAAGAAATACAAAACTAAATTGGTTATAGTATCAAATGATCATTATTTAAGAACTAGAATAGTCCCTTATGTATGTTCATATTTAGGTGTAAAATCTGTTTATATTCAACATGCAAGTATAAGTTTACTGTTACCACCATTAATTTACGATTTTGCATTATTAGAAGGAAGAGATGCATTAAATAAGTACTTTAAAATAGGAAAAATTAAGTCCGATATTTTTCTTGTGGGTAATTTAAAAGCACCTCAGCTAGATGATATATGTAAAAAAGAGAAGGTCATCAATTTAGGATTATGTTTTGGAATAGTTGATGATATTTCAAAAGTTGAAGAACTAATTATAAATGTATTAAATGTATTTGATGCTACTCAAGTATTTTTAAGGCCTCATCCTCTTGAAAAAAGAGATTTTTTTATTAAGGAAATGGCCGTAAAATACCACATAAATATATCTGATTCTAAAGTAGAAAAAGTTACAGATTTTTTAAAAAGGATACAATGTGTTATTGCTTCAGAATCAAATATACATTTAGAATCTATAACACAAAATATTTACTCAATTTATTATCAATTAAGTGATAAAGAAAAAATATCATATGATTTTTATGGATTTTTATCATCAAAATTAATTAAAGATTATACAGATAGCAATAAATTAATCGATAGGTTAATTAAATTAAAAGATAAAAAACCTAATGTTCGTGAAAAAGCAAGATATTATAATGCTACAATAGGTACTAAATATGAAGGTAAATCTTATTTTTTATATAATGAAGTGATTTCGTTTATTAAAAATAATGATATTAATACATTAAGTAATATTTTTAAAGTTGAAAAAATACAGGGTATAAATGTGTATACTATAAAATGAAAGAAAAAAATATAGATATTGATTTTAATCGTTTTTCTAAAATGATAACACTTGAGAAAATTGTTTTTTTAATATTATTAGTTATTATTTTCTCTTATGAATTCCATGCTTTATGGTTATTATATGACATATTAGCATTAGGATCAATATTATTCTTTATTAAACAATTAAATTATAAATTAATTACAATTCTGATAATATCAGTTATATTTTTTATTTCAATGTCTATTATATCTGGAAGTCATATCATTAGTTTCCTTTCTATATGGGATAACCTAAAACATGTTTTTCCTATGTTTATGTTATTTTCAATTGCCGAGAGATATATGCACCAACCACGAATGAATAATTTTTTAAGCTTATTTGGTTGGGCACTTTTTTTTATTTTTCTTTTACAAATGTGCTTAGTTTTTTTTCAGTATTACTTAGGATATTATTATGACGATATTTCTGGAACTTTTGGCGTAGCTGGCAGTCATTCAATTTGTTATTTCTGTTTAATGTATATAGCATATCTATTGTATGTTAAAAGATCATATTTTACAACTTTGATAGTATTCATTATTTCATTAATTATGAATTATTTTAGTGAAAATATGGGATTTTATCCTCTTGTTATTTTATTAATTAGTTTAAATTGGCTTAGTTTTAAAAAGTTTAAATATCTTTTTATTTATGGTATTTCTTTTATAATCATTGTATTTTTACTTGATTTAGCATTGAATGGACAGATTCTAAAGCCAATTATTTATAGATTTTCAGAATTTTTATCCCCCCCTGAATTCAAAGCTGAGAAGTTAACTCCCAGTAGAGGTTTCATGAGTATATTAGCATTTTTGTTAGGTGGTTTCTTTGGAGCTGGACCTGGTTGCTTTTCACATATATATTCTATTGAACCTTGGCTCTCCATTGAACCTATACAAATTGATATATCATCGTTTACAATAATAGTTGCTGAATATGGTCTTGTAGGCATGTTGTTTTGGCTTATGATTTTTGGCTTTTTTTTAGCAAGATTTTTCTCATCAAAGAAATATTTTATTTTTGTGTTTAGTTTTTTTATTTTCTGTTTTTTATATAATAAGATTTTAAATGACGAAAGAATCTTCATAATGTTCTTATTTACTTTATTTTCTATAAAATGTTATACTGAAAAGTATAGAAAGATATTATGATTTCGTATTCAATCATTATACCTCATAAAAATTCATCAACAACAATTATTAGGTTATTAGATTCAATTCCTGAAAATATAAATTACGAAATTATAATTATTGATGATAATAGTGAACTTCATCATAAGAAGTCTTTGAGTAATATTGTAAGAAATCAGGAATTTAAATTAATTTTTTCAAATGAATCGATAGGAGCAGGTGCAGCAAGAAATATTGGTCTTGCTAATGCAACTGGAAAATGGTTGCTTTTTGCAGATTCGGATGATTATTATTCAAAAGATATAGATACGCTATTAACTAATTATAAAGATTCTCATGCAGATATCATTTATTTTGGGTGTGACAGTATAGATGATAAAGGCAATCAATCATATAGACACGAAAGATATATGAATTTAGTCAGTAATTACATTAAAGATTCTGGTAAAGAAGATGCATTAAGATATCTTTTTACACCCCCATGGTCTAAGATGATTCGAAAGGATTTGGTGTTAAAACATAATATATTATTTGATAAAGTATTAGCTTCTAATGATATTATGTTTTCATTAAGATTAGCTTCTTGTGCAAAAAGTATTTTAGCTACTAATAAAATATTATATATTATAACATTAACAAAAGGAAGTATCATAAATACAATTAATAAAGAATATTTTAATTCTAAATTTCTAGTTGCTTTAACAGCAAATAATTTTTTAAGATCTATTAATAAGCATCAGTATCAACAGTCAATTTTATATTTTTTAGCCATGTCTTATAGATATGGATTTAAATATATGTTTTTTATCATATATCAATTAATTAAAAATAGGTCTAACATATTGATAGGAATGAATAAAATATTTAATATTACAGAAGTTATGAAACAAAGAGAGAATAAAGAATATACAATAAGAAGAAATGAAAAATAAAAAAGTTACAATATTAAATATTCTTGTAGATTCAGTTTCTGTAGAATCTATTCTAACAAAGGATTTGTCTGGTTTTGTTGTAACTCCAAATTTAGATCACTTAGTAAAATTACAATCAGACAAGTTGTTTTATCAGATATATAGAAGTGCTGATTGGGTATTTTGTGATAGTCGATATATATGGCTATTTTCAAAGTTATTCAATACTCCTATTAAAGAAGTTATAACAGGTTCAGATTTATTTCCTAATTATTGCTTGTCTGTTGCTTCTGTTAAGAAAAATAACAAGAAGATATTTATATTGGGAGGAACTACAAAGTTAATTTTAGAAAAAGCAGTCAATAATCTCAATTCTTTATCAGAAATTAATTATGTAGTAGATTCTTGTTCTCCTCCATTTGGTTTTGAGAATGATAAGTCTTATATGGATCAACTCATTTATAGAATTAATAAATCCAAAGCTAATGTTTTAGCAATTGGATTGGGAGCTCCCAAGCAAGAAAAGATATATTATTTGATTAAAGATCAGTTATTAGATATAAAATTAACTTTTGCAATTGGTGCAACTATTGATTTTATTTCAGGTGATTTAAAAAGAGCTCCGTATTGGATTAAGAAAATTGGTATGGAATGGTTTTATAGAATGTGTTTAGATCCTAAAAGGTTAATTAAGAGGTATTTAATAGAGGACTTGCCTGTTTTTATTTTATTTATAAAACAAAAATTTGGATTATATAAAGA
>PBGD01000028.1 GCA_002718895.1 Flavobacteriales bacterium
TACTTTGTTAAGATGACAACAAATGGATTTACAGCAACTAAGAATATGAATCTAGTTAGATAATAGCTAGTTAGTTTATTCAATAAAAAAGCCCCTTAATTGGGGCTTTTTTATTGGTAGTGATATAGAATATAAACAATTAATTCTTCTCCATTAAAAAAAGATACTCCAAGTATTTGCTATCACTATTAATCCAATCATTAGTCCAACGCATATTTGCCATTACATTTTTTTTATAATTAACTTCAATAGCTTTTAACAATCTTCCTGATTTATTTATAATGCTTTTTAATTCTTTTTTTGTTGCTCTACCACCAGAACTATAAGACAATAAAATATATTTAGAATTTGTTTTTTGAATTAATTCATCTAATGCATTCAATGCAATAAAATTCCCGTCATTTGCTTTTCGAAATTCTTCAAAAATAGATGAAGCAACGACATCTTTAGTATCTATTCTACGATTTGCTTTTCCAAATATTTTTGGTTTATCATGTTTAATAATTGTTGTCCAAATATGATAATAAGCAGCATATCGAACTCTACTAGGAGGCATTTTGTCATTATTGGAACCATATGGAGGGTCATAATAAACAAAATCATATGAATTATTTGAAACTGTTTTGAATATATCGTCCTTAACTACATTATGATTAATATGATTAGTAGAAAATCTTTTAGGAACTTCTAAAAATAAATCTTTATTGGATCTAGGTGAACATTTTGATAAATAGGCAACATAATGCCCAAGAGTATTGTCTACTTTGTCTAATGCAAAGATAAGGCTAGTTAAAATAACTGATTTATCAATCCAGGATAAATTTAAACATTCGATTTCATCACGAATTGCATCTAATTTTCTTGTGTTTTTTGACTTAAAAGGTCTTTTCCTATGAATTAAATTTATTCCATAATTTTCAGTATACCAACCATCATAGCCTGTCAAAGAATTTAAATGATCTAAAATTTCTTGATAAAAAGAATCTGTCATAGTAGATTTTAAAAAACAATTTGCAACAATTTCTGACCATACTGAGATATCATTTGAAGTAACATGATAGCCTAATTGTGCTAATGCTTGGGAAACTCGAGTTGTTCCACTAAAACCATCTAGTATTGATTTAACATCATTTAATTCAGAAAGTAATGATATTATATAAGGTATAATTTTCAATTTTGAACCTACGTACTTTATACCGTAAGTCTGTGGTATGAAAAATGTTTTATCTATGTTCAAATTAAAGATATAGTATATATTATCTAATAATATAATAAGTTTTAGTACTATTATCTTTAAATGTTACAAAAAAAATGTTGCCAAAATGAAAATCTTTTACAATTTGACCATTATAATTATAGATTTTATCAATACTAGAATTACTATATAATATTTCATTAATATCCATCTCCATAAGAGCCTCCCCTCTCCAAGTGACAGTATCACGATATAAACCATGTTGAGCAGATAATTCCATAACAAGTAAGCCAACACCAGGTGTGTTATTTGGATAAAAATGCCCATTTAAATAAACACTAGTTCCATTAGAAAAAAAAGTTGCAGGACCTATATATGTATTTATTGGATTACAAGTGGGAAAACAATTTTGAAAATCCCAACCAGATGGCAGAGAGTCATTAATAATTTCATAAGTAATAGTTAGGTCTGAAAAAGTATTTAAAAAAGTATTCATACTAAAATTATTGACCATATAATTGTCAGAAAATTCTAAGTAATCATCATCTATTGTAAAAACCTGACTTACAAGAAAAAAGGGAACTATTAAAAAAAATAAAATCACCTTTTAAAGGTAAAAAAATTAAATTATTTTATTGAAAATATATTCTTAAAAACTCCATTAAAAATAATACCCCTTAAGTAGTATAAAAAATAGAGTTTTTAAGAAAAAAAACGAAATTACATAAACAACAACTCTAATTAATTAACATTTGATAATTAATTATTGAACTAGATAAATAGATAATAACTTAAATTTAATTAGTTAATTAATTCAAAAAAAATAAAAAATTATAACAGTGAATCACAAAATAAATTATATTGAGTTATTGAAAATATTCAAATAGATTTTTATGAAGACAATAATCATACCTTTTATTTTTTTACTCTATTCTATAAACACCTATTGTCAAATTCAATATCCAAAAACTGAGAAAAAAATTGTAACAGATATTTATTTTAATACAAAAATAGAAGATCCATACAGGTGGATGGAAAACGATACTTCTACTCAAATAAAAGAGTGGAATAAAACACAAAATCAATTCACATTTTCTTATCTAGATAAAATTCCTGAAAGGAAAATTATTAAAAAAAGATTAGAAGAACTATGGAATTATGAAAAAATTGGGACTCCATTTAAAGAGGGCGAATACATTTATTTTTATAAAAACAATGGACTACAAGATCAGTATGTTCTTTACCGTAAAAAAGATAAAGAAAAAGAAGAGGTATTTATTGATCCTAATAAATTTTCAGAAGATGGAACAATATCTTTAGCTGGTATTTCATTTTCAAAGGATGGTAGTTTATTAGCCTATTCAATTTCAGAAGGAGGATCCGATTGGAGAAAAGTCATTGTTATTGACACTGAAAATAAAAAAATAATTGGAGATACTCTATTTAACATCAAGTTCTCTGGAATAAGTTGGGATGGAAATGAAGGTTTCTATTATAGTACGTATGATGCCCCTGAAAAATCAGTTTTATCTGACAAAACTGATAGACATAAATTATTTTACCATAAATTATATACATCACAAAAAAATGATAAAGTAATTTTTGGACATAAAGAAAAATTCAGATACGTTAATGGCTATATAACTAAAGATCAAAAATATTTAGTTATTAGTGCATCTAAAACAACTTCTGGAAACAATCTTTTTATTAAAGATTTAACTAAAAAAAATGCTAAACTAATTCAAATAACAAATGATTTTAAAAGTAGTAGTTATATAGTTCATAATATTGACAACAAATTATATATTTCCACTAATTTAGATGCTCCCAATAAAAAATTAGTTTATGTAGATGCAAATCAACCCAATTCAGAAAATTGGGCAGATTGTATACCTGAAACTAAAAATGTCTTAAATATAACTAAAGGTGGTGGTTATTTTTTTGCAAATTATTTTATTGATGCAAATTCCAAAATAATACAATATAATTATGATGGAAAAAAAATTAGAGAAATTAAATTCAATGGCAAAGGAAATGTAAGTGGATTTTCAGGCAAAGAAGATCAAAAAGAAATTTTCTACAATTTCAGTAATTACATCACACCAAGATCATCATTTAAATATAACGTAGAAACTGGCAAATCAGTTTCATATTGGTCACCAGACATTGATTTCAATTCGCAAGAATTTATTACTGAACAATATTTTTTTAACTCTAAAGATGGGACTAAAATACCTATAAGTATAATGTATAAAAAGGGAATCAAATTAGATGGTAAGAATCCTACAATTTTATATGGGTATGGTGGTTTTAATATTTCCTTAAAACCCGGATTCAAAGTAACAAATGCTGTATGGTTAGAACAAGGGGGAATTTATGCAGTAGCAAATCTTAGAGGCGGAGGAGAGTATGGTAAAGAATGGCATGATGCAGGAACAAAAACAAAAAAACAAAATGTATTTGATGACTTTATTTCAGCAGCAGAATTCTTAATAGATAATAAATATACAAATTCAAAGTATTTGGCAATTAGCGGAAGATCTAATGGTGGGCTTTTAGTAGGAGCATGTATGACACAAAGACCAGAATTATTTAAAGTTGCTCTACCAGCTGTTGGGGTTTTAGATATGTTAAGATATCATACATTTACATCAGGAGCCGGTTGGGCTTATGATTATGGAACTTCTGATGAAAATGAAGAAATGTTTCAATATTTATACGGATACTCTCCAGTACATAATGTAAAAAAAGGCATAGAATATCCTGCAACCTTAGTTTTAACTGGTGATCATGATGATAGAGTTGTTCCTGCTCATAGCTTTAAATTTGCTGCACATTTACAAGACAAACAAATAGGTTTAAATCCCACATTAATAAGAATTGAAACTAATGCTGGGCATGGATCAGGAACTCCTGTAAGTAAAAAAATAGAAGAAGCAGCAGATGTTATGGGGTTCATTTTATTTAATATTAGAAATTAATTTTATTGATATATTTATATAATTAAAATGCCTAGATTATGAAAAACAAAAAAAAGATAAATTTCACTTATTTGTTTACTTTAATAATATTATTTTCTAATGGACAAGAAAACTTAAATAACAGTAAATTTAAACAGCTACATGAAGAACTTCCTACACCAAATATTTATAGATCCGCAAGTGGTGCACCAGGTCATGAATACTACCAACAACAAGCAGATTATATCATTGAAGTTGAGTTAGATGAAGAAAACAATTCCATAAGTGGCAATGAAATAATAACTTACACTAACAACTCACCTGATGTTTTAAAGTATCTATGGATTCAATTAGATCAAAATGTTAGAGCTAAGAATTCTCATAGCCAATTAACTTCAACTAGTAATATGAGTAATAAGATGGAGTTTAGCACTTTAAAAAGAATGCATGACAAAATAAATTTTGATGGTGGTTTTAAAATTGAATATGTAAAAGACCAAGGGAATAAGCCATTAATCTACACAATCAATGAAACAATGATGAGAGTAGATTTACCTAAAGCACTTAAGACAGGCCAATCATTTACATTAAAAATTAAATACTCATACAATATCAATGACAGAATGAAAATTGGAGGTAGAAGCGGGTATGAGTATTTTAAGAAAGATAAAAACTCTATTTATACTATTGCTCAGTTTTTTCCTAGAATGGCTGTTTATAATGAAGTGGAAGGGTGGCAAAATAAACAATTTTTAGGCAGAGGTGAATTTGCGTTACCGTTTGGAAATTATAAAGTAAGTATTACTGTTCCATCTGATCACATAGTTGCAGCTACAGGAGAACTCAAAAATCCAACATCTGTTTTAAGTAAAAAACAAATTAAAAGATGGGAGAATGCAAAAAAAAACTACAATGAACCTGTTATAATAGTATCTGAAAATGAAGCTAAAGAAAATGAAAAAATAAAAAGCAAAGAAAAAAAAACTTGGATTTTTGAAGCAAACAATGTACGTGATTTTGGTTGGGCAAGTTCAAGAAAATTCATATGGGATGCTATGGCTGTAGACATATCTGGAAAAAAAGTTATGGCATATAGCTATTACCCAAAGGAAGGAAATCCCCTTTGGGAGCAATATTCAACTAGAGTTGTAGCACATACTCTTAAAGTATACTCAAAATATACAATTGATTATATCTATCCTCAAGCAACATCTGTACACGCTAAAAGAATTGGAATGGAATATCCTATGATATGTTTTAATTTCGGAAGACCTGAAGAAGATGGCACATATTCAAAAAGAACAAAATATCGTATGATTGGAGTTATAATACATGAAATTGGACATAATTTCTTTCCAATGATTATAAACTCAGATGAAAGACAGTGGACATGGATGGATGAGGGATTAACTACATTTGTTCAATACTTAACAGAACAAGAATTTGAGAGAAACTTCCCATCCAGAAGAGGTCCCCCTTCTAATATCGTTGATTATATGAAAGGTGATAAAAATGGAATTGTTCCAATTATGACTAACTCAGAATCAATACTGCAATTTGGCCATAATGCATACGGAAAACCTGCTACAGCTCTAAATATATTGCGTGAAACTATAATGGGTAGAGAGTTATTTGATTTTGCATTTAAAACTTATAGTGAAAGATGGGCTTTTAAACATCCAACACCCGCTGATTTTTTTAGAACCATGGAAGATGCAAGTGCAGTAGATTTAGATTGGTTTTGGAGAGGTTGGTTCTACACAAATGATCATGTGGATATTTCCATAGATGAAGTAAATTGGTTTAAAACAAACACAGCTAATCCTGATATTGAAAATACAATACTTAGGGAAAAAGATTATAAAAACAAAACTTATATTGGTGAGACTAGGAACAAAAATTCAATTGCTAAAACTGTTAGTGAGCATGATGATAAATCTGTAGATTTTTACACATCCTATGATCCATTTGAAGTAAAATACATAGACAGAGAGGAATATAATAGTTATTTAAAAACACTCAATATTGATGAGCAAGAATTATTAAATTCAAATAAAAATTATTATGAAATTCATTTTTCAAATATTGGTGGATTGGTTATGCCTATTATCTTAGAGTTTAATTATAGAGATGGATCTTCAGAGATTATAAGAATTCCTGCAGAAATATGGAAAAGAAATTCAAATAATGTAAAAAAAGTATTCATATTAGACAAAGAATTATCTAGTGTTAAACTTGATCCATTTTTAGAAACTGCAGATGTTGATATGAATAATAATTATTGGCCGCCAA
The DNA here is from genome assembly GCA_002718895.1 of Flavobacteriales bacterium. GTDB lineage: Bacteria > Bacteroidota > Bacteroidia > Flavobacteriales > TMED113. Next base: position 6,448 of record PBGD01000028.1, read on the forward strand.
GAATTGAACCTACAAGATTTCAACTATTTAAACAAAAAGAATTGAAAAAAGAAAATCTTATGCAAAGACATATGAAGTCAAAAGAGATGGAAAATAAAAGACATGAATAAAAAATGAAAAAAATTGCATTGTTTATTTCAATTTTACTGACTTATAGCTTCCATGATGTGCACATAACTCATACAAAAGTTTACTACAATACTGATTTAGGAAGCATAGAAATTACAATAAAAGTTGCGATAGAAGATTTAGAGCGAACATTTCAAAATCAAAGTTCAGAAAAACTTTTAATAGGTACAGAAAATGAAAATATATTGGTTGAAAAATTAATACCAAATTATTTTAATAAAAACTTAAGTTTTTTAATTAATAATCAAACAATAGATTACAAATATATTGGCAAAGAAATAAATAAAAACTTACATGATATTTATTTATACTTTGAAATAAATAGCATAGACAAGGATACGTTAATCAAATCAATCACTATAAACAATACATTATTTCTAAACATATCAACTAATCAAAATAATTTCGTTTTAGTTGAGTATAAAAATCAAAATTTCAATGTAACATTTACTAAAGATTTTGATAATAAAAAAATTTTATTAATTAATTGATCAAAATTTAATTTGGTATAAAGAGATAAGAGTCTATAAATACTGAACATTATTAGCCAACAAATAAAGCATACTTAATTTATATAACTGATAATTAATTACAGATATTTTTTTGACACAATATCTAATTGCTCTATTTCTTTTGATGATAGTGAGATTGTCATAGAATTAATATTATCTATTGCTTGTTCAGGTTTTGTTGATCCAGGAATAGCAAATACAGTATCACCATGAAGATTAACTAGCCAATTTAATGCAACTTGAGATGGAGTAGCATTATAATTTTTAGAGATTCTTTTTAATTCATTAATTACTACACTTGATTTCAATAAATTAGCTTTTGAAAATTGAGTTTTCATCCTTAAATATCTTCGCCATCTTATTGAACTTTTAATTAATTTAGGATTATCATGAAACTTTCCACTAACAAGTCCTTTAGATAATGGTGAATAGGCAATAATAGAAACACCTAGTTCCTTTGCTCTGTTTAGTATACCATTAGATTCAACTTTTCTGTTTAAAATACTATATTCAACTTGATTTGAGGCAAGCTTTATACCACGTTGATCTAAGGCATTATAAGCCCTAATCATCTGACTTTCATTAAAATTACTTACACCTATGTATTTTATTTTTCCTGCTTCTACTAAATCAGCCATAAAATTCATTTCTTTTTCAATACTAGAAAAACCTAGAGGCATATGTACTTGATGAAGAGAAATTGGGTAGCCTCCTAAACAATTCAATCTATCATCAATTGTACTTTTAATAGAAGATGCTCTTCGAAATAAAGGCCACCATTTTGTAGCAATAAATACAGAATTTAAATCTACTTTTAGTTCTTTTAGTGAATTTGATAAACTTTTTTCTGACTTACCATTTCCATAAAGTTCTGCAGTATCAAACCAATTTATACCTCCTTTTAAAGAAATTTTAACAATTTCTTGCGTTTTTGTATCGGAAAGACTAGACCAAAACTTACCAGCATATCCATTGTTTTTACTAAATTGCCAACAACCTAATCCTAAAGTTGAAATTTTAATATCAGTATTTCCTAATTTTCTTGAAAACATAAGAATTAATTATTTTCCATCTAATTTAGATTTAAACAAATTAATATTTTAATAAAAATTTCTTTTTAGCGCATAAATAAGTCATTTGCTTTATATACAGTTATTTTTTCTGAATTTTTAGATTTTAATTCCTTGACCATTTTAATTGCTAATTTTTTAACTGATAAAGGCTTAAAAGAAATTAGGACACCTAGGCTATTTAATATGTTTAAAATCATTAAAGTAATTTTTTCACCATTTCTTATTAATTCAGGTTGACGAATTAAAGATGGAGGCTGAAAAATATGAATAGTCTTGAAAGTAAGATTTTTTATTGATTCCTCTAACTCTCCTTTAATTCTTAGATAAAAAAAATGCGACTTATGATCTGCACCCAAAGAGGACACCAAAGAATAATGTCCTACTAAATTTTCTGATGCCATTTTAGCAAATTTATATTGATAAATATAATCTACTAAATATTGTTTTTCTTTACTACCAGCTTCTTTTCTGGTAGTTCCTAAGGATGAAAATAAAACATCACCTTTGACTAAATATTTATATTTTTTTAAACAAGAAAAATCAACTTTATGAACTATTAATTTTTTATGCTTCATATTCATAGATTTTCTAACAAATACAGAAACTTTATAAAAGTGAGGATTATCTAATAGAAATTTAACTAATTCTTGTCCTGTAGATCCTGTAGCGCCTAATACTAAAGCATGTAATTTTTTCATTCAAAAAAATAGAATTTAAAATACCTTTATGAAGGTTTAATACCTAAATAATATAACATTTTCCCATGTTCAAAAATTGCTTGTATAAAGTTTTTTTGACAGTTATAAGGTAAGTCATAATCACTTGCTACTCTCTTTACAATATCTGAAATATTGGCATAGTGAACGTGACAAATTCCAGGAAACAAATGATGTTCTATCTGATAATTAAGGCCTCCAATTAACCAAGAAAAGACTTTACTTTTAGGAGCATAATTTGATGTAGTTAATAATTGATTAATAGCCCATGTATTTACATCCATTTTTTTAGGAAATTTTAAATGTTCACAGTCAGGCATAATATGTGCAGTTTGAAAGACAATAGCAAGTAAAAAGCCTGCAACAAAGTGCATTAAAAAAAATAAACTAAACCATTGTAAAAAACTAATATCTAAAGTTAACATTGGAATAAATAAAAGAAAAAAATAGTAAATTAATTTCCAAAAAATTAACTCAAACATTAATTGACGAAATTGACTAGTTGTAATAATTTGATTTCTCTGCCATTCAATTAATTGCTTAAACTCTTTTATAGTAGCAAATGAAAAAGTCATTAAACCATATAAAAACCAAGCATATATAAATTGAAATCTGTATATTTTGTGATAACTACTATCAGGCGAAAAACGTAATAATTTAATAGGACTAACATCAGGGTCATGGTTAATAATATTTGGATATTTATGATGTAATTGATTATGTTGAATTTTCCAATTTTTATATGTTCCACCTAAAATTTGTAAAGTTAGACCCATAATTTTATTAATACTTCTGTTCTTTGAAAATGCATTATGATTACCATCATGCATAACACACATACCAACCCCTGCCATACCAAATCCCATAATTAACCATAACAACCAAAATAAAGACTTATCCACAATACCTGAAATCATCAGAACATATGGGATAATATAAATCAATAACATCAAGATACACTTAATGTACATATTTACATTCGCATGCTTAGAGATGTTTTTTTTAGTAAAATACTTATTAACTTCACTTCTAAGAGAAGTTACAAAATTAACACCATTGATTGATTTCATGCAAAAGAGATTTAGATATTACTGTGAATAAAATCTAATTAAGTATAGTTTTTTATTTAAAAAATAAATATAATTAGAATGATTGTTCTACATAGTGTTTAAATAAAATACTTATAAACAAAATTAGTAATCAATAAAAAATATAATTATAAATGAGTAAAAAAATTATATGAGTATTATTAAATAAATTATATAAATAATATGAAACTCTCATTTATATTTGATCAAATCATTTTTAAATAAAAAAATTATAATTTATTTATATTTTAGTTAAATGGATAAAAATATTTTTGGAGAACCATTAAAGTCATGTTGTTCAACACCATTAACTGGCTATTTTAGAGACGGTTATTGTAGAACAGATAAATTAGATTATGGAAATCATTCAGTATGTGTAATTGTCACAGAAGATTTTCTTGAATTCTCTAAACAAAATGGTAATGATTTAATAACACCGCAACCTAAATACCTATTCCCGGGCCTTAAAGCCGGAGATAAATGGTGTTTATGTGCAATAAGATGGCAAGAAGCTTTTGAGGCAGGTTGTGCGCCAAAAGTTGAATTAGAAGCTACTAATGAAAAATCATTAGAGAGTGTCAATATAAAAGATTTAATCTCACATGCAAACAAATAATATGTTTAACTTTGAGTATTCTTATTTATCACTTCCTAATCAATTTTACAGTCTTACAAAGACAAATATATTTCCCAAACCTAAAGTTGTGCTAATTAATAAAAAACTATGTGATTCACTGAATATATCAATTAGTAATAAAGAAGATTTAACTAGATTAATATTAGTCAAAAACAATCGAAATTCATCATTTTCACAAGCCTATGCAGGACATCAATTTGGACACTTTACAAGATTAGGAGATGGTCGAGCTATTATTTTAGGTGAACACTTAACAAATGACAAACAACGTTTTGATGTACAATTAAAAGGAAGTGGTAAAACACCATACTCAAGAGGAGGCGATGGTAAAGCTACATTAAAATCTATGTTACGAGAGTATTTAATTAGTGAAGCCATGCATTATTTAAACATACCATCTTCACGAAGCCTAACATTATTAAAAACAGGTGAACAAATAAAACGAGAAAATATAGAGAAAGGAGGTATACTTACAAGGATAATGAAAAGTCATATTAGAGTTGGTACTTTTGAATATGCATCATATTATTGTTCAAAAGACAATTTAAAATCTCTTACATATTATACTATAAATAGACTATTCCCTGAAATTAATGAATATAAAAATCCACCATTAGCACTTTTAAACAGAGTTATGAAAGATCAAATTGATTTAGTAGTTAATTGGATGAGAGTCGGATTTATTCATGGTGTAATGAATACAGATAACACATCAATTTCAGGTGAAACTTTTGACTATGGACCATGTGCATTTATAAATGTTTATAATCCTGAAAAATCTTATAGTTCAATTGACTATAATAATCGATATTCATTTGGGAATCAACCAAAAATTATAAAATGGAATATTTCAAGATTTGCAGAGGCCCTTTTACCTCTCATTCATCAAAATAGAAAAAAATCAATTGAACTTGCTCAATCAGTAGTTGATGATTTTGATGATTTATGGAAAACCAAATTTTATGGAATGATGCTCAATAAAATTGGAATACAATATAATGACTTACAACTACATCCACTAATAGATGATTTATTAGATTATATGCAAAAATTTAATAAAGACTATAATAATACATTTTTATCTTTATCAGAAGATGATTTTTTAAAAAATACAATTCCTAATGACAATACGTTTATATCATGGCAAAGAAAATGGAAAAAAAACCTAAATAATCTATCCAATTTTAGTGAGGCAAATTGTCTAATGAGAAAGAATAATCCTGTAGTAATTCCAAGAAATCATTTGGTTGAAAAAGCTATTGAAGAAGCTAATACAGGAGATTTTAGTTTATTTTATAAACTTTTAAATATTTTATCACATCCTTACAAATATTCGAGTAATGCAGTTAATTTTATGGAACCTTCCAGTTCAGATTTTGAAAAAAATTTTCAAACTTATTGTGGAACCTAAGATTGTAGATAACAGTACATATTGAATAATTTAAAAGTTTAAAAAAAATAATTCAACTAATTATTTATATATACGATATAAGTTTTAACTAATTATATTCCTTTGATCAACAGGTGAATTAAATATAAATTAATGATTATAATGAATAAATTATTATAATAGTGAAAAAGATAGTCCGAATACTATCATTCTCGGAGTACTTGGACCATAGATATAATTACTATCACGATTTTTAAAAAGATCAAAATCAGATTGATAAGCATTAGTTACATTTCTCACACCTATCAAATAATTTAATTTTAAACTGATTTTATTAAAAATGTGAGTATAATTAAAATTTATATCAAATTGATGAAAATGACTTGTCAAAACATATTGGTCATATTTATTATTAACAGATCCACCTAAATGAATAAGTTCCATTGAACCTGTATAAATATAGTTAATTGAAGAACTCAAATTACTACCTATTTTATATGAAAAATTTCCATAGCCATAAGATTTAGGGGATTTTAAAAAAGTGGCTTTAGGTGGCAAATAATTACTATAAGTAACAGGTTCATTATAACTTGAACTTTGAATCGTAAATCCGCTCTCAAATTGAATGATTCTATTATAATTAAATCTCAAATCTAAACTAATCCCCTTCACTAGTGCTTCAGGTCCATTTCTTTTCACAAATAAATCTCCAAAATTATCAGAACCCTCTGGATCTAAATAAAAAGCATTATGTAATTGAGTTCGAAATGTCTCAAATGTAAGCCCATAAATATAATTTTCTGTTGCATAATCATAATTGATTGAAGTATTAATACTTTTGGAGTTTTCCTCATTTAAATTAGGATCTAAATTCACTCTAGAAACCCCACCTCCAGCAAATGCAATATGTAAATCAGTATCAAAAGCTTGTGGAGCTCTAAAACCAGTTGAATAAGTTGTTCTTAATTGAAAGTTTTGTTTAATATTATATAAAAATGAAAATCTAGGACTAATTACAAAATTACTTAGTAAAGAATGTTGATCAACTCGAAAACCACTTAAAATATTCAAACTTTCATTCAGATCCCAATCAGACTGAAATAAAACTCCTAGTGTAAATACTTCTTGATTAACTAGATAATTATAGGTAGGGATTTCATCGTAGACATAATCAGAAATAATGTCAGATCCAAATGTAAAAGTATTGTGGCCTATCCATTTATTATATTCATAATTAAACTGAAAGCCAAATTGTGTAGTTGTATTCAGTGAGTTTCCATAAGGCGGATTACTAAGGTGTATAATGTCATCATCGCTTCCCAAATCTGGTCTCACACCTGTATAATGTTCTCTGTTAGTTTTTTGGGTAGCTAAATACGCTAATAATGAGCACTTACCTGAAAAAAGAGAAATATTATAATCGATATTGCCCATTAAAATATCATGGATTCTTTCTTCAGCCTGCATAGCAAAATGAGGTGCCCCATGGATCATCTCACCGCCATATCTATACTCATGAAGACTACTAAAATTAAATTCGATTTTTTGATTATCAGAGGGTTTAATAAAAAAATTAGCACCAAATGTATTATCATTTAAACTTGGTAATTCAGAAAAATTATCACCATTATGATCATACCCATTTCTGTCCCTAAAATAAACATAGAATGTGGAACCAATATTACCGTTTTTAGAAATCACAGTACTATTACCAAATATTGACTTATCAACTATATTGTGAGTAATACTTCTATACGATAATCCGAAATTAAAATTATTATTCTTTGGCAATTTAGTGATTAAATTTACTACACCTCCAATTGAAGAAGAACCATATAATGATGATCCTCCACCTTTAATTATCTCAATACGTTCAATCATATTTGATGGAATCTGTTCCATCCCATACAAACCAGTTAAAGGACTTAAAATAGATTTACTATTTATTAATATCTGGGAATAATTACCAGAAAGTCCATTCATCCTTAATTGTGTATAGTTACATGTCTGGCAATCTGTTTCAACTCTAACTCCAGATTGAAAGTTTAAAGCCTCAGAGACATTACAAGCTTGAATAGTCTCAATTTTTTTATGATCAATAATATTGACAATAACAGGCGATTTTGTTTGTGTTTTAAAAGTTTTTGTTCCAGTTACAACTATTTGGTCTAAACTATATATCTCTTCCTCCATCAAAACATCTAATTTATTAACACCTTCTTCTATAGTATAGAAAATATTTTTAGTCTCTCGTCCTATTTTAGATATAGTAATTGTCACATTTCCAATTTTTAAATCGGTGATTTCAAAACTGCCATTCATATCTGTTAAACCACCCTTAGATTTTCCATCATAATCAATTGTAATATGTGCAAAAGGAACTGGATATTTAGTGTCATAAATAGTACCAATTAAAATTTGAGAATATAAAAAATTACTAAATAATAATGAGATTAAAATTAACTTACACATTTTCATAATAATTATTAAAGTAAGAAAAAAATGTGTACAAATTTAGGCTTGCCTAAATTATTTTTTAATGTATAATTAAATTTATTATTTTTACATAAATGATAACACTTTCTGAAGAAAATTATTTAAAAGCAATTTTATCAATAAACTTAAATACAAATAGTGTAGTTTCTACAAATGAAATTGCTAGTAACCTAAACACTTCTGCTGCATCGGTAACTGAAATGGTTAAAAAACTACAGGATAAAAAACTTGTTATATATGAAAAATATAAGGGAGTTAATCTTAGTAAAAAAGGACGTGAAAAAGCTATTGAAATACTAAGAAAACATAGACTTTGGGAAACTTTTCTTGTTAAGAAGTTAGATTTTAGTTGGGCAGAAGTACACGATATTGCTGAACAACTAGAACATATAAAATCTAAAAAATTAACTGATAAACTTAACCACTTTCTAAATTATCCAATTTTTGATCCTCATGGTGAACCAATTCCGACAAAAGATGGAACAATACCAAAGACCAAAAGAATAACATTAAATAAAATGCCACTAAATAGCAAAGGAATTGTTATGGGAGTGGCATTAGACAATAAAGAATTCTTGGACTATCTAACTAAACTACAAATTAGTATTGGAACTAAAGTATACGCTATTGATAGAATTTCCTTTGATCAATCTATGAAAATTAAAATCAATAATAAACTAGAACATATAAGTAAAGAAATTGCTCAAAATATATTAATCAAAATAAATTAGAATTGAGATCATCAATTTAGTTAGTAAGTTTATATTTAGTATAGTGTTGAAAACACTGTCAATCACATAACTGTATAATATCTTAATCTGTTAAAGAAAATATTTAGCATAATTGGATAAAATATTGGATTATAATAAAATTATGACCACAGCTATAATGTTTTTCTTAATTATATGTAAAATTATTTATATTGTTTCTAAATAATTATTTTTACAAAATCTTTATTTATTAATTATGAAGAAAATTATAATATTTTTAGTGTCAATAGTCTTATTTGGTTGTCAGCATAAACAAGTGGATAATAAGATTGTAAATATATATTCAAAAAGACATTATCAGGTTGACAAAGATTTATTCAAAAAATTTGAAGAAGAACATAACATAAAAGTTAATATAGTTAAAGCAAATTCTGATGAACTTATAGAAAGAATTAAAACAGAAGGTAAAAATTGTCCTGCTGACTTACTTATTACTGTAGATGCTGGAAAGCTATATAAAGCAGCAAATGAAAATCTATTAACAAAAATCAATACTAAAGAAATTAATGCTGATATTAAAGAAGAATTACTTGACAAAAATAGTTTCTGGCTTCCTATTACTTATAGAGCTAGAATAATAGCTTATAATCCCAAAAAAGTTAATATTGATGAACTATCTACTTATGAAGATTTAACAAATGAAAAATGGAAAAATAGAATTCTAGTTAGAACATCTTCAAATGCCTATAATCAAGCATTACTTTCATCATTAGTGGCTCATCATGGAGAAGAATTTGCTTTAAAATGGAGCAACAATTTAGTAGACAATTTTGCTAGAGAACCTAAAGGAAATGATAGAGATCAAGTAAGAGCAATTGTTGCAAATATTAGTGATATAGCTATCGTAAATTCTTACTATATAGGATTATTACAGTCCTCGTCTGATAGCTTAGACAAAAAAACAGGTGAATCAGTTAAGGTTTTCTTTCCAAACCAAGCAAAAAATGAAAGAGGTACTCATATAAATATTTCTGGTGTTGGATTACTTAAAAATTCTCCTAATAAGGATAATGCATTAAAGTTTATGAAATTTATAACATCTGAATATGCCCAAGAGTATTATACAAATAATAGCTTTGAATATCCTGTAAATAAAAACGTCAAACCTTCAGCTTTAATTGCAAAATGGGGTGACTTTAAAATTGACCATCTAGACTTAAATGAATTAGGAATAAAAAGAAAAAAAGCTGTTGAAATTTTTGAAAAATCTAGATGGAATTAGTATCAAGAACGTACTAACATTTTTTACGCTTATTATAGGCATAGTCATCATTATGCCAATATTATTTATTTTAATTGAATCAATTAATCTACAATCTTTTGATTTATCTTCAACATTTTCCAAGTATATCACTTCAACCTTTTTACTAATCATATATACTTGTGCTATATCAATAATCCTTGCAGTAATACCAGCATGGATAATCACTTATAATGAAATAAAATACAAAAGTACTTTTGACTTATTACTTATTCTACCCTTATCAATTCCTGGATATATTATGGCATTCACATATGCTGACATGTTAGGTTTTAATGGTTATATTGATGTTTTTCTACAAACCTATTTAAATACAAGACTTAATCTAGATGTCCTGTCAATTGAGTGGCTGTCACTTTTTCTTGCTCTTTCACTTTATCCCTATATTTATATGACAACAAGAATCTCTTTTAAATTGATTGGAAGCACTTATATTAATCTCTCTAAAAGCCTTGGATTAAATAAAACAAAAACATTTTTTAAAATTATTTTACCCTTATCAATATCTGCTATTTTATCAGGAACACTATTAGTAACTATGGAAATACTTAATGAATATGGTGCTGTAAATTATTTTGGAATTCAAACTTTTTCTGTTGGTATTTTTAAATATTGGTTTTCTATGGATGATAAATCAACTGCAATTATCTTTTCTGTTTTTTTATTGATAATTGTATTATTTTTAATCACCACATTAAAGTATCTAAAAAGACATGATAAAAGAATAAAATATCATATTAAAACATCACCTTTTGTTTATCCAAAACAACATTCAAGAAAAATAGTCAATTATACTTTAATATGTATACCAATATTATTTGGCTTATTTATACCAATAATATTTATATTAAATAATATAAAAAGTAATTTTCACAAGTATGATTTGATTGAATTATCTCATGTTTTTAAAAACACTTTTATTATTGCGCTATTTACTGCAATATTAATTACTATTATTTCATTTTTTATAATAAGCGTAAAAAGGCATAATAATAAAAACAAAATTAAGTTAATAACAAATTTTTTAAGTGCTGGGTATGCTATCCCTGGGGCTGTCATTGGACTTGCATTCATGTTGATAATTCAATATCTCAGCCCAAATTTAAATTTTTTAATGGGAACTATCACTTTACTAATTTATGCATATATATTTAGATTTATTGCAGTAGCAATATTTCCTTTAGAATCAAACTTTAAACAACAACCATTAAAATTTGATGAATTAGGTAAGTCATTAAAACTTTCTATGGTACAAATAATCAAAAAAATTAACTTTCCTCTAAGTAAGTTTGCAATACTCTCATCATTCCTACTTGTATTTATAGATGTGTTTAAAGAATTGCCATTAACTTTAATTCTTAGACCTTTTAATTACGAAACACTTGCTACTCAAGCATATCAATATGCAAATGAAGAACTATTATCATATTCAAGTATATATTCAATGTGTATAATTATAGTATGTAGTTTTGTAATAATTATATCAAAATTAATTTTTAAAGACAGAATATAATGCACTTAAATATCAAAAACTTATCAAAAAAATTTGGAAAAATTTCAGTATTGAAAGACATTAATCTTAAAGCTAACAAAGGAGAAATAATTTCAATTGTTGGTCCAAGCGGTTCTGGAAAAACTACTCTATTAAGATGTCTATCAGGTTTTTGTAATATAGATAATGGTAAAATCATTTTAGACTCTAAAGAAATACAAAATTTAGAAGCCAATAAAAGAAATATTAGTTATGTATTTCAAGAAAGCCCACTTTTTCCCCATTTAAGTGTAATAGAAAATATTTTGTTCAACATACAAGATGTTGACCACGAAAAGCTAAATTTTTTGCTAGAAAAAATACAAATTACCCAACTAAAAAACAGATATCCTTACGAAATATCTGGAGGAGAAAATCAAAGAATATCTGTTGCTAGATCACTAATTAGAAATCCTGATTTATTACTACTTGATGAACCATTTAATAGTTTAGATAATTCAATAAAAGAACATACTAAAGAATTAGTTTTTGACATAATAAAAAAAACAAATACAACAACAATAATTGTTAATCACGACACTAGAGAATCTTTAGAAATATCTGACAAAATACTTGTCTTAGATAAAGACAATATTAATATGATAAATACTCCCGTCAACGTGTATACAAAACCTAAAAATTTAAATATAGCAAAGCTTTTTGGGGAAGTAAACTGTTTAGATATTGAAGGAAAAAAGATTTACTGTAGACCAAACAACATCTCAGTTGTTAATCAATCAAAAATTAAAGCACGGGTAATAGAATCAAAATTTTTAGGACCATTTTATAAGATAATAACTGAATTTAAATCAGAAAAAATCATACTATTTCATAAAGAAAAAATAGAAAAAAACACAATATTAAATCTTAGTATTGATCAAAAAAACAAACTACATTTTCAATAAATTAAACACAATTATTGTTATTAAAGAACAAGCATAAAAGGAACTGCTTTTAATTTTAATGAATCCTTACTCTATTTGACAAACTTAAATTAGATTTTAACAATAATTAACTTGTTCGTATCTGAGTACAAAAGTTATAATTTGTCAAATAAATTTATTTTAGAAGTCTAATAATTTTATTCTAAAATATATTTCTTCTCAATTGTTCCATTATCGAAAACTTCTAGTTGGAATCTCATATTGCTATTAATCTCTCTTCCTAAAAAGTCTATTATTTTCAATAGTTTCTTTTTATTTAACAACTCACCTATAATTACATTTTCTTCATCTTCATCACATATACCATTACCATCAGCATCATTATAACACTCACAATAACAATCTTCCCATAATTCACAACTTTCTTCGTAGACTGTGGAGAAAAACACAGTATAAGTATTTGGATTAAAAAATGAACATTCACAATCAACAACAGTCATTAACATTTCTTCACAATGATCTTCACAAATACCATCATTATCTAAGTCTTGTTCACATTGTACTTCTTCACATTCCTCTTCACTGTATTCAAATATATTATTACAAGCCGCATATGCTGAATTACTATATGTAACTCCATCACATCCGCAAACAGGATCCCAGAGATCAAAAGCAAAACAATCTGGATCTAACTCTGGGACACATTCAGTTGTATCACAATCCCCACACGATTCAGGACAAATTTCATAAACAGTAATGCCAAAACCAATTCCATCAATAAAAGCAGATAAATCAGCATCACAACCAAGTATTGCAAGTTCAGAACACGAAGATCCATATTGCGCCACCATACCATCTGGATCATCTACACAATCATCTCCTCCTTGATTACAATCCCATTCTAAAACAGTTTCATTTCCCATAGAATCTATATAACTAGTAATTCCAGTAGCCTCTGCTACGCAATAATTCGCATATTCGACTCCATCACAACCTATTACAGGATCCTCTATAAAAGGGCAAGGTGCCATGAGATCAATCCATTCAGGATTAATACAACAATTATTAATTGTATTTTGATCTACACCTGGATTATTATGAATAAATGTCCAAGATCCATAAGGTGTTCCATTTGGAAATGTATCTATATACCAATATATCTGATCTTCAAATAAACAATTAATTGAATTACCATTAGGCGGCAAACCTTCAGAAATATACCAGTTATCTAAATTAGCCGAATCATTTATAAAATGTACTGTAACATTTATTGTATCAGTTAATGACCAATTATGTCCAAAAGCTATTGTTGATTGATCAACTATAGTATCTTGATGTAAGATATTTCCTTGTTGGTCTGTAAACTCCCAAATAAAAATATTTTCTGATTGTGGGCTAGTCATATATTGACCTGAATGGTAAATACTAATAGAATTTTCTTGTGAACCTACATTCATAACCATACCTAACATATCACAGGGGACAGCTGTTATGACTTGTGCTATTATTATTTGAGCTAAGCCTAAAATAAAAGATAATGTTACTAAAAATCGTTTCACAGTTATTACTATTTGTTATAAAGAATAATGATATTACTTTGAAATATATATTTTTTCTACACTACCATTATTGTAAAGATGAAAAATAAACCCTTGGAAATCACGATCAACGCTCTGACCAAGTATATTTATAGATTGAATAATATATTTTTCATTTAAAATATTATTCTCTAAATCTAATGGTAGAGTATTATTAAAATAATCTATAAAGTCACGCCAATCAAATGCTGATATTCTACCATCGCCAAGTTCTATAAGATAATTAATTAAGTCTTCAGGATTAATTCCTAAATCGATAATAAAACCCCATGGAGTGTTTTCCCAATCTATATCACTAAACATATAGTCATCCCAAATAGAATCCCAATCAAAATCATCCCATGTAAAATCATCAAAGCCGTCATTATTTATATCCCAATCAAAATCATCGTCCCAATTTAGAGTATCTAAATCCCAATTAGAATCGTTCCAGATGATATCATCCCATATGTCAGTCACAATATTTATTTCAACGTCATCACAATCATAATTTTCAGACGCATAAAATAAGAGTTCACTAGGATCAATAATGCCATCTCCATTAAAATCAAGTATTGTATTTGCAGTATCATTAAAAGTTACTGTAACAATTTCACCATTACATTCATATGTGAAATAAGAATCTGTATTCCAGTCACCATCCCAATCACTATTAGAGTTATTTCCATCCCACCAATTAATATCACAATCTCCGAATGCTACA
>PBGD01000029.1 GCA_002718895.1 Flavobacteriales bacterium
ACTTTGTACAGAGCTATGGCTTTGAATAGCATCATAACCACAGTGGTGGTTAGTTAACAATAAACCTTCACTTGAAATTATCTCGCCAGTACAATAACCATTAAAACTAACAATGGCGTCTTTTAATGAAGCATTATTTACACTATATAGTTCTTCTGGACTAAGCTGAAGACCCATTTTTTCTAGATCAACATTTTTCAACTTATTTATTAATATTGGCAACCACATGCCCTCGTCAGCTTTGACGATTGAAGATGATATTAAAAAGCTAAGGAAAATTAAAACAAATTTTTTCATGATATTTTTTGAGTATTATTTAATTAGAGCATTAATTTAAGGATTTTTTATTAAAGGAACGTTAGAGCAAGCCTCCCCATAAAAAAGACTTTTAACAATAGGCATGAGTTTTTGACAAACAATCGAAAAAGCCCCTATTGGAAGCTTTTTATCACCACAGCCTTTTATAAAAACCCTCTTATTAAAATATTTTGATGTGTCAATTTTTTGGACAGACCTTTCAAATAATATCAAGTTTAAAGCTCTTTCATTTCCAAAAAAAACAAAACTAGCAACCGTGTTTATTTTTGCCTGTATTAATAAAAAGGCCCATGTAGGGATAATTACATCCTTTGAACAGTAAATAAAAACATTGCAATTTTTAAAATTGTCAACATTTAATTTTTTTAACTTTTCTTTGAAATCAATTTCTTTAATAATTAAATCATCAATTAACCAATCTCTTAAGTCAATACCAACCTGTTTTCTGTTGCTTAAAAAATCTAACAAATCAATAGTGATTAAGCCCGCATCAGCTATCTTGTTTTTAATTTCCCCCTCCATATTACATAAAACCTAGTTCTAATTTTGCCTCTTCAGACATCATGCTTTTATCCCATGGGGGCTCAAAAGTAATTTCTACTTTTGCTGATTTTACATCACTAATTTTCTCAACCTCTAATTTTACTTCTTCCGGCAAACTTTCTGCTACAGGACATGAGGGAGAGGTAAGTGTCATTATTATTTGAACCTCCTTTTCTTTATTGATTCTTACATCATAAATTAATCCTAATTCATAAATACTTACAGGAATTTCAGGATCATATATTTCGTCTAGAGTTCTAATTATTTGATCGGAAAGTGTTTCTATATCTTTACTCATTTTTTAAATAGTTTTTACAGAAAGAAATTATTTTTTTTCTCATTTCGTTTATACCGTTTGATCGGGTCATGGATAAGTGTTTACTTAAGCCGGTTTTTTCTAAAAATGACGAGTCTGAACTCACAACCTCTTTCGGCGACACACCGTTGTAAACCGCAATTAATAACCCCACAAGACCTTTAGTAATAATTGCATCACTATCCCCCCGTAAAATTAATTTTCTATTTTCTATTTTACAAATTAGCCACACTTGAGCCTGACAACCTTTAATTAAGTTTTTTTCGATTTTGTCAGATTGATCGATTTCGCTAATATTATTTCCTAGGCCTATTAAGTGTTCATATTTTTCCTCCCAGTTATCAAAAAACTCAAAATCATTAATAATAAAGGAGATGTTTTTTTCAAGAGACATTTTATAAAAATTTTATTACTTTGTTTAACGACTTAATGAAAAAATTAATTTCTTTTTCTGTATTATAAAAACATAAAGATACACGTATCAACCCACTGACATTTAATTTAGAAATGGCTGTTTGCGCACAAAGTTTTCCGGTTCTTACACAGATGTTCATTTCATCTAGTATACTCCCAACATCATAATGATGCTTATTCTTAACATTAAATGAACAAATAGGTTTATTAGGACAGTCTTTTGCACTTAAAACAATGTGCTTATTTGAACTTAAACCGTTCCATAATTTTTTAGCCAATATTTTTTCTGAATTAGATATATTTTCCATTCCTATATCATTTATATATTTGATTGCCGCCCCTAGGCCAATTACGCCAGCAATATTGGGCGTTCCTGCTTCTAGTTTATGTGGAAGCTCCCCAAAAGTGGTTTTAGAAAAAGAGACAGTATTTATCATATTACCACCAAAATTAACAGGATCCATTATATCTAATAAATGTTTTTTACCAAACAACACCCCCACGCCGTTAGGGCCAAATAATTTGTGCCCAGAAAAACAATAAAAGTCGCAGTTTAAATTTTGAACGTCGGTGATTTGGTTAGAGATTGCTTGGGCGCCGTCTACAAATACAATCGAATTGTTTTTTTTACATAAATCACCAATTTTTTTAACATTGTTTTTGTGGCCAGTTATATTTGATACATGTTGAATAGCAACAAGTTTTACATTTTGGTTAAGTTTTTTTTTAAAATCTAAAAGGTCAAGCTTCCCATTTTCACAACATTTAATGGTGGTTAATTTTAAACCCATTTTAGCACAGGCTACTTGCCAAGGAACAATATTAGCATGATGTTCCATTTCTCCAATTAGAACTTCGTCGCCGGCCGAGGCGATTTGTTTTAAATATCCAAATGCAACCATGTTTATTGATTGTGTGGTCCCGCTTGTAAAAATTATTTCTTCGGTGTGAGATGCATTTAAAAAATCGCTAATTAATTTTCTACTATTTTCAAACTCAGAACCAGCCTTGTCAGCGAAGAAATATAGTCCTCGCTGAATATTACTGTTGTATTTTGTGTAAAAATTATAAATACTATCAACGACCGTCTTTGGTTTTTGAGTTGTTGCGGCGTTATCAAAATATATAAATGGATTATTATTTCTCAGCTGAGAAAATATTGGAAAATCAGAACGTATTTTTTTTATATCAATCATTATTCTTTGAAAAATAGTTTTTTAACCTCATCTCTAATTCTTTCTGGCTTAATCATTGAAATAGAATCTGTTAAAAACCCACTAATCAACAACTTAATAGCCTCCTTTTCAGGAACCCCCCTTGATCTAAGATAAAATAAACTTTTTTCATCTATTGCGCCAATTGTACAACCATGGGAACAAACCACATCATCTGCAAAAATTTCTAATTGAGGTTTTGCGTTAACGCTAGCCTTTTTTGAAATCATTAAGTTGTTATTTTGTTGTAAAGCTTCGGTTTGTTGTGCATTTTTTTCAACATAAATTTTACCACAAAATGAACCCGTGGTTTCTCCGCCATATACAGATTTAAACAACTGATTGCTTTTACAGTTTTCTACTAAGTGTGAAATTACAATAAAATTATCTAAGTGTTCCTTGTTTTCTAGTAGTGATGTGCCGTAAATACTTGAGGCGCAATTTTCATTCATCAAATTTACTAGCACATTGTTTCTAATTAACTTACCATTAACTGAAAAAATATTAAAATTGCTTTCACTATTTTTTTCTTGGGCGCAAAAGATAGTATTGATAATTGAAGAATTAGTTGGGTCATTTTGCCCCATATACATATTTAAATTTGCTTCTTCTTTGCAAATTATTTCCGAAACTATATTAAATACAGAATCATGTTTTCCGAAATTAACAACTTCTGGTTGTATATACACTTCGCAACCACTTTCTATAAAATATAAACAACGATCTTGATTAAACCACCCCCCTTCGTTAGTAAAGCCGTGAATAATTTTAATATTATTTTTACTATCAAATGTACGATCAAAGTGAATGATATAAGGCGAGCTTGTTAATAAAGTATTTAACTCAATAATTTTGTTTTTTTCAAGAAAACTAGAGAATCCCGTGTATGAGTTTTTTTCATCAGCGCTAAATTCGCTAGCCACCTTATTCATATATAACGTTCTATTGTTGTTGGTTTTGTCATTAATTTTTTTTATTAAAACACCTTGAGGAATATCAGAGACTGTTTCTTGCAGAGAACCATTCAAGAAAAAAATGCAATTTTTTTCAGGTATTTTAAACTTGTTTGAATGAATAATTTTGTCTAATTTTTCCTGCTCGATATAACCCGTAAGAGGTTGCACTTCAGTGTTTTCTGGAATAAATTTTTTTAAATTGGTGTACCTCCAGTCTTCATTTTTTATACTTGGTAAAAAATCAGAAATAAAGTTTGATTTTTTATCAAAATTAAATTTTGGTTGATTTTTTTTAGATCCAATCATATCCTTTTTCTTCAAGCATTTTTGCAATTTCCGGCCCACCGGACTTTATAATTTTACCGTCAGATAAAACATGTACAAAGTCTGGCTTTATGTAGTCTAATAACCTTTGGTAGTGAGTAATAATAATAAAAGAGTTATTTTCACTTCTCAATTTATTAACTCCGCTTGCTACAATTTTCAAGGCATCAATATCTAACCCGGAATCTGTTTCATCTAAAATAGATAGCTTAGGGTTTAACATTAACATTTGAAAAATTTCAGCTCTTTTTTTTTCACCTCCTGAAAAACCAACATTCACAGAACGTTTAATAAAATCCAAATTAATTTTTAAAGCATTTGCGTTCTCCTTTATTCTTGCAAGAATTTCTTTAGCGCTAAAGGGCTCTAATCCTAAAGATTTTTGCTTTTGATTTAGGGCTGTTTTAATAAAATTATTTAAAGAAATCCCAGGAATTTCAACAGGGTATTGAAATGACAAAAACAAACCAATAGCCGCCCTTTCTTCCGGATCCATTTCAGAAACATCTTCTCCTAAAAATTCAAGCACCCCCTCTTTAATAACATACTTTGGGTCACCAGAAATTACTGATGCCAGGGTGCTTTTTCCTGATCCATTTGGCCCCATGATTGCATGTACCTCTCCCTCATTAACATCTAAGTTTAATCCCTTTAGAATGGATATTTCTGTTTCGGTATTAACTTTTAAATTTTTTATTTTTAACATATTTAATAAATTTTATCCAACACTTCCTTCCAAGGAAATTTCTAATAATTTTTGCGCCTCAACTGCAAATTCCATTGGTAGTTTTTTTAGCACATCTTTACAATAACCGTTAACTATTAAACCAATAGCCTCTTCTTCAGGTATACCTCTTTGTTTGCAGTAAAATAACTGGTCGTCACTAATTTTGGATGTTGTTGCTTCATGTTCAATAATAGCGCTTTTATTATTTGATTCTATATATGGAAAGGTGTGTGCTCCGCAGTTTTGCCCCATTAAAAGAGAGTCGCACTGAGAAAAGTTTCTTGCATTATCAGCGGACTTAGATATTTTCACCAAACCCCTATAACTTCCATTACTTTTGCCAGCACACACACCCTTACTTATGATGGTGCTTTTTGTGTTTTTACCCAAATGAATCATTTTAGTTCCAGTATCAGCTTGTTGAAAGTTATTAGTGACAGCAACTGAAAAAAACTCACCGATAGAATTTTCCCCCTTCAGAACACATGACGGGTATTTCCAAGTTATTGCCGATCCCGTTTCTATCTGTGTCCAAGAGATTTTAGAATTTTTGTAGCAAACCCCACGCTTTGTCACAAAATTATATACACCACCATTACCCTTATCATCTCCTGGATACCAGTTTTGCACAGTGGAGTATTTAATTTCCGCCCCATCTAAAGCAACTAACTCTACTACTGCTGCATGAAGTTGATTTTCATCTCTCATTGGGGCTGTACACCCCTCCAAATAGCTAACATAACTTCCTTTTTGTGCAATTAGTAATGTTCTTTCAAATTGACCAGTTCCAGCCTCATTTATTCTGAAGTAAGTCGATAATTCCATTGGGCACTTAACACCCTCTGGAATATAACAAAAAGAACCATCAGTAAATACAGCGGCATTTAAGGCGGCAAAATAATTATCATTACTAGGAACAACGCTACCTAAATATTTTTTTACTAAGTCGGGATGGTTTTTTATTGCTTCAGACATTGAGCAAAAAATTATCCCTAATTTTTTTAGTGTATCTTGAAATGTTGTGGCTACGGAAACACTATCTACCACAACGTCAATAGCTACTCCGGCAATTTTTTTTTGCTCATCAATAGAAATACCAAGTTTGTTAAATGTTTTTAATAACTCAGGATCAACCTCATCGAGTGATTTATATTGATTTTTTTTAGGTGCGGCAAAATAAATTATTTTTTGTAAATCAATAGGCTTTATGTTAAGGTTTGCCCAATCGGGAACCTTCATATTTTGCAGGATTTTATAAGCTTTAAGACGGTAGTCCAACATCCACTTAGGCTCCTTTCTTTTATTTGAAATTAAAGAAATTATCTTTTCATTCAACCCGGGCTCAAATTTTTCTGTTTCAATTTTTGATACAAAACCGTATTGGTATTTGTTTTTTGTAATTTCTTTTAAGGTTTTATTTTTTTCTTCGCTCATTTTCTATTTTGAATTAAACTGAAAAACTTTCTCCACAACCGCATGTTCTATTTGCATTAGGGTTTTCAAAAACAAACCCCTTTCCGTTAAGTCCGCCAAAATAATTTAAAGTTGTGCCAATTAGATACAAAAAGCTTTTTTTATCAATTATCACCTTGATTCCATTCTTTTCAATTAATTTATCACTATCATTTTTATTTTTATCAAAATTTAATTTATATGACAAACCAGAACACCCCCCTGTCTCAACCCCAATTCTAACGAAACAATTATCATTAAATCCCTCCTCTGACATTAGAGAAAGTAATTTATTTTTCGCGGTGTTGGTAATTTCGAACATTTTTATATTTAATTAAATGCAAATATACCAAAGAAATACTTAAAACAATTCATTAATTTTAACAAAGAATAATTAAAATTTTTAACCAATGAATGCGCCATATAAAGCAACTAAAATTTCAGAAATAGGGGAATTCGGTTTAATAGACAGGTTGAAAAATAAAATTTCTCTTTACAACAATTTAACTTTAAAGGGTATTGGAGATGATTGTGCTGTTATAAAATGTCAGGAAAAAAAAGAGATATTAATTAGTTCAGACCTACTAGTTGAGGGTGTTCACTTTGATACAACATACATGTCGTTAGCACATATTGGCTATAAGTCCGTAATAGTTAATTTATCAGACGTTTATTCTATGAATGCTAACCCTTCACAAATCACAATTAGTTTAGCGGTTTCTAACAAATACTCCGTGGAAGATCTAGAAAAACTATATGAGGGCGTAAACTTAGCGGCCAAAAATTATAAAATAAATGTAGTTGGTGGGGACGTTAGTGCTTCATTTTCTGGTTTGATTATAAGTATAACTGTATTGGGATTTCAGAAAAAAGAAAAAATTATTTATAGAAATGGTGCTAAAAAAAACGATTTAATTGTAGTTTCGGGCGACTTGGGCGCCTCTTATTTAGGCCTACAACTTCTACAAAGAGAAAAGACAATCTTAGACGAACACAAGCTACCCAAATTAGCCCTAAATGATATAGAAGATAAGTTAAAAGATTACAAATATTTAATTCAAAGACAGGTAAAGCCAGAGGTGAATTTAAGCGCTATTAATTTTTTAAAACTTAATAATATAAAACCTCACGCTATGATTGATGTTTCTGATGGGCTCTTTGCTGATTTAAATCATATATGTAATGAATCTAAACTAGGCTTTACCCTTTTTGAAGAGGAATTACCAATACATCAACAAACAAAAAATGCGTCATTAGACTTTAATATTGATCATGTTTTAGCAGCGCTACATGGAGGGGAAGATTATGAATTATTATTTACGATAGATCAAAAAAATAAAGACATTATCTTAAAAGAAAAAAACTTAAAAATTATAGGCGAAATAATTCCAGATAGTAATAAAAGAAATATGATAAAAAAAAGTGGCGAAGAGATCTCGCTAAGCAAATTGGGCTGGGATCATTTTGGAAAAACTAATTAATTATTCATTGTTTCTTCAATTTCTTCGGCCTCAATAATTATATCTTCCATTAAATCTTGTGTTCCGTTTTTTGTAATAAATACATCATTCTCCAACCTAATACCCAAGCCTTCTTCAGGGATATATATACCAGGCTCACATGTAAAAACCATACCTTCACTTATTGGTTGTTGTGCATCTGATACATCATGTACATCAAGACCTAAATGATGAGAGGTTCCGTGCATAAAATATTTTTTGTATGCGGGCATATTGGAATTTTTTCTTATATCGTTCATCGAAAGTAGATTTAATTTTACAAGCTCTTTTTCCATTAATAAGCCAACGCTTTCCTCATATTCTGATAAATAGACTCCAGGCTTTAATAATTTTTTTGCCTCATTCATTACCGTCAAAACAGACTTATATACTTCTTTTTGTCTATCTGTAAACCTTCCGTTTACTGGGACGCACCTAGTTAGATCAGAAGCATAATTATTATATTCAGCCCCAAAATCCATTAGAATCAATTCTCCTGGATTTAACAACTTGTTGTTGTCCGTGTAATGTAAAATACAAGCATTTTTTCCAGATGCAATAATGGGCTCGTATGCAAATCCCTTTGAATTATTATTTATGAATTCGTGAATTAACTCAGCCTGAATATTATATTCAAAAATACCTGGTTTAATAAACTTTAATATTCTATCAAATCCTTTTTTTGTAATGTTACATGCTTTTTTTATACAATTTAATTCTTGGTTTTCTTTAACTGATCTTATTTGGTGTAAAATATTAGCAGATTTTTTAAATTTTTTATCCGGGTATTTGGATTTTAGTTTTTTATTTAATCTAGCATTTCTTGTTTCAACAATTACCTTGGCCCTTGGGTGTTCATTAGTGTTTATATAAATACAAGAAGCATCCGGAATTAAATTATTTAAAATTCTATCAAATTCATCATTCCAAATAACTGATTCTATACCCGACTTTTCTTTAGCCTCTTCTTTTGTAAGCTTGTGGCCCTCCCAAACTTTAATTAAATCGCTAGTTTTTTTAATAAATAAAATTTCTTTAAATATATTTTTTTTCATGTCATGATATATCATTAAAGAACTTTCTTCTTGGTCAATTCCCGTTAAGTAGAACAGATCATTATTTTGACGAAATGGCATTAGGCCGTCAGCATTGGTCGGCATTTGGTCATTTGAGTGAAACAAAGCAAGGCCTCCTTCACTCATTTTTTTAGAAAACTTGTTTCTGTTTTGTTTAAATAAATCTTGGCTTAACATTATTTGTATATTTAATTTTAAAGATAACTATTTATTAAATGAAATTACTAATTCAAAAAATAGTTGTTTTATATTTGTTGTGGAATAAATTTATTTAAATAACTATTTGTATGTTAAATTCATCAATTGGTAGAAAATTAATTATGGCCCTATCAGGTGCTTTTTTAATAATTTTTTTAACTCAGCACTTATTAATTAATTTAACCTCACTTATTCCTGATAATGGCAAGTTGTTTAATATTATTTCCCATTTTATGGGAAATAACCCTGTTGTACAATTTGTATTACAGCCAATTTTAATAGCTGGGGTTATAATCCATTTTACAATGGGTATGTATTTAGAGGTCTTAAATCAAAGGACACGACAAGTTTCTTATATCGTATATTCTGGAAAAAGTGGCGCAAGTTGGGCCTCAAGAAATATGATCATATCAGGTTTGGTTATTTTAGCTTTTTTAATCATGCATTTTTATGATTTTTGGGTGCCTGAAATGGTTTATAAATATGTAGAGTTTAATCCATTGGATGAAAATAGGTATTTTCATGAGCTACAGGAAAAATTCTACAAGGGAGGGGTAGTTAAGGTAATAATGTATTGTGTTTCTTTTATTTTACTGGGCCTCCATTTATCCCATGGGTTTTCTTCCTCACTTCAGTCTATGGGAATAAATAAAGGGCCTATTAAACTGATAACTGTTCTCTTTTCAGTTCTGGTTCCACTTGGTTTTATAATCATCGCCATTTTTCATTACACAACAACAAATATTCATTAACAATCAACAAAGACATTAATGGACAATGGGGGACATTGTATAATTTTTAAGTCTAAATTTTATTATATTTGCACTAAATAGACAAAAAAAGACAAACATGGACAAGGATTTAAAAATGTTTAGCATTGGTGACTTAGCAGAATTTTTAAATGTTTCACAAAAAACAATACGAAGACATATAAATTCAGGAAAAATAGAATCAAAAAAAGTTGGTGGTGTGCATAGAATTCCCATTCACTCTGTAAGAAAATTTTTAAATCCGAATGAAAGTATATTAGAAAATGACTTTGATCGTGATATAAATATGGATAATAAGACATCTCAATCTTTTCCTTTTCAAAACAAGGTTCCTGACGGTCCAATGGAGCAAAAATGGAGCAATCATAAGAGAAATATAAATTTAGTTAGTCCAGCTAATAAAAGATTAATAGATGTTATTGTGGTTGGCACAGGTCTTGCGGGCGCTTCGGCTTCGGCCACTTTAGCCGAATTGGGTTATAATGTTAAGTCTTTTTGTTTTCAAGACTCTTCAAGACGTGCTCATTCAATTGCAGCGCAAGGTGGAATAAATGCAGCCAAAAACTATCAAGGAGATGGGGACTCTGTTTACAGACTGTTTTATGATACTGTTAAGGGCGGGGACTATAGGTCTAGAGAGGCAAATGTTCACAGACTAGCAGAGGTTTCGACTAACATTATTGATCAGTGTGTTGCTCAAGGCGTTCCTTTCGCAAGAGATTACGGCGGGCTTTTGGATAATCGATCTTTTGGGGGGGTGTTAGTTTCAAGGACCTTTTATGCTAAAGGTCAAACAGGTCAACAACTTTTACTAGGTGCTTATTCTGCTATGAATAGGCAAGTTAATAGGGGGAAAATAAAAATGTATACACGTCATGAGATGTTAGAGTTAGTAATTGTTGATGGTAAGGCCCGAGGCATTATTGCTAGAAACCTAGTAAGCGGTAAGTTAGAAAGGCACGCTGCCCATGCAGTTGTAATAGCTAGCGGTGGATATGGTAATGTTTTTTTTCTATCCACAAATGCAATGGGAAGCAATGTAACAGCAGCCTGGAAAATTCATAAAAAAGGTGCATATTTTGCAAATCCTTGTTTTACACAAATACACCCAACATGTATTCCTGTTTCTGGTGAAAATCAGTCTAAATTAACATTAATGTCAGAGTCATTGAGGAATGATGGGCGAATTTGGGTACCTAAAAATAAAACTGATGTTAAAAAAATAATAGAAAAAAAACTTAAACCAACCGATATCAAAGAAGAGGATAGGGATTATTATTTAGAACGAAGATACCCTGCTTTTGGAAACTTAGTCCCTAGGGACGTGGCCTCTAGAGCGGCAAAAGAAAGGTGTGACGCAGGATATGGTGTAAATAAAACAGGTGAGGCGGTTTACTTAGATTTTTATTCTGCAATTATAAGGTATGGAAAAGAGCAAGCCCACACAAAAGGTTTAGATGAAAACAATAAAGAGCTCATAGAAAAATTAGGTAAAGAAATTATTAAGCAGAAATATGGAAACTTATTTGAAATGTATGAAAAAATTACAGATGAAAACCCATATGAAACGCCAATGATGATTTATCCCGCTGTTCATTATACAATGGGCGGTGTTTGGGTTGATTATAATTTAATGACTACAATACCTGGTTGTTACGCTATAGGAGAAGCAAATTTTTCTGATCACGGCGCTAATAGATTAGGTGCCTCAGCGTTGATGCAAGGATTAGCCGATGGGTATTTTGTTCTACCTTATACAATTGGTGATTATTTATCTTCTGATATTAGAACCGGAAAGATTTCCACGGACTTGCCCGAATTTGAAGTTGCTGAAAAAGAAGCCTTTGATAAATTAAATTATTTTATTCAAAACAAGGGCTCTAAGCCAGTTGATTATTTTCATAAAAAATTAGGAAGAATAATGTGGAATAAGTGTGGTATGTCGAGAAATAAAGATGAACTTCTTGAGGCAATTAGTGAAATAAAAAAATTAAAAGAAGATTTTTATAAAAACGTTTTTGTGCCGGGTGAATTATTTGATTTTAATGAGGAGTTGGCAAAAGCTGGCAGAGTAGCTGATTTTCTAGAGCTTGGTGAGCTTTTTGCTAAAGACGCTTTAGAAAGAGAGGAGTCTTGCGGAGGTCACTTTAGGGAAGAACATCAAACTAAAGAAGGAGAAGCGTTAAGGGACGATGAAAATTATAATTTTGTTTCTGCTTGGCAGTTTAAAGAAAATTCTGAACCAATGTTGCATAAAGAAATTTTAAAATTTGAATCAGTGAAGCTAAAATCAAGAAGTTATAAATAGAAAAAATATGAAACTAAATTTAAAAATTTGGAGACAAAAAAACAATAAATCAAAGGGCATGATTCATGATTATGTGCTAGATGGAGTTGAAGAAGACATGTCATTTTTAGAAATGCTAGACTATTTAAATAACAAGCTTTTAAATGAAGGCAAGGAGCCTGTCGCTTTTGATCATGATTGTAGGGAAGGTATATGTGGTTCCTGTTCATTATTTATTAACGGTGTTGCCCATGGCCCTGAAAAGGGAACAACCACATGTCAATTGCATATGAGAAAATTTAAAGACGGAGAAACAGTATATGTTGAACCGTTTAGAGCAAAAGCTTTTCCTGTAATTAAAGATTTAATAGTTGACCGTTCTTCATTTGACAGAATTCAACAAGCTGGTGCATACATATCAGTTAACACTTCTGGAAACACTCAAGATGCGAATTCGATTCCAATCCCAAAACAAAACGCAGATGAAGCTTTTAACGCTGCTACATGCATTGGTTGTGGTGCTTGTGTTGCGTCTTGTAAAAATTCTTCTGCTATGTTATTTACCTCAGCGAAGGTTTCTCAATTTTCTTTACTTCCTCAAGGTCAGGTAGAAAGAGAAAGCAGGGTTTTAAATATGGTAAATCAGATGGATTTAGAGGGTTTTGGGGCATGCACTAATACTGGTGCTTGTGAGGCTCAGTGCCCAAAGGGTATTTCTGTAAAAAATATTGCAAGAATGAATAGAGAATATATAATGGCTAATGTAAAAAAATAAATATATATAGAAAATTATATATATATTTATTTTATCACAAGGTCAACCTCCCAATTCTCCTTAATAAAAACTGTATCTTCATAAAATAAAATTTCTTCAGGTTGCTTTAGTAACTTAATACTTCCACTATCCCAGTAATTATTTTCATTTTCGTCTTTAAACATTCTAAATTGATACACTCCCACAGGAATACTATCAATTTTTGTAATTTTATTTAAAATCTTTAAACATAGAAAAGTTGTGTCATTTGTTATTAACTCACCGATATAATTTTTGTTTTTTATCAAATTTTCATCAAACATTAGATTTAATCTGCCAGTCGGAACAGAATCTAGTCTTATATTTTTAGTAAAACAATCAAGAATTACATTTTTTTGAACATCGTTCTCAGTGAACAAATAAATATTTTTTTGAGTGACGGTCGATAAATTAATTTTAGTAGGAATAGAAATAGGCTCTCTTAATTCATATGTCGTGTTTTTATTTATGTCCTTATGACCATATAAATAATAATTACCATTTTCAAGATTTGAAAGGCTGAATTCTCCATCATCACCTGAAAAAACAAAATAATCAGGCTTTGTCGTTTTAATTATTGAGTCAAAGTCTGATAATATAATATTTTTAAATAGACCAATTCTTACCCCAGATTGAGGGATGTTTGTTTTTAAGTCAATTATTTTTCCTATTATTTTACAGCTGTCAATTTTTTCGCCTGTTGCAAAAATATATTTTAAATTCTTAAAAACATTACCTTCATTTAAATCAACAATTGAATTATTAAAATTTATAGTATAAGTGGTATTATTTTTTAATCGTTCAGTTAATTCTACAACAACAGATTTCTTCTCAGTTTTAATTATAGGAGGGGGCTCGATATTAGGAAAGAAATTGATGGAACTTGCATTATTTATTTTTACATATTCATCAAACGTAATAACAATTTTATTCGAATTAAAATTTAAAGAATTATTTTCTGGTAAAACACTAATAATCTTAGGGGCTGTTTTATCAATTTCCCCACCTGATGGCATTATAATATTTGCACACGAAGAGGTGAAAAGAACAAAACATATATAGAAAACTATATTTATCATGTCAAAATTGCTAAGTCAAGTTCGTATTTCATAAGATCTATGTTTTCAATTGCAACAGAAATATTTTTTCCTAAAAATAAACTTTCTCCATTTTTTTTATTAATAATTTCATTTTTAGTATTGTTATAATAGTAATTACCTGATTTTTTAAGAGAAGAAAGTGGTATTAAGCCCTCACAAAGATATTCATTTAACTCTGCATATACCCCCCACTCTTTAATAGCGGTGATTGTTGCATGTGTTTCTTCACCTTTTTTATCTTTAATTAACCAA
This sequence comes from Flavobacteriales bacterium, assembly GCA_002718895.1. Lineage (GTDB taxonomy): Bacteria > Bacteroidota > Bacteroidia > Flavobacteriales > TMED113. The sequence goes on from PBGD01000029.1 coordinate 14,240, forward strand.
AGTAACAAGAATTTCATATAATCTCTTTCTGCCTTTATAGCGTTTCTTTCTTTTTTTGAAGAAATTTTGCATAAATCTTCAAGATTCGTTGTGATGGCATTTTCTTTTTCTATAATATAATTTAGTTGTCTGTGAGCTAATAAGTCTGGGTATCTTCTAATTGGAGAGGTGAAGTGACTATATTTTTCAAAACCTAAACCGAAATGACCAATGTTTTTGGTTGAATACTCCGCTTTACTCATTGAATTCAAAACAAGTTGATTAATAATATATTTACAATTTTCAGATTTTACTTTTGTCAATAAAGTATTTATTTTGCTAGCTAAATTTTTGTTATTATAATTAAAAGTTATTTCCATAGTTGCCAAAAATTTTTTCACATATTCTAGTTTTTCCATATCAGGATAATCATGAATTCTATAAATACCTATAAATTTTTTGTTATAATATTCACATACATATTTATTTGCCAGAAGCATGAATTCTTCAACTAATTTATTAGTGCTTAAAGGCTCTTTATAGTATGGTTTTATAGGTTTGTCATTTTCGAAAGCAATTCTAATTTCTTTTTTTTCAATAATTACTGACCCATTTTTTATTCTTTCTGCTCTTAATTTTTTTGAAATACAATCTAATGTAAACAATTCGTTATAAAATTCGCCCTCTTTAATATTTAATGTTTCTTGTGCATCTCCGTATGTAAATCTTTTTTTAGAATTTATAACTGTTTTTCCAATCCAGTTTGACAAAACATTTCCATTTATATCAATATTAAATACTATAGAAAAACACAATTTATCTTCTTTAGGCCTAAGTGAACAAATCTCATTTGCTATTTTTTCAGGCAGCATTGGAATTACTTTATTTGCTAAATAAACTGAACACCCCCTTTCGCTTGCCTCTTTATCAATAGTTGTGTTTGGTTGTATATAATGACTAACATCGGCAATATGAACTCCAACTTCAAAAATATTTTCTTTAATTTTTTTTACTGACAATGCATCATCAAAGTCTTTTGCGTCTACAGGGTCAATAGTAAAACAAATATGATCACGAAAGTCCTTTCTTCTTTTTATGTCATTAGTTTTTATACTTTGTTTAAGCTTATTTACATATTTGATGGTTTCAGCACTAAAATTCTCTTTAATATTGTGTTGAATAGTTATTGATTTTAATTCTGAATTTAGGTCTCCACTTATACCAAGAATTTTTGTTATTTCTCCAAAAGGGCTTTTTGCCGCTTCAGGCCAGTCTAATAATTTAACAATGACTCTATCATTATGATTAGCTTTTAGGCATTTCCCTCTGGGTATATAAAAATCTGTTTTTAAATATTTTTCAATTGGTACTACAAAAGATGTATTATTTTTTTTGTATAAAGTTCCCACAAAAAACTCCTTCGATCTATTTACAATTTCAACTACTTTTCCTATAATACTTTTTTTAATTTTATATAGTTTAATTACTACCTTATCGTTAATTAACGCGCCCTTTAAAAATTTTTTAGGGACGGGAATCGTTTTGTTTGTCAGGTCGCATTTACAGAAAAATTCTTTTCTGCCACCATTTGTCAATATGCCGGTCACTAAATTTTCTTTTTCTTTGTAAAAAAATTTAAAGTTTTCGGTTTTTATTATTTTTTTTTTGTCACAAAGGTTATTTAGAATTTCAATTAAGTTTATATTTTCATCAAAATTAAAATTTAATTTTTTTCTTATTTGTTTATAGTTAAGCGGTGTTTTTGAACCAGATAAAATCCGAAATATTTCAGATTTTAATAATTTTGTTTTTTTATCCTTAAAGTTCTTCATGATTAATTTAAACAATATAGTTAAATTTGTGATATAAATTTATGCTGACGTAGCTCAGGGGTAGAGCACTTCCTTGGTAAGGAAGAGGTCGGGAGTTCAAATCTCCTCGTTAGCTCACAACGTTTTTATGAAAAAGTTTATTTTTATTTTTTTAATTTTTACTCAAATTTCATGCGAAAAAGATGAATCGGCAGAAATTTCTGACAATAATGAGACAAATAGTTTGATTGAGGTTACAGTATTTATGTTTGAGCTTTGCCCAGTTGCACAATACATGACCCTCCCTTTAAGCGATTTGTATGAAGAGTTTGCGTCTAAAAATATTATATTTAGAGCAGTTTTCCCAAATCTTATATCTACTCAAGAAACGATCCTTAATTTCTCAAATAAATACTCTTTTCCTTTTAATTGTATTCTCGACGAGAATCAAGAAATGGTAAATCAATTTAATGCAAGTGTTTATTCTGAGGTTTTTGTACATTTTTCAGGTA
>PBGD01000030.1 GCA_002718895.1 Flavobacteriales bacterium
AAAAATATAGAATTGCCATTTAAGTCTGATGATGAGGAAGCAATGCTATCGGAAGCATTTTTTGTTAAAGAAAATAGTAGACTAAGTTGCCAAATTACAATAACAGAAAAGTTAAATAATCTAGAAATAGAAATAGCTCCATACGAATAATCTATAATTCTAAAGATTCCATAATATTATTGTTCATCAAATGCTCTTTAGGATTTTCCAAACATTCTTTCACTCGACATAAGAACCCAACTGATTCTCTACCATCAATTATCCTGTGATCATATGAGAGAGCAACATACATTATTGGTTTTATTACTATTTCGCCATTAACTACAACAGCTCTTTCTACAATATTATGCATTCCTAAAATAGCAGATTGAGGAGGGTTTATAATTGGTGTAGATAACATTGAACCAAAAATACCTCCATTAGTTATTGTAAAAGTACCTCCTAACATGTCTTCAATTGCAATCTTACCATCTCTTGCTTTGGTTGCTAAACGTAATATTTCTTTTTCAATCTGGCAAAAAGTCATCATTTCAGCATTTCGTAAAACAGGAACCATAAGACCCTTAGGAGCACTAACAGCAATACCAATATCTGAATAAGTATGATGAATAATTTCATCTCCATCAATCATACTATTAACATCTTTAAAATCTAAAATAGAAAGTGTAACTGCTTTTGTAAAAAAAGACATAAAACCTAAATTGACACCATGACAAGCTTTAAACTGTTCTTTATATTCTTTTCTAATTTCTATAATTGCAGTCATATCAACTTCATTAAAAGTAGTCAACATTGCTGTTTCATTTTTAACAGCAACTAATCGCTTTGAAACTTTTTTCCTTAAAGAAGACATTTTTGATCTATATGTACTTCGTTCTCCTTTGAACTTCTCCCTATCTAAAATCTCATTAATATCATCTTTAGTTATCTTACCTTTTGCATTTAAAGCCTGTAATTCTTCTTTATCTATTTTGTTTTCATGTGCCATAGCAGATGCTAGAGGAGTAATTTTAAGATCACTCTTACTTAACCTTTCTGATTTAACTTTCACTTGCTTATTTATTTCTGTTTCTGCAACATCAACAACAGGCTTCTTCTTATTATTTTTATCATTAGTATTTATAGTACATACAACATCTCCTACAGAAACAACTTCTCCACTCTCAACTAAAATTTTGATTGTCCCACTTTCTTCAGCAGGTAGTTCTAACGTAGCTTTATCAGAATCTATTTCTGCTATAGATTGGTCTTTTTCTACATAATCTCCATCTTGGACTAGCCAATCTAAAATTTCTACCTCGGATATTGATTCCCCAGGACTAGGGACTTTCATTTCTAATAACATTTTTTATTTTATTTAAAAACTTTTTCTATAATTTCTTTTTGTTCTTTCATAGAAATCTTACTTGATCCAGTTGCTGTTGCTGCAGAAGAATTTCTAGAAATTAATTTTATATTCAAATGATATAATTTTGACAAAATATAGCTCCAAGCACCCATGTTTTCTGGCTCTTCTTGGACCCAATATATTTCTTTTGAATTATATTTATCTACAATCTCAATTATTTTTTCAATGTTTAGAGGAAATAACTGTTCAATTCTAATTATGGCTATATTATTATTTTTTATCTCATCACGTTTACCTACTAAATCATAAAATATTTTACCACTGCAAAATATTAATTTTTTTGGATTAGCTAAAGACATTTTATCATCAATAATAGACATAAAATTACCATTTGCAACTTCTAAAATTTTAGATTTACAATTTGGATGTCTTAGTAAACTTTTTGGAGTAAACACAATTAATGGCTTTCTATATTTTCTTTTTAATTGTCTTCTTAGTACATGAAAAAAATTAGCTGGAGTTGAACAATTAACAATTTCTATATTATAATCAGAACCCATTTGAAGAAATCTTTCTATTCTAGCCGAGGAATGTTCTGCTCCTTGACCCTCGTAACCATGAGGTAATAAAATAACTAATCCACTCATTATTTTCCACTTATCTTCAGCACATGAAACAAATTGATCAAGAATTATCTGTGCTCCATTAGCAAAATCTCCAAATTGTGCCTCCCAAATTGTTAGGGTATTTGGTCGAGAAATAGAATAACCATAGTCAAATCCTAAAACTCCATACTCTGATAATAATGAATTATAAACTCTAAAATTAGATTTAGAATTAATTGTATTTAAAGGAATTAATTCTTCCTCTGATGTTTCTGTTTTTAAAACAGCATGTCGATGAGAAAAGGTTCCTCTCTCAACATCTTGACCACTCAATCTTACATCATGACCTTCATCTAACAACGTAGCATATGCTAGTAATTCTGCCATTGCCCAATCTAATTCATCAGTTTCCTCAATCATTTTTCTTCTATCTTTCAACAACTTCTGTGTTTTTTTTAAAAGATTTGTTTTTTTTGGTATATCATATAAAAAATTAGCAAGTTGTTTCAATTTATTTATTTCAAAGCCTGTATTCTCAGAATCATAAGATTTAAATTGATGAGTCAATTCTAGGCCTTCCCATTCTTCTTTTAAAAATGGTGTAATTTTAGCTTTTTGTATTTCTTTTGATTGATCAAATCTTTCTTGTAGTAATACTTGAAATTCTGTTTCTAGTTTCTTAGCAATATTAGATTCAACTACACCTTCATTCATTAATTTTTGCTTATAAATTTCTCTGGGATTTATATGATTAGATATAATCTTATATAGTTTTGGTTGAGTAAACCTAGGCTCATCTCCCTCATTGTGACCATATTTTCTATAGCATAAAAGATCAATAAAAATATCTTTATTAAATTTCTGTCTATATTCTACAGCCATTTGTAGTGCATGTACTACTGCTTCAACATCATCTCCATTTACATGTAAGACAGGAGACAAAGTTACTTTTGCAATATCAGTACAGTAAGTGCTTGATCTTGCATCTAAATAATTCGTTGTAAAGCCTACTTGATTATTTACCGCAATATGAATTGTACCTCCAGTTTTATAACCTTCTAAATTTGCCATCTGGATCACCTCATATACTACTCCTTGAGCTGCCAAAGCCGCATCACCATGAATTAAAATTGGTATTATTTTATTAAAATTAGAATTATAAGTTTTTTCAATTTTTGCTCTTGTTATCCCCTGAACAACTGGATCAACAGCTTCTAAATGAGAAGGGTTAGGAGATAAACTTAACTTAATTTCTTTTCCATTATCACATTTTTGAATCGATGTGTAGCCGATATGATACTTCACATCGCCTGAAAAATTATCATCTTCATAAGTCTTCCCTTCAAATTCTGAAAAAATTTCTTTATAAGTTTTGTTTAAAATATTAACTAATACATTTAGCCTTCCTCTGTGAGCCATCCCCATTACAAATTCTTCTACTCCTAAATTTGAACTGTGTTCTATAAGAGCATCTAGTGCTGGGATTAATGATTCCGCACCTTCCAATGAAAATCTTTTTTGTCCAACATATTTCTTATGCAAAAAATTTTCAAAAACGACGGCTTGATTTAATTTATGTAAAATATGTTGTTTTTGTTCGGCTTTAAAACTTGGAGTATTTGAATTCTTATGTAATCTTTCTTTAATCCATTCAATCTCTTTAGGATCTCTAATATACATATATTCAACACCTATTGATTGACAATAAACTTGCTCTAAATGGCTTACTATATCAGCTAATTTGGATGGTCCTAGTCCTACCTGCTCTCCGGCTTTAAATTCAACCTCTAAGTCAGATTTTTCTAATCCAAAATTTTCAATATCTAATGTTGGAGAATATTTTCTTCTTTCCCTAACAGGATTAGTTTTAGTAAAAAGATGCCCTCTTTTTCTGTAAGCATCTATTAAATTTATCACTTTAAATTCCTTAGAGAAATTATGTGGCAAATCATCCTCATCATATACTTCTCTTGCAAAATCAAAGCCTTGAAAAAATTTAATCCACTCTTCCTCAACACTTTGTGGATCATTAATGTATTGATTATACATTTCTTCAATCATGTTTACATCTAAGGACCCTAAAAAGGAATATTTATCCATTTATAAAATAAAACAACAAAATTATTTAATTTTTCTACATTTATTACTATAAATGCAGTCATTTTAATTATAGAATTAATTTACTCATTAATTATGCAAAAAATCAAAGACTAGTCAACTTTCTCTTTCAAGTAAATTATTGGAAAATTGAAACAATAATTCTTTTTTTGAAGATTGTACATTATTTAAGTTCTGAACCGCTTTTTTATGATAAAGAAGAATTAAGTCCATAGTATGATTGTATATGTCTAATTCATTAAAAATATCTTTAACAATTTCAATTTTTTTCTTTGCATCCATCTTTGAAGAATAACATTTTATTAAAATCGATTTTTGTTTTTCACTTGAAATCTTTAAAGCCTTTAAGAATAAAAATGTTTTTTTATTTGATATAATATCGCCTCCTAACTTTTTTCCAAATTTCTTTGGATTGCCAAATGTATCTAATAAATCATCTTTTAATTGAAAAGCAATACCCATATTTTTTCCAAATTGATAAAGATATTTTTGATTATGAGAACTTGTTTCAGAAATAATTGCACCTATTTTAAGTGACGCTGATAAAAGAGAAGCTGTTTTATATTCAATCATCTTAATGTATTTTGAAATACTAATATTATCTAACATTTCAAAATCCATATCCCATTGCTGCCCTTCACAAACTTTAATTGCTGTTTTATTAAAAATTTGTAAAACATCTTGTAAGACTTTATTATTTATCTTGTTTAATAATTGATATGCTTGAATCAACATTGTGTCTCCTGCTAAAATTGCGATATTTTTATTCCACTTATGATGTACAGTGGCCGCTCCTCTTCTTAAAATTGCATTATCCATAATATCATCATGTAAAAGAGTGAAATTATGAAAAATCTCAATTGCCAAAGCCGCAGGAATTGCCTCTTTAATGTTTTCTTTAAATAGCTGGTATGAAGCTAGAGTGATTACTGACCTAATTCGTTTTCCTTTTGAGTCTAATATATATTTAATTGGATTATATAATAAAGATGGATCTTTTGGATATTTAATTTTTGCTAACTCTTCATTAATAATACATCTTAACTCGTCTATTGAACTCATACTAATTAATTAAATTCAATAAATACTCTCCGTAGCCACTCTTTAGCAAAGGTTTTGCAAGCTTGGTTAATTGTTTATCATTTATATAACCCATTCTATAAGCCGCTTCTTCAATACAACCAATCTTTCTCCCTTGTCGTTGTTCAATAACTTGCACATATTGATTAGCTTGCATTAATGACTTAAAAGTACCTGTGTCTAACCAAACAGAACCTCTTCCTAACAATTTAACCTCCAATTTTTTCTGTTTTAAGTATTCTTTATTAATATCTGTAATTTCATATTCACCTCTTTTAGAAGGTTTAATAGACTTTGCTATATTTATAACTGAATTGTCATAATAATATAACCCTGGAACAGCATAATTTGATTTTGGAATTTCAGGTTTCTCTTCTAATGAAATTACATTAAATTTTTTATCGAACTCTACTACACCATATCTTTGCGGGTCATTTACATGATATCCAAAAATTATACCTCCTTTTACCTTTTTACAATCTTCTAATGTTTTTATTTTCATTTGAAAGATGTTATCTCCTAAAATTAAACATACATTATCTTTTGCTATGAATTCTTCAGCTATTATAAATGCTTGTCCTAACCCATTAGGCACCTTTTGAACTTTATACTCAAAATTACAGCCTAGACTTTTTCCATCACCTAAAAGTTCTTTAAATAAGGGTAAATCTTGCGGAGTAGAAATTATAAGTATATCCCTTATGCCAGAATATAACAATGTTGTCAGTGGATAATAAATCATAGGCTTATCATAAATTGGCATCATTTGTTTACTAATTACAGATGTAATTGGGTGTAGTCTAGTTCCAGAACCTCCAGCTAAAATTATTCCTTTCATATAAGTATTATTCACTATAAATTAAAGACACATTATAAATTAAACGGTCATAATTTCTGATTCTTTTACAGAAAAGATTTTGTCGACTTTTTCTACAAATTGATTTGTAATTTCTTGAACATTATTACATGCATCTCTTTCCAAATCTTCAGAAAGACCGCTTTTACCTAACTTTTTAATTTCATCATTAGTCTTTTGTCTTACATTTCTAATACTAACTTTGGAATTTTCTATTTCTGTTTTTGCTTGCTTAACTAATTCTCTTCTTCTATCTTCAGTTAAAGGAGGTACATTTATTATTACTGATTCCCCATTGTTTGAAGGATTAAAACCAAGATTTGCATCAATAATTGCTTGTTCAATTTCAGTTATAATTGTTTTATCGAAAGGTTGAACCAGTATTGTTTGAGCGTCAGGAGTTGTAATGTTTGAAGCTTGAGATAAGGGTGTTTGGACTCCATAATAGTCTAAAGTTACAGATCTTAGCATTTGAGGAGAGGCCTTTCCTGCTCTAATTTTTGATAAAACCAATTCTAAATGTGATACAGCATCATTCATTTGCTCTTTCGTCAAATCTAAATAAAAGTCAATTTCTTCTGTCATATTTATTAATTTATATTATTCAGCTCTAAAGTTTAACTAATGTTCCTACATTTTCTCCTTTACATACTGCACTAAGGTTTCCTTTTTTGTTCATATTAAATACTTGAACAGGTAAATGGTTTTCTTGACACAATGTAAATGCTGTCAAATCCATAACCTTTAACTTTTTTTCTAAAACCTCATCAAATTTAATTGAATTAAATTTTTTTGCATATTGGTCTTTTTCTGGGTCAGATGTATATATTCCATCTACTCTTGTTCCCTTTAAAATTATATCTGATTCAATTTCTATTGCTCTTAAAGTTGCGGCGGTATCGGTTGTAAAATACGGATTTCCTGTACCTCCACCAAAAATAACTACTCTTCCTTTCTCAAGATGTCTCATTGCTTTCCTTCTTATGTATGGCTCTGCAACTTGCTCCATTCTAATTGCAGTTAGTAATCTAGTCTGTACACCTATAGATTCAAGTGCAGATTGTAATGCCATGCCATTTATAATAGTGGCCAACATCCCCATATAGTCACCTTGAACTCTATCAAAACCGGCTCCTTCTGACTGAATCCCTCTATAAATATTTCCTCCTCCAATTACAATAGCAATTTCAACTTTTTGATTTATGACATCATTGATTTCGTTTGCATAATGACTTAGCATTTTTGGATCTATTCCATATTCACCTCCGCCTATTAATGCTTCTCCACTTAACTTTAATAAGACTCGTTTATACTTCATAATTTATTATTTTTTCAAATATAAATAAATCATGTAAAGAAAATATCAGATCGAGTGATATTTATATAAAAGAAATTAATATGACTATTTCTATTTTTAACCTAATGATACTCTTTTGAATCCAGAAATTTTAACATCTCCGTAAGATTTTATATACTGATCAACATTGATTTTATCATCTTTAATGAAAATCTGATCTAGTAGACATTGTTCTTGGTCCAATGTTGTATTATCTAATATGAATCTTTGCATTTTACCTGGAATTATTCTATCCCAAATTTTTTCAGGTTTTCCCTCAGATTGCAACTCTTTTTTTGCTTGAGCTTCCGCTGATTCTAAAACTTCATTTGTTAACTGAGCTCTTGAGATATATTTAGGTACATTTTTTAATGTTTTACCTAATCTAGCTAGCTCAATATTTTCTTTTTCAATTACAGCGATTCTAGCTTGAGTTTCAGATTCAATAAAACTTAAGTCAAAATCTTTATATGATAAAGTTGTTGCCCCCATAGATGCAACTTGCATAGCAATATCTTTTGTAAGCTGATCAGCTTTAGCTATTGGTGAATCTAAACCAACTAATACAGCAATTTTAATTCCATGAGTATATGAACCCACAAAATCCGCGTCTAATCTTTCAAATTCTGAAATTTCAATCTTTTCTCCAATAACTCCTGTTTGTTCTATTAATTTTTCCGAAACACTAGTTCCTTCAAACTTTGCAGATAATAGCTCTTCTTTATCAGAACATTCTAATGCAATGTCAGCAAACTTTGAGGCTAACTCTTTAAAGGAATCATTTTTTGCTACAAAATCTGTTTCACAAGCTAATACAATCGCTACTCCAGATGTTTTTTCTGAATTAATTTTTGTAATTGCAACTCCTTCGCTTGCATGTCTTTCAGCTCTCTTTGCAGCAACTTTTTGACCCTTTTTTCTTAAAATATCTATTGCACCATCAAAATCACCATTTGATTCTACCAAAGCCTTCTTACAGTCCATCATTCCAGCTCCAGTTTGTTTTCTTAATTTAGCAACATCAGCTGCTTTAATTTCACTCATTTGTGTTATGTATTAAAATATTAAACTTTATTTTTTAGACAATGATTGCTTAACTTCCTCTTTTTTAACAATCTCCTCATTAACAATTTTATTAGCTTTATCCTTTTTTTCATCATTCTTTTTTTCTTGATCCAATGACCTTTCTTTTAAGCCTTCAGAAACTGCTTCTTCTATTATAGATAATATACATTTGATTGACTTTGCTGCATCATCATTTGATGGAATTGGAAAATTAACTAAATTAGGATTGGTATTTGTATCATTCATTGCAAATGATCTAATTCCTAACTTATTAGCCTCAGCTAAAGCAATATGCTCTTTATTAGTGTCAACAATAAAAATTGCTTCTGGCATTCTAGTCATTTTCACAATACTTCCAAAATTAACATCTAGTTTAGCTCGTTGTCTACTAATTTGTAATCTTTCTCTTTTAGATAATGTGTCTAATGTTCCATCTTCTTTCATTTTATCAATGCCTTGCATTTTCTTAATTGACTTTCTTATTGTAGCAAAATTTGTAAGTAACCCTCCAGGCCATCTTTCGTTAATGTATGGCATATTTAATGATTTTGCCATTTCTGCAATTAAACCCTTAGCTTGTTTTTTTGTTGCAACAAATAATATTTTTTTACCCGATTTAGCAATTTGTTTTAGAGCTGCTGCAGCATCTTCAAGCATTACTATTGTTTTATTTAGATCTATAACATGAATACCGCTTCTCTCCATAAAAATATATGGTGCCATTGCCGGATTATACTTTTTTTTAAGATGACCGAAATGGACACCAGAATCTAATAATTGTTTGAAATTTGTTTTTGACATGTTTACTTTCTTTTAATTAGCAATCAATAAGTAAAAGATATATCTTGTCTTATTGATTTAGATGCTAAACATTAATTAATAATATGTGTTTATCTCTTAACCCACTGGAACTTTTTTCTCGCTTTCTTTTGTCCAGGCTTTTTACGTTCTACCACTCTAGAGTCTCTTCTAAGTAAACCCTCAGATTTTAAGGGAGTTCTATTTTCAACATCAAATTTACACAATGCCCTAGATATTGCCAACCTAATTGCTTCAGATTGACCTGTGTTACCACCTCCATTTACACTAACATTGACATCAAAATCTCCTAACATGTCTATAGTTTTAAATGGTTGCTCTAATTTATACTGCATTGTGCTAACTGGAAAATATTCTTTAAAATCTTTTCCGTTGACAAGGATTTTTCCTTTTCCTTTTTTCATATAAATTCTTGCGACTGAAGACTTTCTTCTTCCTATAGTATGAATCACATCCATATTTTTATTTTAAATCATTTAAATTTAGTGGTTGAGGTTTTTGAGCGTGCTTATCATGATCAGCTCCTTCGTATATATAGCAGTTCTTCATGATCGCTGCACCAAGCTTATTCTTTGGAAGCATTCCTTTAATTGAATGTCTTACTAACGAATTTTTATCTTTAGCAAGCATGCTTGCTGGAGAAGTTTGTTTTTGACCTCCCGGATATCCTGTGTGAGAAAAAATTCTTCTATCACTCATCTTTTTACCAGACATTGTGATTTTAGAAGCATTTATTACTACAACATAATCTCCACAATCAGCATGAGGAGTAAAATTAGTTTTATATTTACCTCTTAGCACTTTGGCTACCTTTGAAGAAAATCTACCTAAAATTTGATTTTCTGCATCAACAATAAACCATTTTTTTTGTGCATTTTCTTTACTGATCGAAACTGTTTTATAACTTAATGTGTCCACTTAATATTTTTTTCTCTTGTTTAAAAGGGATGCAAATCTACACTTTTTTATAATTCTGCAAAATATTATTTTAGAATATTTAACTTTTTTCCTACTTTATTAAATGCAAAAATTGCCTTATCTAATTGATCCTTTGTATGGCTAGCAGATATTTGAACTCTTATCCTTGCTTTTCCCCTAGCAACTACTGGGTAGTAAAATCCTATAGCATAAACCCCTTCTTGCATAAGACAATTTGACATTTCTTGAGCTAATTTGGCATCATAAAGCATAACAGGGACAATTGGATGAACTCCTTCATTTATATCAAATCCCAATTTAGTTAAATTATTACGGAAATACATTGTATTCTGCTCTAACTTATCTCTTAATCCTGTGTCTTTTGATAAAATATCAAGCACCTTAATTGCGCCTCCTACTATTGAAGGAGCTAGTGAATTTGAAAATAAATATGGTCTAGATTTTTGCCTTAAAATATCTATCACTTCTTTTTTAGCTGATGTAAATCCACCCATTGCACCTCCAAGAGCTTTACCTAAAGTAGAAGTAATAATATCTACTCTACCCATGACATCACAAAATTCATGAGTCCCTTTACCTCTTTTTCCAATAAATCCTGTTGCATGAGAGTCATCAACCATTACTAGTGCCTTATACTTTTGTGCTAAATCACATATCGTTTTAAGCTTTGCAATATATCCATCCATAGAAAATACCCCATCAGTTACAATAATTCTATTTCTGAACTGTTTGGTTTGTTTAAGTTTATCTTCTAAATCATGCATGTTACAATTTAAATAACGAAATCGTTTTGCCTTACATAATCTTATGCCATCTATAATTGAAGCATGGTTCAATTCATCTGAAATAATTGCATCCTGATGATCAAACAGTGGTTCAAATAATCCTCCATTAGCATCAAAAGCTGCCGCATAAAGAATTGTATCTTCCATTTCTAAAAATTCAGAAATTTTCCTTTCCAATTCTTTATGAATATTTTGCGTGCCACAAATAAATCTAACCGAAGACATTCCATAACCATGCGTTTCAAGAGAATTTTTAGCCGCATTAACAACTTCTAAATTAGATGATAATCCTAAATAATTATTAGCACAAAAATTTAGAACTTCTTTATTTTCATCTACTAGAACATTTGATGACTGAGGGTTTAAAATAATCCTTTCATCTTTATAAAGACCTGAAGATTTAATTTCTTTTATCTCATTCAATAATTGTTCTTGAAAACTTTTTTGCATAAATTCTTCTATTTTAAATTATCTAAACTATCCCTTGATCTAGCATTGCATCTGCAACTTTAACAAAACCCGCTATATTAGCTCCTTTCACATAATTAATAAAGTCTTTATCCTTTCCATATCGCACACAAGAAGAGTGAATATTTTTCATTATTTCTTTTAGCTTAGAATCAACTTCTTCTCTTGTCCAATTTATTCGAAGTGAATTCTGAGACATTTCTAATCCTGATGTCGCAACACCTCCAGCATTAGAAGCCTTTCCAGGTGCAAATAGTATTTTTTCATTAATAAAAAATTCAATTGCATCAGGTGTTGTTGGCATATTAGCTCCTTCGGAGACACAAATACATCCATTTGAAACTAATGTTTGAGCGTCATCTAAATTTAGTTCATTTTGTGTTGCACAAGGTAAGGCAATATCACATGCTATAACCCATGGAGTACCTTTTTTGAAAACACAATTATATTCTTTTGCATATTCACTTATCCGTCCACGCTTAACATTTTTTAGATGCATTACATACTTTAACTTTTGACTATCAATACCAGCTGGATCATAAATATAGCCAGATGAGTCTGAAAGAGCAACTACTTTTGCTCCTAATTCAGTTGCTTTCTCACAAGCATACTGAGCAACATTACCTGATCCAGAAATAACAACGGTTTTTCCTGAAAAAGATTCTTGATGAACTTCCAACATATTTTGCGCAAAATAAACATTACCGTAGCCTGTTGCTTCAGGTCTAATTAAAGAGCCTCCCCAATTAATTCCTTTTCCAGTCAACACTCCAGTAAATTCATTTCTGATTCTTTTGTATTGTCCAAACATATAGCCTATCTCTCTTGCTCCAACGCCAATATCTCCAGCAGGAACGTCTGTATTAGGCCCTATATGTTTAGATAATTCCAACATAAATGATTGACAAAAGTTCATAATCTCATTATCCGACTTTGCTTTAGGGTTAAAATCAGAACCTCCTTTTCCTCCTCCCATCGGTAACGTTGTTAAAGAATTTTTAAACACCTGTTCAAATCCTAAAAACTTTAAAATTGATAAGTTAACTGATGGATGAAACCTTAATCCTCCTTTATACGGTCCAATTGCAGAATTAAATTCTACTCTATATCCTCTATTAACATTTGTTTCTCCCCTATCATCAACCCAAGGAACTCTAAAAATCAAAACTCTTTCTGGCTCAACCATTCTTTCTAATAACATTTTGTTTTGATACTTTTCATTCTTATCAATAAAAGGAATTATATTTTCCGCTACTTCTTGAACAGCCTGAATAAATTCAACTTCACCAGGGTTTTTAATTGCTACTTTTTTTACAAAATCTTTAATATTTTGAGTCATAAACAAGTTAATTTTAAATTAATTAAAGCAAATGTATAAGAAATTTATAATCCTAAAAGAATAATATGAGCTAAAATAACCTCTCTACTTCATTTTTATATATTTGTAATCATTTCTTAAAAAGAAAATGGAAAAAGCTTATTCATTTATTATATTGTTTTTATTCAGCCCAATATTATATTGCCAATCAATCAGTGGTACAATCACTGACAAAACATCAGGAGAAGCTCTTATCGGTGTAAATATTATCCTTGAAAATGGAAATGGAACTGCATCAGATATTTACGGAAAATATAGTCTAATTATAAAAGACAAAAAAACACAAGACATAACATTTAAATATATTGGCTATAAAGAAAAAATAATAACACCAGATTTAAACACTAATGAGGCTCTTATTTTAAACATTGAATTAGAACCAATCTCTGAAAAATTAAATACTGTTGTGGTGTCTGCTGGAAAATTCAAACAAAAAATTGAAGAAATCACAGTGTCAATGGAGGTTATAAAACCCTCTCTAATTGAAAATAAAAACACAACAGACATTCAAACTGCAATGGACCAAATACCTGGAGTAAATATTACTGATGGCCAAGCCAATATTAGAGGAGGTAGTGGATGGAGCTATGGTGCAGGAACAAGGGTTTTGGTTCTTGTTGATGATATGCCTCTAATTTCCGGTGATGCGGGGCAAGTTCAATGGAAGCTAATTGCAACTGAAAATATTAATCAAGTTGAAGTAATCAAAGGAGCGGCGTCTGCTTTATATGGTTCCTCTGCACTGAATGGAATTATCAATATTCGTACTGCTTTCCCTAGTCAAAAACTTATTGATAAAAACAAAGCTATTCCTGGATATACAAAGGTAAATATGCATTTTGGTCTAATTGACAAAGCGCAACGTGCGGAATTAAATTGGAATGGCGAAAAAAGAAGAGCGTATAAAGGAATAGAATTTTTACAATCTATGAAATTTAAAAACTTAGACCTATCAATTGGAGGAAATATTTTTCTAGATGACGGGTATAGATTTGGTGAAGTTACAGATAGGAAGAGATTTAATTTAAATAGCACCTATAAAAGTAAAAAAATTGAAGGGTTGCTATATGGCCTAAATGCAAACTTTTTATTTCAATCAACTGGATCAGCAATTATATGGCAAAGTTTAGATGAAGCTTATGTTCCAAAAGACAGATCAGTTACCACAACAAGTGGGGACACATATAATATTGACCCTTTTATTACTTTCATTAAAGGAAACAACAAACATTCTTTTAGAACACGATATCTAAAAGTAATTAATGATAATAGTACTAAAGGTCAGGATATGGGCCAAGATAATGAATCTGAAACATTTTATTCAGACTACCAATGGCAAAAAAATTTAAATCAGAAAAACTTGCGATTTACTTTAGGAACAACTAATGAATTGGTTAAAGCTAGATCAGATTTATTTAATGGAAATAGTTCAAGAATAAATAACTCAATATACACTCAACTAGATAAAAAACTAAATAAATTAAATATTTCTTTTGGAGCAAGATACGAACATTTTGATTTAAGTACTGATAGAAAATATCTTATAGACGGAAAAGAGATTAATAATTTTTCCTCAGGAAAACCTGTCTTTAGAACAGGTATTAATTACCAAATCGCGGAAGCAACATTTTTAAGAAGTTCCTGGGGGCAAGGTTATAGGTTCCCTTCGATGGCTGAACTTTTTATAGAAAGTGAGGTTGTTTCTGGTATTTGGGTCTATCCTAATGCTAATTTAAAACCAGAAGATGGTTGGAGTAGTGAAATTGGCGTAAAACAAGCTGTTAAAATTAAAAATTGGATAGGATATATAGATGTGGCTGCATTCTTAATGCAATATGAAGATATGATGGAGTTTTCTTTTGGTAAATGGGCAAAAAGCAGAGGAGACACAAACTTTTATGGAATTGGATTTAAATCTATAAATGTTGGAAAAACACAAATAAGCGGTATTGAACTAAGTATAGCTGGGCAAGGTAAAATATCGCCTAATTTTTCAATAAACCTATTAGCTGGATATACTTATATAAAGCCTATTCCACTAAACCCAGAAACAGAATATGCAGAATTAGAAGAACCCATTTATAATTTTTTTGGAGAAGATTCTATAACATCATTAAATTATAATAATAGCAGTTCTGACCCTTCTGTTTTAAAATATAGATATCAACATCTAGCAAAGATGGATGTCGAATTTATTTATAAAAAATTAGCTTTTGGTAATAGCATACGTTATAATGATTTTATGAAGAATATCGATGCTATTTTTGCAGATGAGGTACTGTTCCCAACATTAGTTCCAGGAATAAATGAAGCTAGAGAAAAGTTTAAAAATGGAGATATTATATACGATACTCGTCTATCTTATCAAATAAATACTGTGTTCAAATTAGGATTTGTCATTAATAATGTACTAAATAGAGAATATATGTCGAGACCTGCTAACATGATGCCTCCAAGAACATTTGCCTTGCAATGTAATATTAAAATATAATGCAAATACTAGCAGTCATTCCTGCAAGATTTAATTCAACAAGATTTCCTGGTAAGCCACTAGCTAAAATATTAGGCAAATCAATGATTCAGAGAGTTTACGAACAAGCAAGCAAATGTAAATTATTGTCAAAAATAATTGTAGCTACTGAAAATCAGCAAATTTACAATCATGTTCATGATTTTGGTGGGGAAGCCATGATGACTTCTTCTACACATAAATCAGGCACAGACCGATGTAATGAAGTTGTTCAAAAACTAACAAATAATTATAGTATTATAATTAATATTCAAGGAGATGAGCCTTTTATTAACCCAAATCAAATTACGGAGTTAATAACTGTATTTGATGAAAAAGAAACTCAAATAGCAACACTTGCTAAAGAAATAACTGATCGCAAAATATTGCAAGACGTTAACACCCCAAAAGTGACATTTAACAATAAATGCGTAGCCACAAATTTTTTTAGAGAACTTACTTCGAAAACTAAACTTACATATCATAAACATATTGGCATCTACGGTTTTAAAAAAAATATTCTATCTGAAATATGCCAACTTCCTCAAAGTGAAAATGAAAAAAAAGAAAAACTTGAGCAATTAAGATGGTTAGACAATGGGTACAAAATAAAAATTGGTATTACTAAAAAAGAATCATTATCTGTAGACACTCCTGACGATATTAAACAATTTAAATATTAAATTATATTTTTTTTTTAATTTTGTACTAATGAACAAGCCAGTAGAAAAATATATCTCAGAACTTCTATTTAAACATGATTGTGTTATTGTTCCCAATTTTGGAGGGTTCGTTGGTAATCATAAGTCTGCAAAATTAAATAGTCAAACTAATGTTCTTTATCCTCCTACAAAACAAATTTTATTTAACAGAGACCTTATCACTAATGATGGTCTACTTATTTCACATATAGCTAGTCAAGAAAGTGTTAGTCTTGAGGAAGCCAAAGAAGCAGTGGTTGAGTTTGTTTTTAACTCCAACGACAAATTAAAAACAACTCAAATTTTAAGGTTAAATAATATTGGGTTGTTTACTTTAACAAGTGAAGGAACTATTCTATTTGTTCAGGACAATAAAATTAATTATTCTTTATCTTCATTTGGGCTAAAAGAGACAAGAGTAAATAAAATCATTCGTGAAAAAAATATAAAAACAGAATTAAATAGTATTCCTAAAAATATAAAGCCAATACATTTTGATAGCCAATATTTAATGAAGGTTGCGGCTATTATTCTTCCACTAATTGCTCTTTCTTTATTTAGTATAACACAAGAAGCAAAAATTAATAATGCATATGTTAATTTTGCCAATGTAATCTCTCTTCCATCAAAAATAAATTTAACCTCAGAAGAAAAAGACAAAACATTAGTAAAAACAACTCCAGATGCCCAAATAGATAAGAGTGAAAAAATATATTTTAACGAATTAAAAAAAACCCCTACTGTTGTTACTTCAAAAAAATACTATTTAATAGCGGGCTCTTTTTCTGTAGAAAAAAATGCAAGTAAATTATTATTAAAACTTAAAAAGCTCAATTATAATAGTTCAATCATTAAATCAGATAACGGTCTCTTAAGAGTAAGCTATGGTCAATATGCAACAAGAGAAAATGCTCTTGCTTCTTTAGAAGATATTAAGAGTAAAAATAATGATGCCTGGCTTTTAACTCAATAAGTAATATAATGAGCATTAAAACACCCAAAGAATCTCGAGCTATTTTAACAGAAATAGTAATGCCTAATGATACCAATAATTTAAATAATTTGATGGGTGGAAGATTACTACATTGGATGGACATTGCTGCTGCTATAACAGCTCATAGACATAGCCGTCAAACTGTTGTAACTGCTTCTGTAAATAATGTAAGCTTTGGGAATCCCATCCCTAAAGGAAGCATTGTAACATTAGAAGCAAATATATCTAGAGCTTTTTCATCTTCAATGGAAATTTTTATTGATGTGTGGA
>PBGD01000031.1 GCA_002718895.1 Flavobacteriales bacterium
CCAGTTGCAAATGTATTTTGATTACCGTCAAAATACCAGTCAGGATCTATACCAAAATAATTTCCATCCCAAATTTCAAGATTACAACTTCCTCCTGGTATAATTTCACCCGTAGGTAAAGATGTTGCATTTTCATCATAATTAAATGCTGTTTCATCAGTACAGCCAAATATTATTTGTTGATTATCACAATCAAATCCTTCTTCTGCAAATTCACAAGATCCATCGTCATCCGTGGCTTCTGTGCTATAGTTACAAGCTATTTGATCAGTACAACCTAAAACAGGAGCGTAACCTCCACCACATGCACAACACATTACTGCTGCTTGGAAATCTTCAGTGTCATAAGCACCTGAACAACCAGATGATCCTGGTCCTTCATTTGCATCATACCAATCAGAACACGTGTCTCCGTATGAATCACTTGCGGAGTCATCGTTTTCACATTCTGGCTCTAATTCATTACCATCACAATCAAATCCTTCATCAGCATAATAGCAATCGTCTTCGGCTCCGAAATTACATGCTGTATCATCTTCACAAGTAGGAATAGGTTCAACATAATAAGTTCCGCCATTACATGCACAACACATAACGTTTGAATCAAAGTCGTCATCATTATAATTACCACACCATTCTGGACTAGCATTATATTCAGAACAGCCATCTCCATCCACGTCAGTAGCTCCATTTGAAGTATCTACGCAAACTTCATTACCTTGACAGTCAAATCCTTCAACTGCGTATGAGCATTCTTCCTCTATTCCATAATTGCAAGCTAATGAATCAGTACATGTACTTCCATCATCACAGTAGCTGTTGTTTTCTAACACATATGAACCTGTACAATAATGATATTCTACATAATTAAAGCCCCATTGATATTCAAAATTCCAACTAAATGTACATCCTGTATAACTTTCACAATAAGATTGCATAGCGTCAAGAACATTAGTTCCACTGAAATCCCAATCAGCTGAGTATAATCCAGCAAAGTCATCACAATTACCATAAGTAAAATCTTCTACCCATATTCCATCACATGTTGAATTGCCCTCACAATCTAAACCTAGAGGAGGAAAGTCACAATCTGCAGAATCTCCATAGTTGCATGCAGCAGGATCAGCACAATTACCACAATCTCCACCATCGAATTGAAAATTATCACAATTCAAAAAATAACCGTATGTGCCATCGTCACAGTATCCATCACCGATATATGATATAGCTGTTGCTTCATCACAATCTTCACATATTCCCATACAATCAATAAACTCATTACTTTCCATTTCATCACAGATGCCATCATTGTTTACATCGTTTAAGCAGTTGCCATCACAATCAAAATACTCCTCTTCAAATGTACATTGACCTTCTTCTCCAAAATTACATGCTGTAGCATCAGTACACCATGTAGTTGTTCCATCACAATTACAACCAGAACAGTCCCAGTTGTATGCTTCTTCTAAATTTTCACATGTATCACCATATATAGTTACAGCTGCATCACAATTAGCTGCTCCAAATTGAGTGTAATCAATTTCACAATTAGAAAACAAACATGTTCCATCATCAACACTTGCATCAGAATTAAAGTTGTATGCATTCGGATTTGTACATCCTAATGTGCCAAAAACACAATTACCATTAGAATCTATATCATATCCATCTTCACACAAAGGATTTGAACCCCCACCACAAGCACAACACATATCAGCAGCAATAAAGTCTGCTGTATCATAAGCACCACTACATCCATAAGATCCTAGTCCTTCATTTGCATCATACCATGATGAACACGTGTCTCCATACGAATCTGTAGCTGAATCGTCATTCTGACATGAGTTTTGAGCATTTAAAATATTTAAAAAAGAAAATAATAGAATTATTCTAAAAGATAGTAAATTGTTCATAAAGATTTTTTTAAGGGGTAGTTAGTAAATATATTATTTAGAATAAAATTAAATAATGATATTTATTCTCACAATAAAATTCTATAAAAATCATTTTAATTTTATACAATTCTTTCAACAAACCAGAATGATCCAACAGCTGCAATTATAATTGATACAGCGATTCTTATTTTTCTATCTTTCCAGTTTTTTCGAAACAACATATTTATTAAAATATAAGCAAGAATCAAAATTGCTAATTGACCAATTTCAACACCTATGTTAAAAGCTAATAATAGTGATATGAAATTATCTTTTGGCAATCCATAGTAACTTAATACTGAGGCAAAACCTAAGCCGTGAAGTAATCCAAAAAGAAATACAATTATTGCTCTCCATTTTTTAGGTTCTTTAAAAATACAATTCTCCACTCCAATCCAAACAATAGATAATGCAATTAATGGTTCTGTGATAGATCCAGATAATTGAAAAATTCCTATTGCTGCCAAAAATAATGTAATACTATGAGCAATTGTGAATGATGTAACTTGTATTAATAATGACTTAAATTTTAAACATGAAAAAAATAGTCCTAAAACAAAAAGAATATGATCTAAACCTTTTGGAATAATATGCTCAAAGCCTGCTTTTGTAAATATTGAGAATTTTTTAATAAATGACATTGATGAAATTCGACGAATTCTAAGTCTTTTTAATGCTGCCTCATATTCTTTTGCTATTATTTCGTTTTCAAAAGAAATTTGACCTTGTTCAATCTCTGCTATTATAAAGTTCTCAGGACTATGAGCATCACTTTCTAAACAAAAAAACAAAAAGAAATTCAAAGAAAATATTTTAATAAGTCTCATAAGCTGTAGAAACATATTTAAAATATAAATTGATTTTTTATCTTATTAAATTTTGATAAAATGAATTTACTTAATCTAGACCTCTAACTTTTAATAACGGTTCAATAAGTGGTTTTCGACCTCTAAACTGCGTATATAGATCCATTGCTTCTTCAGTCGATCCCTTTTCATATACATGTTTTCTCAATTTTGATGCTAAATTTGGATCAAATACGTCTCCTGTTTCTTTAAAGGCTTCGAAACCGTCAGAGTCAAGCACTGCTGAATGAACATAACTATAATATCCTGATGAGTATCCTCCAGAAAATATATGAGCAAAGTAGGTGCTTCTATATCTTGGAGCAATTTCACTTATTAGACCATATTTCTTCATCGATTTTTTTTCAAAATCATTTGCATCTTTTATTTCTTCTAAATGAGATATAGTGTGCCAATCCATATCTAATAAAGATGCAGCTAGATATTCAGTATTTATAAAACCTTGATTAAACTTAGAAGCATTTAATATTTTGTCAATTAAGTTATTTGGAATTGTTTCACCAGTCTCAAAGTGAGTTGCAAAAGATTTGAGAATTTCAGGTTCACTCGCCCAATGCTCAAGTATTTGTGCAGGGAACTCTGTAAAATCTCTGGGACCTGAAGTGCCTGCCATACTTGGGTATGTAACATTTGTTAAAATACCATGCATTGCGTGACCAAATTCATGAAATAATGTA
The DNA here is from genome assembly GCA_002718895.1 of Flavobacteriales bacterium. Classification (GTDB taxonomy): domain Bacteria; phylum Bacteroidota; class Bacteroidia; order Flavobacteriales; family TMED113. The sequence continues at coordinate 3,478 of PBGD01000031.1, forward strand.
ATTAAGTTATCAAAGCTTATTAAAGATGGATTGTCACCAACAGGTGCTGGAAAATTACAAACATTTACAACTATTGGACGCTCTCTGCCATCTAAATTAGATTGACCTTTAAAACTACTCATCCACGCACCACCACGTTTATTAGATCTAGTAAAGTAGTCACCAATAAAAATACCAAGATGACTACCATCTTTATCATTTACTTTCCATATTCTTGCATCAGGATGATATAAATCAATATCAAATATTTCAGTAAATGTGATACCCCATAATTTGTTAGTTGTATTAAATACACCCTTGAGTGCATTATCTAGTGATAAATATGGTTTGATTGCTGATTCATCAAGGTCATATTTTGCTTTACGTACTTTTTCTGAATATTGCCACCAGTCCCAAGCAGCAATTTGAAAATCATGTCCCTCTGAATCAACAACTCTTTGCATATCTTTAACTTCTAATTTTGCTCTATTAATCGAGGGCTTCCATAATTGGATTAATAAATCATAAACTTCTTCTGGACTTTTAAGCATTCTTTCTTCTAGTATAAAATGTGCATGAGTTTCATATCCCATTAAGCTAGCTCTTTCGGATCTTAGTTTAGCAATTTGAGCTACAATTTTTTTATTATCATTTTCATTATTGTTATCACCACGCATTATATAAGATTTATATAATTTTTCTCTTAAATCACGACGGGATGATTCAGTTAGAAATGGGTACATACTTGTTCTGTGAGGGGTAAAAACATATTTGTCTTTGTATTTTTCTTTTTCTTCACTTGTTTCAGCTTGATTCATTTTGTTATCTGATGCTTCTTTTGCTGCTGCAATTACATCCTTTGATAGTCCTTCTAAATCACTTGCACTTAAAATTAGCTCATATCCATTGGTTTCAGCTAAAAGATTTTGGCCAAATGCAGTTGTGAGTTCGGATATTTGAGAATTAATATCAGTAATTTTCTTTTTTTCCTCTTCATTTAATAATGCTCCACTACGTACAAATTGTTTTCTAGTATCTTCTAAAAGCTTTTTTTGTTCTGGAGATAATTTTAGTTTTTCTTTTTGTTGCCATATTTTTTCAACACGTAAAAAAAGACTTTTATTTAGTGCAATTTTATCATAGTGAGATGATAACATAGGACTTAATTCTCGCTGTAATTCTTGAAGTTTTGGATTAGTGTTAGATCCTGTTAAGTTAAAAAAAACACGTTGAACTTTAGTCAGTAGTTGTCCGGTTCTTTCAAGTTCTTCAATTGTGTTTTCAAATGTTGGCAATTGAGTGTTATTAATAATTTCATCTATTTCTTTTAAGTTTTCTTCCATACCCTTTTGAAATGCAACCATATAATGATCATCTTTGATCAAGTTAAAAGGAGGAATTCCATAAGGAGTGTTCCATTCTTGAAAAAATGGATTTTTTTGAGGGTCTAGAATAGATTGTTTTTTGTTTTCTTGACAAGAAATAATAATTAATGATATTAAAATAATAAGAGTCTTTTTCATTTTTTTTGTTAATTAAATTAATGCTCAAAGATAGGTTTTTTTGTAGTTTTGGTACAATAATTCACCAAATATCAATACTATATATATGAGAGTTTTATTTTTTTTTCTAGTAATTCAAGTATTTGCTTTTTCACAAATATCCAATCAAAATATCGTTCTACATATCAACAATTGGGATACGGATGTAGTTATAAATGAAATTATGGCTTCAAATGATAATTATATTGCTGATGAATTTGGAGAATATGATGATTGGATTGAAATTTATAATAAAGGCAGTCAAGCAATTGATCTTAGTAATTATCATTTGTCGGATGATGTAGATAATTTAGGTAAGTATTCCTTTCCTAATATTATTCTTGGACCTAACGAATACTTTATTGTTTGGGCTGATGATGATGAAGAGGATCAAGGAGATTATAATCATGCTACGTTTAAATTGTCTGCATCAGGTGAAGAAGTATATCTTTCTGATGAAAATTTTAATATTTTAGATGGTTTTACATTTGGAGCTCAGGATGTTGATATGGGTTATGCGAGAGTTCCCAATGGTATAGGTAATTTTGTTATACAAAATCCTACATTTTCAGCTAATAATGATCAATTATCTACTCAATTAGAATTTAAAAAAAATCAAAAAATTCAAAAAATAGTTGATGTTTTAGGACGTCATTCAAATCAGTCATCAAGCAAAATTTTGTTATATATATATGCTAATGGTACTATTGAGAAAAAAATAATTATAGAATAATTTTGTTTAAGAAAATTGTTGTTTTTACAGGTGCGGGAATTAGTGCAGAAAGTGGTTTGGGAACTTTTCGCGATGTAGGAGGTTTGTGGAAAAAATATAATATTGAAGATGTAGCTACTCCAGAAGCCTTTAATAAAAACCCGTCCCTTGTTTTAGATTTTTACAATCAAAGAAGAAAACAATTATTAAAATCTAAACCTAATGTTGCACATTTATCTCTTGCTAAGCTGCAAAAAAAATTTAATTTAGTTGTAATTACACAAAATATTGACAATTTACATGAGAGAAGTGGTGTTAAGAACATTATTCATTTACATGGAAAATTAACTGAGTCTAGAAGTACATTAGATAATAAAATCTACCCAATAAATAATTCAGAATTAAATTTAGGAGATCTATGTAGTAAGGGTGGTCAATTACGTCCTAATGTTGTTTGGTTTGGTGAAGATGTGCCTAATATGAATAATGCAATTGATGAAGTCAAATCAGCTTCTATTTTTATTATTATAGGAACTTCTTTAAATGTTTACCCAGCTGCTAACCTTATTAATTATTGTTTAAAATCTCAAAGAATTATTTTGATTGATCCTAATCCCACTAGGATTAATGGTGTAGAAATATTTGCTAAAAAAGCTACTGAATTTGTTCCAAAATTAGTTGATGATTTATTATCATCAAATAATTAAAATGATAAAATTTATTTACATTTATATTTTAAATAATGAAAAAAATACTGATATTTTTATTATTTCCTTTATGTGTTAACTCTCAAAATTGGAATTTTATTAATTACTATGATGGTGATGGAAGACATCATCCTATTACCTTCTCAAATGATAGATATGGATTTGTTTTGTGTGGTCAAAATGGTGAGGGTGATTATTTAAATGACTTTTTTAAATTTGATTCACAAGATGAATCATGGATTCAATTATCTGATTTTCCTGGCGGACCAAGAGGATATGCCTATGGTATATCAGATAGTACGTATGCTTATGTAGGTTTCGGTAGTAATAATAATGACTATCCTAATGATTGGTGGAAATACGACATGATTAATGATAATTGGGAAGAGTTGTCACCTTTTCCTTATTTAGGAAGACATCACCCAGCAATGATTTTAACAAATAATAAAATTTTTGTTGGTATGGGAAGTATAGACGGACAAAATTTAGGAGATTGGTGGGAGTTCGATATAGAATCAAATATTTGGACACAAAAAACAGATTTTCCATTTGGAGACCGTCACCATCCTTTTTATTTTTCTATTAACAATGTTCCTTATGTAGGTTTTGGTCATGGAAATTCAATTAATAATAATATCAACATCTATAATGACTTTTATAAATATGATATTGATATTGAACAATGGATAAAATTAAGTGATTTTCCATCAGAAGCAAGAGTTGCAGGAACTCAATTTAGTTTTAATGATAAAGGTTATGTTTTGAGTGGTGATGGTGATGATCATGGACCACTTGACTCTGGAGAATTATGGGAATATAATCCGGAAATAGATGAATGGACACAATTGCAATCTCATCCTGGTGGTGCTAGGTGGGCACCGGGATCTTTTACAATAGGTTGTCAAGTTTTTTTGACTTCAGGATTTGAAGCTGAAACTGGTATCTATCATAATGATTTACAATCTCTTAAATTAAGTGATGAGTGTGGTTGTACTCAGGAAGATGCTTTCAATTATAATAGTGATTTTTTAATTAATGATAATTCCTGTTGTTATGTGTCTGGTTGCACAGACAGTAATTCAATTAATTATAATGAATTTGCTTGTTATGATGATGATAGTTGCATTCCTATATATTTAGGATGTGATGATATGTCTGCTTCAAATTATGATTCATTGGCTAATACTTCTATTTCCTTCGCAGGGCCTAATTTTATCGATTTAGGTCAAGGAGGTTATCATTATAATGATATGTGGGATATGGTTTTTAATTGTTATGAGAATGTTAAAATCAAATCTATTGATGTCTATGCAGAAACTTCTTTTTCAAGTCAAATTGAAATTCTAGATATTAACAATGATCAAATTTTTTCATCTGATGTCTCTTTGCAAGAGGGATTAAATCAAATTGAAATCAACTATTTAATTTTAGAAGGAAATGAATATAAAATTGGAATAAATGGCGAAAATCAAGGATTATATCGCAATAATAATATTGAAGAAAATACTTTCCCAATAAATCTTTTAAATGTAATAGATATTACATCTAATACAACAGATAGTCCACAAGATTACTTTTATTATTTCTATAATTGGCAATTAGAAATAGAATGTAATTTTTTAGGTTGTACTGATATTTTAGCATGTAATTATGATATTAATGCAACTAATAATGATGGTTCATGTGAATATGCAATAGAATATTATGATTGTAATGGTACTTGTTTAAGCGATCAAGACTTAGATAGTGTATGTGATGAGTTAGAAATATTAGGTTGTGATGATTCATTAGCAAATAATTATAATCCAGATGCCACAGATAATGATGGTAGTTGTATTTATCCAATTTATGGTTGTACTGATATTTTAGCATGTAATTATGATATTAATGCTACTAATAATGATGATTCATGTGAATATGCAATAGAATATTATGATTGTAATGGCTTTTGTTTAAATGATCAGGATTTTGATGGAATATGTGATCAATTTGATAATTGTCCTGAGGATTACAATCCAAATCAGGATGATTATGATACAAATAATATAGGTGATGCCTGTGATAGTATATATTTACTAGAATTAGATATAAATAAAAATGTAGTTATGGTTGTTGATTATCTTGGAAGACCAATGCCATTTAAATCTATTAAAAAACCTATTTTTTACATTTATCGTGATGGAAGTGTGAAAAAAAATATTTTTTTCAAATAAACTATTTTGTAGCTGTATATAGTGATACAATGCCAAAATTTAATTCTGTTTTTTTACAGTTTTTAAAACCTATTTTTTTTAGATTTTTCATTAAATTATTTGATGAATCAAATTCATTCACGGATTCTATAAAATATTTATATGCATGATTTTCTCTAGAAATAAATTTACCTAACAATGGTAATATATAGTTAAAGTATAAATTATAAATATGATTGATTGGAAAAGAAGTAGGTTTTGATGGTTCAATAATGACTAATACACCTTTTTTTTCTAATACTCTGTACATTTCCTTTAATCCCAAATTAATGTCTTCAAAATTTCTTACTCCAAAACCAGCTGTAATTGCTTGAAATGAATTTTCTTTGTATGGAATTTTTTCAGCATCAGCTAATTTTAGTGATACTCTGTTAAATAGTTTTTTTTTCTTTATTTTTTGTGATGCTTTTTCTAACATTTTTTCAGAAATATCAATTCCAATTATATTGGCATTTGTTTTTTCTGCTGCTAGAATTGCTAAATCAGCTGTTCCTGTAGCGACATCTAATATTTTTAAAGGATTATTTTTTATATTTTGAATTGCTTTTTTTCGCCATACCTTATCCATTCCTAAAGATAGTATCAAATTAAGAAAATCATATGTTTCAGAAATACTATCAAACATGTAACTTATTTGTTTTTTTTTACTCTCCTTATTATTATATGGTTTGATTATTTTCATTTTTATAAAAAATAGTATTTAAATTTTTCTCATTCTTAAGTTTGTAGGAGTAATTTCAAGATATTCATCTTCTTTTATATATTCCATTGATTCTTCTAGAGAAAACTCTGTTTTTGGTGTTATCTTCATGGCTTCATCAGAGCCAGATTTTCTCATATTTGTTAATTGTTTTCCTTTAATTAAATTAACTTCTAAGTCATTGTCTCTATTATGTTCTCCTATAACTTGACCTTTGTAAATTATTTGTGATGAACTGACAAAAAACCTACCTCTGTCTTGTAACCTGTTTAATGCAAAACTAGTTGCAGGTCCTTGTTCACTTGAAATTAAAGAGCCCTTAGTTCTATTTTCAATATTACCAATATTTTTTTTAAACTCTTTAAATCTATGAGTCATAATAGCTGTGCCAGCAGAAACAGTTAAAATAAGATTTCTTAGGCCGATTAATCCACGTGATGGAATATTAAATTCTAAATGCTGTAAATCTCCTTTTGGTTCCATAATTAATAATTCTCCTTTTCTTTTAGTTGCAAGTTCCACACATTTTCCTGAAAATTTTTCTGGAACATCAATAACTAAAGTTTCAAATGGTTCATGTTTTTCTCCGTCAATTTCTTTTTCAATTACTTGTGGTTTTCCAACTTGAAGTTCATAGCCTTCTCTCCTCATTGTTTCAATTAAAATAGATAAATGAAGGACACCTCTTCCAAAAACATTAAATTTGTCTTCAGATTCTGTTTCCTCAACTCGTAAAGCTAGATTTTTTTCTGTTTCTTTAAATAATCTTTCTCTAAGGTGTCTAGATGTTACATATTTACCTTCCTTTCCAAAAAATGGGGAGTTGTTAATTGTGAATAACATACTCATAGTTGGTTCATCAATTTTAATTCTGGGTAGAGGTGTTGGTTCTTCTAAGCTTGAGATAGTATCACCAATTTCAAAATCATCAATACCTACAATTGCACATATATCTCCAGATATTACTTCATTTATTGCTTTTTTTCCTAAGTTTTCAAATTCAAATAGTTCTTTAATTCGTATTTTTTTATTTTTATTTGTTTGGCATAAAAAATACTCTTCCCCTTTTTTTAGTTTACCTTGATAAACTCTTCCTATGGCAATTCTACCCTTAAAACTTGAGTAATCTAATGATGTTATTTGCATTTGAACATTTCCATCTCTTTTAGGGGCTTTAGGAATGTGATTAATAATCTGATCTAAAAGTGGATTTATATTATTTGTTGGTTCCTTCCAATCAGAGCTCATCCAACCTTGTTTAGATGAGCCATATATTGTTTCAAAATCTAATTGATACTCCGATGCATTAAGATTAAACATTAAATCAAAAACAGATTCTTGGACTAAATCTGGTTGACAATTTTCCTTATCAATTTTATTTATCACCAATATAGGTTTAAGATTTAATTCGATAGCTTTTTCTAAAACAAATCTAGTTTGAGGCATTATACCTTCAAATGCATCTACTAATAATAATACACCATCAGCCATTTTGAGGACCCTTTCAACTTCACCTCCAAAATCTGCGTGTCCAGGTGTGTCAATTATATTAATTTTAACTTTTTTATATCTTACAGAAATATTTTTAGATAAAATTGTTATACCTCTTTCTCTTTCCAAATCATTACTGTCTAAAATAAGTTCAAGATTTTCTTTTTTTATATTTTCAGTAATGCATGTTTGAATGATTCTATCAACTAATGTTGTTTTACCATGATCAACATGTGCGATAATAGCTATATTTCTAATTGATTCAACAATACTCATTATAAATAAATTTTTATAAAATTAATTTTTTTTTAACTATTTAAAACTTTGGCACAGTATTTGGTTTATAGTTAATAAAATTTTATTATGAATAATTTCACAACAAACAAAATAATTAACATTAATCAACTCATAAGTGGAGATCAAATTAAATTAAAAATATTAACTAGAACAAAAAGATTTTTAGATTGTAACTTTGGTAAAAAAATTGATTTTAATGACTTGGCTTTACTTCAAGGTTGCTCTCAAAATCAATTAATAAGCATGTTTAAATCTTATTTTGATATCACTTTGAATCAATATTTAATTTTAAAACGAGCAGAAAATGTTTAAATTTTTCACAAAATATTTTTAAATAATACTAATACTTATTAATACAAAAATCAAAAAGAAAATAACATTAAAATACTCATAAGTATCATAACTGTATTCTCAATTAAAGTAATTTTTGTAATAGGTAAATTAAAAATACTCCCTAAACATGCACAATTTATTTTACTCTTATTTTTAATTGTATTAAAAACTCCAATACAATTAATTAAAAGGATAATTATAGTTATAATTAAACTAATTGAAGTGAAGGATCGATATAAAAAATTAAAACCTAGCATTGTCTCAATAAAAGGGTATGCAAATGCATAGATTTTAAATTTTTTAGCTATTGGGTCATACAAAACAAAAGAGTTAACAAACTTTTTAAAACTTAAAAATTTAAAAAAACTAAATACAACAAAAAAAATCCCCATATAATCTAACATGAAATTACTAGTTTGGAAATTATTAATGTTTAACAACAAACTTGTTAAAATAATATAGCTAGTTATAAGAAATAAAGGATAGAATTTTCTAACTGAATCAATTATCTTTTTATTTTTTGATGACATGTTAATTATTTTATAATCATTCCTTAGGTAATTTTCTAAATCTTTAATGTCTATTTCATTTTTTAAATAAATTTTAAACTTATATAATTTCTCATCATATGAAATGTCTTGTATTTCTTCACATAACTTTAAGTCATTAATTATATTATTAACACAGTTTTGACATTTGATCCCCTTAATATTTAATAGTTTGTAGTTTTGTGTCATCTATACAAGATATTTTAATAATTTTTATTAAACATACATACAATATTTTTTAATGATTAATAATTGATATTTTTATTTTATGAAAGTAAACTTATTTTGGTTTAGAAGAGATTTAAGATTAGAAGATAATACTGCATTAATTGCTGCATTACTTAAAAGTAATGTTATTCCGATTTTTATTTTTGACAAGTATATTTTAGATAAAATTGAAAAGAATGACTCAAGACTATCATTTATACACTTATTATTAAATTCAATAAATAAATCTTTAAAAAAAATAAATTCTGGACTTATTACATATTATGGATACCCTCTAGAAGTTTGGAAAAAAATAGTTGATCAATATGAAATTGAAACTGTTTTTTGGAATAAAGATTATGAACCTTATAGTATTAAAAGAGACGATAGTATTATTAAACTACTTGAATCACATAATATTAAAGTGAAAACTTTCAAAGATCAAGTTGTTTTTGAAGAATTTGAAGTTTTAAAAAAAGATAATACTCCCTACACTGTTTTTACACCTTTTAAAAATAAATGGTTAGAAAAGTTTAAAGTTATTTATGGTTCATCAATTAAATGTAATAACAAAATAAATATTCACAATTTTTACAATCATGATACTGAAATAATGTCTTTAAAAGAAATAGGTTTTATTGAGTCTACATTAAAAGTACAGCCCATTAATTTTAAAAATATCTCTGATTATGATCAATTTAGAAATTTCCCATATATTGAAAAAAATTCATTTCTTGGACCCCATTTGAGATTTGGTTCAATTTCTGTTAGAAAGTGTGTGAATTTTGCCTTAGAAACTAATTTAACATTTTTATCTGAACTAATTTGGCGTGAATTTTTTATGCAAATTCTATTTCATTTCCCTCATGTTGAATATGCATCTTTTAAGTCTAAATACAATAAAATAAAATGGCTTAATAATAAACAAGATTTTAAAAAATGGTGTAATGGAGAAACTGGTTATCCTTTAGTCGATGCTGGAATGAGACAACTAAATGCAACTGGATATATGCATAATAGAGTTAGAATGATAACAGCGAGTTTTTTAGTTAAACATTTATTAATTGATTGGCGATGGGGAGAAAATTATTTTGCTCAAAAATTATTAGATTATGAATTATCATCAAATAATGGCAATTGGCAATGGGCAGCAGGTACGGGTTGTGACTCAGCACCATATTTTAGAATTTTCAATCCCAAAGAACAATTAAAAAAGTATGATGCAAAATTTATTTATATTAAAAAATGGGTTGATAATATTTCTACATCAACATATCCTGAGGAAATGATAGATCATAAATACGCTAGAGATCGGTGTCTTCAATTATATAAAAAAGTAATTTAATTATATTTATTAATATTATTTCATCACTATGAATAAAGTATATATTTTTTTACTAATCCCTTTTATCTTTTATTCCCAAAATGATGATAAGTTATTTGCTGTTTTTTATAACGTGGAAAATTTATTTGATACCATCAATAACTTAAACTTTAATGATGTGGAATACTTGCCAGATAGTGAGAAAAGATGGGATACATATAAATATAATCACAAACTTAGCCAAATTGAAAAAGTTTTTTTTAATATTATTCATGATAAAAATAATGGTAAAATACCTGATATTATTGGTCTCTGTGAGGTTGAAAATAAACTTGTTATTGAAGATCTCTTAAAAACCCCATTATTTAACAATAATAATTATACAATTATTCACCAAGATAGTCCTGATAAAAGAGGAATCGATTGTGCATTACTAGTCAGTAAAAAATTAAAAATTGTTAAAAGTGATTTTATTTTAATTAATAATCCTAATGCTAATAGACCAACTAGAGATATTGTTTATGCTAAATTAGAGTTTAATCACCAATTAATAAATGTTTTTGTCAACCATTGGCCATCAAGATGGGGAGGTCAGAAAGAAACAAATTATAAAAGAGTTTTTGCTGCAAATGTTTTAAGAGATTATTTAGATAACCATACTCAAGTTGATGAATATAATTTAATAATGGGTGATTTCAATGATCATCCTGATAATGAAAGCTTAGATAAAGTGCTTGTAAATGATGATTTAGTTAACTTAATGGATCCTAAATTTGTATTAGGAATAGGTTCTTATAATTATAAAGGAGATTGGAATTGGTTAGATCAAATAATTATTTCCAAAGATCTTGTAGATTTAAATAAAAATTCATTAGAAGTAGGTTCTTACCAAAAAGATTTTATGATGTATAAAAATGAGCATGGCGAAATTTACCCTAATAGATCATTTGGTGGAAATAGATGGTATGGAGGTTTTTCTGATCATCTTCCCATTTATTGTATTTTTAGAATTCCATTTAATTAGTTTTGGTTATTTCTTTAATTTTTGTAGCTTTTCACAAATCCAAGATTTTCTATTATCTGATGTGATAAGCGATTTGATTGGGTAGTTGTCATGTGTATTTTTTTTACCATAAATTTTTAATATAAAATTTGATTTTTTAAACGGATTTTTAAAATCTTTAAGTTCCGCACCACCACTTTTATAACTTAAATCCATAATTTTTTTAGTATTTTTTATAAGTTTGATTTTAGTTTTTTCATCTAGATTGATCCATTTTTCTTCAGGGTGTAATTTTGATTCAAATAAAGTTTCAGATTTAATATAGTTACCTACACCAGGAAAATACGATTGATTCATTAAAATTGAACATAAAGATTTTTTAGTTTTAATTTTTGAATTTAAAAAACTTATGTGTTGTGTTAAGTCATATTTATTATTAAGTAAATCAAACTCGGATTGATTTTTTTGTTCTAACTCCTGAAGATTAATTATTCTTACTTTACCAAACTTTCTAACATCTTTATAAAATAATTCTTTGTTTTTGGTAAAAACCCTAAAGTGACAGTGTTTTTCAAAATTATTTAACCACCCACCAGTCATTCCTAGGTGTAAATTAAATATTAATTTATTTTTTAAACCTATAAATATGTTTTTACCTATTGTAAAGGTTGATGTATAATTCTCTAAATTATTATTTAATAAATGAAATATTTTAGAATATTTTTGTGTATAATAATCTGATGTCATTTCAAATCGCACGGATTTACTATTTGAAAAAAAATTATTAAAGTAATCTGATGCAATTTTTACTTCTGGGCCTTCTGGCATTGTGATAAATATTAATTTTTGAAACTATAAACTAGCTACTTAGTTTATTTAAGATTTTATATTTTTTTTGTCTTTTACTCCATCTATCTTTAGCATATTTTTGCATATCAATAACTTCATCTTTTTCATCAGTGATTTCTAAACCTAGTAAGGTTTCAATAATATCTTCCATGGTTATAATCCCATCTAGTCCACCATATTCATCAATTACTATAGCAATATGTTCCTTTTTTTCAACGAACTGATCCCATAGGTTAAATAGTGTGATATGATTAGGGATTGTTAAAATATCTCTTTTAAATTGTTTGACTGGTAAATTTGAGTTATTTGCTTCAGATAATTTTTCAAGAATATCCTGTAAAAAGATATATCCTGTAATTTTTTCATTTTGTTCAGAAAAGGTAGGTATTCTAGAAAAGTTTAGATATTTTTTGTCATTTTGAAATTCTTGTAATGATAAGTTTTCATCTATCGATGTTACTACTACTCTAGGTGTCATGATTTTAGTGACTTTTATTTTTTGAAGCTGTAGCATATTTTGTATGATTTTATTTTCTTTTTCACTGAAAATACCTTCGTTTGTGCCAATATTTGCCAAAGCAGCAATTTCTTCTCTGCTGGTTACATCTTCTCTTTTTTCACTAGATATTAATTTTGTTATTCTTGATGCTAGAATTACAAGCGGATATGTAATGATTAGCATTATTTTAATTGAATTATAAGTCAACTTTGATAAGTATTTCCAATATTTTGCTCCAATTGTTTTAGGAATAATTTCTGTAATAATTAATATTAAAATAGTTAAAATTGCAGACACAATACCTAAAGATGCATGTCCAAATAGTTTTGTTGCTTCAGCACCAACTCCTGCTGCACCAATCGTGTGTGCGACTGTATTTAATGATAATATTGCTGACAAAGGTTTGTCTATATTTTTTTTAAGTTTCAAAAATGAATTTGCCCATTTTTCCTTTTCCTTTATAACAGTTAGATAAGATTGAGGAGTAGATAGTAGAACTGACTCCGTTAAGGAGCAGATGAAGGACACGAATAATGCTAGAAATAAATAAGAAATTAATGCACTCATATATTTATGAATAAACTAAATTACAATTATTTTTCATTATATCTTTATATTTATGATTGTGAGGCTATTTTTTTTATTTTTTTTATTTCCAATTATTTTATACTGTCAAATAATAGATAGTGAACTTACTACTTCATGGTCAATCAATGATATTCTAGATATTTATACTTTTTCTAATATTCCAGATTATGCTGGAAGTGTAAATTATTCTGTTGAAGGATACAAAGTGAAATATATGACAGTTAATGAAAATGGCAGTTTGGTAGAAACTAGTGGTGCTATTTTTCTACCTGTTAATACAAGTTGTCCTTTGCCAATTTTAAGTTGGCAACATGGAACAATTGTAGAAGATGATGCAGCACCCTCTGAAAATATTGATAATCAATATATTGGTGTTGTAGCTGCTTCACATGGATATATTGTTCTAATGAGTGATTATTTAGGGCTTGGTTCAGGTCAAGGATTTCATAATTATTGTCATTCTAAAACTGAAGCATCGTCAGTTATTGATTTGATTTTGTCTTCAAAAGATTTTGCAAATTCACTTAATATTGAAATTAGTAATCAACTTTTTTTAATGGGATATTCTCAAGGAGGACATGCTACAATGGCAGCTGTAAGAGAAATAGAGGAGAGTTTTTCTGAATCATTAGTTATCACATCTTCTTGTCCTATGGCAGGACCTTATAGTATGTCAGATGCTCAGTTAGATATGATTAACAATATTTATCCAAATCCTGGTTATTTCCCATATGTAATTTTTGCCTATCAAAATGTTTATGGCAATTTATATAATAACCCATCAGAAATTCTCAAGCCTGGTTTTGATGAGCTTTTTGAAATGTATAATGGTGAGTATAGTATGTCACAAATTAATCAACAAATTTGGTCTATTGCTTTTGATATTTATGGTATTGATTCAGATAGTTTTACACCATTAGATATGCTAAATGAAAATTATTATAATGATTTTTTAATTAATGATAATCACCCTTTTAGATTAGCTTTAAAAGACAATGATTTAATAGATTTTACACCTAATTCCCCTTTAAGACTAATTCATTGTAATGGTGATTTAGATGTTTCATTTCAAAATTCAGTTTTAGCATATCAATCTTTTCAAGAAAATGCTTTAGAAGAAATTGATTTATTGGATGGTGGTAATTTTTCTCATGGTGATTGTGCGCTCATGTCAATTGTTGCTGCAAAATTATATTTTGATACAAAAGCTATTTTTTGTGATATAACTATTGAAGAAAGTTTAAATTTGAACAGTCTCTTTTATAGTGTAGATGTCTTAGGTCGGAAATTAGATAAATCTTATTTACCTAATTTGTCAATTGAATTCTATGACGATGGATCATATAAAAAAGTTTTAAGATTGATAAACTAATCCTCAACCCATCCATTTGTAGGATAGAATAGTGGCAAATATGTTTTTCTTGTTTCACTTTGCCCTCCAAAAACTCCAAAACCATCTGATATATTTGAGTCAAATATTACAGGCTCTTTATTTGATAAACTATTGTTTTCGGTACTATTCTCTCTTTTTACATTTATTAAATAATTATATAAATTTTTACTATAAGAAATAATTTCAATATAAAAATAGTTCCATCCACCCTCTGGTTTATCTACCTCAATAAAAATATTTTCTTCTTCGCCATTAAACCATTCATCAGTAAAATATGCAGTTTGACCTTCAAAGTAACCATTATTTAGATTTTGTTGATTTTCTTTATTTAAGAAAATATTATTTTGAGTTTTAAAAATACATTTCTTTTCTCCTCTTTGACGTTGACCAGTAAATAGAAAATTTGGTTTAATATTGTTTGTAGGTTTTCCAGTTTTAATTCTTAATCGATAGTAATTATTTGTGTGAGGATCATCTATAATAGATATGTTCAATTTACATAAGTCGTATTTTAATAAATGAGATTCAAAATTATCATTTATATCACTTAGTAACTCAAAATTAGAAATTGTAAAATCAACTTTTGAAGGCATAGTTTCTGAAGCATTTATTGTTGTAAAATCATTTGCTTTAACTTCAATTGAATATGTTTTATTTTCTACTGGTTTAAAATCACGGTTGATATAACAATAGCAATCTTCATTAAATTCAAATTTGTATTCAAGTGAATTTTCGTTATTAATTTCATTTACAGTAACATCTGCATAATTAATTATTGGAATACTATCATCAGTTAAAATAAAATTATAATAAGAGTCAAATGGATCAATTGAATTTGATACCATTATATTTTGCCCATTGTATGGACTGCTATATTTGTCAGTTGTTAGCTGAGCATTTACTACTAATTTAGATTCAAAATCTCCTAAATTAATATTGATCTCTTTTTGACAACCGTTCATGACAATTATAATTAAAAAAAATATTAGTTTTTTTGACATAATTAAAATTTTAAATTGTATCTAATTGATGGAATTATAGGAAATAAGCTAACCTGAGATGGTTTTAGTTTATTTATCCCTAAGTTATTTTCACTAATACTTTGGTTTTCAAAGAATATGAAAAATGGATTTTTTCTATTGTAGATATTATAAATTGAAATAATCCATGATCTTTCTCCCCATGTTTTTTGCTTAATAAAAGAGCATCCTATGTCTAAGCGATGATATGGTTTAATTTGATATGAATTTCTAGAATTATAGTTAAGTATTTGAATAAAACCATTATGTGATGGAATTAAATACTGATCAGAAGGTATATTAATAGAATTACCAGTTCCGTATACGAATGTACTTGTTAAAATTATATTCTTTTTTATTTTATAATTATTTATAAAAGAAAGATCATGTCGCCTATCAAATTTATATGGATACTCATTTCCTAGATTTATATTTTGAAATTTTCTAGTTGATTTTGAAAGTGTGTAACCTATCCATCCTGTCCATTTACCTGTATTTTTTTGAAGTAAAAATTCTACTCCTTTTGTTTCTCCTTTGCCATTTAACTCAACTCTATCTTCCCATTGAGAAAATCCACTTTCGAAGATGCTATTTCCTTCACTGTACGAGATTAAATTTTTCATTTTTTTCATATATAATTCAATACTGAATTCAAAATTATGCTTATTAAAATCCAACCATTTTCCAAATTGACCATTATTTATATTAATGTAGTATCCTAATCCAAATTGATTAGATTTTTGTGGTTTAACAAATGAAGTTGATGGTACCCATATGTCATTTGGTAATCCAATAGTTGAATTTGTTAAAAGATGAATATTTTGATTCATTTTAGCATACGAAATTTTCACTGATGAGTTTTTATTAATTAAATATCTTGTTGATAATCTAGGTTGAAAAGAATTATAGTTAGATTTATTAATTTGGTATAAATTATAATGAACTCCAATATTTGTTGATAATTTGGTGTTAATATTTATAATATTTTCTAAATATATTATTGTATTTAATGGTTTTGCTTTACGTAAAAAAAGAATTGTTGTATCTAATTTTGCATTTGGATAATTTTCATGTTCTGGAGCATCTTTAAAAACATTCTGAAAACCTGGAGAAAAGGTGGTATTTGTTATTGAGTTTCCAAATTTAATTAAGTGATTTTTATTTAATTTATAGTTAAACTCTATTTGTAGTGATAAATCATAAATACCACATGAATAAAGATAATCAGAGTTATAATATCCATTATATGTAGTGTCATTATTATTTAAGTTAATTTCAGTCCAGTCGTAATCAGATTTTGTATTGTTTAAAAATTTATAACTTGAAAAAAATATCGATGTAATAGTTTTCAATTTCTCATTATAATTAAATTCCCATCTAGCTGAAGAAGCTAAGTTTTTCCAAGTCAATCCAAATTTTGTATAACCATAAGATTTTGTTTGATATGGTGTGCCTCTTGATTGCCATTCGGTAGTTTTATCCTCAAAAATTTTTGAATTAAAATTATCTTCACCAGAATATATTGTAATATATAGATTGCTTTTTTTAGATATTTTGTGATTTATCTTAGTATTAAGATCATAGAAATAATAACTTCCTTCAATTTTATTTTCTTCATTATCTGTAAGCGCATTTTTTTCAAGTAGGTTTGCAATTGGTTTTTTTAGTAAGTCTATCCATGTTCTTCTTGCTGAAACAATTATTGAGGTTTCATCTTTTATTATAGGACCTTCAAGGGTAATTTTACCAGAAATTAGACCAATTCCTGCATTAACCTTCCATTTCTTTAAATTTCCATTTTTTGTATTTATTTCTAGGACTGATGACAGTCGTCCACCAAATCTTGCTGGAAAACCACCTTTTGTTAGAGTAATATTCTCGATGATATCATTATTAAAAATTGAAAAGAAACCTAATAAATGAGATGAGTTATAAATTGGAATACCATCAATCAAAATAAGGTTTTGATCTGGCCCCCCACCTCTAACATAGAATCCTGTTGATCCTTCACTTCCTGATTGTATGCCAGGTAAAAGTTGAATGCTTTTCAGAATATCAGTCTCACCAAATAGAGAAGGTAGTTTATTTACTTTATCTACCTCAAGTTGAATTACACTACTTTGTATTGACTTTACACTAGAACTATTTGATTTTAATTTAATCTCACTAAGATTATTGAATTCTTTTTTCAGCATTCTATTTATAATAGTGTCAGATATAATGTTAATCTCTATAGTATCTGTTTTATAACCTATGAAAGAAAAAATTAAAGTGTTTAGACCATTTGTAGCGTCTATTATATAACGTCCATTTATGTTAGTTGATGATCCTTTCTTATTATTAACATTATAAATATTTGCTCCTATTAGTTTATTTGTGGTATTCTCCTCAGTGATTATACCTTGAATTTTATATTGATTTTGACTGTAGCAAGTGGTACTAATAAAAAAACAAATAACTATTAGATTGAACTTAAAGTATGTTTTAAAATGATATTCATGTATAGACATTTAATTTATATATTTTAATAGTTTATAAATAATTTAATATGTCTCTTGATAAGATCTAAATAGTTTTTATTTATTAAATTTTCATTTTTAAATGATTCTTGAATTTTAGATAATTTTGGTTGCAAACTAAAAACGTCGCTACCTAAATGATTAAATATAGATGTTAGATGATCAATTCCCCGTAGATTCCCTGAATGACCACTTGAAATACCAACAATACTTACTTTTTTTGATTGATAGATTGAGTAATCAGAATAGTCTATTATGATTTTTAAAAATCCTGGTATGCTTCCATTATATTCAGGGCAAATTATTATGTATTTATTTACGTTTTTAAGATATTTATTTGACATTACTTCAAAGTCTTCTGAAATTTTTCCATATGAATTAATAGTTAAAAAATTATTGGGTATTTCAGCTAAATCAAAAATCTGACTATCTATTTTCTCTTTATTCATTAAATGTAAATAAACTTCGGCAACTTTTTTTGTATAGCTATTTTTTCTATTAGTTGATGAAATTAGTGTAATCATGTATGTTTATTTATTATATAAAAATAAGAGTTTTAAAGTTACTTATTTACTTAGATCTTATATTTAAAAATTATAAAATGTATATTGTTTTTCATTAATTTTATTCTATATAATTAATTGTTTTACATGGATTTAAAAGATAAAAATATTATAATAACTGGGGGAAGCTTAGGAATAGGGAAGTCTACAGCTATAAATTTATTAAACAGAGGTGCTAATGTGCTTGTTACAGGTAGGTCAATAGAGAGGCTAAGTAAAGTTTTTAAAGGTACTAAAGTCCAATTTTGTGCATTTGATATATCTGATTTTACAAATCTCAATCATTATGCGCAGAAGATTATTAAAAATTTTAATAATAGAGTAGATGTTTTAATTAATAATGCAGGTATTGGATATAGAAAGTCAATAGATGAACTTACTATAGATTCATTTTTAGAAATTTTCAATGTTAATGTATTTGGTTTGTCTCTTTTTACTAAAGAAATTGTTCCATTAATGAAAAGACAAGAGTTTGGGACTATAATAAATATTGGTTCTACAGCGAGTTTAAGAGGTTATAAGGAAGGTAGTATATATGCTTCATCAAAATTTGCAGTAAGATGTTTGACTCAATGTTGGCAAGCTGAATTAAGACCATTTAACATCAGAGTTTGTCAAATCAATCCCAGCGAAGTTACTACTGCTTTTGGTGACCCTAAAAGAGTTGAGAGAAAGGATGTACACAATAAGCTTACTAGTAATGAAATTTCGCACGCTATTATATCATCACTAGAAATGGATAATAGAGGTTTTATAAATGAACTTAATGTATGGGCTACTAATCCATTTAATTAATCCATAATGAATTTAGGTTACGCATGTATAAATTTAACATTGTCTAATCATAACCCTAGAGTTATTACTAATAGATCAATGATTAAAAAAACTTTTTTAAATAAAGGACTAGATTATGTTAGTGATTTAAGTTTAAAAAACTGTTTTGATTTAATTAAAATTCTTAAATGGAATGTAAAAAATAATATTTCTTTTTTTAGATTATCTTCAGAATTTTTTCCTTGGTCATCAGAATATAGTATCACTGATTTAAAGGATTATGATCAAATTACATTGACTCTTGAGCAAGCTGGTGCTTATGCTAGGGATAATAATTTAAGATTAACTGCTCATCCTGGTCCTTTTAATGTATTAGTTTCTCCTAATGAAAAGGTTGTTAATAACACAATTGTAGATTTGTCTATTCATGGGGTGATGTTTGATCTACTAAATTTAGAAAGAAGTGTGTTTAATAAAATAAATATACATTGTAATGGAGTATATGGTGATAAAATTACTGCTATGAATAGGTTTTGTGACAATTTTCAAAAACTTCCACCATCTGTACAATCTAGATTAACTATAGAGAATGATGATAAAGAATCAATGTATTCTGTTAAAGACCTGATGTATATACATGAAAAAATTGGTATTCCAATAGTATTCGACTATCATCATCATAAATTTTGTTCAGGTGGTATTAGTGAAAAAGAAGCATTAGAATTGGCTATTTCAACATGGCCTAAAAACATAACTCCTGTTGTTCATTATTCTGAATCAAAATCTTTACATGAATCAAATAAAGATATTAAATTACAAGCACACTCTGATTATATTAATAGTTTACCTAATTTGTATGGTCATGATTTAGATATAATGATTGAAGCTAAAGCTAAAGAGCATGCAATTTTGCCATTTATCAACTGAAATGAATTTATTTATTATTTTTGATGTGACATTTTTACAATATAATACTCTTAATCTTGTTTCAAGATGATTATTTTAAATAAAGTATATAAGTCTTTTAATTCATATAAGGCTTTGCAAAATTTATCACTTGAAGTTGCTTCAGGTGAAATTTATGGTTTGTTAGGAGCAAATGGTGCAGGAAAATCTACAACACTAAATTTAATTTTAGGTTTTTTAAAGCCAGATCAAGGTGTTATTTCAATTTCCAATTCCCAAAAAATTAATTTAGATGAAGTAGGTTACATCCCAGAGAATGTCAATTTGTATTCTTATTTAACTGGCCTTGAAAATTTAGATTACTTCTGTAAGTTATCCGGATTTAAATATGATAGAAATAAATTGTCTAAATTTTTAGATGATTGTGGATTACAAAGAATTGCACATGATAAAAAAATTTCATCCTACTCTAAAGGTATGAGACAAAAAGTAGGTATTGCAATTGCATATGCTAAAAAAGCAAAAGTTTATTTACTAGACGAACCTGCTAGTGGTCTAGATCCACTATCAAGTAATGAGTTATCTGAAATATTAAAACAATTATCTGCTAATGGTGCATCAATTTTAATGGCTTCACATGATCTTTTTCGTGTCAGAGAATCATGCCATAAAATTGGTATTTTAAAAAACGGAACATTATTAAAGGAAATGAAATCTTCAGAAGTCAGTCCACAGGAACTTGAAAGTATCTATATTAAGTTTATGAAAAATTAAATTTTTGTGAAAACTATTTTATTAAATGAATGGAGGGGATTTTATCGAAATAAATTATTTCTAATTATTATTTTATTTTTCTCACTTAGTCTTTTCTTGACAACAACCCTTTCAATATCTCAATCAAAAAAGCAGATTAATTCTCAAATAGAAGCAAAAGAACATATTAGAAATCAATGGGATTCAATGGACTCCTCTAACCCACATAAAGCTGCTCATTTTGGTAGTTATGCATTTAAGCCAATAAATATTTTAAGTAGTTTAGATGAGGGTGTTAATTCAGTGACTGGAAATGTTTTAAGACTAGAAGGTCATGTTCAAAATGATGTTATATTCTCTGAAAACTCTCAGTCATTGTTAATTTCAAAATTTGGAAAATTAAAACCATCATTATTATTTCAATTTATTATACCATTATTTTTAATTTTCTTAACATTTAATAATTATATAAAAGATAAAGAAAGTGGAAGACTAAAATTAATACTAGTTCAAGGGGCGTCTTTAAAAGATGTTTTGTTTTCGAAATTATACAGTATTTGGATTATAGGTATCTCATTGCTCTTTTTTACTATGTTGATACAATTAACTTTTAGTTTTGGTGATATTGATTTTGACATATTATACAGACTACTTTTTGTTTTTCTTTGTTACAGTTTATATTATTTTATTATTATCAACTTAACATTGTTATTGTCATTCATTTTTAACAATGCTACTGCTTCATTATCTATTATGATTATAATTTGGATAATGTGGACTGTTTTTCTTCCAAAAATCATTGGCAATGCAGTTGAAAATATTTCACCACTTCCAACTAGAGTTGATTTTAATAATTCTATGTCTTATGATAGATCAAAGGGGATAGATGGTCATAATCCTACTGGAATTAGAAGACAAGAATTAGAAGATAAAATACTTTCCGAATACAATGTTGCTAAAATTGAAGATTTACCTATTAATTTTACGGGTGTTTTAATGCAAGCTGACGAAGAATATGGAAATAAAGTTTGGGATAAACATTTTGGAAATCTTTATGATCAACTTAAATCTCAAAAAAAATATTATCAATTAAGTGGTTTTATTAATCCTTTTTCTTCATTACAAAATATTAGTATGGGATTATCTGGATCAGACATGTTTCATCACTTAGATTTTCTTAGTCAAGCAGAAAATTATAGAAGATTTTTGATCAAACAACTTAATGATGAGTATGCTTTTGGAGGTTCGGTTTCAGGCGATAGATCTTGGAAAGCTAGCAAAGAGTTTTTTCAATCAATTGAAGATTTTAATTATAATTTCCCATCATTTTTCTCTTTTTTAAATAAATATTTAATTGATGTTTTTGTATTATTCTTTTGGTTCTTTATGTTGCTTTACTTGTTAGTTTCTAAATCTCGAAAAATGACTATTTTATGAAAATATTTAATCTTATATCATTTGAGTTTATTCATTTTATAAAGAATAAGTCTAAGTTTATTACATATTTAGTTTTTATAATTGCATGTTGTTATTCTATTGATAATGGTTTTAATTTATATAATAAACATAAATTAACAATTGATGAAATCAATAAAGATCAACAAAAAGAAATTGATAATATATTTAAAATTTTTGATCAAGGTTATAATCACCCTCCAGATCAGCCATGGATTGATTTGAGTAATCCTTATTGGTTACTAAATTATGTTCCTGTTTATGCTATAAAGCATCCTTCTTCTTTACTTCCATTAGGTTTAGGTCAAGCTGAGCAATATGGTTTTTATAAAAAAATTGGAAATTGGAGTTCAACTTTTGACAATGATATGGTTGAAGAAATTGCTAATCCTGAGAGATTAGTTAATGGGAATATAGATTTTGCTTTTCTAATTATTTTTTTACTACCTGTTTTGTTAATTATTTTAACTTATAATATAAAAGTTTTAGAACAAGAATATAAATTTGATAAACTCGTAATTGTCCAATTTGGTTCTGTTTATAAGTGGGTTTTTTTTCGATTATTATTTTATGTCATATTGTTAATACTTACAACTTCTATATTTATTTTTGGTGTTAGTTATGTTTCAGGTGGTATTATTGATAATTTAAATGCTACAATATCTTTAGTTAAAATCTCTTGTTTATATATATTATTTTTTTCTTTAATATTTTATTTTATTTTAATTAAAAGCAATACCGTCACATCTTCAGCTTTTAAAATGATTTGTATATGGTTGATTTTTTGTGTTATCATTCCTGCAGCTGTCCATCAGTTTGCTAGTATTAAATATCCTGTTAATTATATGACAGAATTTTTAGATGTGAATAGAAAAGAGGCATATGAAATATTTGAATTACCAGTTGATTCATTATATGATAGATTAGTTGAGATACATCCAAATTTACATAACACTAAACATGGACTAAGTGATGAAATTAACAACACAATTATTAGTAATACGGTTTCTAGTTTAATTAATCAGATGAACAAAAACGTGATTAATAAAATTGAATCTGATTGTCAGAGAAAAAATCATTTAATTGAATCAACTTATTTATTTAACCCTGTTTCATTTATTCAAAATAAGTGGAATTATTTTACTAATACAGATTTTTATTCTTACCAACTTTATCGTGCACAAGTTCAGCAGTTAATTGATCAAAAATTAGACTTATTAACTGAAGAATGTTGGGAAGAGAAAGAAGTTAATAAGGTTATATACTTAAAGTATTTGTTTGACTTTAATATTTCATTTTAGAATAATACATGTTTCTTAAAAATATTATAATGTTGTTTTTTTTTCTATCCTTTTGCTTTGCACAAGAGTTTACAATCTATCCTTATTTACAAAATTCATCACCTAATAGTATTGTTATTATGTGGGAAAGTAGTATGTATGGTAATTCAGTGGTTGAGTGGGGAGAAACGGAATTACTAGGTAATGTTAATTCATCAACTTATGAAATCACTTATTATCCTGCATGTTTATTTACTGCTGAAATCAGTAATCTTAAAGCTAATACTAGATATTATTACAGGGTTAAAAATAACAATATAAATACATCTGTTTATAGTTTTATCACTCCTAGTTTACCTAATGATGAAGCATCTACTACTTTAGTTGCTATGAGTGATATGCAAAAGGATTACAATAATCCTGAAAAGTTTAAAGAAATAAATAATGCAATAATTAATTATTTTCAAGATGATTCTTCTAGTTTATTTAATAAAAACTTAGATTTGGTTTTGATACCTGGAGATCTAGTAAAAACCGGTAATAATTATGACCATTGGAAAGATCATTTTTTTTATCAATCTCGCCAATTATTCTCTCATGTACCTTTTTATCCAGTCTTAGGTAATCATGAAGAAAATTCAAATTTCTATTTTCAATATATAAATCTACCATTTAATGGTACAAAAGGATTTGAAGAGCATTGGTGGTATAAGGACTATTCAAATGTTAGAATTATTGGTCTAAATTCAAATTCTGAATATCAAATTGAAGACCAAATAAATTGGTTAGATAGTATATTAGAATTAACTATTTATAATAATAATATTGACTTCTTATTTGCTCAACTTCATCACCCTCATAATTCAGAGTTGTGGACACCTGGTAATACTAATTTTACTGGCGAAATTATTAGTCTTCTAGAAGATTTCACATCACGTTCAGGAAAACCTTCAATTCACTTTTATGGTCACACTCATGGTTATTCAAGAGGAGAGTCTAAAAATCATCAACACTTAATGGTTAATGTTGCTTCTGCTGGTGGTGCAATAGATTATTGGGATGAATGGCCGCAAAATGATTATGATGAATATAGCATATCACAGGATGAATGGGGATATGTTGTTGTTGATGTTAATGCTGGAGATAATCCAAGTTTTATTCTTAAGAGATTAAGTTTAGGTGACGAAAGTAATTCAAAATTTAATAGTTTAGAAGATAGTATTGTTGTAAGATTATATAATACTTCACCAGATACACCTACGTGCATTTATCCCAGCTCTGATGATTCAGTAGATGTTAATAATCTATTTTTTAAATCTAGTCATTTTAATGATTTAGAAGATGAGCATGGTGGGACTCAATGGCAGATAAGTCATAATTGTTTAGATTTTTCCGATCCAATAATTGATAAATGGATTCAATCTCAAAATATTTATAGAGATATTAACTTAAATAGTAATATTAATTTAATAAACCACAAATTAATAGGTTTACAAGCTAATTCAAATTATTGTTGGAGAGTTAGATATAGGGATAAAGGTCTTAAATGGAGTCAATGGTCAAATCCTATGTCTTTTAATACTAATAATAAGAGCTTACTCATCAATGTTATACCTAATCCAATTAATGATAAGTCTTTAGTGACTATACCATATTTAGACAATTCTATTATTAAAATTTATAATATTGAAGGAAAGGTAGTTCAAGAAATACCAAATCAAAATAAAAGTTTATTTATACTCAACAAGTCTAATTTTGATTCTGGTGTATATATATTAAAGTTATTTCAAAGAGGTCAATGTATAACACAAACGAAATTTACTGTTCTATAATTACTATATAGGTGCGCAACATTTGTCATTGTTGCATTGACAAAACCTTAAGTTATATAAGTGTAAGATTGCAAGAATTATTCCAGTAGCATAAGAAAAGTTTTGGTTTATGTAAAACAACATTAATGTTTTATTTAAAATTAGTGTAAAGAAAACACCCCAGGCAAACCAAAGCAGTATCTTGATATTTTTATTTGTTGAAGTTTTAGTTGCTTTATAAATTGCAAAAAATGAAATTATTATGAAAACATAGTCAATTGATTGCCACCATACAGGAGTTCCAGCACAACATGACATTGTACATGCTTGTGTTATGAAAATAAAGGGCGTAGCTATGCAATGTAACAAACATAATGTACTTGCCAATGAACCAATTGTGTCAGGTTTGAAAAAAATAGTTTTCAAAAATATTTAATTTAAAATTAAATGTAAAAATAAAATATTTATACCAATTGCAACCATGTTGCATATAAATTAACTATATTTTGCAAAATATTATTTTTTGATACTAAAATAATAATGAGAAAAAAAATCTTATTACTTGGATCTGGTGAACTCGGCAAAGAGTTAGTAATAGCACTACAACGTTTAGGTCAATATGTAATTGCAGTTGATAACTACAAAAATGCTCCGGCAATGCAAGTAGCTCATGAATATGAAATAATAAACATGTTGGATGGAAAATCTTTAGATAATGTTGTTTATAAACATAAACCAGATTTAATAGTCCCTGAAATTGAAAGTATTAGAACAGAAAGATTTTATGATTATGAAAATCAAGGAATTACTGTTATTCCTTCAGCAAAAGCTGTGAATTTTACCATGAATAGAAAAGCAATTAGAGATTTTGCATCTGATGATTTAAATATTAGAACAGTAGATTTTTGTTATGCTAAAACACTTAGTGAATTAAAAAAAAGTGTTTCATTAATAGGTATGCCATGTGTAGTTAAGCCATTAATGTCAAGCTCAGGAAAAGGTCAATCTATTATTGTAAAAGAATCTGATATTCAAAAAGCATGGGATTGTGCAATTAAAGGCTCAAGAGGCGATATTATTGAAGTAATTGTCGAACAATTTATAAAGTTTGATTATGAAATTACTTTATTAACTCTTACACAAAAAAATGGTAAAACTTTATTTTGTCCACCTATTGGTCATAGACAAGATAGAGGTGATTATCAAGAAAGTTGGCAGCCAGCAATTATGAATAATAAAGTTTTACTTGAATCCCAGAAAATGGCATCAACAATTACCAGCGCATTAGGTGGTTTTGGAATTTGGGGCGTAGAGTTTTTTATTCTTAATGATACTGTATATTTTTCAGAATTATCCCCCAGACCTCACGATACAGGACTAGTTACATTAGCTGGAACACAAAACTTTTCAGAATTCGAGTTACATGCAAGAGCGATCTTGGGAATACCAGTTTTAAATATAGATCATTTAAGAAATGGAGCCTCGTCTGTTATTTTATCAGATAAAATTACTGATTATTGCCCGGAATTTTTAGGTCTTGAAGATGCCGGAAAGATAAGAAATACTGATTTTAAAATTTTTGGTAAACCAAAGGCACATAAATATAGAAGAATGGGAGTTGCATTAGCGTTTGGTAGTCAAGATATTTCTTATTTAGTTGAAAAAGCTAAAAAAGCATCAAATTCAATAAAAATTAAATAATTATTTTTATATTGCAACAATGTTGCATTTAAAGATTAAAAATATTATTAAATCTACTAATATCTCCTTAACAAAGAGTCGTAAGAAAGTTTTAATTGTTTTTCTAAAAGCATCAAAACCTATTAGTTTAAAATATATTCGTTCTGCCATTGGTAAAATGGATAGAGTAACTCTATTTAGAATTTTATCTTTATTTGAAGAAAAGGGTATTATTCATTCTATTAGGTTTAATGATGTTAATACTTTATATGCTCTATGTAATGATGAATGTTCAGGAGAAAAACATAATCATAATCATATTCACTTTCAATGTATAGAATGTGATGATGTTTCATGTTTAAATATTAAGGAGTTTCCAACTATAAAAATCCCGAATTATACAATCAGTAATTTAAATATTAATGCATCAGGTATTTGTCTAAATTGCTCATAAATGTTTAAGAATATTCTTTTACTAACCATATTTAATGTCTTTCTAATACATGCTCAGAACAAAGGTTATGTATTTGATAATCAAGGTAATCCATTAGCTGAAGTAGATGTTTTTTTAGTTGATCAAAATTTATTGTTTAAAACTGATCTAAATGGCATTTTTATTATTGATAGTATCATTCCACTTAATTCATACTTTGAATTTTCTAAATTAGGGTTCAAGTCAAAGATTGTAAAGTTTCAAGGAAAGAATATGAATGTGACTTTATCTAAGCTTCATGTTGAACTTGATGAAATTGGAATTCAAGAAAATGTTACTTTTTTAGGTAATTATAAGTTTCTTAATATTGAGAAAAAATCTTTAAATAATAATTTCATTTCTTCAACTTCATTAGTTGAAAATTTGAATCAATTATCAGGAGTAAATTCAATTGGTTCAGGCTTAGGTATTCAAAAGGTCGTTATAAGGGGCTTGTCTGGTTTAAGAGTCGTTACATATCTTAATGGCATGAGAATAGCTAATCAGGAATGGGCTAACGATCACAGTATAGGTTTTACTGATTTAGGTTTAGGAAGAGTAGAACTAATAAAAGGTGCTTCGTCATTGAAATTTGGAGGAGATGCAGTAGGAGGTGTTTTATATTTTCAAGATGAGCCCTTTACTAAATCCAGTAAACCTAAAGGTTTCTTAGCTTCTAAATTTGATAATAGTCATTTTTTATATAGCAATCAATTTGGTTTTAAGTTGTCTAAAAATAATTTATATTTTAATCTTTATGGAGAACATACTGTATCATCAGACTACAGATTACCTGATAAAAATTACCTTTTTAATTCAAGATTTAAAAATAAAGCATTAAAATTATCTTTTGCAAGATTAGGTGAAAAATTACAAACTATTATAAGATATCAATTTAATAATGACAATGTAGGTATTCCTGCTCATGATTGCGAAGGAACTAATGAAATTAGTCTTGATGAGATAACATTAAACACCATAGATTTAACCGAAGATTATGAAATGAAAATACCATATCAGGTAATAAATAACCATTTATTTAATATAGAAACAAAATACTTTTCTAATAAAATAAAGTATAATTTTTTTGCTGGTTACTTTACGAATAACTTAGTGGAATTTGGGGAAAAATGGACTATACCAGCTTTTGATATGGAACTTTCTACTATTAATTTAAGATTAAACTTAAATTATAATATAACTTCTTTGGACTTTAATACAGGAATTCAATATAATAGACAAGATAATTTAAATAACATATCATCAAGACTAATTCCAGATAGTTTTTCCGATGACTTTGGTCTTTATACAACTATAGATTTTGACAAAGATAATTTTGGATTTAATAGTGGAATAAGATTAGATTATAAAAATATAGTGTGCAACGATTTTAATTACAATAAATTATTTAATGCATTTAATTCATCTTTTGGTGTTTTTTATAAAATTAATAACCACCTTTCCAGACTTACATATTCTGCTTCTTACAGGTCACCACATTTATCTGAATTATTTTCTAATGGATTACATCATGGTACTAATAGATTTGAAGTTGGTAATTCAAATTTAGATATTGAACAAAGTCACCAATTTGATTTGAAATATCAATGGAATAATGATCATTTTGGTTTTGTGCTAAATCCTTTTTTACAACTAATTAATGATTTTATTGCAATTAATCCATCAGATTCTTTTTATGAAGATAATTATAGGATATATAATTATGTTCAATACAATAAAGTTAGAATTACTGGTTTTGAATTAAAATTACATTATCATCCTCATATCTTACATAATTTACATATTGAACAGTCTTATTCATTTATTAATACTCGGAATATAGATAATGATTCAAATTTATTTTTTACACCTGCTAATAAAATAAAAACTAAATTAAATTTCGACGTAAGTACTTATAATCTACCAATTGGATTTAAAAATTTAAGTATTTATCATTTATATGCTTTCAAGCAAACTAATGTTGTTTTTTATGAATCTGAATCAGATGGATATGCTATTCTCAATGCAGAATTATTATTTAATCCAATAAAAGATTTAAATATAATTATTGGAGTTAAGAATCTTTTTAATAAAGATTATACTCCACATTTATCTAGGATAAAAGAAGTTGCAGGTGGAGTTCCTGAACCTGGAAGATCTTTTAATTTAAGTTTAAAATATGACTTTTAACATGAAACACATTCTGATGAGTCTTTAAAAGACGAAACATGATTTAATCTTGTCAATGTGTAAATTAAAACAATAAAAAATGAAAAAATATATTTTATCTATTCTTGCTATAACTGGAAGCAGTTTGTTTATTTCTTGCGAAAAAGATGACCATGATGAATGTCACTCATGTCATTTAGAATTACAAATGGCTGATGGAACGATTGACCATGACTATCAAATTGGAGAGTTTTGTGGTGAGGATCTTCACGATATTGAAGAAAATGGATATGTTGCAGCAGAAGCATTTTCACATGAAGGTGAAAATTTTGATGCTGGCACTTATACAAATGTTCACTGCGAAGAACATGCTGATCACGATGATCACGATGACCATGATCATTAAATCAATATTAATTTGCAAAAATTGTATTATTAAATTTAAATAAGTACATATTTGCAATTATGAAAAAAAAGAAAAGTGAATTATATGTATTTTATTGTTTACTAGTAATTCATTTTTCTTCTTTTTCTCAGATTCTTTCTATAGATCATACTGATCTTAAAAAAAATGGATTGAGTGGGTTTACGGAATTAGATTTTGATTATAATAAGTCTACTCAAGTTGATTGGGAATTCATAAACAATACGTATATAAATTATGCAGCTTTAAAATATTCATTGATTTTTATGAATAAAATTGACATCAATAAAGCTGCATCATCAGAAATTTCAAATAATGGTTATCAGCACGTTAGAATTTTATACAATCTAAAAAAGAATTTTTTTATCGAATCTTTTATTCAAAATCAATACGATTTAATACAAGATGTAAAAAATAGAAAAATAATTGGTTTGGGTTTTAAGAGAACAATTTTAAATCTAAATTATATTGGTATGTCAATTTTTTATGAGTATGAACTTTTAATTGATGATATATTAAATAAATGTTATAGATTCAATTTATATAATCAATTGTATTTTAAAATCTTTAATAATCTCACTTCATCTTCTTTTTTATATATTCAACCTAGTTTAATTAATTTTTCTGATTTACGTTTAACTTTTAAATCTACTTTTTCAGTTCCTTTATTTAAACAATTTTTTTTTAATTTAACGATATTATTTACTCATGATTCATCTCCAGCTTTTAATATTCCAAAAACTAATTATCATATTTTAAATGGTTTAAAATTTAAATTTTAATTATTTTGGTTACTAATAAATTTTAAAAATGAGTAATTATCAATTTTTATTTTTAATATCTATATTTTTTTATTCATGCACTAAAACAAATATTTCAACTCCAATTTGTATTATAGGAGATATATATATATCAGAAGCACATACTTCAGGATATCCTGAAGATTATATTGAAATATTTAATTCAACTGACAAGGATTGTAGATTAAGTAACTTTTTATTAGATGATTCTCCTTTGTTTGAAGATTTTTTATTTTCAGACATAATTATTAAAGCAAATGATTTTTGGATTGGTTATGAAGATTTTGATAATAGTTTTTCATCAGGGCTTAGTTCAAAAGGAGATATGATTTATTTTTCAGATGGCGATACTATTATTCAATATAATTTGGGACCATCAATTAGTGATTTTTCCCAAAGTTTTGATAAAAGTGGAGATAGGTGTTACACTATCCCAACTCCTGGCTATTCTAACGCTGGATGTGTTAATCTTTCTTTATAAATTTAACTTTTTTTAATTACATCTATACCACCTTCTTTATTAGTTAATTGAACATCAAATATTTTTATTTTACCATTTCTATTTATTGTAATTTTAACATTCATACCTGGGTTTTTTTTCAATAGAACTTCTTGTAATTCTGGTATATTGTTTACTTGATAGTTGTCAACTTGTGTTATAATATCTCCTTCTCTAATTCCAGCTGATTCGGCATTGCTGTTAGCAGTATATCCATTAACATATATTCCAGCTGTAAATTTGATATTTAATTCATTTGCAAGCTTTGGACTCATTTCTTGAATATATATACCTAAAAATGCACGTTGAACAACTCCATAATTAAGTAAATCATTATATACTTTATTAACAATGTTTGAAGGAATTGCAAATGAGTATCCAGAGTATGCACCAGTTGTACTAGCAATGGCAGTGTTTATACCTATTAAATTGCCGTTTAAATCTACTAATGCACCTCCACTATTGCCTGGGTTTACTGCAGCATCAGTTTGAATAAAAGATTCAATTGCATATTGTTGATTGAGAATATTTATGTTTCTGGCTTTTGCACTAACTATACCTGATGTTACAGTTGAATTTAGATTAAGTGGATTTCCAATTGCTAGAACCCATTGACCTATTTCTACTAAATCTGAATTTGCAAAATTTAGTATTGTTAAATTTTTAGCATCAATTTTCAGTAATGCTAGATCTGTTGATGGATCAGTAGCTACAACTTTTCCTGAATATTCTTGACCATTGTGTAATGAAACTGAAACCTCTTCAAATCCTTTGATAACATGATTGTTAGTGATTATGTAACCATCATGACTAACAATTACTCCTGACCCAGAAGTGTATTTTTGATTTGGTATTTGATATTGATCATAAAACCCAAAAAAATGATCAAAATACATATATTGTTCAACATCTTCTTTGTAAGCAGTTACATGAACAACTGATTTTGTTCCTTTTTTAGCTGCTAGCCTGAAATCAATTGTGTTGTTTGAACTATAATTTATATTATGAATTGGAGTATTGACAGTATAAGGTTTTTCTTTTTTTTGAAATAAAAAAAATGAAATAAAACTAATTAAAATGATAATAATTATATTTTTCATGATAGCGATTTTTATTTATTCTAATTAACGTTTACATATACAGTATTATTTTTTGAATTTATAAATTTATTTACAAATAATTTTTAAATTATTATTTATGATTTTAGATATTTTTCAAATTGATGCCTTTACAGATAAATTATTTCACGGAAATCAAGCATGTGTTATTCCATTAAATAAATGGTTAGACGATGAATTATTATTGAAGATAGCTAAAGAAAATGCTGTTTCTGAGACAGCTTTTTTCATAAAAAATGGTAATTATATTCAACTTAGGTGGTTTACTCCTGATATTGAAATTGATTTATGTGGTCATGCTACTTTGGCTGTAGCTTATGTTCTTCGTGAATTATATAATTGTAATCTAAGTCAAATTACTTTTAAAACACTAAGTGGGGATTTGTTTGTTTCTTATGATAAAGATATCTACTATTTAGATTTACCATCAAGAATGCCAAAAATAAGTTTATTACCTTCCGAAATTTCATCATCATTAAATTTTCAACCTCTTGAAGTATTTAAGTCAAGAGATTATCTTTTAGTATATGAAAAAGAGCTAGATGTCCGAAATATTAAAATTGATAGAAATCATTTTGATAAAATTAATCTAGGATATGGTGGGGTAATTATTACTTCTAAAGGTGATAATGTTGATTTTGTATCTCGTTTTTTCACCCCACAAGCTACAATACTTGAAGATCCTGTTACTGGTTCTGCACATTGTTCACTTGTTCCTTTTTGGTCCAAAAGATTAGGATTAAAGAACTTAAAAGCACATCAGATTTCTGAAAGAATGGGTAAATTAATTTGTAGAGATTTAGATAGTAAAGTTCGCATTGGTGGTTCTGCAAAATTATTTTTTTCCGGTAAAATTAAATTATAGAATTATATCTTTTATTTTTACATAAATATTATTACTAAAAATGAAAAGAATTCTTTTTCTGACATGCTTATATTTCGGGTTAATATCCTGTAATCAAAACCAAAAAATTATGCTTGAAGATATAAAAACAATTCCATTAGAATATTTTTTTAAAAATCCTGAAATGTCCTCCTTTAAAATTTCACCCGATGGTAAATATATTTCTTATATGAAACCTTGGGAGGAAGGAAATCGAATGATGAATGTGTATATTAAAGAAATAGGTGCAGATAGTGAATTAAGAATAACTCATGCGGATAAGAGAAGTTTGTATGGATACTTTTGGTTAAATAATAATCGTATTGCATATGCTCAAGATCAAGGTGGAGATGAAAATATACATATTTATGCTGTCAACACTGATGGTTCTAATAATATTGATTTAACGCCATTTGACAATATTCAAGCTAGAATTACTGATGATCTTGAAGATGATCCAAACTTTATGCTTATTGCAATTAATAAACGGGACCCAAGAGTTCATGATGTATATAGATTGAATGTAAATTCTGGTGATATGGAAATGATTGCTGAAAATCCTGGCAATATTTCTGGTTGGATGACTGATAATGATGGCAAGTTACGTCTTGCAACTACTTCCGATGGTGTAAACACAAGTATTTTATATAGAGATAAAGAAAATGAAGATTTTAAATCAATTTTAACAACAAATTTTAAAGAAGAGGTTTCTCCTCTTTATTTTACTTTCGATAATACTTCTTTATATGTTTCTTCAAATAGAAAAAGTGATAAAAGTGCTATTTATGAATTTGATTTAATAACAGCGAAAGAAACTGAATTAATTTTTGAACATGATGAAGTTGATGTCTCTGGTTTAATGAGATCAAAGAAAAGAAAACTCATTACAGGAGTTTCATATACAACAGCTAAAAGAGAGATTCATTTTTTTGATGAATGGAGAAAGAAACTTCAAAATAAACTTGAATCTAGACTTCCAGACGTAGAGGTTTCTGTTTCTGATTTATCTAAGGATGAAACAATGGCAATTGTTGTATCATACAGTGATCGTTCTAGAGGAACATATTATTTATATGATATAATTAATGATAATCTTGAAAAGCTTGCTGATTTAAGTCCTTGGTTAAATCCAGATGATATGGCCTCTATGAAGCCTATTTCTTATAAATCTAGAGATGGTTTCAACATTCCAGGATATTTAACTCTTCCGGTTAATTATAAAAAAGGAGATAAAATACCCATTGTAGTTAATCCACATGGTGGTCCCTGGGCTAGAGATACTTGGGGCTTTAGACCTGAAATTCAATTCTTAGCTAATAGGGGTTACGGTGTATTACAAATGAATTTTAGAGGAAGTGTTGGCTATGGAAGAGAATTTTGGGAAATGAGTTTTAAACAATGGGGTAAAACAATGCAGAATGATATAACTGATGGTGTCAAATGGTTAATTGATGAGGGTATAGCGGATAAAAATAAAATAGCTATTTATGGTTCTTCCTATGGAGGTTACGCAACTTTAGCTGGTTTAGCTTTTACGCCTGATCTTTACGCATGTGGTGTTGATTATGTTGGAGTTTCAAATATTTTTACTTTACTTGAAACTTTACCACCATATTGGGAGTTGGGTAGACAAATGATGTATGAAATGATAGGAGACCCTATTAATGATAAAGATTTACTTGAAGAAGCGTCTCCAATTTTTCATGTTGATAAAATTACAGCTCCTTTATTTGTAGCTCAAGGTGCAAATGATCAAAGAGTAAAACAAGCTGAATCAGATCAAATTGTTCAAGCTTTAAAAGCTAAAGGCATTGATGTTCCTTATATGTTAAAAGAAAATGAAGGTCATGGTTTTTACAATGAGGAAAATCAATTTGATTTTTATAGGGAGATGGAAATCTTTTTACAGAAACATTTAAAATAAGTTTAAATCAATTAAGTGATTTTTCAGTTTTATTTTTTTTAAAAATTAAAAACTCATTGTAATTCATTAGTTTATCTGTAATTGAATCTTCATTTATTTCTATTATTCTATTTGCTACAGATTGAGTCAGTGCATGATCAATCGATGAAAATAATATGCTTCCACTAAATGAAGTCATTGAATTATTTAATGCTTGAATCGATTCAAGATCAAGATGATTAGTAGGAGTGTCAAAAAACAATAAGTTTCCTTCTAATAACATCATTCTAGAAAGCATGCATCTAACTTTTTCACCGCCTGATAATACATCTATATTTTTTAATACATCTTCACCGCTAAATAGCATTTTGCCAAGAAAGCTTCTAATATATACATCATCCTTTTCATCTGAAAATTCTCTTAACCAATCTATAATATTAATTTTTTTCTTAAATAAAACTTCGTGGTTCAGAGGGAGATATGATGGTCTTATTGTTGTGCCAAATTTAAATGTACCATTGTATTTAGTTGTGATACCATTTAAAATATCAAATAAGTGACTTATTGTTTGTCTGTTCTTAGAAAAAAAAGCTATTTTATCACCTTTATTTACAGTAAAGCTTAAATTTTTAAAAATCCAATTGTTATTTTCATCTTTAACTGATAGATTTTTAACTTCTAAGATATCGTTCCCTGCATTCCTAAATTGATTAAAAATTATTGCTGGATATTTTCTGCTTGATGGTTTAATTTCTTCAATATTAATTTTGTCTAATAGTTTTTTTCTACTCGTAGCTTGTCTACTTTTAGATGCATTTGCACTAAATCGGGCGATAAATTCCTGTAGTTCCTTTCTTTTTTCTTCAGCTTTTTTATTAGCCATATTTCTTTGATTTAATAAAAGTTGACTTGATTGATACCAAAATGAGTAGTTACCTGTATAAAGTTGTATTTTTTGAAAATCAATATCAACAATATTTGTACACACTGTATCAAGAAAATATCTGTTGTGAGAAACTACAATTACAGTGTTTCTAAATCTTAGTAGAAATTCTTCAAGCCAAAAAATTGTTTTTGTATCTAAATTATTAGTTGGCTCATCTAGTATTAAGAAATCTGGATTTCCAAATAATGCTTGAGCTAATAACACTTTAACCTTTGTATTTGGTTCAACATCTTTCATTAAGTATGTATGTTGTTCAGAAGGAATACCCATTTCACTCAACATATTTGCTGCATTAGATTCTGCATTCCACCCATCCATTTCTTCAAACTTTTCTTCTAGTTTAGATGCTTCAATTCCATCTTCTTCATTAAAGTCAGGTTTTGCGTAAATTGCGTTCTTTTTCTGAATAATATCCCACATTTTATTGTGCCCCATAATTACTGTATCAAGAATAGAATATTGATCATATTGAAAATGATTTTGTTTAAGTACAGAAATTCTTTTATTATTGTCTATAGTAACATTACCATAATTTGGTTCAATTTCAGAGTTAATAATTTTTAAAAATGTTGATTTTCCTGCACCATTTGCTCCTATAATTCCATAGCATCGATCTCCATCAAATTTTAAATTTACATTGTCAAAAAGGACTCTTTTACCATATTGTAGTGTTAAATTATTTACAGAAATCATAATTAGTAATTGTTTATTTTTTAAGTGGGGCAAATATAATTTGTTTTTTACTTGAATTCAATTATAAATTATTTACTTTTAAATTAATCATGAAAATATTTTTTTTCTTATTAATTCCATTTTTATTATTAAGTCAAGATAAATATGTTGGAGTAATTACTCTAAATGATAATTCTCTGACCTTACCTTTTTTTTTAAAATTTGACATGAATAAAGATAAGATCAATGGCTATTCAATTACTAATTATAAAAAATCTAACGAAACTAAAAATAGAATTTCAGGCCATTTAAATAAAGAGACAAATGAATTTAAAATTTTCGAAAAAGAAATATTATCTACAGATTTTGAAGAGTCAATTGATGAATTTTGTTTTTTAACCATGACTATTAAAAAAGACAAAAATAATTTAACTGGCACTTTTATAGGTAATTATTCAAATGGTGATTTGTGTGCAGAAGGATATGTATACCTAATCAAAGAACAAGTTTTAAATAGAAAAATTAAAAAAATAGAAAAACATGCATCTGATTTAATGGTATCTCAAATTGATAGTTTAATTAACTATGCTAATACTAGTGATAGCATTGCTTTTGTTAAGTTAACCCACGAACAAGAAAAGTTATATAATTTTTCTGATTCATTTTCAATTGCTATATGGGATAAACAAAGAGAAGATGGTGATACAATTTCAATATATATTAATAATGAACTTTATTTAGACAAATACTGTATTAAAAATAAACCACATATAATTAATTTTCCAAATTCAGATTTTACACGAAATATTAAAATAATTGCTAATAATACAGGATCTGTTTTTCCAAATTCAGTGGCTGTTACTCTGTATTCAAAAGAATCAAGTTTTTATGTAAATGGTAGACTAGATTCCCTCGAGTATATCAACTTAATAGTTAATTAATTTCAATAAAATGAAGTATGTTTTTATGTATTTATTTGAAAAAAAAATATTCTATATTTTATATCTTTTAATTATATTTTTCACGCCCTTGATTCTAATATATTTACCTGTTGATTATTTTGATTATGGAGAGTCTTTATGTGTGTCAAAGCGATTATTTAATGTTTCATGTTATGCTTGTGGTTTAACTCGGTCAATTCAACATTTTATCCACTTAGATTTTAAAGTTGCTTATGAGTTAAATAACTTGATTGTCATAGTTTTTCCAATTTTAGTTTTTATATACTTTAGGGAGTTTAGTAGATTGTTAAAAATTTTAAAATAGTTTTTGAAAAAATATTTGTAAATTAATATATAAACAAAATTATTTTATTATGAAAAAAATCTTATTTACTTTTTTATTTTTTATAACATTTAGTTGTTTGATGTATGCTTCATTTCCTGTACCAAAAAAGGCTCAAGCTACTACTAATTATAATATAGAAAATGTTGTTGTTAGTGATGACTTAATTGAATCACCTTCTCCAGCGCCAGCTCCTGGTGGTTCTATTGATTGGGGATTAGCTGCTATATGTTTTTTTGTTGGTGCACTTGGAATTCATAGATTTGTTATGGGTGATACATTAAATGGTATATTAATGCTACTCACTGCTGGTGGATGTGGTATATGGGCATTAATAGATTTTATTAGAATACTATCAGGCACCTTAGGTAGATAAGAGTCATCCTGAAATTATTAAAAAATAGCCCTGATTAATAGGGCTATTTTTTTTAAATACTCTTGAAATATTGTGTAAGTTCTTGATGTTTAATTTTTATAAATTTGATCATTATTTTAACTTCTTCTTTGGATGAGTTTGTGTCAAAATAAACTTGATGATTTGTAGGCCAGATTTGATTGTTTTTATTTATTGATTTTTCTATACTTAAGTATAGTTTATTAATGTGCATTTCTAATCCATAAATGCTTAAAATATCATTTTCATTATGTTGGATCCATCTATTTTTCAGTTTTTTCTTGTACCAATCAAATTCTAGTAATCTATTAAATAAAATTGATCTTTTAATATCAGCTTTCCTTTCATTCATATTTAATTCATTGTCTCCATCTCTTCCAAATGAATGATCATAATCCCAAGGAGCTATTCTCAATG
This sequence comes from Flavobacteriales bacterium, assembly GCA_002718895.1. Lineage (GTDB taxonomy): Bacteria > Bacteroidota > Bacteroidia > Flavobacteriales > TMED113. The sequence goes on from PBGD01000031.1 coordinate 42,642, forward strand.
GGGTTTCTGAATCAATTTTATATATATAGAAATTTTTTAAAATTCCATCACTATTGTTAGTGATTAGTAATAGTAAATGCCAATCAATAATATTGTCAATATCAAATATAGAATCAATATTTTTATTAAAAATATCGTTATCTGATTTAATTATAAAATCTCTAATTTCTTCGATGTAAGAATAGTGATTTAGTGATTGTATTTTAGGATATGTTTGTTGATGAAAATTATCTTTTTTTTGAGGTGTTATTTTTGCATAATCATTTCTAAAAATATGAGGTTCTTTAAAAATAAATGCTAAACTATCATTGTTATTAATTTTAAGAGTTGATTTATCCATTTTCTCCATAATTACATATAGTCCTTGATAATTATCATTTATATAAAGCTGCGTGTAATCAGTTTTTGGTGAAATATTATTGGAGTTCATTTGTGTGAAAATTTTAAAAGATAGAACATGTCTTAAAAAGGTTTTGTCAATGAAATTTGAATTTAAAATATAATCATCATCTTTTGGCAGATTTCCGATTTTATAATCTTTTTTTAAATCAATTTCATATGATTTTTTTGGATAAGAAATAGAAGAGCCACCTCTCGTTTTAATAAATCCATGTATTGGTTTTTTTTGATTTATTGTTTTGATACTAACAGGTGTTTTATTTAAACTTATTTGCTTATCATTAGTATATATAAATAATTCATTAGTGGTTTTACATCCTGAAATTAGAATTAAGCATATTATGTGACTAAAAATGTGATTAATATTCATTATGTAAATTTGAAAGACGTTGTTCTAAATTCTCCCTCATATTGACCCAAAATAAATTATAGTCAGCTTTGTGATAGCTATTGCTTTTATATTTTTTTAAAAATATATTTTTAGGGTATTTAATCCAGAGTAATCCTTGATGACTTTTAGCAGATATAGTTTTTTTGAAAAATATTTTTTGATTAGGAAGTAGGATTCCCTTGTGTTGATTTTTCGTAGTCCAATTATCATCTCTTTTATAGCTTATTGGGTTTGAACATAAAATTTCTTCACCGTATTTCCAATTAATAGGGTAGTAGTCTTCGTTAAAACACCTCCAAGTAAGAAAACAATTTACATCATTTTCATTAATGCAAATGGGGATATTTAATTCATCTACATGTATGTCCATTCCAATTAAGTAAGAAAGAATCAATTTATTTTTTAATATTGTGTCTTTAGAAATATACTCATTAATTAATCTTTTGGCATGATTTGTTCCCTGACTATGAGATGCAATTATAAATTTCCCCTTATTTATATTTTTAATATAATATTTAAATGCATTAAGAACATCTTTGTATGCCACTTCAAAAGCTTTATATCCATTTATTGTATCAGAATATGAATGTATGTGCATTTCTCTGTAATGAGGGGCATAAATATTTGTAATTCCTGCAAAAACTGATGCTTGATTCTCTAAGCATTGTTCAATGACCCTATTTTGATTAAAAAATGATGTGTCTGCATTCCAATTTGTAGATTTAAATAGTGTTGTTGGATGTATATAAAATACATCAACAGGATATTTTGTGTTTAATAAATTTTTATAACGATTTGGTAGTAAATGACTAAAATCATCAATGTCTGCATTAAACGCCCAGTTTTTTTTATTTGCATAGTCAATTTCAAAATTATTTATGTTAATATCAAAATCCTTCTTAGGATTAATTTCTTCATCAAAATAATTTATTGTTTTTTGAACAGAACATGAGTAAAGAATTAGAATTAAAAGATAGATTAAATATTTATTTATGAAATTCATATAATTGGTAAAGGAAGTGATTATATTTCAAATCAAAGAAGAAAATAACAAAAAAAATAACTTTTAATTATAATGTGACCAATCAACTAGAATAGTTTTTCACGTAATTGCAAAGTTTTTTATTTGTCTTGAATTTAGTTATTAGCTTTATAAATATTTAACAATAAAATAAATAAGCGTATATTTACGTTATTCTTTAGTCTAACTTTAAAAAAATACATAATGAAATTATTTTCAATTAATATTATTACTGCAATATTATTTTCATCCTTATTACTTATATCATGCGAGAAAGACTCTGATAATGACCATAAAGATGATGAAACTTGTTGCACAGATAATACTGCAAGAATGCGAGCAGATATAACTAAAGATGGTTATCAGGAAGTGGAAATTAATGCAGTTGAAAAAGTTGATTGTTATTTTGAGCAATGGGATAAGACTGTTCTTACACCTGTATCTGGTTTATTTGAATACTATGATTCTGATAATAATTGGATAGCATCTATTGACCTAGGAGATGGAACTTGTGACCAGTGGGCAACTAAGACTTGGAGTGTAGATATTTTTCCAGATCAACCATCAGGAACTGAAGATTTTTCAGTATTCAAATTTTAAATCACTTTAAATACTTATTATGGAGGCGCATAAAGCAAATTTGATAAATGCAATAACATTAATTTTACTTGGTTTGTGGGGTTTTTATGACACCCAATCAAATACAGCTCTTATTCCAACTTTTTTCGGTATCGCTTTTTTAATTTTTACTTCTGGAATTAAAGAAGGGAATAAAATTATTTCTCATTTAGCAGTTTTATTTACTCTAATCATTCTAATTGCTTTAGTTGGCATGAGATTACCTAAGTCATTAGAAAGTGGTGGTTTAGGCCTGTATCGTGTTATTTTAATGATTGCTACTTCTGCTTTTGCTATGTTTGCATTCATTAAAAGTTTTATTGACGCACGAAGAAAGTAATTTATTCACTTAGAAACCTAATCTTAATCCACAATAAAACTCTCTACCTTTTGTTGGACCCCAATTATTTGAGGTCATAAAGTAATCACTAAAAGGATCTTCCCAATTTATTATTGGATTACTTTGCATAAAATCAAATATATTTTCGCATCCTAAATAAAGTTCTAGATCATTTATTCTTTGAGTAAATTGACAATTAATTATTGTGTATGGTTGAGAAAAGTAATTTCCATTGTAAGGGTCATTAGGATTGTTAGATATATTATATATTTTCTTTTCTCCAAACCAGTGAGCATTTATATCAAAACTCCACTTTTTTTGAATTGGTTGGTAAGACATGGTGGTTAAAATATGGTTTGATACAAAAGGTAAGTCATGTTTATGATTTTCATATATTCTAAATACATCTAAATAATTATATCCAATTTTAAAAGCTGTAGATTTACCAAAATTTAATCCAACCTCTAACTGCATCGAATTACTTATAGTTTTGCCATTAAAATTATCTATATAAATTTTGTTTAAATCTCTTTCGTAATCTTCCGTTATATGATTTGAAAATATAGTTTTATAGAAATCAATAGTAAATTGAATATCGAAATTTTCGTAAGATAAGTTTTGAATAAAGTTAGATCCAAAGTTAACACCCTCTTCAGGTTGTAAGTCATTTGAGATTACTATATCTCTATATGATCCAAATAGATGAACATGTTCGCTAAAAGCATAATATGGTCTCCAACCTTTTCCTAAACTCATTCTAAGTGTACTGTTTTCAGTTACATCATATTTAATAAGCATTCTCGGGGAATAGTAGAGTTTTTCTGTATTATATAGATCAATTCTAAATCCACTTAATAGCTCAATGTTATTTTTCCATTTAAAAGTGTTTTCAATAAAAATACCATTCCTTGTTTCATTTTTATTAAAAATACCATTGCTTATTATTAAATTTTGATCATATATATTAAATAAAGTATTGTCAAAAAATAGAATTTCTTCAAGATCTAATTTTTTAAAATCTATTCCTGTGTTTAATTTATGGTTATTCCAATTGTGTATATAAGCTAAATAGCCAATATAGTGTTGTTGATTTGCTAAATATTGTGTTGATCCAAAATATGAATTTTGATCGTGTAGAGAAAAGGCAGATTTATGATATATATTATTGCCACTATTAAACATATATGATGTTTTAATATTAATTTCTGATTGACTAAAGTCTATATGTTGCCCATATATACTGTTACTACCTTTATCCTTATCTTTATTATAATCTATAGTCCCACCATTTCTTTCTTCATCCATATATCTAAATGTGATATTATTGTATAAACCGTATTCATTTTTGTTACCATATTCCCATTTATGATAAATAGAATATTTGGTTGTTTGTGGAACATCTAAAAAGTTGTCATTATTTTCATCAATTTTATTGCTTGGTTGTGTCGTGTGAATTGCTGTTATATTTTTCCAATTACCAATTTTATAACTATAATCAAAATTCAATTGCCTAGCTAAAAAGCTATTGCAATAAAGGTTTATAAAAAATTTATTTTTTAAGTTATGTTCTTTTAATAATATATTGATTCTTCCCGAAATACTTTCAGGTCCTTGAAGTACAGATGCTAGTCCTTGAGAAATAGTTATTTTTTGAATTAATGAACCTGGTATTGCACTTATTCCATATGTGTAACTTGATGCTTCAACAATTGGATGGTCGTCAATCAATATTTGATTATATGTGCCAGACAGACCAAGGAGACTTAGTTCTTTTGAGTTAGTAATTACATTGCTTGTTTTTGAATGAACGCTTGATTGTGTTTCAAAACAACCAGCTAAATCGCAACATGCTGCTTTTGTTAACTCTTCTGGTGTAATAATTTCATTTTTAATGACACTTTCTTTATCTATATAAGATCCTGTTTTATTTTCTTTAACATCTATCGAGTTTAATTCTCCACTAGCTATCATTCGAATTACAATACTATTTTGATTAACTACGTCAGTTGTATCATTTTTAAAACCTATATAGCTGGTAATTAATCTAGAATCTTGAATGCCTTGAAAATTAATTTTAAAAAATCCATTTTTATTAGTGATTGCACCTGATGTTGAATTTATAAAATATACAGATGCATTAATTAGTGGCTGATTTTTATCGTCAAGTACAATCCCATTAATTTCTTGTCCTAATATAGCTAAAGGTGATATGAAAATTAATGTAAAAAAATAAATTAATTTATTGAAATGCATTTTTTATTAACTTTATGTATCAAAAATACATGAAATTTTAATCATTTTTTTTTATATAATACAATCTATATGAAAAATATTTTTTTTTATTTAACAATATTAATAACCTTATTTTCTATCTTTTATTTTTCTGATAATGTTGTTAAACAATTACCAGTTAAGACATATGTGTCAGGCAGAATCATTAATCCCATTAATGACAGTGTTAAGATCTATAACAATGAAAATACTTTTATTACTAATTTAAAATATGATAATAGCTTTAGTATTTCATTAGATATTGACTCTTCTTCATACTTTACTTTTTTTCATGGAGTTGAAACTACTTCAATGTATATAAATCCAGGTGATAAAGTTGACGTAAGTATTGATCCACAAGCATTTGATGAATCAATTACATATAATAACAGTCCTGAATCCAGTTTTTTATCTCAAAAATATTTACTTAGAGAGGAATTATTTAATAATACTGGAAATATATATTTATTACCTGATACTCTATTTAATATTTTATTAGAAAATCTTTATAATCAAATTATAAGTAATTTGTATACTCTCACTAACAAGGAGTTTATTGAATTAGAAGAAAATAAATTAAATAATATGATAGATTTCTATAAACAACGTAAATCTGTTATTGATGCTTTACCTAAGGTCGGAGATCTTGCACCTGATTTTAGTTATCCAAATACAAAAAATGAATTAATTTCTTTATCTGATTTTAGAGGAAAGTATGTGTATGTAGATGTTTGGGCTACGTGGTGTGCACCTTGTAGATATGAAATTCCATATTTAGTTCAATTAGAAAAAGATTTTTATGATCAAGATATTGTCTTTATGAGCATTTCTTTAGATAATGATGTTAATAAAGAAAAATGGTTAAATATGATAAATGAGCAAAATATGAGTGGTATACAATTATTTGCTTCAGGATGGGACTCCATAATTTCTCAAGATTATGGTATTTTTAGTATCCCAAGATTTATGTTGTTTGATAAGGATGGTAAAGTTTTAGATTTAAATGCTCCCAGACCTTCTTCATCTGAGGAAATAAGAGAGTTGTTAAGAGAGTTGTTATAAGATTCGGGGTATAGCTTAGTCCGGTTAAAGTGCACGTCTGGGGGGCGTGAGATCGGAGGTTCAAATCCTCTTGCCCCGACTTTCTTATAATCTATTTTAAGATTAGAACATTCGTTCTATTGATTTTCTTGAACAAAGGTCAAACTTTCTCTATATTTGTATCCAATTTTTATTAATATGAATAGAATTAGTTTCTATATATTTTTTATGATGTGTCCTTTATTTATCTTTTCTCAAGATGAATGTGAAGATGAAACTGCATGTAACTATGGTTCGCTAGCTCCTTGTGAATATCCAGCTGATAATGCAGATTGTGATGGAGATTGTTTAGAAAATTTTTGTTACAGTGAAACTCAGTCTGGGTGTGTTCCAGGTTATTTTGATGATTGTGGTGTGTGTAATAATGATCCAGATGATGATAACGATTATTGTCCAGGCTGTACAGATCCCACAGCATGTAATTATGATGAGTTAGCAAATGAAGATGATGATTCATGTGAATATGCCGCTATTAATTCAGATTGTAATGGGGATTGTTTAGATGGTTATATAGATATTCAAGGAGAATGTGTGTTAATAGTTGAAGGATGTACAGATTCAACAGCTTGTAATTATGCTGAGTTAGCAAATGTAGATGATGATTCATGTGAATATGCCGCTACTAATTCTGATTGTAATGGAGATTGTTTGGATGGTTATATAGATATTCAAGGAGAATGCGTGTTAATAGTTGAAGGATGTACAGATCCAGCAGCTTGTAACTATGATGAGTTAGCAAATGTAGATGATAATTCATGTCAAGAAGAATTAGTGCTGAGTTCTGAATTTACTATACCTAATTGTGATACCGAGGATGGTTTTGTTTCAATAGATGCTATTGGTGTGCCGCCTTATACTTATAATTGGAATAATGGGCAAAATACTCAAGAATTGACTAATTTATCTCCTGGTATTTACTCCCTTTATGTTGAGGATGGTGCTGGGTGTGTGAATTTTTTACAAGTAGAATTGTTAAATGATGTTGATAATGATGGTGTTTGTGATGAAAATGAAATATATGGTTGTGATGATGTTCAAGCTTTAAATTATGATTCATCAGCTACAGAAAACGATGGCACTTGTTTTTATTGTGCAAGTTATAATTTTACTGATGATGAAAATGGTTTAAGTCTAAATGGACTTGGCTTTCAAGACGCAACAGGCGTTACAATTTCTTTTTGGGTTTATGATGATGATTGGTCCCTAAGTTCATCTAATCAAGAAGGTTTTGGTTATTTAGTTGACTTAGGTCATGAAGATAATTATAGATATGTGGTCAGATGGCGTGGGGGAGTCAATGGAATTCAAGCATATTTTGAAGGTTCTGGTTTTCAACAAAATGGCCAAGGCACAGATTGTGATGGCTTTGGTGAAGATAGTTGCTATAATTATGAACGTACAAATGTAACATATGTTATTCCTCCGCAAGATTTTAATTTTCTTAATGATCCAATATATGATTGGTGGGATGCTGGTGAATGTGGATGGAAGAATATAACTGCTGTCTTTTGTTCAAACTCAGTAAAATTATACATTGATGGAATTATGGTTCAACAAAGGTCCACAGATCTTTATTACCCGAATCCGATATTTAATTTACTTCCAAATACTGATTTAGAATCATGGAATATTGCTGGAGCTATGAATGGAAATACGCAATCGTGGGATGGTCAAATGGATGAGTTGCGAATATGGAGTCGTGCATTGTCAGATCAAGAGATTTTGGAAAGAGTAGGAGAGAATACTGATATTAATTTACAAGTTGATCAAGAGCTAATCCTTAATCTTGAAGGTTATTGGAAATTTGATTCATCTTTAAAAGACGAAGTTAATGGTATGTTCGCATCGCCGCTTGGTATAGATTTTTCTTTTAGCTCGCAATACTGTGATTATGATTGCACAAACTTTACATATAATATACCTTGTACAGATGATTGTGATGCATGTACTCCTGCTGAAGGCTGTATGGATATAAATGCTGATAATTATGATCCTCAAGCAGAAATTGACAATGGCATTTGTATTTATTATGGTTGCATGGACGATGGAAATCATTTATGGTCTGTAATACCTGGATTAGCCGCCTGTAATTACGATCCTCAAGCAAATGTTAATCCATTTACATTATCTGATATCGAAAATCTTTGTGATTACCCAGAAGATATATATGGATATGGTTATGTAGATTGTGAAGGAAAGTGTTTATTTGATTGTGATCAAGATGGAGTTTGTGATTGGACCAAGATAAATAATTGTGTTGATGATTATGGTATTTTTAATTATACTGATTTGTATAATAATATAACTTTGCAACCTCTTTCAGACGGTGTTCCTGATTGTTATATGATTGAAAAAAATGATAATTGTATATGTCAAGAAGAGCTATGTTTAGAAGATCAAATTAACAATATAACTTTGCAACCACTTTCAGATGGTGTTCCTGATTGCGCTGATGATTTTGACTATAACTATTGGTATAATCCCCTTCAAATTGATGTAGATCAAGATGATATTGGTAATGTTTGTGATAATGAAGATGGCGGTCAAATTGGCTGCACAGATATTGAAGCATGTAACTATGATTTTTCAGTTGATATTTCATGCTCTGATTGTTGTGTTTTTTGTTACTTAAATGATTGTGAAAACTATCCAAGTTCTTTTTATAATTGTAATGGTTATTGTGCTGATTTAAATTCTGACGGTCTTTATGATGATGAAGATGGGGATTATATATGTGATACTGTAGACAATTGTGTTTTCGTATGGAATCCTAGTCAATATGATAATGATATGGATGGAGTTGGAGATGCTTGTGAAGGTCTTGATATTCATTCATACAAAGAAATGATTTATAGAATATACCCAAATCCATTTACAGATTGGACCTTAGTAGAATTTTATAGTATCAATAATTCAGAAAAGTTTATAGAAATATTTGAAACTTCAGGAAAATTAATTTGGAGCGTATCTCTTACTGACAATTTATTTAAACTTCATTCATCAAATTTCAGTAAAGGACTTTACTTAATAGAAATAACACAAGATTCAATGAAATATAATGATATTTTAATTGTAAACTAATTTGATTTAACTCTTTCAATATAGTTTCCATTGCTTGTGTCAACTTTTACTATATCATTTTCATTAATAAACAAAGGTACTTTAATTTCTGCACCTGTTTCAGTTTTTGCAGGTTTCATAGCATTTGTTGCAGTATTACCTTTTTCTCCCGGCTCAGTATAGACAATTTTTAATTTAACATTTTGAGGTAATGTGCAAGATAAAGGTTGTTCTTTTTCAGCATGAAACATAATATCTACAGTATTTCCTTCTATTAAGAAATCAGGTGCATTTATTAATGATTTTTCAATCGCAATTTGTTCATAGTTTTTCTGATTCATAAAATGAAACGTTGTTTCTCCCTCTCTATATAAAAATTGGTATGTTCTATTTTCAATTCGTACAACTTCTATTTTCACACCAGCTGTAAATGTATTTTCTAGAATTCTAGATGTGTGAAGATTTCTCATTTTTGTTCTAACAAAAGCAGGGCCTTTACCTGGTTTGACATGTTGAAATGATTCAATTTTCCATAATTGATTATTATGTTTGATACATAATCCATTTTTAAAATCTGCAGTTGTTGCCATATTAATAAAAGCCTTTAATTATACCTTTTTTAGAATTTTTTATAAATGTAACAATAGTTTCTTTATCAATTGAGTTATTTGATTTTTGTGTAATTAGTTCTATTGCTTTTGAAGTGTTATTTCCTTCTTGAAAAAGAATTCTATAAATATTAGAAATTTCATCAATTCTGTTGTTTTCAAAACCAGCTCTTTCTAATCCGATGCGATTAATACCTATGAATCGCAAAGGTTCTTTAGCTACTTTAATGAAAGGAGGCACATTTTTTCTAACCAAGGATCCACCAGAAATCATACTGAATTTGCCAATTTTTGTAAACTGTTGAATCGCAGCTAATCCCCCTATAATTGCCCCCTCTTGAATCTCTACATGTCCAGCAATTGCAACTCCGTTAGCAACTACAATATTTTTATGTAAAATACAATCATGAGCTACGTGAGAATACGCCATTAAATAACAATTTTTTCCAATTGTTGTTGGTTCATTACTTTTTGTTGCTTTGTTTATTGTGACACATTCTCTTATTATACAATTATCATCAATTAAAACATTTGTTTTATTGTCTTTAAAGTGTAGATGTTGTGGGTCTCCACCAATAACAGCACCTGGGTATATGTGACAATTGGATCCAATATTTACGCCTGGAAAAATAGTCACATTTGAACCAATTTTACAATTGTCACCAATTACAACATCATTATGAATTGAGCTGAAATTGTCTATTTTTAGATTATTACCAATTTTAGCTTTTTTATCAATGAAATTTAATGATTTCATATTTTTTCTTTAACTATTTTTGCCATTAATTCTGCTTCAGATACAATTTTATCATCAACGTACGCTTCTCCTTTCATATGACATATTCCTCTTCTTATTGGAGAGATTAAATGCAATTTAAAAATTAATGTGCAGTTTGGTTCAACTTTTTGCTTAAATTTTACTTTATCAATTTTCATAAAATATGTTAAGTAATTTTCAGGATCAGGAACACTATTGAGTGCTAATATGCCACCTGTTTGAGCCATTGCTTCTAATTGTAAAACTCCGGGCATAATAGGAGAACCTGGAAAATGTCCTTTAAAATAGTATTCAGTTTTTTTTACGTACTTTAATCCAGTAACATATGAATCTCCTAATTCTAGTATTTCATCAATAAATAAAAAAGGTTCCCTATGAGGAAGTATTTGTTTTATTTTATCTTTTGTCATGATAGGTTTTGGATATTCTACTTTTTTAATTTCTTTACTCATTTTAATCAGTTTTTTAGTAAACAATGAATTTATATAATGCCCTGGTTTTGATGCAATAATTTTACCTTTTAATTCAAAACCTGCTAATGATAAGTCTCCAATTAAATCAATTAACTTATGTTTGGCTTGTTCATTTGAAATTGCATTTTTCCGATCATTAAAAATACCTTTTTTGACTACTTTTGAACCTTTTTCAATTAATTCTCTTATTGAACCTAGAGTGTTGATATTAGTATCTTTTTCCACAAAAACTACACCCGTATCAATTGTGCTACCTTTTATTAAACCTAGTTTAACTAGTTCATCTAATTCATGAAGAAAACAAAAAGTACGAGCAGGTGAAATCTTATCTTTAAAGTCATTAAAATCTTTAAGAACTATTTTTTGAGGTAATAAAACATTAGATTTATAATCAATCTTAACTTCAATTTCTAATCCGTCTGACGGATAAAATTCAATTTTAGCATTTTCCTCTTTTAGTTCTACTTTAAATTGTTGATTGCATTTAAATTGCTTTCTATTTTTATATTGTGTTTTTATTCCTGTTTTTTCCAAGAGTGTATAAAATGTATATGCACTGCCATCTAAAATAGGTATTTCTGGGCCATTAGCTTGAATAATTAAATTAGATATTCCGAGAGCATAAATTGCAGCTAATAAATGTTCTACAGTTTCAATGCTAACTTGATTTTTTTTAAGTACAGTTCTTCTATTTGTTTCAGAAATGTTTTGAATATTTGCTTCAATTATAGTCTTCTCTTCTAGGTCTATTCTTTGAAATCGTATTCCTGAGTCAATGGGAGCTGGATGACATATAATTTTCACCATCTCACCTGTATGAAGACCATGTCCTTGAAATGTAACTGATTTATTTAATGTCTTTTGCAAAGTTTATTTTTTAGTATTTTTTTTATAAAATTCATTAAATATTTTTGGAAGATTTTTAAAATATATATATGATTTTTGAAAATCTTTTATGTTGAATGCAAGTGGTCCTTGAATAATACTATTGTTTGAAATGTTTTTAATTACTCCAGACTTGCCAGCAATCTTAACATGATTACCTATGGTAATATGCTCTGCAATTGCTACTTGGCCACCTATCATACAATTGTGACCTATTTTTGTAGATCCTGCAATTCCAGTTTGTGCTGCAATTAAAGTATTATCACCGATTTTTACATTATGACCGATTTGAATAAGATTATCAAGTTTAACATCATTTCCAATTATAGTGTTTTCAAATGTTCCTCTGTCAATAGTTGTGTTGCTGCCTATTTCCACTCTGTTTTTAATAATCACTTTTCCCAATTGAGGAATTTTTGTTAATTGATTATTATTTATAAATCCAAAACCATCACTTCCAATTACAACTCCTGGATGAATTGTGCAAAATTGTCCAATTTGTGTGTCATTCAATAATGTCACATTATTTCTAATAGAACTTGATGAACCAATAGTTGCGTTGTGGCCAATAAAGGAATTTGAACCTATATAACAATTTGAACCTATTGTTACGTTTTTACCTATTATTGCATACTTGTCAATAAAAACATCCTTACCAATTTTACAAGTTGGATCAATTTCAGCTTTTTGAGAAATGCCAATTGATACTTTTTTTCTAATAAAAAATAAGTCTAAAATTTCAGCAAACTTCAATATGGGATTTTTGACAACAATAAAGTTGTAATTATAATTTTCATAAACTTGTGAAGTAATTATTAACGATGCTTTTGTAGTTTTTAGATATTTTAAATGTCGTTTATCTTGAAGAAAAGTTATATCTCCTTTTTTTGCATGCTGTATTATGGAATATGAAGATATAGTAATATCTGGGTCACCGTATAGTTCACCTTTAACTATTTCACATATTTTTGATGCTTTTAAAATTTTCATTTATTGATATTTAGTTTAAATATCCATCTGGGTAACAAATATAGTGTTTAATAATTTCTGAATTTCTTGAAGTCATATTAAAATCACCTTGAACATCAGATAAATTAATTAACTCTTGATTTGTTTTTAGAAATTTGATTTCATTTTCTATTAGACTATATGTTTCTTTTTTAATACTTATTGCAAATACTAAGTAACTGGTTTTATTGTGAGATACTTTTAATGAAGTTTGTATTTTCTCTCTTATTATTTTAAGTGATGGTTCTATTTCATGTTTTTTAATTGATTTAATTTTAAGTAGTTTTCTGTTCAGAATACAATTAGATAAGTAGTTTAGTATTTCATCTTTATCATGAGCCCAATTTTTTATACATGTTATTAAATCTGAGTCATCTAAACGAGCAAATAAGTTTAATAATTTTCTTGATTTAAAAAAATTGGCATTAATTGCATTCTTTTCATATAAGAAAATTTTAAATTCAGGTGTAGTAAATATTTTTTCACCAGATTGACATAATTCTTTTGCCCTTAGTAAAATCTTCATCAATGTATGTTCTGCGGACAGAACAGTTTTATGTAAATATACTTGCCAATACATTAGTTTTCTGGCAATTATAAATTTTTCAATAGAATAAATTCCTTTAAAGTCTACAACCAAATCTTGATCTTTAACATTAAACATACTTATTATTCTTTGTGAATTAATAATCCCTTCATTCACACCAGAATAAAAACTATCTCGATTTAAATAATCTAATCTGTCCACATCTAATTGACTTGAAATTAATTGATGAAGAAAAGTTTTGTGATATTTGTTTTGAAAAATTTCAATTGCTAAAGATAATTTATTGTCAAATTCTTCGTTTAACTTTTGCATAAACATAATTGAGATTTCTTCGTGGGTTAAATTGTCTACAATTGTATTCTCTAATGCATGTGAAAAGGGCCCGTGTCCGATATCATGTAACAATATAGCAATGCATGCAGCTTTGTGTTCTTGAACTGATATTTCATGCCCTTTGGAACGAAGCACCTCAATAGATTTATTCATAAGATGCATAGAGCCTATAGCATGATGGAATCTGTTATGATTTGCACCAGGATAAACTAAGGAAGAAAGTCCTAGCTGTGAAATTCTTCGAAGCCTTTGAAAATAAGGGTGATCAAGAATTGATAAAATAATATTAAATGGAATGTGAATAAAGCCATATATAGGGTCATTAATAATTTTATTCTTGAGATATGGCATTTATTTCTAATTTATAACATAAATTTAAAAAAGAAAATAAATTTAAATAATGAAGTCTGCTAAAATTTTATGGATTGATGATGAGGTTGATTCTTTAAAATCACATATCTTATTTTTGACCAACAAAGGTTTCTCAGTTCAAACTGTTTCTAATGGATACGATGCTATAAAAATTATTAATGAAATACAATTTGATATTATTTTTCTTGATGAAAATATGCCTGGTTTAACTGGATTAGAAACTCTAGAAAAGATTAAAGAAGTCACTAATTCTCCTGTAATTATGATCACGAAAAATGAGCAAGAGCATATAATGGAAGATGCAATTGGTGCCAAGATTTCTGATTATTTAATTAAACCTGTCAATCCAAATCAGGTGCTATTATCAATTAAAAAAAACTTAGAGTTTTCTCAATTAATAAATCATAAAACAAATTTAATATATCAGCGTGAATTTATGTCTATTAGTTCAATGATTAACTCTGTTGAATCCCCTAATGAATGGATAGAGTTATACAAAAAAATTGTTTATTGGGAATTAGAATTAGAATCTTTAGATGAGAATCAAATGCTTGATGTCTTATTAAATCAAAAAAAAGATGCAAATAATAATTTTTTTAAAAATGTGAAAAAAAATTATCATAAATGGATTGAACAAGATAATATCATCATGTCAAATAATTTGTTTGAAAAAAGTATTTTTCCTGTGCTTTCATCTAATAAACCTACTTTTTTCTTATTAATAGATAATTTAAGATATGATCAATGGAAGATTATTCAACCTCATTTAGATCCTTTTTTTAATATTGATGATAAATTATGTTTTAGTATTTTGCCTACTGCTACACAGTATTGTCGGAACTCTATTTTTGCTGGTATGATGCCAGATGAAATAAAACACTCTTTTCCCTCATTATGGCTTGATGATCATCAAGAAGGAGGTAAAAATATGCATGAAAAAGACTTTTTATCCTCTCTTCTGTTAAAACTTGAATATCAGTCTGATTTTTCTTTTAATAAAATTTTCAATAATGATCATGGTGTGAAGCTATTGGATAGGATTAATGAACTGTTAAATAAATCATTGAATGTGATAATTTATAATTTTGTTGATATATTATCTCATGCTAAAACAGATCTTAAAATGATTAAGGAATTAGCAATTAATGATAAAGCATATCGCGATCTGACACTAACTTGGTTTAAAAATTCGCCACTATTTGATTTGTTAAAAAAACTATCTTCTCATGATTGTAATATAATTATAACATCTGATCATGGTACTATAAATGTTTCTGAACCAAGTAGAGTTGTAGGCGAAAAAACTATTTCATCCAACTTAAGATACAAAACTGGTAAAAAAATGAAATTTGAAAACAAAGATGTTTTATGGGTTCAAAATCCACAAAATTTTAGACTGCCTAGTAGTAGTGTTAGTGCAGCTTATATTTTTGCTTCTCCCAACAAGTATTTTGTTTATCCTAATAATTATAATCATTATGCACATCACTATATAAATACTTATCAACATGGAGGAATTTCAATGGAAGAAATGATGCTTCCTTTAGTTTCATTAAAATCAAAATTATGATACACAAATATGACATCAGTTCTTTTCAAATGATTTCAGTTGTCTCAAAAGAATTGTTAAAATTATTAGATAATCGTATTTTTGTATTACATGGCGATGTGGGAGTTGGTAAAACTACGTTAGTTAAATACTTTTGTATGCATTTAGAAGTCAGAGATTCTGTTTCCAGCCCTACCTTTCCTGTTATTAATGAATATATTAATATAATGAACGAAAAAATCTTTCACTTTGATTTTTATAGACTAAAAAAAACAGAGGAGTGTAAGCAACTTGGTTTAGATTATTATTTTCAATCTGGTGCGTATTGCTTTATTGAATGGCCGCAAATAGTACAATCTATTTTGCCAGATAATCATCATACATTAAAATTACATCAAGATGGTGATAAAAGGGTGCTTTCAGTTCTAAAATAAATTAATGATTATGAAAGAAAAGTTTCTATCTTTTGAAGAGGCAGGTTTTACTCTTCCCCAAGAAGAGGTTTTAGAACTTGATTCAGCAAATGAAAAATTATCAATTGGTATTCCCAAAGAGACCTTACTACAAGAAAAAAGAATTGGATTAGTGCCTGACGCCGTCAATTTACTTACTAACCATGGTCATAGTGTAATTGTTGAAAGTGGTGTTGGCGAGTTAATTAATTTTTCAGATAATGAATACAGTGAATGTGGAGCAAAAATTGTTCAAACTGCTACTGAAGTTTATAATGCAGATATTATTTTAAAAGTATCTCCCCCTAATATTGAAGAAATTAAGATGATGAAAAAAAATCAGACTTTAATTTCGGCTCTGCAACTTAAAATTCAAACACCAGAATTTTTTAAAGAATTAATTTCTAAAAATGTTACTGCCATTGCATATGATTACATTAAAGATGAAGATGGAATTTTTCCAGTAGTACGTTCTATGAGTGAAATCGCAGGTAATGCTTCCATTTTAATTGCAGGTGAATTTTTGAGCAACCTTAACCAAGGTAAAGGTCTCTTGCTAGGTGGTGTTGCAGGTGTTAGTACTACAGATATTGTTATTTTAGGAGCTGGAACTGTAGGTGAGTTTGCTGCAAGATCTGCAATAGGCCTAGGTGCTTCTGTTAAGATATTCGATAACTCATTACACAAATTAAGACGTTTACAGGATAAGTTGCAAACAAGAGTCGACACAAATATCATAAATCCCAAGGCCTTACAAAAAGCTATAAGACGCACTGATGTTGTTATTGGTGCAGTAAGATCTAAAGATGGTAGAACACCCTGTGTAATTTCCGAAGAAATGGTAAAAATGATGAAGCCTGGTTCTGTAGTGGTTGATGTGAGTATTGACAGGGGAGGTTGTATTGAGACATCAGAAATAACATCTCATTCTTCTCCGGTTTTTATAAAACATGGTGTAATTCACTATTGTGTTCCTAATATTCCATCTAGAGTGGCTCGAACAGCATCTTTTTCACTAAGTAATATTTTTGCTTCTTTGCTCTTAGAAATGGGTAAATATGGAGGTCCTAATAAAATAATTTTTAATAATCCCAATATTGGACAAGGAGCATATATTATCAAGGGTAAATTAGTCAATAAAGCTATCGCTGATTGGTTTAATCTCCCTTATAATTCTATTGATTTATTATAATTTCAATGGGAACTTTTCATCGTTTTTCTTTATTTTTTTTAGGTATTTTTTTAGGTGTAATAATATTATTTTTTTCTCTTTCTCTAAGAGATGGGCCAATTTCATTTAATTACTTTCCCAATAGTAGAGTAATAAGTTATATGGCTAAAAATAATATTAATTTCTATGAGAAATCACATTGTAAAATGAAGTGTTGTAATCTAGATAGTATAGAATTGAATTATTTTATAAGTAATTCTAAAGTGAATTTTAAAAAAAGTATAATTAGAAATAAAAATTTAAAATTGTATCATTTATCATATAATGATTTCAATTTTTTAATTGAAAAAAGAAATGATTCCTTATTTTTTAAGGATATAGTTTGCAACAAAAGAGAATGTTTAGATTGTAACTAGCCACTTTTCAAAACATTTTTTATTCTTTTAATTTCTTCTCTTGTTTGTGCCGTAATTGCCGAGTTTTCTTCTGCACGTCTTATTAGATAGGGAATAACTTTTTTAACTGGACCATAAGGAACATACTTTGCTACATTATAATTTAATTTTGATAAGTGATAACTAATATTATCACTCATACCTAATAATTGTGAGAAGTAAATTCTTGGATCATCACATTTGATTTTTTTTGTTTGCATTAATTTAAGAGCATATTCTGTACTCAGTTCATTATGAGTCCCTATACACAGACTAATATTTTCAATATTATTAATACAATATTTAATAGCAATATTAAAGTCGTTGTCACAATCTTTTTTTGATAGATGTATGGGAGATTTGTATTTTTTCTTCCTTGCTCTCGCTTCTTCTTTTTCCATATATGCACCCCTTACTAATTTTAATCCTAATTTATATTGATGTCTTTTAGCATCATTATGAAGATTATATATGTATTCTAATTTATCGCGTCTGTAAAGTTGAATCGTGTTATATATTAAAACAAAATTTTTGTTATATTTTTTCATTAGATCCTCTGTTAATTTGTCTATTGCATTTTGAATCCAACTTTCCTCTGCATCTATTAGAATAGGAGTCTTGCAATTTTGAGCAGTTTTACAAATTTTATCCAATTTAAATTTTGTAGATGTTAGTAATTTTTCTTCTTCCTTTGATAATAATGTGCTATTATTTATTTTTTTTAGTAAATGAAATGGAGCTATTCCTGTAATTTTAAATACACAAAAAGGTAGAAGTGGATTGTGTTTAGCTTCATTGATATTACTAATTATTTCTAAAAAAGTTTTCTCAATAGATGATGAGTCGTTGTTACCCTCAACAGAATAATCTAGGATTGTTTTAATGTTATGTTTTCCTAATTGATTTATCTTTATTTTTGATTCATCAATGTTTTCTCCTCCACAAAATTGTTTGAAAATTGTTTTTTTTATTATTCCTAAAATTGGTAATTTTAAAATCAGAGCAACATTTAATAAGAACTTGCCTAATTGCACTATTGACCTATTAGATATGATGTAGAAAAGAATTAGTGTTTGATATAATTCTGTCTTTTTTTTATATGAATAGTCTATATATTTATCTTCAAATATCATTTTTTTTATTATAATAATCTACTTTATAATGTTATACTAGATTTAATTATTTGTAATTTTTATTTAAATATACATTTTCAAATCAAAAATGAATAAAAAATTATCTTTATATGATGTCCAGATTGTAATTAACAATAATTCTTTTTCTCATCTAGCTGATTATATTGATGCAGCATGCCCATCTTCTATATTTGTTATAGTAGATTCAAATACTAAAACAAAATGTTTACCAATCCTTTTAGAATCTGTTTCTGAGTTAAAAAATAGTTGTGTTATTGAAATTTGTCCAGGTGAAACATCAAAATCTTTGCAAGAGGTTAAAAATATATGCGAAATATTATTAGTAAATGGATTAGATAGGTCCAGCTTAATCATTAATCTTGGTGGAGGAGTTGTATGTGATTTAGGAGGTTTTGTAGCTTCTATTATAAAACGAGGTGTTAATTTCATTAATATCCCTACAACACTTATGTCTCAAATTGATGCATCAATTGGAGGAAAGGTGGGTGTTAATTTTTTGAACCAAAAGAATCAATTGGGACTCTTTTCAAATCCACAATTAATTTTCATTTCTTCTGTTTTTCTAAAGACTTTATCAAATAAAGAAATTTCAACGTCTTACTCTGAAATAGTCAAATATGCATTAATTTTTGACAAAATTTTCTGGCATAAATTGCAAAAATTATTATTGAATAATAAGATTAATTTAAGCCCCATCATTAAAAAGTGTATAAATATTAAAAAGACGATTGTTGCACAGGATTTTCATGATGTGAATGAACGTAGAAAGTTAAATTTTGGACACTCTATAGCTCATGCAATTGAATCATGTTTTATAGATAATAAATTAATCATATCCCATGGTTTAGCTGTTTTTGTTGGACTTATATGTGAGTCATATATATCATATGAAAAAAATAATTTATCTAAAGTGTCACTAATGGAAATAGTTAATTTTATTTTTAAATTAATGTCACCTATTTTTTTAGAAAAAAAATATGATGAAAAAATTTTATATTATATTAAATCTGATAAAAAAAATAAAAATGGAATTTCACGTTTCACTTTGTTAAATTCTATTGGAGAGTCTGTTGTTAACTGTCATGTTTCAGATGTAGAAGTACTTAACTCTTTTAAGTTTTATAGAAAAAATGCAAAACTTTATTTTACAAAAAACCAGTGATTTTATTGAAACACCTAAATTCCATATTTCTGGTTCAAAGAGCATCAGTCAACGTGCGTTAATTATTAATCAATTAATGAATAATCAAACTGAAATTGTAAATATTTCAGATTCAACTGACACTTTTTATTTGAATAAGTGCCTATGTTCCAATGATTCTATTTTAAATGTTTCAAATTCAGGTACAGCCTTAAGGTTTTTAATTTCTTTTTTTGCATTAAAAAATCAAAAAGTAATTATTTGTGGAGATTCATATCTTTTCAATAGACCTCTAATGCCATTAATTAAATCTTTAAATTATTTAGGTGCAAATATTATTAAAAATAAAAATAAAATTTATATAAATGAGGGTGATTTAAAAGGTGGTGATGTCTTAATATGCACAAATAAAACTAGTCAATTTGTTTCTTCTCTTTTATTAATTGCACCCTATCTAAAAGGCGGATTAAAACTTAAATTTTCACAAAATATAATGTCCTATTCTTATATTTTAATGACTTTAAAAATGATGGAATATTGTGGTGTTGAATCGGATTTAAATAATAGTTCAATTATTGTTCCTGAACAAAATTACTCTCAAGCATTTGCAAAAATTGAATCTGATTGGAGTTCAGTTTCGTATTTGTATTTATGTTTTTTATTTTCTGATTTAAAATCTATTCATATTACATCTTTTTTAAATAATAGTTTTCAACCAGATTTTCATCTAATAAGTTTTTTTACTATTTGTGGCATTGATACTTATCATAGTAAAAATTCGCTTCTTTTAAAGAAAAATAAAAGTGTCATAATTCCAAATCAAATAGATTGGGATTTTTCTAATAATCCAGATTTATCGCTATCTATTTTCGTTGCTTGTTTTGGTTTAAATATTTACTTACGTGCTAAAGGAATAGATACATTATTTTATAAAGAAAGTAATAGAATAGAATCTGTGAGGAAAGAGTTTGATAAATTTAATTGTGATTTTTGTTTAAAAAATAATGTTGTCCATTTAAATAGTTCTAATAAGAATACAAATATTAAACTTATTAATATTGATACACACAATGACCACAGAATTGCTTTAGCTTTTGCGCCGCTAGTTTTGCTGGGTTATGATCTAAACATAATGCAACCTAATGTAGTTCTTAAGTCTTATCCAAATTTTTTTAATGATTTGATTAAATTTGGTGTGAAAATTAAAAAAATATATACATGATGGATTTTAATGATATTGTTACAATAAGTCTTACACTTTTCGCTGTTGTAGATATTTTGGGATCGTTGCCTTTAATAATTAGTATAAGACAGAAGACAGGCCATGTTGATTCTCTTAAAGCAACTATTGTTTCATTTTTTATAATGATGCTTTTTCTTTTTATTGGTGAAAATATACTTCAAGTTATTGGTATAGATGTTCAATCTTTTTCAATTGCTGGAGCAATAGTAATCTTTCTTCTTGCTTTAGAAATGATTCTCAATATTGAAATTTTTAAAGGTGATGATCAAGATTCATCGGGTACAATTGTTCCTGTCGCGTTCCCATTGATTGCTGGTGCAGGTACTTTAACAACCATTTTATCTTTAAGGGCTATTGAAAATTTTTCACACTACGAAATTACTGCGGGTATAATTATTAATTTATTATTTGTATTCTTTGTTTTGAAAACAACAGATACAATTGAAAAGCTATTGGGCAAATCAGGAATCAATGTACTTAGAAGAGTATTTGGAATTATCCTTTTAGCGATTTCGATAAAGTTATTTAAAACCGGATTAATTTAATTAGTTCTAAAATTAAATTTTTCAGATTGTAAATCTTTATTTGCTTGAACAATTTTATTTTTTAGTTCAGATTTGTATTTCACAGTTCTTTTAAATACTTCATCATTATTTACAGCTAACATTTGTGAAGCAAGGATGCCAGCATTCAACGCACCATTAATAGCAACAGTTGCTACTGGGATACCAGGAGGCATTTGTACAATTGCTAACAATGAATCAAGTCCATCTAGTGAACCATTAATTGGTACCCCAATAATTGGTACGGGAGTTAATGCAGCCAGCACTCCTGGAAGGTGTGCAGCCATTCCAGCACCAGCAATAATTACTTTAATTCCATTTTTAGTAGCATTTTTAGCAAAATGTTCTACTTCGTTAGGTGTTCTATGAGCAGATAATGCATTTACTTCAAATGGAATCTGCATATCTTCAAAAAATAATGCAGCTTTTTTCATTATAGGCCAGTCGGATGTACTACCCATAATTATACTTACTAATGGTTTCATTTAATTTGTTTTTTAAAAGTGTTTTGTGCGAATTTAATTATTTTATACAAATAATGTGCTTTATTTATTTTGTAAATTTATTTTATTAATGGATGTTTTAGAAATAGATAAATTAAATTTTGAAGTTTTTATTTCTCACAAAGATATAACTAAAAAGGTCAATGATATTTCAATTGCTTTAAATGCTTCATTTAAAGAAGACATGCCAATTTGTTTAATTGTGTTAAATGGTGCAGTAGTATTTGCAGCAGAATTATTAAAAAAATTACATCCTTTAATAGAATTTAGTTTAATTAAGGTGAAGTCATATGACGGGGTGAGTTCTACAGGTAAAATCTCATTAGAGTATTTTCCATTTAATTTAATTAAAAATAGAAGAGTGTTATTAATTGAAGATATTGTTGATTCTGGTTTAACATTAGATTTTTTGAGAAAAGAATTATTATCTTGTGGTGCTAAGTCTGTTGAATGTGTTACCTTGTTATTCAAATCTACTAAATATCTCTATTCCAAAGAACCTGAATATGTAGGATTTTCAATTGGAGAAGAATTTGTTGTTGGTTATGGTATGGATTTAAATGAAAAGGGGAGAAGTTTAATGGATATATATAAAAACACAAATTAATATGACAAATATAATAATATTTGGTCCTCCTGGATCTGGAAAGGGAACTCAAGCAGAGTTCATAATTAATAAATTAAATTTGGTTCACATCTCGACTGGAGACATTTTTAGAAAAAATATTTCTAACAAAACAAAGTTAGGAATTTTAGCCACTAAATACATCTCAAAAGGTCAGCTTGTGCCAGATGAACTGACTATAGATTTATTAGAAAATGAATTAGATAAACACCCAAATTCAAATGGATTTATTTTTGATGGTTTCCCAAGAACTATTCCCCAGGCAGAAGCCTTTGAAAATCTATTAATTAAAAAAAATATGTATTTATCAATGTTACTATCACTTGAAGTTAGTGAAATAGAATTAATTGCTAGATTATTAAAACGAGGTTCTATAAGCGGTAGATCGGATGATAGGAATGAATCTATAATAAAAAATAGAATTAAAGTCTATAATGAACAAACTTCTATTCTAAAAAAATATTATTTAAAAAAATCAGGGGATATATTTCATTATATTGATGGCGAGAAATCAATAGAAAATATCTCATATAATATTCAAAATTTAATCAATACTCACATTAAATTATAATCATAGTAATTATAATTATATACAATAATGCGAAACTTGAAAAATAATTTTATTGATTACGTAAAGATTTATACCAAATCTGGTAATGGGGGAAAAGGATCTGCTCATTTTTTTAGATCTCGTAATCAACCAAGGGGTGGACCAGACGGTGGAGATGGTGGGCGAGGTGGACATATTATTTTAAGAGGTAATTCCAATTTATGGACTTTATTGCATTTAAAATTTACAAAACATATTAAGGCTGGTCATGGTGGAGATGGTGGTAAAAGTAGAAGTTCAGGTGCTGATGGAAAAGATATTTATATTGATGTTCCAATTGGAACAATTGTAAAAGATGCTACGACGCAAACAATGTTGTTTGAAATTATATTTGATAAACAAGAATTTATTTTACTAAAAGGAGGTTTGGGAGGCCGTGGTAATGTTCACTTTAAAAATTCTATTCGTCAAAGTCCAAGATATGCTCAGCCAGGACTTAGTGGTCTGGAAGGTGAACATGTATTAGAGTTAAAGGTTTTAGCAGATGTTGGATTAGTTGGTTTTCCTAATGTTGGAAAATCAACTTTATTAGCATCTCTTACTGCAGCAAAGCCTAAAATTGCTGATTATGAATTTACTACTTTAACACCAAATTTAGGTATAGTTCAATATAGAGATTTAAACTCATTTATTATGGCTGATATTCCCGGTATCATTGAAGGTGCTAGCTCTGGTAAAGGTTTAGGTTATCGCTTTTTAAGGCATATAGAGAGAAATAGTTGTTTATTATTTTTAGTATCCTCTGATTCTAATGATCCTTATAATGATTATCAAACATTAGTTAAGGAATTAAAGAAATATAATCCGGATCTTTTAAATAAAGATCGGCTTTTGGTTATAACTAAATCTGACTTAATTAACAATGATACTAGAAAAACTATTTCAAATCAATTGTCCATAAGACATGTCTTTATTTCATCAATTACAAATAAAGGCCTTGAAATATTAAAGGACAAAATATGGAGCTTATTAAATAAGAAAAATGATGATTGATAGGTTGATTGAAATAGATAAAGCCCTTTTCTTATATTTGAATAATCTTGGTGTAGATCGGTGGGATCCTTTTTGGATGTTTATATCTGATAGAACTAGCATGTTTTTCTTAATTTCTCCAATTATTATTTTTTATTTAATTAAAATTGAAGAAAGAAAAGCTTGGCTGAGCGTACTTATGTTAATTATATGTATTTCTATTACTGACTTAATTCATGTTCATTTATTTAAAAATTTATTTATGAGATTGAGACCATGTTGGGATCCTGAAATTTCTAATTTGTGTAGGATTGTAGTTGGTAAGGGGGGACTGTATGGTTTTGTTTCTGGTCATGCTGCAAATACGGCCTCTATTGTAGCTTTTTTTTTAATTACTAAAAAAAATAATACAAACAAATTTTTTGTTTTAATGCTATTATTGTGGCTTGTTTTAGTTTCGTATAGTAGAATCTATTTAGGCAAACATTTCCCTTTAGATGTAATTTGTGGAATTATTTTAGGTTTTTTAATAGCTTTAATATTATCTAAACTATATAAATATTGTAGAGACAAAATATGGAATATGCATATGTTTTTTTAGGTGGAGGTGTTGGCAGCATTATTAGGTTATTAATTTCTAATGTATATGCTAATGTAAATTTACCTTATGCAACTTTACTTACTAATTTTTTAAGCTGTAGTATTGTTGCTGTGGCTCTTCTTTTATCTCAAAAATTTAATTTAAATGATGGTTTAAAATTATTCTTAATTGTTGGGTTCTGTGGGGGGTTAAGTACTTTTTCGGCATTTAGTTACGAAACAATTCAACTTATTAAAAGTGGAGATTTGATTTATGCTATACTAAATGTTGTATTAAATATGTTTTTTTGTTTCTCAGTGATTTTTTATCTATTAAAAGATTTATAGTGCTTTACAAATCATTAGTCCATCTCTTATTGGAAGTAACATATTCTCTACTCTTTTATCAAGCATAATTTTTTTATTGAGATTACTTATTGCTATAGTTTCCACATCTTTTTCTGATATTTCTGTAATTACTTTGCCACTCCAAAGTACATTATCAATAATAATATAGCCTCCTTTATTTATTTTATTAATTGCTAAGTCATAGTACTTACAGTAGTTTTTTTTATCAGCATCAATAAAAATAATATCAAAATGTAAATTAATACTAGGAATTATATCAAGAGCATTGCCAGTGTGAATTTTTATTTTTTCATGTAACTTTGATTTTTTAAAATACTTTATTGCTAAATCTTTCAGTTCTTCATTAATTTCAATAGTATGAAGCTGACCATCATTACTTAAGCCTTGAGCTAAACATATTGCTGAATAGCCAGTGTATGTACCTATTTCTAATATAAATTTCGGTTTTTTAAGTTCACTAATTAATTTAAGAATGGATCCAACTTGATTTCCACATAACATTCTAGGCATGAGAACTTTATACTCTGTCTCTCTTTCAAGTTCATTTAAGATTAAATTGTTTTTAGAGGTTTTTTCCTCACAATAATCAAGAATTTTTTGATTAAAAAAGAGCATTTATAATTGTTTAAATTGTAAAAGAATATTTTTGGTCTTTTTCTAGTTGTTTACAAATTTCTCTTCTAATTTCTTTAACGTTGATTTCTAGATGTCGAAGTAATTTTGAAGCGATAGATTGTAATAATTTTTTTGTTAATCCATTAGAACTAGCTGTAATTATTTCTTTTGATGAAATTAGTGCAATATTTAATGCATTATTAATATAATTTTGTGTCATGTAAATTTGAATCCTGCAGCTATCTTTAGTGTTCATGTCTATTAATTTTTCTGTTTTTAATAGAGCAGATTCGCAAACATATGTTTCAATAACAAGATCTGCTAGTCTTAGTAAAATTTCTTGTTCTTTAACTAGTTTCCCCTTGTATTTTTGTCCACATAAACCTATCAATAATAATGTTAGACTCTTAAGATTTTTTACGGCAATTTTTTCATTTTTTAATTTTGATTTATTATGCTTTGTTTTAATTCCAATGTAATTCCAAAATATATTTTTTCTTATTTTTTTAATTTCTTTGAATATATTTAAATCTTTTTTAATTGCTTTTTTAAATATCATTTGAACAATTAACATTCTATTTATTTCATTTGTACCCTCATAAATTCTTGAAATTCTTGCATCTCTATATGCTGGTTCTACCATGCATTCTGAAGAGTAGCCCATTCCACCATGAATTTGAATACTTTCATCCGAAACTTCTTTAATAACTTCTGATCCATGTACTTTCATAATTGCACATTCTACTGCATAACTCATTAGAGCATTTAATTTTGCATCAGTTGCATCTTGATCCTTATTTGTTAATTCTTTAATTTTTTGTTCTATATCATGGCCAGCTCTATATAGTGCAGCATTGGAACAATAAATTTTTGTTGACATGTTTGCTAGTTTTTCTTTAATAGCACCATAATTAATAATAGCTTCTTTAAATTGTTTGCGTTGAATAGCATATGATATTGAAATATTTAGCACCTTTTCTGCAGCCGCCGTTGTTGCTGCACATAGTTTAATTCTGCCAACATTTAATGAGTTCATGGCAATCTTAAATCCTTTATTTCTTTCTCCTAGAATTTGGTCAATTGGAACTTTTGTTTTTTCATAAAAAACTTGTCGTGTTGAAGATGAATTTAAGCCTAATTTTTTTTCTTCGTCTCCTAAAGAAATTCCGTTAGAATTAGATTTTTCTAAAACAAATCCAGTAATATTTTCATCTTGATCAATTTTAGCAAATACTATAAAAACTTCGGCAAAACCTGCATTACTAATCCAAATTTTTTGACCAGAAATTTCGTAGTATTTTTTATCTTCGGACAATTTTGCTGAAGTAGACCCAGCATTTGCATCAGATCCAGCATTTGGTTCAGTTAAATTATAACAGGAAAGCCATTCTCCTGAAGCAATTTTTGGAAGATATTTATTTTTAATTTCCTCACTTCCGTAATATAAAATAGGATAAGTCCCGATTCCTGTATGTGCGCCGTAAGCAGTGGCGACAGATCCAGAGTAGGAGCTAATTTCGCCGCAAATTAACATAGATAAATTAAACCCCATTCCAAACCCCCCATACTTTTCAGGAATATTTAGTCCTAATAGACCTAGATCTCCAGCTTTTTTCATAATTTCTTCAACTAAAGAATAATTATTTTTTTCCAATTCTTGAAGATTTGGATAGATTTCTTTTTGAACAAATTCTCTTGTTGCTTGAAGCATTTGTTGAGCTGTTTCATCGAATTCTTCAATAATAAACACATCATTGAAATTTGAATCTTTTACAAGAAATTCACACCCTTTCTTTTCTTTTCTCATATATATTTAGTTTAGTAATTCAAAAATTCCAGCTGCACCTTGGCCTGTTCCCACACACATAGTTACCATTCCATATTTTTGATTTCTTCTTCTCATTTCATTTAAAAGTTGAACTGTTAGTTTCGCTCCAGTACAGCCAAGTGGATGGCCTAATGCAATTGCTCCTCCATTTACATTAATAATGTCTTTATTTAGTCTTGCTTCCTGAATAACAGCTAAAGCTTGACATGCAAAAGCTTCATTTAATTCTATTAATTCAATATCATGTATAGTAAGATTAGCTTGTTTTAAAGCCATTGGAATTGCTTCTACCGGACCAATTCCCATATATTTTGGTTCAACTCCACATACTGCATAACTTTTTAGTTTTGCTATAGGCGTTAAATTTAACTCCTTAACCATTGACTCAGTCATAAGTGTCACGAATGCAGCTCCATTGGATGTTTGTGATGAGTTTCCTGCTGTTACTGTTCCTCCCTGCGCAAACACTGGTTTTAATTTGTTTAATTTTTCAACAGTAGTGTCTTTTCGTGGGCCTTCATCTCTTTCAAATAAATATTTATTATTTTCTATCTCACCATCATTATTGATATGTATATTCTCTATTTCACAACTAATTATGTCATTTTTAAATAATCCTTTTTCAATTGCATTAATTGCTTTCATATGTGATTGATATGCAAATTGATCTTGATCTTCTCTAGAAATATTAAATTTATGTACAATCGCTTCAGCAGTTGTACCCATTCCCCAGTACCAATCAGGATTTGACTTTGCCACTTTGTAATTTGGCACAATTCTCCATCCTCCCATCGGAATATTAGACATTGTTTCTACTCCACCTGCAATTATGCATCTAGCCATTTTAGATTTAATTTTTGAGGTTCCAATTGCAATAGTTTCAAGTCCTGAAGAACAATATCTATTGATGGTCATTCCAGGAACTTTAACTGAGTTTAATCCAATTAATGAAATCATACGTCCCATGTTTAAACCTTGTTCTGCTTCAGGTGTCGCATTTCCAACAATTATGTCTTCAATTATTTCTTTGTCAAATTTTGGTATTTTTTTCACCATTTTTTCTAATAATTGAGCACCTAAATCATCTGGACGAACAAAATTTATTTTTCCTTTTTTAGATTTACCTACAGCTGTTCGATATGCTTGTACTATATATACTTCTTCCATAAAATTAATTTCTTAATGGTTTGCCTTTTTCTAACATATATTTAATTCTTTCAAGTGTTTTTTCTTCTCCACAAAGAGACAGAAAGGCCTCTCTTTCTAAATCTAAAAGATATTGCTCAGAAACCTCAGTGGGTCTAGATAGATTGCCACCACATAAAACATGAGCTAATTTTTTACACATTAATTCTTCATGTTGAGTAATGTAATTGCCAGTCTCAAAACTATTAGCGCCTACTAAAAACATACCTAATCCCTCTTGTCCTAAAACTTTAATATCTTTTCTAATTAATGGTTTAGTATATCCTAATTCATTTAAAAAAAGCACTTTTTGTTTTGCATCAGCAATAAGTTTGTTGTTATTAATTGATATATTATCTCTTCCCTTTACAAGATATCCTAGTCCATAAGCTTCATAAGCTGAGGTTGCAACTTTTGCTTGACCAATATTTAAAAAGAATTCTTTTAATCTTGGTAATTCAATATCACCATCATAATATAAATCTGATGCTCTTAAGGCCATTTCTTTTGTTCCACCACCACCTGGAATCAATCCTACACCTAATTCAACTAACCCCATATATGTTTCAGCAGCACATTGTACAGCATCAGCATGTAAAGTAAATTCACAGCCTCCTCCTAATGTCAGTCCGTGAGGTGCTACAACTATAGGTATATTTGAATACCTTATCATCATTGATGTATTTTGAAATGTTTTAACAGCTAATTCTAACTTGTTCCATTCTTGCTCTACAATCATTGTGAAAATCATACTAATATCCGCACCTGCTGAAAAATGATCTCCTTGATTTCCTATCACTATTCCCCTGAAGTTTTCTTCACCAATTTCAATTCCTTTTTGAATTCCTTCAATAACTTCTTTGCCAATACTATTTAGTTTTGTGTGGAATTCTATATTTAGTACCTCATCACCAATATCAAAAATAGAGACACCTTCATTTTTCCACAATACTGATTGAGAGCGAAGATGATTTAGAGTTATAAAATGATTTAGTTTAGGAATTTCTTTTAAATCATCTTTTTCTATATCATAATAAAACTTCTGACCACATTTAACATTATAAAAAGAATTTATATTTAAATTATTCATCCACTTTGGTTTCGCAAGATGTTCTTCATCTATCAGCTCAATACCTCTTTTAATACCTATAGAATCCCAAATTTCAAATGGTCCCATTTTCCATCCAAAACCAGCGCACATTGCATCATCTATTTTATAAATATCATTAGATATTTCAGGAATTCTATGTGCAACATACGAAAACATAAATGCAAACATTTTTCTGTAAAATAAAGCTGCTTTATCTTGACCTTTTATAAGTTCTGGAATTCGTTTTTTTAAACTATTTATTTTTTTTGCTTTTTTAACAGTGTCGTATTTAATATTTTTTTTCTCTCTGTATTCAAGCTTCTCAAAATCTAATGAAAGAATTTTTCTATGACCTTTATTGTCTTTAGTTTTTTTGTAAAAACCTTGATTTGTTTTGTCTCCAAGCCATTTATTTTGAATCATTTTTTTAATGAACAACGGAAGATTAAAAATGTCTCTTTGTTCGTCATTTGGACAATTATCAAAAACTCCTTTTGCTACACTATTTAAAGTATCTAATCCAACTAAATCTGAAGTTCTAAATGTAGCAGATTTAGGTCTTCCTATAATCGTTCCTGTTAATTCATCAATTTCTTCAATTGACATTTTTAATTCTAAACATAATTTAAATAAGGTAGCGATTCCTGCAATTCCAATTCTATTTGCAATAAATGCTGGGGTATCTTTACATAATACTGTAGTTTTACCTAAATATTTTTCTCCAAATTTTAATAAAAATTTAATTAGTTCAGGATTAGTTTTTTTTGACGGAATAATTTCTAATAATTTCAAATATCTTGGAGGATTAAAAAAATGGGTTCCGCAAAAATTTTCACAAAAATCATCAGATCTCCCTTGTATCATTTTGTTAATAGGAATTCCGGATGTATTTGTGCTAATAATTGTACCAGGGCTTCTAAATTTTTCTATGTTTTCAAATAATTGTTTTTTTATTTCAATATTTTCAATAATAACTTCAATTATCCAGTCAACATATTTTATTTTTGAAATATCATCAATTAAATTACCAGTTTCAATTCTTTTTGAAAATTTTTTTAAATATATAGGAGAAGGCTTTGTTTTTAGTGTGTTTATTAGTGCCTGATTAACAATTTTGTTTCTAGATGTTGATTGTTTTTCTTTAGTTTGATCTTTCTCTTCATGTGCAATGTCTAATAATAATACTTCAATGCCAATATTTGCAAAATGACATGCTATTCTAGATCCCATAATGCCAGATCCAATTACGGCTACTTTATTAATTTTTTTCATCATTTTTTAAATATCATTATTGTATATTTTTTTATATAAATTTTCATATTTAGATAGAATATTTTTCCTTCTTAATTTCATAGTTGCTGTTAGTTCTCCGCCATCAACAGACCATGCTTTTCCAATTAACTCAAATTTTTTAATCCTTTCATATTGGTTAAAGTAATTATTATATTTTTCTATCTCCCTTTCAAATTTCTTAATGACCTTTGGATTATGAATTATTTCTTCTAAATTAGAATAATTAATTTTGTGTTTTTGACACCAAAATCTCAGTCCCTCCACTGCAGGCATTATAAATGCAGCTGTATGTTTTTCTCCTTCCCCAATCACAATGATTTGTTCAATTAACCTGGATTCTTTAAATTTATTTTCCATAACTTGAGGAGCAATATATTTACCTCCCGAAGTTTTGAAAATTTCTTTTTTTCTATCAGTTATTTTTAAGTATTTACCCTTAACTAAGCGCCCTATATCTCCAGTGTGAAACCATCCTTCATCGTTAATTACTTTTTTTGTTTCTTCAGGTTTGTTATAGTAACCCATCATGACATTGGGACCTTTTACTGTAATTTCTCCTTCCCCTTCTCTCATGCCGTCTTCATGTACTAATTTAATTTGAACACCGGGAATAACAGTGCCAACTGTGCCATAATGTGCATCTTTTGTGTGTGCAAGGTTTACTGAAATTACAGGGGATGTTTCGGAAAGTCCGTAACCCTCTAATACTGGCATTTTTGCTGCTGTAAAAATTTTAGCAATTCTTTCTTGTAATGCTGATGCACCTGAAACAATAAAGCGAATTCTACCACCGACCGCTTCTCTCCATTTATTAAATATAATTTTATTGGCAATTATTAATTGCATCTCATACCATATTCCATTTTTACCATTATACTCGTGTTTTAAACCTAATTCCACTGCCCAGAAAAAAAGCATTTTTTTTAATCCCCTGAGTTCAGATCCTTTTGAAATAATTTTATCATAAACTTTTTCTAACAATCTTGGTACGGTCGGCATTATAGTTGGTTTAATTTCTTTTAAATCTTCACCAAGAGTTTCTAGGCTTCGCGCATAATATATTGATACACCTTTATACATATAGAAATATTCTATCATTCTTTCAAAAACATGGCAAAGTGGCAAAAAACTAATTGCTCTATCATTAATTCCAATTGGGAGCCTATCTTCAAGTGTAGTTATTTGACTAATTACATTTGAGTGATTTAGCATTACACCCTTAGGTTGACCTGTAGTGCCTGATGTATATATTAATGTAAAAAGGTCTGTTGGGAGAATATTATTTTGAATTTTTTGAATTTCTTTAGGCCTAGGTTGTAGTAATCCATTTTCTATAATTTCTAACCAATTTTTTACCCCATCAATCTTATCGAAGGATACAATTTGTTGAAGGCATTCAATTTCATTTTCAAGTCCTTTTATATTTTTATAAATCTCTTCTGTTCCTACAAAAACTATTTTAGCTCCACAATCATTAATAATATATTTGTATTCTGATCTAGTAATATTTGCATAGATTCCAACATTTACAGCTCCAACTTTATTGATTCCCATGTCAACTAAGCTCCACTCAGGCCGATTAAGGGAAATGATACAAATTTTATCATTTTTAGAAATGCCTGTATTGAAAAGACCATATGCAATATTATTGGATGTATCAATAAATTCACTCGTGCTATATTTGCGAATTTGACCATTTTCTTTTGTTGCAATTATGTCATCTTTAGGAAATAGTCTGTGATATCTTTCAGCTAGTTCATGGATTTTAATTTGTTCCATAATTATTATATTGTTCTTAATTATTTTCAATCTAATAAAAAAATCGTAAACATCAAGGTTTATTTAACTACTGATTAAATTGTTTATAAATTTTTTTTATTTATTGGCAATAAAACACTATAAATATTTATTTTTATTATCATCATTATTTCGTTAAAAAAATATGTCAAATACTACACTCACAAACGTAACTGATGCAATCGATCTGGGACTCTTAACTGAAGAGTATGATCAAATATGTGATATTTTAAATAGAACACCAAATTATACTGAATTAAGTATTTTTTCGGTCATGTGGTCCGAACATTGTTCATATAAAAATTCAATTCTTTGGTTAAAGAAACTTCCAAAATCAGGAAAAAATATGTTGGTAGAAGCTGGTGAGGAAAATGCTGGACTTGTTGATATTGGTGATGGATTAGCTTGTGCTTTTAAAATAGAATCTCATAATCATCCATCTGCACTTGAACCCTATCAAGGCGCAGCTACTGGTGTGGGAGGGATTAATAGAGATATTTTTACTATGGGCGCTAGACCAATTGCACAATTAAATTCTCTTCGTTTTGGTGACATAAAACTTGACAAAACTCAATGGCTATTAAAGGGTGTTGTAAAGGGAATTGGTGATTATGGAAATTCATTTGGAATTCCAATTGTAGGTGGTGAAACTTTTTTTGATAAAAGTTATAATGCGAATCCATTAGTTAATGCTTTCTCTGCTGGAATTATGCATAAGGGTGATATGATATCAGCTATTGCCAAAGGAAACGGTAATCCAGTATTTATAGTAGGATCGGCAACAGGAAAAGATGGAATTAATGGTGCAGCTTTTGCTTCTAAAGATTTAACTCAAGATTCTGTAAATGACATTCCATCTGTTCAGGTAGGTGATCCCTTTCAAGAAAAACTTCTTCTTGAAGCAACTATGGAAATATCAAAAACTAACGCATTGGTTGGTATGCAAGATATGGGTGCAGCAGGTATCATTTGTTCTACTTCAGAAATGAGTAGCGCAGGAAAATGTGGCATGAAAATATATCTTGATAAGGTTCCTACTCGTCAAAAAATGGAGCCCTTTGAAATTTTATTATCCGAGTCTCAAGAGCGCATGCTCCTAGTTATTAAAAAAGGAAAAGAAAATATCGTGAAAAATATTTTTAAAAAATGGGATTTAAATTGTGAACAAATAGGCGAGGTTACGAACTCTAAAAGATTAGAATTTTATTTTAATAATGAATGTATTGCAAATGTGCCCTCAGAATCTTTGGTTTTAGGAGGAGGTGCCCCAGTTTATGAAAGAGAGTATAAAGAACCTAATTATTATAATGATTATAAAAAATTTAATATTTCAACTATTCTACCTCCATCTAATATTATTAAAGTAGCAAGAGAGATAATAAAACTTCCAAATATAGCTTCAAAAAAATGGATTTTTGAACAATACGATTCTATGGTAGGTACGATTAATATGAGCACTAACTGTCCTTCTGATGCAGCGATTGTAAATGTGAAAGGTACTAATAAGGCATTAGCAATGACAGTGGATTGTAATGCAAGATATGTGCATGCTGACCCTAAGATTGGATGTGCTATTGCTGTATTTGAAGCTGCAAGGAATATAGTATGTTCCGGCGGAGAACCTATGGCAATAACAAATTGTTTAAATTTTGGCAATCCATATGATCCCGAAGTATATTGGCAGTTTGTCAATTCAATCTTGGGTATGAAAGAGGCATGTGAAGCTTTACAAACTCCTGTTACAGGAGGTAATGTAAGTTTTTACAATCAAACTGTAAATCCTAATTCTACAGAACCTTGTTTTCCTACTCCAACAATTGGTATGATTGGTTTAGTTCCTGATAAAAATCATATCATGACACTAGATTTTAAGTCATCAGGTGATTTAATTTATTTAATAGGAGAGTGTCACGATGATATTTCATCCTCTGAATATCTTGCAAATTATTTAAATATTCAATCAAGCCCAGCTCCTTATTTTGATGTAAATAAGGAGTTATCTTTACAAAAGATGATTAAGTTGCTTATAAAAAACAAACAAATTAAATCTGCTCATGATATATCAGACGGCGGACTATATGTTAATTTGATTGAAAGTGGAATTGTAAATAATTACGGCTTTGATATTTTTACAAACCATGAATTTCGTCAGGACGCATATTTGTTTGGAGAGTCTCAGAGTCGTGTTGTGGTATCAATTGACAAAAATAACCAAAGTAAATTTGAAAATTTTTTAAAAAATAAAACTCCCTATACTTTTTTAGGTCAGGTTACTTCAGGTAAAATTGTCATTGATGATGTGGATTTTGGAAATATAAATTCTGTAAAAGAAGACTATCTTTCTACAATAGAATCAATTTTAAACTTTTAACAGCCATTGTCAATTTTAGATACAAAAATTGAATTTTTAAAAGGGGTTGGGCCTAGAAGAGCGAGTTATCTAAACAAAGAATTATCAATTTTCTCGTTTTATGATTTATTAACCTTTTTCCCATTTAGATATATTGACCGAAGTAAGTTATATCTAATAAATCAATTAACATCATTTGAGACAGATCTTCAAATAATGGGCGCTGTAAAAAATAAAAAAATTTTAGGATCAGGGAAAAAGCAACGATTAATTGTAACCTTTTTTGATAAAACAGGTTTTGTTGAATTAGTTTTTTTTAAAAGAATAAGATGGTTAAATAAATTTATTAAACTAGGTCAACAGTATTTAATTTTTGGTAAGCCTGTAAGATTTAATAGTAAAATATCTTTTATTCACCCTGAAATTGAAGAATTTGACCAAAATAATAATAGAATTATTTATAAATTATATCCTGTCTATCACTCAAATGAAAAACTAAGTTCTGTTGGATTAAATAGTAAGGGTATTTCAAAGTTGATTTTAGAGTTGAATTCTTTAATTAAGGAATTGCCGGAAAATCTTTCCAATGCTATAATTTTAAAACATCAATTTATTAGTAGAAAAGAAATGTTTTTAAATATTCACTTTCCATTAAATTCTACTTGCTTACATGATGCTATCCGTAGGTTTAAATTTGAAGAATTGTTTTTCCTTCAAATTTCAATTCTTACTCAAAAATTAATTAGAAATAAAAATGTTAAATCTTTTGCTTTTTCTGTTGTAGGTGACAAGTTCAATTTATTTTATAAAAACCATCTTAGTTTTGAGTTAACAGGTGCACAAAAAAAAGTGATGAAAGAAATAAGAAATGATACATTAAGCGGTTTTCAAATGAATAGATTACTTCAGGGTGATGTGGGTTCAGGTAAAACAATTATTTCATTTATGACTATTTTAATTGCTATAGATAATGGATTTCAAGCATGTTTGATGGCACCTACAGAAATCTTAGCAAATCAACATTATGAAAGTCTAATGGAATTTAGTAAAGACATAGGCATAAGAGTAGGTCTTTTAACAGGTAAAATTAAAAGGAGTGAAAAAAAACAGATAATTCATGATGTTAAAAACAATCTTCTTGATGTTGTTGTGGGTACTCATGCTTTAATTCAAGACGAAATTGTATTTTGTAAACTTGGTTTAGTTATAATTGATGAGCAACATAAATTTGGTGTTTCACAAAGATTAAAAATATATCAAAAATATAAACCCACTCCACATGTTTTGGTTATGACAGCAACTCCAATACCCAGAACTTTAGCTATGACAGCTTATGGAGATTTAGATGTTTCTATAATAGATGAACTTCCTCCAAATAGAAAAGTTATTAAAACAATCCATTTTTATGAAAAGCAAATAAAAAGAGTATATCAATTTATTTTTTCAGAACTTCAAAAAAACAAACAAGTATATATTGTTTATCCTTTAATTGAAGAAAGTAAAGTTTTAGACTATAAAAATTTAATCGATGGTTATGATAATGTTAAAAAAATTTTTGAGACCAAGGGATTTAATGTGTCAATGATTCATGGACGTTTAAAAAAAGACGAAAAAGAAATACAAATGCAACGTTTTGTAAATCACGAGACTCAAATTATGGTTTCTACCACTGTTATTGAAGTAGGCGTAAATGTCCCAAATGCATCAATTATGGTGATTAATAATGCTGAGAAATTTGGTTTGTCTCAACTTCATCAGCTTAGAGGTAGAGTAGGTAGAAGTTCTCATCAATCTTTTTGTTTTTTAATTAGTTCAAATAAACTCAGTAATGAAGCAAAAGTCAGATTAAAATCTATGGTAGATTGCCATGATGGATTTAATATTGCTGAGGTTGATTTGAAATTAAGAGGACCGGGGGATGTTTTAGGAACTAAGCAAAGTGGAGTTTTAAACTTAAAGCTTTCTAGTTTGGTAAAAGATTATAATATTTTAAATAATGCTAGAGAGGATGCTAAAGAAATTTTAAAAAATGATCCATCTCTATCAATTTTAATTAATAAGCCTATAAAAAATTTTTATTTAAAGTATCATAAAGGATCTTTAAAGTGGGGTTCTGTGGCATAATAACAAATAGCAAATTATTTATTTGATAAAAGATAATTTTTTTAAATCTTTATTTAATTTTACTTAACTAATATTTTAAATCTATGATCGTTTCATTTAATTGGCTTAAAAAATACCTCAATTTTAAGGATGATGTTTATAAAGTTGCTGAAATATTAACATCCACTGGTTTGGAAGTGGAAAAAGTGACAGAAAAGTTTTCCTCCTTAGATCATTTGGTTGTAGGTCAAATCATAGAATGTGAATCTCATCCTAATGCAGATAGATTAAAATTAACAAAAGTTGATGTTGGTAATGAGGTAAAGCAAATTGTTTGTGGCGCCAATAATATTTCTAAGGGTCAGCATGTGGTAGTTGTGTTAACTGGCAATTATTTAGTTAACATTAGTGGAGAAAAGTTTAAAATCAAAAAAACTAAAATTAGAGGTGAATGGTCTGAGGGTATGATTTGTGCAGAAGATGAAATTGGACTTAGTGAAAATCATGATGGAGTTATGGTTTTGGATGATAGTGCTAAAGCTGGTATGTTGTTGTCGGATTATTTAAGTTTAACAAAAGATTATTCAATTGAAATAGGTTTAACACCAAACAGAACAGATGCTTTTGGTCATATTGGTGTCTGTAGAGATTTATTTGCATTCTACTCCCATAGAAAAAAAAGGTTAAAATTTAATCTTCCGGATGTTTCATCATACAAATCACTAAATAAAGATATGCAAATAAATCTCAATGTCAGAAATGTTATTGCATGTCCCAGTTATTCAGGCGTATGTATTCAAAATTTGCAAGTTAAGCCTTCCCCTAATTGGTTAAAATGTAAATTACTATCTATTGGTTTGAAACCAATTAACAATATTGTTGATGTAACTAATTTTGTTTTACATGAAACCGGTCATCCACTTCATGCATTTGATTATAATAAAATTTCTAATTCAAAAATTGTAGTTCGGAACGCTAAAGGGGGTGAAAAGTTTCAAACCCTTGATGCTCGTGAAATTGTTCTTTCAAATGAAGATTTAGTTATTGCTGATAGTGAAAAACCTCTTTGCCTTGCTGGTGTAATTGGTGGCATGAATTCTTGTGTAGACAATAATACAAATAGTATTTTTCTAGAAAGTGCATTTTTTGACCCCACTTTTATTAGACGAACATCAAAAAGACATTCTTTAAATTCCGAATCTTCATACAGATTTGAAAGAGGTGTTGATTTTAATTTTTCAAAATTTTCTTTATATCGTGCAGCTAATTTAATTAAAGAATTATGTAATGGAATAATTTCAAATGAAGTTGCTTATAATTCAAAAAAACTAAAACCAATACGCTTATACTTTTCTTTTTCAACATGTGATAAAGTACTAGGTTTTAAAATCCCACATAATGAGATACTTAATATTTTAAAAGATTTAAGTTTTAAAGTACATAGTCAATCAAAGGATGGTTGTGAAATAACTATTCCTTCATTTAGATTTGATGTTAGTCGTGAGATAGATGTAGTTGAAGAAGTGGCTCGTATCTATGGATACAATAATTTACCTGAAACAAACAAGGTTAGTTTTCACCCATTTTCAAATAATGAAAAATCAATATTTGATTTTAAACAAGAAATATCAACCTTATTAGTTTCTAGCGGTTTTTACGAAGTTCAAAATAATTCCTTAATCCCAGAGAAAATGTCAAAATTATTTAACACTTCTTCTAATGAAGTTGTTAAAATAATTAATCCTCTCAGTCAAGATCTTTCCATTATGAGGCCTAATATGTTTTTTAGTGGAATTGAAACAATTAGACATAATTTAAATAGACAAACCCCAAATGTAAAAATTTTTGAATTTGGATATACTTACTCAAATCTTAATGGAAGATATCTTGAGAATCAAAAACTTTCAATTTTTTGTTGTGGTCTATCAAAAATTAAAAATTGGAAACATGAAGATCAAAAAGTTGATTTTTTTTACATGAAAAACACTTTAGATAAAATACTAAATTATTACGTAATTGACTTAAGTATTTTTGATTTCAATATTAAAAATGATGAGTATTTTTCTCAAATACTAGAATATTCTTTTGAATCTAATAAAGTTGGAAGCGTTGGAATTTTTTCTAAGAAGACACAAGATTTATTTGGTGTGAAAAAAGAAATATATTTTGTTGATATTAATTTTGATTTATTAATTAAAATTATTAAGAATAAAAAGCCTTTACTTTATAAAAGAATTTCTAAGTTTCCTTCTATCAGTAGAGACTTGTCATTATTAGTTGATCAATCAATAAAATACTCTCAAATACAACAAGAAATTAACGATATTGATAATAAATTTTTAACACAATTTTCACTTTTTGATTTATATCAAGGTGATAAAATTGAAACAGGAAAAAAATCTTTGGCATTGAATTTTAAATTTCAAAGCTCAAAAAAAACTTTAACGGACTCTGAAGTAGATAAGGAATTATATGGTATTTATAATAGATTAAAAATCAAATTCAATTTAAGTCTCAGAGATGGAGAGCTTATTGAATATTAATTCATTTTGATGTCATTGCAAGTGATAATATCATCAGAAAGAATAATTAATCTTTCAATAACATTTCTTAATTCTCTAATATTCCCAGGCCAACTATAATTTGTCAACTCCTTAATTGCACTATTTTCAATTTCTTTTTTTGAGATACCATGCTCTTTACAAATCTTATCAAGGAAGTGGTTTATTAATAATGGAATATCTTGTTTTCTATTTTTAAGACTAGGCACATGAATTGGTATCACACTAATTCTATGTAATAAGTCTTCTCTAAAGTTATTATTTTGTATTTCTGTTTTGAGGTTTTTATTAGTTGCTGCAATTATTCTAACATTCACACTGATTTCTTTTTCACCACCAACTCGAGTTATTTTATTCTCTTGCAGTGCTCTAAGTACTTTAGCTTGCGCTGATAAACTCATATCACCAATTTCATCAAGAAATAAAGTGCCTTGATCAGCAAGTTCAAACTTACCTTTTTTCTGTTTGTGAGCAGATGTAAATGAACCCTTTTCATGTCCAAATAACTCACTTTCTATTAGTTCGGAAGGTATAGCAGCACAATTAACTTCTATCATTGGAATTTTGTGACGTGCACTTAGTTTGTGTATTTCATGAGCTACTAATTCTTTTCCAGTCCCATTCTCACCAGTTATAAGAACTCTTGCGTCAGTTGGTGCAATTTTATTAATAATATTTTTGATATCAATCATTCTGGGTGATTCACCAATCATCTCTTTGGATGTGTTAACTTTTTTTCTTAACACCTTGTTTTCTATTTTTAAATCTACTGTCTTAAGAGCATTTCTAATGGTTGTTAAAAGACGATTTAAATCTGGTGGTTTAGAAATGTAGTCATATGCTCCTTTTTTTATACAATCTACAGCAGTATTAATATCTCCATGACCAGAAATCATAATAAAAGGAGTTTCAATACCATTTTCTAGTGCTTTTTCTAAGACTTCTATTCCATCAAATTTTGGCATTTTTATATCACAAATAACTAAATTGTATTTTTTTTGCATTAACATTTTAATGCCTTCTTCTCCATTACTAGCTTCAGAAATTATGAATTGTTTGTTTTCGTCAATTAATATGCTTTTTAAAACATTTCGTATAGCAATTTCATCTTCAATAATTAATATTTGTGTCATTTTTATATATTGAATTAATTAAACATTTCTTTTACTTTTTCAAAGAAAGATTTTTCATTTTTGGGTTTTGGTTTAAATTCATTAGCTGATAGATTTTTTTCAAAAAATTCCAACTGATGTTTATTTAAACTGTCAGGAGTCCAAATGTTAATGTGAATTAATAAGTCACCTTTTATTCCGCTGTCTATATCAGGGATTCCCTTAGATTTGAGTCTGAGTATTTTGCCACTTTGAATACCACTTGGCACTTTTACTTTAGCTCTTCCGTTTACTGTTGGAATTTCAACATTACAACCTATAATTGCATCTGGGATACTAATGTATAGATCAAAATGAATATTGCTACCTTCCCTCATTAGCTCTTCATGTTCAGATTCTTCAATTAGTACTAGTAAATCTCCAGGAATTCCGTCATAAGGGGCATGATTACCTTTATTTCTTATTTTAAGTTGCATGCCTTCAGAAACACCAGCAGGAATTTTAATTTCTGTTAATTCCTCTGTATAGATCATACCATCTTCATTGCTTCCATTAGGTCTGTTTTTAACAATTTTTCCACTCCCTTTACAATGTGGACAAATACTAGATGATTGCATTTGTCCCAAAATAGTATTGGTAATTTTTGTTACAGAACCTCTTCCATTACAATGATGACATGTTCCATATTCTGTATTTGGGGCAGATGTTAATCGTTTAATTTTTATTTTTTTTGTAACTCCTTCTACAATTTCCTTTAGGTTGAGATTAATTCTAATTCTTAAGTTACTTCCTTTTAAAACTCTATTTTGACTAGAAGATCTATTCCCAAATGCACTACCAAAAATATCACCAAAAATATCACCGTGTTGTTCAAAGATATCACTCATATTTGAGAAGCCACCACCAAAGCCTCTTGAACCTGAAACTCCTTGGTGACCAAACTGGTCATATCTTGATTTTTTGTCATTATTGCTTAATACCTCATAGGCTTCAGCCGCTTCTTTAAATTTTTCTTCAGCATCTTTGTCTCCAGCATTTCTATCAGGATGATATTTTACTGCTAATTTTCTGTAGGCTTGTTTAATCTCTTTTTCATTTGCATTTCTGCTTATACCAAGCACTTCATAATAGTCTCTTTTATTCATTTTCCAATTATAACTTTTGGGTATCTAATTATTTTATCTGACAACAAGTAGCCTGCTTCTACTTCTTCAATTATTTTGCCTTTTTTATTTTTTTGTTTTACTTCAATACTGCTAATTGCTTCATGTTTATCAAGATCAAATTGTTCATTTTCATCTAATTTGATTTTTTCTAAATTATGTTGAGATAAAATATCCATTAATTTCTTCTCTATTAATAAATATCCCTTAATATCGTTTTCTTTTGTCTGTTGGGCTCTTTCAAAATCATCTATAATTGGAAGGATAGATTTAATAAAGCTTTCCTTTGCATATTTTGCAAATTCTTCTCTCTCTTTTTGTGTTCTTTTTTTATAATTTTCAAATTCGGCTACAAGTCTTAAATATTTATTTTTTAATTCAATTAATTCTTCTTCTTTTTTTAAAATTTCAGTACTTGTTTTTTTTATTTTTTTTGCCATAATACTATTTGATTAAAATTTCTAAATATTCTTACATCAAATTTTTGGCCAAAGTGACAACATGTGACACATTGTCAATATTTGGCAGTTTAAAGTCTTTCAATTTTTGCCCCTAATTTTCTAAGTCTTGCGTCAATATTTTCATAGCCACGATCAATTTGTTCAATATTGTGAATTATGCTTTCACCTTTTGCTGATAGTGCTGCAATCAGTAGGGATATTCCAGCTCTAATATCGGGAGAAGTCATAGTTGTTCCCCGAAGTTGATATTTTCTATTTATACCACTTATTGTAGCTCTGTGGGGATCACAAAGTATAATTTTCGCTCCCATATCAATAAGTTTGTCAACAAAAAAAAGTCTACTTTCAAACATTTTTTGGTGAATTAATAGGCTTCCATTTCCTTGAATGGCAGTAACTAATATAATACTAAGTAGGTCTGGAGTAAATCCAGGCCATGGAGCATCTGAAATTGTTAGTATAGATCCGTTAACAAAAG
Organism: Flavobacteriales bacterium; assembly: GCA_002718895.1. Lineage (GTDB taxonomy): Bacteria > Bacteroidota > Bacteroidia > Flavobacteriales > TMED113. The sequence continues at coordinate 86,248 of PBGD01000031.1, forward strand.
TGTCAATGTTATATGTTTTTTGTTTTTTAACAATAATGTCATCTTTGTTACAAATTATTTTTATACCTAATTTTCTGAAGACATTAATTATATTTCCAAGGTTTTTAATGGATGCATTTTTGATAGTTATCTCAGATTTTGTCATTGCGGCAAGTCCGATCCAGCTGCCAATCTCTATCATGTCAGGAAGTATTTTATGTTCACAACCTTTAAGCTTATTAACACCTTGAATTTTGATTAAGTTTGATCCAATTCCTTCAATTTTTGCACCCATTAAAATCAACATGGAACATAGTTGTTGAATGTATGGCTCACACGCAGCATTATAAATTATTGTTTTACCCTTAGCTAAACTTGCAGTCATTATGATGTTTGCAGTGGCAGTTACTGATGCTTCTTCAAGTAATATATATGAACCCTTTAATTTATTAGCATATATTTTATATGATTTATCTCCAATTTTTTTGAATTTAGCCCCTAACTTTTTCAAACCTAAAAAGTGTGAATCAAGTCTTCTTCTGCCTATTTTATCACCTCCTGGCGGATACAATATTGCAGAACCCATTCTTGCTAAAAGTGGACCAATGACCATTATAGATCCTCTAATTTTTTTACTATTTTTTTTAAAATCTAAAGTTTTAAGGTAATTAGTGTTTATATTTTTGGATTGAAAAGAATATGTGTTTTTCTTTATTTTTTTTACTTCAACGCCTAAGCCCTCAAGAATATCTATTAAGCACAATACATCACTTATTAATGGAATATTTTTTATTATAATTTTTTGTTCAGTTAGAAGTGTGGCAGAGATTACTTGTAATGCTTCATTTTTTGCTCCTTGAGGTTTTACATTTCCTGAAAGTTCATGGCCGCCAATTATTCTGAAACTTTTCATTTAGACCTTGAGTAATTTTTTTTATTAGACCTTTTAAAAAAAGTTTTTTTTCTTATGGGTTGTTGATGAAAAACAGGAATTACCTTTTGATAATCTAAATTTATTTTTTCTTCTGAAAACGATTCTAAGTCATGCCAAATTTGTTCATCTTGAACATTGCTTTTGTTCCAATTTAAAAAAGATCGTTTCATTTGTTGCGCAATTTGATTTAATAATTGATCTCTTAAAGATAAATTTTCAATTTTAATGCATTCTTTTATCAGTTTAATAATTAGTTTTCCATAATGTTTATGTTTAACACTTCCTTGAGTGTTTTGAATCCGTTCTGTTTTTTGGCTTTTAAATTCAAGGGTTTCGCCTGAGAATGGTGTGTCTACATCAAGCTTATGTTCACATAATATGTGTAAATGATCCCATAGTTTATGTTTATATTCCTCAACATCTCTAAGGTGTGAGTTGAGATTGCCCATGATTTTAATTAGTATTTGAGCTTGCTGATTTCTTTTTTCTCTATTATCTATTTTTAATAAGCTTTGAGCCATCGTGTGAATATGCCTTCCGTATTCGGGGATAATAAGAGGGCTTAGTGATGTATTGTATTGCATAATTTTGTTTTAGTAAAATATATGGGTTGAGTGTAAAATTAAAAAAGAAAACTATTTTTTAGCAAAAATTATTCTATTATTTCAAATTTCGCAAATTTAGTTAGTAAAATTTTCTCACCACTATTTTGAAAAATAACTTTAATTTTTTCATTTCCGTCGCTTAGATCAATGTTTGTGATTTCTCCAATGCCAAAAATATTATGTTTGATTTTTTGTCCAATTTTTAATAATCTTTTGTCTCTGTAAATATCTGAACTGATTTTTTTTAATTTTTTTAATGGATTGTAATCTAAAGACGATTTATTTTTCTGTTTATTGATATAGTGTTTATTTTTGTTTAAAAGTGATTGGTTCTTATAAGTTGTATTATACTTTGTTATATTATCAATGTTTAATAGGTGTTCAATTTCTTCAATAAAGCAACTCTTTGATGAATTTATTACTGTTCCAAATTTGAATCTATTTAATGCATATGAGATACAAACATTTTTAATTGCACGAGTAATGCCTACGTAAAAAAGTCTTCTTTCTTCTTCAATATCTGTTTGATGTTTTGTCTTTTTTTGAGATGGGAAAAGGCCATTTTCTACACCTAGAATGTATACATATTTAAATTCTAGGCCTTTAGATTGGTGTAGTGTCATAAGTGAAACGTGCTCTGTATTATTAATTTCTTTTTGATCATGATTTTCATCTAATGAAATTTCATTAATGAAGTCAGTGATTGAGTTGTTAGTTTCTTTAATTGAAAAAAATTTAATAGTATTAAACAATTCGCTTATATTTTCTAGTCGATTAATATTTTCTTCATTTAGATTCTCTTTTAGTTTGTCAATTATTTGAGTTTTTTTCACAATGAACTGAGAAGTTGTAAATAAATCTTCGTTTATTTTTGTGTGAAAATCGCAAATGAGATTCTTAAAATTATGTAATTTGTTTTTTGTAGAGCTGTTAATTTTTAATTGATCTATTTTTTCTGAATTTAAAATACTCCAAATTGAAGTTTGTTCTTTATTTGCTATTTCGTTTAGTTTTTCTACAGTTGTTAATCCTATTCCTCTGGAGGGATAATTGATAATTCTAAGTAAAGCAGTGTCATCATGATGGTTTGTAATTAATTTTAAGTAAGCTAAAATATCCTTGATTTCTTTTCTTTGATAGAATGAAAGTCCTCCAAAAATTTTATAACTAATGCCCCTTTTTCTTAAGCCATCCTCTACTGCTTTAGACTGGCTATTTGTTCTATATAGTATCGCATATTCATCTCTATTAGTTTTGTTTTTGTAAATTGATTCTTGAATTTTTTCAGCAGTTTTATCTCCCTCTTCTCTGTCATTATAGTATTCAAAAAGCTTAATTTTTTCACCTTCCTCTTGATTAGTAAATATTCTTTTGTTTATTTTATTTTTATTTTTTTCAATTAATATGTTAGCAACTTTTACAATATTTTTAGTAGATCTGTAGTTTTGTTCCAATTTGAATTCCTTAACAGTTTTAAAATAATTTTTAAACTGCAGCATATTGTTAATATTAGCACCTCGAAATGAATAAATACTTTGAGAGTCGTCACCAACTATGCAAATATTTTGGTGTTTTTTTGATAATTGCTTTACAATTGCATCTTGCACCTTATTTGTGTCTTGGTATTCGTCAATTAAAATATATTGAAATAAAGTTTGATATTTTTTTAGAGTTTCGACATGATGTTTAAACAAATCATAAGTTTTAATTAGTAAATCATCAAAATCCATAGCGTTGGATGTTTGGCATATTTTGACATATTGTTGATATATGTTTTTAAATTCTTCTTGATTATTAATTTTGTCATTTTTAATTAAATCAATTTGCTCAAAGTATTTAGTATCACTAATCAAATGATTTTTAAGAAAAGATATTTTAGAAAAAATGTACTTAGGATTATATATTTCTTTGTCTAAATTTTTATTATCAATTATTCTACGAATTGTTTTAATTGAATCTTCATTGTCATAAATCGTAAAATTATTTGTGTAACCTATTTTGATTGCTTCCTTGCGAAGTATTTTAGCGAAAATTGAATGAAAAGTTCCCATCCATATAGAAAATGCGTCTTGATTATTAGTAATGCTATGTACTCTTTTTTTCATTTCATTGGCAGCTTTGTTAGTAAAAGTTAATGCCAAAATATTTTGTCCTGAAGTTCCACTATTTATTAAATGAGCAATTCGTTCAGTTACTACTCTAGTTTTGCCAGAGCCAGGTCCCGCAATTATTATGACAGGTCCTTCAGTGTTCTGAACTGCTGACAATTGCTCATTATTTAATGTGTATGCCATGGTTTATTTTTTAACAAAAAATATCATTGATTTATTTTTTTATTTAGTTCATAATAAATTTAAACACACAAAGTGTTAGTAAAATTAAATTTATAATTCATTATTGGTTAATAATAATTATTTACAATTTTTCTTTTATTTAAGCATCTCTTATTTTGCTAATTAATCTAATATAATCATCAATTTTTTATGGTTTTAATTATGTCTTTTGAATAAATCTTTTAAAAAAACAAAAATTAGATTTGATTTAAAGATTAAAATTTATAGATTTGCAAACCATTTTGAAAAGTGGAATTTTTAACATGATTAATAACAGATAAAAAAAATGATATGCCTACTATACAGCAGTTAGTCAGAAAAGGTAGAAAGTCTTTAAGAAAAAAGAGTAAGTCTTTGGCTTTAAGTGCTTGCCCTCAAAGAAGGGGTGTTTGTACACGTGTGTATACTACTACTCCAAAGAAACCAAATTCTGCAATGAGAAAAGTGGCTAGAGTTAGATTGACTAACGGATATGAAGTTAATGCATATATTCCTGGAGAGGGACACAACCTGCAAGAGCATTCAATTGTATTAGTAAGGGGTGGAAGAGTGAAAGATTTACCAGGTGTAAGATATCACATTGTTAGAGGGGCATTAGATACCGCTGGTGTAGAAGGTAGGAATCAAAGAAGATCTAAATATGGAACTAAGCAAGCAAAGAAAAAATAATTAAACAAACTATAAAAAAGTGAGAAAATCTAGAGCTAAAAAAAGAATTCTTTTACCAGATCCAAAATTTGGAGATCAGTTAGTTACTCGTTTTGTCAACACGATGATGCTAAGTGGAAAAAAGAATATTGCATTTAAAATTTTCTATGATGCTATTGATATTGTTGAGAAACAAAAATCAAATGAAGAAGATTCCAGTTTAGATGTTTGGAAAAAAGCATTGTCTAATGTCATGCCACAAGTAGAAGTGAGAAGCAGAAGAATTGGTGGTGCTACCTTTCAAATCCCAATGCAAATTAGGCCTGAAAGGAAAGTTTCAATGGCTATGTCTTGGATGATTAAATTTTCAAGAAAAAGAAATGAGAAATCAATGGCACAAAAGTTAGCTGCTGAAATTTTAGCTGCTTACAAAGAAGAAGGGGCGTCAATTAAAAAGAAAACTGAAGTACATAAAATGGCTGAAGCGAATAAAGCTTTCTCTCATTTTAGATTTTAATATCAAATTATTTAGAATAATGGCAAAAAGAGATTTAAAATTTACTAGAAATATCGGTATTATGGCTCATATAGATGCTGGTAAGACTACAACCACAGAACGTATTCTTTACTATACTGGTCTAAGTCACAAAATAGGTGAGGTTCATGATGGAGCCGCAACAATGGATTGGATGGAGCAAGAGCAAGAACGAGGTATTACTATAACATCTGCAGCCACAACTACTAATTGGTCTTTTAGGAACGAAGAATTTAAAATGAATATTATTGACACACCTGGTCACGTTGATTTTACTGTTGATGTTGAAAGGTCATTGAGAGTATTAGATGGTGCTGTCGCATTATTTTGTGCCTCAGGTGGAGTAGAGCCTCAATCTGAAACAGTGTGGAGACAAGCTGATAGATATAATGTTCCTAGAATAGGTTTTGTGAATAAAATGGATCGTATAGGTGCAGACTTTTTTCGTTGTATAGATCAGGTTAAAGATCGATTAAATGGAAATCCTATTCCGCTTCAAATCCCTATTGGTACGGAAGATGATTTTAAAGGTGTTGTAGATCTAGTTACAATGAAAGGTATTATTTGGAATGAAGCAGATCAAGGTATGACTTTTAATGAAGTAGATATTCCTACAGATTTAGTTGATATAGCCAATGAATGGAGAGAAAAAATGTTAGAAGCTGTTGCTGAGTCTGATGAAATATTAATGGAAAAATATTTTGAAAACCCTGATTCAATCACAAATACTGAAATTGAAAATGCTATTAGAAAAGCAACATTATCAATGAATATTACTCCAATGTTATGTGGCTCAGCTTTTAAAAATAAAGGTGTACAAACATTATTAGATAATGTAATGTTATATTTGCCAAGTCCGCTAGATGTTCCCTCTATTGTTGGTGTAGATCCTAAATCTGATACAGAGGTGTCTAGAAAACCTTCAAATGATGAACCATTTGCTGCATTAGCATTCAAAATAGCTACTGACCCTTTCGTTGGTCGTTTATGTTTTTTTAGGGTATACTCAGGATCTTTAAAAGCGGGTTCTTATGTATATAATACTAGATCCGGTTCTAAAGAACGTATATCTCGTATTTTTCAAATGCATTCAAATTCTAGAAATGCTTTGGATCAAATCGAGGCTGGTGATATTGGTGCAGCCGTAGGTTTCAAAGATATTAGAACTGGTGACACCCTATGTGCTGAAAATGCACATGTGGTTTTAGAATCAATGGAATTTCCTGATCCTGTGATTGGGATTGCAGTTGAACCTAAAACTCAAAATGATGTTGATAAGCTAGGTGTTGCATTAAGTAAATTGTCAGAGGAAGATCCTACTTTCCAAGTAAAAACTGATCATGATACAGGCCAAACAATTATTTCAGGAATGGGGGAATTACACTTAGAAGTTTTAGTTGATCGTTTAAAAAGAGAATTTAATGTAGAATGTAATCAAGGAGCCCCTCAGGTAAATTACAAGGAAACAATTAGGGGAAGTATTGAGCATCGGGAAGTTTATAAAAAACAAACAGGAGGTAGAGGAAAGTTTGCAGATATTATTTTTTCAGTTGAGCCCAATTCTGATAAGGAAAACCCTGGTTTAATTTTTGAAGATAAAGTTAAAGGAGGTAATATACCCAAAGAGTTTATACCTTCTGTGAAAAAGGGATTTCAAGATGCTATGAAGAATGGAGTGTTGGCTGGATATGAAGTAGATTCGATGAAGGTGACTCTAAAAGATGGTTCTTTTCATGCAGTTGATTCTGATCAGTTATCATTTGAGATATGTGCTAAAAGTGCTTTCAGAGAAGCTTTACCTAAATGCAAGCCAGTATTATTAGAACCGTTTATGAAATTAGAAGTAGTTACTCCTGAAGCAAATATGGGCGATGTGATTGGTGATTTGAACAAAAGAAGAGGATTAATTGAAGGAACTAGTGAGAGGAGTGGCGCTACTATAGTAAATGCCAAGATACCATTGTCTGAGATGTTTGGTTATGTAACAGATCTTAGAACAATAACATCTGGTAGAGCTACTTCAACGATGGAATTTAGTCATTATGATGAAGTTCCAAAAAATATTGCTGACGAGGTTATATCAAAAAATAAAAAAGTAGAAGCATAAATTATGAGTCAAAGAATTAGAATAAAATTAAAATCATATGACTATAATTTGGTCGATAAATCGGCACAAAAAATAGTTAAAACTGTTAAATCTACTGGAGCAGTTGTTAATGGCCCAATTCCATTACCTACCAATAAAAAGATTTTTACAGTTTTACGTTCCCCACATGTAAATAAGAAGTCAAGAGAACAATTTGAATTGAACTCATATAAAAGGTTATTAGATATTTATAGTACCTCCACTAACACTGTAGATGCTTTAATGAAATTAGAGCTGCCAAGTGGTGTAGAAGTACAAATAAAGGCATAAGTTATGGCAGGTATAATTGGAAGAAAAATAGGAATGAGTAGTTTTTTCAACGAAGAAGGTAAAAGTATACCTTGTACTATTGTTGAGGCAGGACCGTGTTTTGTTACGCAAATTAAAAGTCAGGAAAATGATGGATACTCTGCTGTTCAAATAGGATATGATGATAAAAAAAATAAAAAGACTTTAAAGTCTGAATTAGGTCATGTTAAAAAGGCTAATACTCAAGTTAAGAAAGTGTATGTTGAGTTTGATAATGATTATATAAAAAATGATGATCAAGGGAAATCTGTCCCACGTGATTTACAACTAGGAGATATTATTGATGTTAACTTATTTAAAGAGGGAGAATTTGTTGATGTGACTAGCAATAGTAAGGGTAAAGGTTTTCAAGGGGTAGTTAAGCGACATGGTTTTAAAGGAGTTGGAGATGCAACACATGGTCAACACAATAGGATGCGCGCCCCAGGCTCAATTGGAGCAGCTTCATACCCAGCAAGAGTCTTTAAGGGTATGAGAATGGCAGGTAGAATGGGGGGTAAAAAAGTAACTGTGAAAAACTTGCAAGTATTAAAAATTTTAACAGAAAAAAATGTAATTATATTAAAGGGATCTGTTCCTGGACCTAATAATACTTATTTAAATATTACGAACTAATGAAATTACCAGTTTTAAATATCAAAGGTAAGAGTACTGGCAGAGAGGTTTCGCTAGATAAATCTATATTTGGTTTAGAAGTGCATGAACATGCTATATATTTGGCTATTAAGCATTTTAGAGCCAATAATAGACAAGGTACATCAAAGGCGAAAGAACGCGGTGAAATTACTGGAAGTACTAGAAAAATTAAAAAACAGAAAGGTACTGGTACTGCCAGAGCGGGAAGTATCAAAAATCCACTATTTAAAGGTGGAGGACGTATTTTTGGGCCTAAACCTAGGTCTTATGAGACTAAACTGAATAAAAAAGTAAAAAATCTAGCTCAATTTTCAGCTCTTAGTGGTAAAGCTAAGGAAAAAAGTATTGTAGTTGTTGAGGACTTTGATTTTAATGAACCAAAAACAAAAAACTACACAAATTTTTTACTAAACTTAGGTTTGAGTGAGGAGAAGACAATGTTGGTGTTATCAGATAGAAAAGAAAATATTTCTTTATCATCGCGTAATTTACCTAAAACTAATGTAGTTGTAACTAATGAATTGAATACATATGATATTCTTAATTCTTCTAAATTAATTTTTGTTGAAAGTGCACTCAAAAATATTAAAAAATAATATATGGACTTAATAATTAAACCTATAGTAACTGAAAAAATGACTCAACAAGCAGAATTATTAAATCGCTATGCTTTTGTTGTTTCAAAATTTGCAAATAAAATAGATATTAAAAAATCAGTTGAAAGTCTTTATAATGTTAAAGTCAAGTCTGTTAAGACTATGAATTATTACGGTAAAACAAAAACTAAATTTACTAAAGCGGGAGTTGTGCAGGGTAAAAGAAATTCTTTTAAAAAAGCTATTGTTCAAATTGCTGAGGGTAAAATAGATTTTTATAATAATGTTGTATAATTATGGGAATTAAAAAAATAAATCCTTTAACTCCAGGACAAAGATTTAAAGTTGTTACCACTTTTGATGACATCACTAAATCTTCACCTGAAAAAACCTTAACTAAAGTTAAAAAGAGAAGTGGAGGTCGAAACAATGATGGAAGAATGACAATGAGATACCTAGGTGGAGGTCATAAAAGAAAATACAGAGTTATAGATTTTAAAAGAGAAAAGCATGGTATACCAGCTACTGTAAAAAGCATTGAGTATGATCCAAATAGAACAGCGAGAATTGCATTATTATATTATAAAGATGGTGAAAAGCGTTACATAGTAGCTCCAAAAGACTTAAAAGTAGGAGATCAACTTATTTCTGGAAATGGAGTTCCACCTAGTATTGGAAATACTTTATATTTATCAGATATTCCATTGGGAACAACTATTCACAATATTGAATTGTCACCAGGTAAAGGTGCTGCAATGGCTAGAAGTGCAGGTTCTAGTGTTCAATTATTGGCAAGAGAAGGAAAGTATGCAACTCTTAAATTGCCAAGTGGTGAAACTAGACTCGTTCTTACAACATGTTTAGCAACAATTGGTACTGTTTCAAACGTAGAACATGGTTTGCAGAAATCAGGTAAAGCTGGAAGGAGTAGATGGTTTGGTAAAAGACCTAGAACAAGAGGTGTTGCAATGAATCCTGTGGATCATCCAATGGGTGGTGGTGAAGGTAAAGCATCAGGAGGTCATCCTAGGTCTAGGAATGGTATTCCTGCTAAAGGATTTAAAACTAGATCAAAGAAGAAATTATCTAACAAATTTATTATTAATAGAAAAAAATAAGCATGGCAAGATCGTTAAAAAAGGGGCCTTTTGTACATTTTAAACTACTAAAAAAAGTTCAGTTAAATATTGAAACAAATAAGAAAACAGTTATTAAAACTTGGAGTAGATCATCAATGATTATTCCTGATTTTGTGGGTCAAACTTTTGCTGTTCATAATGGTAAACAATTTGTGCCAGTATTTATTACTGAAAATATGGTCGGACATAAACTTGGAGAGTTTTCCCCAACTAGATCTTTTAGAGGTCATGGCGGTAAGAAAAAATAAATTAAATAATTAATGGCTACTACTGAAAATAAAAAAAATATTGCAACCATGTCAGTTCTTGCTAAACTAAGAAACTGCCCTACTTCACCTAGAAAAATGAGGTTAGTTGCAAATCAAATAAGAAATTTAGATGTTAATAAGGCTCTTGTGTTACTAAAGCATAGCCCAAAAGAGGCATCCTTAAGATTAGAAAAATTATTATTGTCTGGTATTTCTAATTGGCAAAATAAATTTAATGATGAAAATTCTGACCTTTTTATCAAAGAAATTTATGTTGATTCGGCGAGAATGCTAAAAAGAATGCAACCAGCTCCTCAAGGTAGAGCACATAGGATAAGAAAAAGATCTAATCACGTAACAATCTTAATATCAAAAAAAGAAAATAATTAATATGGGACAAAAAACAAATCCAATAGGTAATAGATTAGGTTTTATAAGAGGGTGGGATTCTGCTTGGTATGGTGGTAAAAATTTTGGAGATAGAATTTTAGAAGATTATAAAATACGTAAATATCTTCATGCACGCTTATCAAAGGCGAGTGTGTCTAAAATTGTAATTGAAAGAACTTTAAAAATAATTACAGTTACTATTAGTACATCTAGACCTGGTTTAATTATTGGTAAAGGTGGCCAAGAAGTAGATAAGCTTAAGGAAGAATTAAAGAAAATTACATCCAAACAAGTACAGGTTAATATATATGAAATAAAGAGACCTGAACTTGATGCGAAATTAGTTGCTAGAAATGTAGCTAATCAAATTGAGGGTAGATTTCCTTACCGACGTGCAGTGAAAATGGCTATAGCAGCCTCTATGCGTATGGGTGCTGAGGGAATTAAAATTCAAGTATCAGGTCGACTAAATGGTGTAGAAATGGCAAGATCTGAAATGTACAAAGAAGGTAGAACACCTTTACACACATTTAGAGCTGATATTGACTATGCAGTTGAAGAAGCTTTAACGACTTATGGTTTAATAGGCGTAAAAGTTTGGATATGTAAAGGTGAAGTATATGGTAAGAGAAGTTTAACTCCTATAGAAACAATTGTTGTAGGTACGAAGAGAGGTAATAATTCTTCTACAAGAAAAATTAATAGAAAAAAATAGGTAATTAATAATTAATTATGTTACAACCTAAAAAAACAAAATATCGAAAAAGTCAAAAGGGAAGAATGAAAGGCAACGCACAAAGAGGTGCAACCTTAAATTTCGGGTCTTATGGTATTAAATCCCTTGGTGAATGTTTTATAACTTCTAGACAAATTGAAGCAGCCCGTATTGCAGCAACTAGATATATGAAAAGAGAGGGTCAGTTATGGATTCGCATCTTTCCAGATAAAGTTCTAACTAAGAAACCAGCTGAAGTTAGAATGGGTAAGGGTAAAGGAGCACCTGAATACTGGGTGGCTGTAGTTAAGCCCGGAAGAATGCTTTTTGAGTGTGATGGAGTTAGTTTTGATATTGCAAATGAGGCACTTAGACTTGCAGCTCAAAAGCTTCCTATTAAAACAAAATTTGTAAAACGAAGAGATTTATAAAATACGTTAATTATGGCTATAAAAAATATAATAAGTGAAATGACTGATTTAGAACTTCTTAAAAAATTAAAAGATGATAAAATAGCTTATAACAAGTTAAAATTATATCATAAAACAGCCACATTAGATAGTCCAATCAGTTTGAGATATAAGCGACGCGATATTGCTAAGTTATTAACGGAAATTAATAAAAGAGAATTAAAATGATAGATCGTAAAATAAGAAAAGAAAGAACAGGCTTAGTATATAGCAACTCAATGGATAAATCTATCGTGGTTTCTGTAGAAAGACGTGTGAAACATCCAGTATATGGAAAGTTTGTAAAGACAACGTCCAAGTTTGTTGCTCATGATGAGAAAAATATTTGTAATGTAGGTGACCTTGTTTCTATAATGGAAACTAGACCTATTAGTAAAAGAAAATGTTGGAGATTAGTAGAGATTTTAGAAAAAGCTAAATAATTATGGTACAACAAGAATCGTTATTAAATGTTGCTGATAATACTGGAGCAAAAAAAGTTTTATGTATTAGAGTTTTAGGTGGAACAAAACGAAGATATGCCTCTTTAGGAGATAAAATTGTAGTCTCAGTTAAAACAGTTACACCAAATGGTACTGTAAAGAAAAAACAAGTAACAAGTGCAGTAGTGGTTAGAACAAAAAAAGAAGTAAAAAGAAGTGATGGGTCTTATATTAGATTTGATGATAACGCTTGTGTACTACTTGATACTAATGATGAAATGAGAGGAACACGAGTTTTTGGTCCTGTAGCTAGAGAACTCAGAGAAAAAAATAGAATGAAAATTATTTCATTAGCACCTGAAGTATTATAAAAAATAATATAAAATGAAAATAAAAAAAGGAGATAATGTAAAAGTAATGGTTGGAAAATCCAAAGGTCACATTGGCAGAGTTATTTCAATGAATCCTTCGAAAAATACTGCTTTTGTTGAAGGTGCCAATTTAGTAAGTAGGCATACTAAGCCAAATGCAAAAAATCAAGAAGGAGGTATTATTAAAAAGGAAGCTGCTATTCATTTATCAAATTTAATGAATGTGGATAGTAAAGGAAATCCATCTAGAATTGGTATTAAGATGGATAAAAAAACTGGTAGTAAACAAAGATATTTTAAGAAAACAGGAGATATATTAAAATGAAAAATTATACACCAAGATTAAAAGAAAAATATAATAGTGAAGTGATTCCTAACTTGCAAAAAAAGTTAGGTTATTCAAATATTATGCAAGTTCCTAAGTTGCAGAAAATATGTCTCAATCAAGGAGTAGGTCAAGCAGTTAATGATAAAAAGTTAATTGAAATTGCAAATGATGAAATGACAAGGATTACAGGCCAAAAGTCAGTTGTAGCATTTTCAAGAAAAGATATTTCAAACTTTAAATTAAGAAAGGGAATGCCTATTGGTGTGAAGGTGACGTTAAGAAAAAATCAGATGTATGAGTTTTTAGATCGTTTAATATCAGTTTCGTTACCAGGAGTTAGAGATTTTCAGGGAATTAATAAAAAAGGATTTGATGGTAGAGGTAATTACACTCTTGGTATTAAAGAGCAAATTATTTTTCCCGAAATTAAGGTAGATGAAATTAAAAAAATAACTGGTTTAGATATAACATTTGTTACTTCTGCTAATTCTGATGATGAAGCTTTAGCACTGTTACAAGAATTAGGATTACCATTTAAAAAATAAGATTATGGCTAAAGAATCAATGAAAGCAAGAGAAGTGAAGCGTCAAAAGTTAGTAAATAAGTATGCTAGCAAAAGAGAAGCATTAAAAAAAGCAGGTGATTTTGTTGGTTTACAAAAATTACCCAAGAATGCTTCACCTGTAAGATTACATAATAGATGTAAAATTACTGGTAGACCTAAGGGATATATGAGAGTTTTTGGGATTTCTAGAGTAATGTTTAGAGAAATGGCAAATAATGGTTTAATTCCTGGTATAAAAAAATCAAGTTGGTAAAATTAAAATTATGATTACAGATTCAATTGGAAATTATTTAACATCAATTAGAAATGCTATAATGGCTAATCACAAAACAGTCACTGTACCCTCTTCTAATATAAAGAAAGAAATCACTAAAGTTCTCTTAGATCAAGGATTTATTTTGAATTATAGGTTGAATGCTGACAGTTCTTTTGAAAAGATTCAAATTGCATTAAAATATAATTCCGTAACAAATATTTCAGCAATAAAAGGTATAAAAAGAATTAGTACGCCAGGTTTGCGTAAATATTGTTCAGCACAAGATTTACCTAGGGTTTTAAATGGCTTGGGCATCGCTATAGTTTCTACATCAAAAGGAATTATGACTGATAAAAAAGCTAGAAAACTGAATATTGGTGGTGAAGTAGTATGCTATGTATATTAATTTAAAATATTAAAAAAATATAATTATGTCAAGAATTGGTTTGAGTCCTATTACGCTCCCGAATGAGGTTGAATATACATTTGAGCAATCAGTACTTAATGTTAAAAGTAGTAAAGGAAATTTATCTCTTAAAATAGATGCTGGTTTTACAATCATAAAAGATAATGACAATACTATTTTGATTAAGCGACCAAATGATTCAAAAGATAGTAAGTCTAAACATGGTTTGTATAGGTCATTGATTGCTAATATGTTTGAAGGCCTTTCTAAGGGATTTAAGCATGAGTTAGAACTTCATGGTGTTGGTTATCGAGCATCTAACTCTGGTCAAAAACTAGATTTGTCGCTTGGATATTCGCATAATATTGTTTTAGAAATATGTAACGAAGTTAAAGTTACAACACAAACAGAAAAGGGTCAAAATCCAAAAATTATTTTAGAGTCTTTCGACAAAGAATTAATTGGTGCTGTATCTGCAAAAATTAAATCTTTTAGAAAACATGACCCATACAAAGGCAAGGGAATAAGGTTTGTTGGCGAAAGAGGTATTAGAAAAGCAGGAAAAACAGCTAGTAGTTAAAATTAAAATTTATTTATGTCATTATTTAAGTTAAAAAGAAGAAGGAAAATTAAAAAAAGAATTAGAGGTGTTATCAGCGGAACAAGCTCTGCTCCAAGATTAACTGTTTACAGAAGCAATAAAGAAATCTATGCAAGTTTGATTGATGATATTTGTGGAAAAACTCTATGTGCTGCTTCATCATTAGAAAAAGTTATTTTGAAAAAGAAAGGTACAAAAAAAGAGAAGGCTAACTCCGTTGGACTTTTACTTGCAGAGAGAGCAGTTTCAAAAGGAATTGAAAATTGTTGTTTTGATAGAAATGGTTATTTGTACCATGGACGCGTTAAATCTTTAGCAGAAGGTGTAAGAACAGGTGGATTAAAATTTTAAGAATATGAAATTAAAACTTAACATACAGCATGTTAGACCAAGTGGTTTAGAATTAATTGAAAAAGTAGTAAGTATTCAAAGAGTCACTAAGGTAACCAAGGGTGGACGAACTTTTAGTTTTTCAGCAATAGTTGTTGTTGGAGATCAAAATGGAGTAGTTGGTTATGGATTAGGTAAAGGAAAAGAAGTGACATTAGCAATTACAAAAGCTACAGATAATGCCAAAAAAAAATTGGTAAGAATCCCATTAGTTAATGGAACAATAACACATGAACAATATGGTAAATATGGTGGGGCAAAAGTTTTTATTCGTCCTGCTTCTAGTGGAACCGGTGTCATCGCAGGAGGTTCTATGCGATCTATTATTGAAGCTGTAGGTATTAAAGATATATTAGCTAAATCAAAAGGTTCTACTAACCCACATAATTTAGTCAAGGCTACAATTGAAGCTTTAGTTAACTTAAGAGATGTTAATCAGGTTGCATCAGCTAGAGGTATTTCAGTGAATAAAGTTTTTAATGGATAATAAAAAATGAAGATAAAAATTAAACAAATAAGAAGTGGTATTAATCGACCAAGTAGGCAAAAGAAAACACTTGAAGCACTTGGTTTAAAGCGAATTAATCATGTTGTTGAGCATGAACCAACTCCTCAAATATTAGGCATGATTAATAGTGTTAACCATTTGGTCCAAATAGAAAAATAAACAAAATTTATCAAATGAATTTATCAAATTTAAAACCAGCAGAAGGCTCAATAAAAAAATCTAAACGGATCGGTCGAGGACAAGGTTCAGGAAAAGGAGGTACTTCAACAAGAGGTCACAAAGGTCAAAAATCTAGGTCTGGATATTCTAGAAAAATTGGTTTTGAAGGAGGTCAAATGCCACTTCAAAGGCGTGTGCCAAAATTTGGTTTCACCAATCCAAATAGAACAGTTTTTCAAGCTGTAAATTTAGGAGCAATACAAAAGCTTTTTGATGTAAAAAAAATAAAAGATAAAATTGATATACAAACTATGATTAAACTCGGTTTAGTTAATAAAAATGAAAAAGTAAAGATTTTATCCAAAGGTGACTTTAAAGCTAAATTAGATATTACTTCTCATCAATTTTCTAAATCTGCAATAGATATAATTGAAAAAAATGGTGGTAAAGTGATTAAAATAGATTAATACATTTTTAATGAAAGCATTATTTAATACTATTATAAACATTTGGAAAATTGAGGATCTTAGAAACAGGATTATCACTACCCTTGGTTTTGTTTTAATTTATAGACTAGGTTCTTTTGTAACCTTACCAGGTATTGATCCTTCCCAATTACAGTTACTAGAAAATCAAACTTCTGATGGTTTACTTGGTTTATTAAACCTATTTACTGGTGGAGCCTTTTCTCAAGCATCCATCATGGCGCTTGGTATTATGCCTTATATTTCTGCTTCAATTGTAATACAACTATTGGGAGTAGCAGTTCCATATATTCAAAAGTTACAAAGAGAAGGTGAAAGCGGAAGAAACAAAATTAACCAAATAACTAGATATTTAACTATTTTGATAACTGGAATACAAGGGCCTGGATATATTGCTAATTTACAGGCTACTTTGCCAGAAACAGCATTTTTATTATCTCCTAGCACATTTTGGAGCTCTAGTATAATAATTCTTGTTACAGGTACTTTGTTTGCAATGTGGTTGGGAGAAAAAATAACTGACAGAGGCATAGGAAATGGTATATCTCTTCTCATTATGATCGGTATAATAGCTGCTCTTCCTCAAGCTTTTGCTTTTGAGTTTGTGACTAAGATTAATAGTTCTGGTGGAGGTTTGGTTATGCTGGTTATTGAATTAGTTTTGATTCTTTTGGTAATATTATTGTGTATTTTGTTAGTTCAAGGAACTCGAAGAATTCCTATCGCTTACCCAAGGCAAATGATGGGACAGCGTTACGCAGGTGCAAGACAGTATATTCCTTTAAAAATTAATGCTGCCGGAGTTATGCCTATAATTTTTGCTCAAGCAATTATGTTTATACCAATTACCTTTGCTGGATTCTCCACATCATCTGCTGCAAGTGGTTTTGTTCAAGAATTTTCAGATTTTTCTGGCTTTTGGTATAATTTTGTATTTGCAATCTTGGTAATTGTTTTTACATACTTTTATACGGCTATCACTGTTAACCCAGATCAAATGGCAAATGATATGAAAAGAAGTGGTGCAACTATTTACAATTTAAAACCTGGAAAACAGACTGCTAAATTTTTAAATGAGACAATGACTAGAATAGTACTGCCGGGATCTTTTTTTCTTGCTTTTGTTGCTATTCTTCCTGCGTTTGCAATGCAAGCTGGAGTTAATCCTCAGTTTGCACAATTTTATGGAGGTACTTCATTATTGATCATGGTAGGTGTAGTTCTTGATACTGTACAACAAATTAATGCTCATTTGTTAAACAGACATTATGATGGTTTAATGAAACAAGGAAGAAGGGTTAGATCTGGAATGTAATTTATGATAAATTTAAAAACATATAAAGAAATAGATTTAATGAGAAAAAGTTCTTCTTTAGTTTCTCTTACTCATTCCGAGATTGCAAAGTTTATAAAACCAGGAGTAAACTCTTTATATCTTGATAAAATAGCGGAAGAGTTTATTAGAGACCATGGTGGAGAACCAGGATTTAAAGGTTATAACGGTTTTCCAAATACACTTTGTGTTTCAAAAGATCACGAAGTTGTTCATGGTATACCTAATGATCAAGAGATAGATGAGGGAGTAATATTATCAATTGATTGTGGTGTATATATGAATGGATTTTATGGAGATTCTGCATATAGTTATCCTGTTGGGAATATTTCAAAAGATAAGCAAAAGTTATTAGATGTAACTAAAGAAGCTTTACAAAGAGGTGTTCTTGTAGCAAATTGTGGAAATACAATAGGTGATATTGGATATACTATTCAAAAATATGCTGAGTCAAATGGATTTTCAGTTGTTAAAGAGTTAGTTGGTCATGGCATTGGAAGAAATTTACATGAATCGCCTGAAGTTCCTAATTATGGAATTAAAGGATCAGGAAGTTTACTAGAAGAGGGTATGGTGATTGCCATAGAACCTATGATTAATCTTGGTTCGTCAGAAGTAATTCAAAAAAATGATGGATGGACAATAGTGACAAAAGATGGTTTACCATCAGCACACTTTGAATATACAGTTGCTATAAATAAAACTGGTCCAGAAATATTGTCACCCTTTAATTTAATTGAAGAAGCTTTAAATTAAAATTATCTAATTATGGTTAAACAATTATCTATTCAACAAGATGGCATTATAAAAGAAGCATTGTCAAATGCAATGTTTAGGGTAGAATTAGAAAATGGGCATGTTATTACTGCTCATATATCAGGAAAAATGAGAATGCATTATATTAATTTACTTCCTGATGACAAGGTTAAAATTGAAATGTCTCCTTATGATTTAACAAAAGGTAGGATAACATTTAGGTATTAAATACAAAGTATATGAAAACAAGAGCATCTATAAAAAAACGTACATCTGACTGTCAATTAGTTAGAAGAAAAGGTAAGTTATATATAATTAATAAGAAAAACCCAAAATTTAAACAAAGACAAGGTTAAATAAAATTTAAAATAAATAGTATGGCACGAATAGCAGGAGTGGATATTCCAAAAGAAAAAAGAGGCGTAATAAGTCTTACTTATATATATGGTATTGGACGTAATTTGTCTAATGATATTCTTGATGAAGCAGGAGTTGATAAAAATACTAAAGTAAAGGATTGGAAAGATAGTGAGTTACAAAAAATAAGACAAATTATATCTGATAATTATACCATAGAAGGTGAGCTTAGATCAGAAGTTCAATTAAATATAAAGAGATTATCAGACATAGGTTGCTTTAGAGGCATACGTCACAGAATTGGATTACCATTGCGAGGTCAAAAGACTAAAAACAATTCTAGAACAAGAAAGGGAAAAAGAAAAACTGTAGCTAACAAAAAAATGGCAACAAAATAATTTGATATATGGCAAAAAACACAAATAAACGAAATGTTAAAGTTGATTCAGAAGGTCAAGTGCACATTCATTCTAGTTTCAATAATATAATTATTTCTATTACTAATAATAGTGGTCAAGTAATAAGTTGGTCATCTGCTGGTAAACAAGGATTTAGAGGTTCTAAAAAAAACACTCCTTATGCTGCACAAACAGCGGCTGAAGATTGTGGTAAAGTTGCATTTGAAGCAGGTGTTAGAAAAGTAAATGTTTATGTTAAAGGACCAGGAAATGGTAGGGAAGCTGCGATTAGAGCAATTTTCAATACAGGTATTACTGTATCAGAAATAGTTGATGTCACACCACTTCCTCATAATGGTTGTCGTCCACCAAAAAGAAGAAGAGTATAATAAATAAATAATAGAATATGGCAAGATATATAGGACCAAAAACAAAAATAGCCAGGAAATTTGCTGATCCAATCTTTGGAACAGATAAATATTTTGAGAAACGTAAATACCCACCTGGTCAACATGGACCCAATGGTAGAAGAGGTAAAAAGTCTGATTACGCATATCAATTAGCTGAAAAGCAAAAGGCTAAGTATACATATGGTATTTTAGAAAAACAATTTTCTAACTTATTCAAAAAAGCATCTAGAAGTAAGATGGTTACTGGTGAAGCTCTATTACAGTTCTGTGAACTAAGACTTGATAATATTGTATATAGATTGGGTTTGGCAAATTCACGAAATGGTGCAAGGCAATTAGTATCTCATAAACATATTATGATTAATGGTCAAATTGTTAATATACCATCTTATTCTGTCAAAATGGGAGATGTTGTTTCTGTTAGAGAAAAGTCAAAATCTTTAGAGCAAATTACTAATTCACTTTCAAGCAAAAGTGATTTATTAGACTGGTTACATTGGGATAGTGGATCAATGACTGGTAAGTTAATTAATGTTCCTAACAGAGATCAGATACCGGAAAACATAAAAGAACAATTAATAGTAGAATTATACTCTAAATAATAATTTAATTTATCAAATATTATGGCAATTTTAAATTTTATAAAACCAGATAAAGTCTTTATGATTAATTCAACTGAAAATGAAGGTCAGTTCGAATTTAGACCTCTAGAACCAGGATATGGTTTAACTGTTGGTAATGCATTGAGGAGAGTTTTATTATCTTCCTTAGAAGGGTTTGCAATATCATCAGTTAAAATTGATGGTGTTGATCACGAATTTTCAGCAATTGAGGGCGTCGTGGAAGATGTTGTTAGTATCATATTAAATCTAAAACAAATTCGTTTTAAAAAACAAATAGATGATATAGATAATGAAGAAGTTCATGTATCTATTGGAAATCAAACTGTTGTAACTGCAGGTGATTTAGGTAAATTCATTTCTAATTTCCAGGTATTAAATCCTGATTTAGTTATATGTAACTTAACGAAATCAACTAAATTAAACTTTGTTTTAACAATAAAAAAAGGAAGAGGATTCGTCGTTTCTGATGAAAATAAAGTTGATGATGTTCCTATTGGTACAATATTTACAGATTCAATATTTACTCCAATTAAAAATGTTAAATATTTTATTGAAGATTTTAGAGTTGAACAAAAAACAGACTATGAAAAATTAGTTTTAGAAATTGAAACTGATGGGTCTATTCATCCAAAAGATGCTTTAACAGAAGCTGCAAAAATTTTGATTCACCATTTTATGTTATTTTCAAATGAACGTATTTCTATTGAAGATGAAAGTTCATCTTCTATTGATGAGTATGATGAGCAATCTTTGCACATGAGACAACTATTAAAAATGAAATTAGTAGATTTAGATCTTTCTGTTAGAGCATTAAACTGTTTAAAAGCAGCAGAAGTAGATACATTAGGTGATTTAGTTACTTATAATAGAAGCGATTTAATGAAATTTAGAAATTTTGGTAAAAAATCGTTAACCGAACTTGATGAACTTGTTGATGCTAAAGGAGTTCATTTTGGTATGGATTTAACAAAGTATAAACTTGATAAAGAGTAGTTAATTATGAGACATAGAAAACGCAACAATCATCTCAAGCGAAAATCAAGCCATAGAAAGTCTATGCTAGCAAATATGTCGTGTTCCCTAATTCAACACAAAAGAATTAAAACAACTTTAGCCAAAGCTAAAGAGCTAAAGAAGTTCGTTGAGCCAATCATCAATAGATCTAAAATAGATTCTACACATAATAGGAGAATTACTTTTAGGTACTTAAGACAAAAACAATTAGTTACTGAATTATTTACTGTTGTTTCTGATAAAGTGGCAGATAGAAATGGAGGCTATACAAGAATTATTAAATTAGGTACTAGATTAGGAGATTCGGCTGAAATGTGTTTTATTGAGTTAGTAGATTTTAACGAAACATACCAAACTAAAATTAAATCTAAAAGAACTAGAAGGTCCAGGAGATCTGATAAACAAGACACAAAATCTATTCTAACAGATGAAACTGGTTCTCTAGATAACACACCTTCTTCAACTGAGGAGAAACCTTCTTCAACTGAGGAGAAGCCTTCTTCAACTGAGGAGAAGCCTTCTTCAACTGAGG
>PBGD01000032.1 GCA_002718895.1 Flavobacteriales bacterium
ATTCGGTTATGAATTAAAAAATACATATATGGTAAAGAAATTATCAAATCCACATATTTTACTGGATATTGCCTTAGTCTTATTTATGTTAGCTTGTTGGTTTATTTTAGCGATTAGTTTAAATAAGGATAATATTGAGGAATATTATTAACATGGAAAATATAATTCCTTACTAAATTCATTTACTTTTTTACGTAATTCAATAATAGATTGATTTTTTTCAATATCTACTAAGAAATCTTTTAATTTTACTCCTTTTTCTTTTTGAATTTCTAAACATATTTTAACAGTTTCATCTATAAATTCAGCGATTTTAGTAAAATGTGTTTCAACACATAATCGTGTAGTCATAGCAGAACTACCCAGACGAATTCCACCGGGATTCATAGCACTAGTATCACCATATACAGCATTTTTATTAATACTAATATCAGCTAATTCACATACTTTTTCAACTTTACTTCCAGTGACACCCTTATCACGAACATTTACTAAAACAATATGATTATCTGTTCCATTAGAAGAAATGGAATAACCAAGTTCAATTAATTTATTTGCTAATGCTTGTGCATTTTTTTTTACATTTTTTATATATTCCTTAAATTCTGGTGTTGCTACTTCATATAATTGGTGACATAATGCGGCTATTTTATTATTATGTGGTCCTCCTTGAACTCCAGGAAAAACGGATTCATTAATGCGACTTTCAAATTCTTTTTTATAAAAAATCATACCTGAACGAGGACCACGTAATGTTTTATGTGTAGTAGTAGTAACAATATCACAATATTCAAATGGATTATTAGCTTCTTGAGTAGCGACTAATCCACTAATATGTGCAATATCACCCATTAATAAACAACCAATAGTGTCGGCAATTTCACGGAAACGTTTGTAATCTAAATCACGAGGATACGCACTACCACCACAAATAAGTAATTTAGGTTGAAATACTTTAACATATTCAGCTAATTTATCATAATCAATATATCCGGTTTCATTAATAGTGTAAGGCAATGATTCAAACATAACGGAAGATTTAGATATTTTTTTATTTTTTACATAAAAACCATGAGATAAATGGCCACCTGAAGGTAAATCAAGACCCATAATACGATCATGAGGTTCTAATAAACCTAAATATACACATATATTTGCTATACTACCTGAATATGGTTGAACATTAACACCCCATTCATTAGAATCTAAATGAAATGCTGTTAGTGCTCGTTCAATACATAATGTTTCTAGTTCATCAATATGTTTATTGCCTCCATAATATCTTTTTCCAGGTAATCCTTCTGAATATTTATTTGTAAAAACGGAACCTAATAATGTTAATACATTAGAAGAAGTAAAATTTTCCGAGGCAATAAGTTCAATTCCCATTTTTTGACGTGTATATTCATTTTCTAAAATAATATCTAATTTAGGATCAATCATATATTTAATATTTTATTTTTATATATTATTTTTGACACAATTTATAAATAATAATACATAATAATGATTGAATAAATAATATAAAATTACTATGTTTTAATGAATAAATAAGTATAATTAGTGTATAAAAATAAATAATATTAGAATATAAATATTCATATACATAATGTGTATTTTTAAAATACAAGATTATACAACAAACAATAGTTATTAAAATAAATTGTGAATAATGAATAGTATTAGTAAGTAATAAATAAGATAATAATAAAAGTATATTAGTTAAAATAAATAAAAATATATGGTCAGACTTTTTTTGAATATTATCTACTTTAAGTTTATTTTTTTCTTTATTCATTGTTTCATATACTTTATCTCTAAAACTTTCAATCGTATCATGTTTTTCAGGATAAATTGGATCTAATACTTTTATTTTATAATTTAAGTTATTTATATTTGTTATAATATGTATCATTGTATCATTTCTTTCGTTTAAATCTTTATAATAAGGTGCATATTTTATAATAACAGGTAAAATAGGTTTTAAACTTACAAATGCCCCTGTTCTAAATTCTGATAATTTTAGTTCATCTTTTTGTTTCATTCCAATAGTTCCACTTGGTGCAATAAATAATATAGGATCATTTTTTTTTCTATTAGTAGAAATATCTATAATTTTCTGGGTTGTATTTTGATTTTTATTAATAATAATACAATTCCATTTATTAATAATATTTTTACATAGAGAAATAAATGGGTTTTGGGATACTAAAAAAGTTATAGGTTCTTTAAATTTATTTAATAATAATAATCCGTCTAAAATAGATACATGATTAAAAACCGCTAAACCCTGATCGGTATTTTTTTTAAAATCATAATATTTATGCAAATCTTCAATATTTCCATATATATTAAAATTGTTTAGGAATTTTTCTATTAAATTAAATTTTTGTAATATTAAAAAAGTAAAAAATATTATTGTTCCATAAATAGTTTTTATAATATTTATAATAAATAGTATTAATTTATTAATCATAATATATAAAATAATTTTAAAAACAAAATTAAACTTATAAAAATATATTATACATATTATATGAGTAAAAAATCACCTACCGAACCTGCAAAAAATTTTAATATGAATACAGTTAAAAAAGGACAAGATAAAAAAACGGAATATATAGTAAGTAAAAAATCAAATGGTGTAAAATATTGGAAAATATTAAAGTCAGAAGAAAAAAAATGTTTAAAAGAATTTGAAAAAAAAAAGAAAATAAATTTAGAAGAATATAAAAAGGGTAAATATGTAAATAATAAGCAAGCATTAGCAGTAACATATAGTCAGGTACTAAAAAAAAATCCTAAATGTGAAAAATATATTGGTACTAAAACTAATAAATCTCAAAAGAAAAAAAGTAAAAAAAGTAAAAAAAGTAAAAAAAGTAAAAAAAATAAAAAAAATAAAAAAAGTAAAAAACAAAGTAAATTATGAATTATTTAAAATAATCATTTCACTTTTTTTTTGTAAATCTTTTTGAAGATCTTTATTATCTATATAACTATCATGAAATTGTTCCATTACTGTTCGTGTTTTCTCAGGTACTTTATCTTCACCTATATCTGCATAATGATCTACTAATATATAATATTTATCATCTACTAATGTTTCTAATGTTTCTTTTTTATCTTGAAGTTCCCATTTATCGTTTTTTCTTATTTTTACATATGGTTCTTTTTTATTTGTAATTTTTATATTATGATTTTCAGGGTGACTTGGATTAAAATGAATTTTTTCAATTAATTTAGGTATAGCAGTAAAAGCACTATCCAATAAATTATTAAGATAATCACCTTCTAAATATTTAATATTTTCATTACCATAATTATTAATATGAATATTTATAATTTTATTTTGATTTGTTGTGTTATTTGTAGTATTTGTAATATTATTTGTAATTTCTGTTGTATTTGGAGATTTTTTGCTTAATTCTATTAATAAATCTTCTACTTGATCTTTCAATTCTTCATGTTCTTTTTTCAAATTTTCCAATTCTGATTCATTTTCTTTTTTAATTTTACAATTATTTAGATGACATTTTAGTCCGTAATTACGAGTGAAGGTTTTTTCACAAAACTCACATTTGAATTTGGAAGAAATTAAGTTTTTAGCAGGCTCAGATGACAAATTTAGCAGGTTTTCAGCAGGTTTAGCAGGTTTTTTTAGCAGGTTTTTTTTGCATGAAATTTCATGACATTTTAGTCCGTATTTACGAGTGAAGGTTTTTCCACAAAATTGACATTTTAAATTATTTTTCAGCAGGCTAACCTGCTGTTTGCCTGTTGAATTTACAGGCTGGCCTGCTGTTTGCCTGTTAATTTGCCTGCTGTCATGACAGGTTGTAACCTGCTGTTTGCCTGTTGGTAACCTGCTGTTTTTACCTGTTGTTTGTAAAATATCAAAACCATAGTGTATTTTTATATTTTCTATACTAATATCTGCTAGTAATGGTTTGCATATATTTTTACGATTTAAATGGTGTTTCATATTTATTTTTTGTGTTGCTACATAACCGCACCGAAAGCATTTATAATCAACCATATATTATAGTATAATATTATATTTTTAAATATATAATATTTTAATTAATTTTTAATTAATTTTTAATTAATTTTTAATTAATTTTAGTAAAATAAACTGTTCATTTTTAATTATTTTTTAATTAATTTTTAATTAATTTAATTAATTAATTAATTAATTTTTGAAAAGGGGGGGGGGGAACTTTTTTAAAATGAAAGTATTTTGAAAAAAACTTTTTTCATTTGGTTTTTGAAAACATAAAAAAAAAAAATTTTTTTGGATAATTTTAAAATAAATAAAAGTAAAAAATAAAAATAAATAGTAGTAGGTATTAGTATAAAATAATTATAAATCAGTAGTTTTTAGGATACTTTTATATAAAAATGCTAAAATATTGACACTCATAGCATTTCCAACTTGTTTATATAATTTTGAATTTGATACATCCTGAACAAAATCGCCGAAACCTTGTAGATTTAAGTATTCACGTGGAGTATAACGACGTTTGATAGAGGATAAATAAAAAATACAATCACCGCCATTACCAGCTAATAATGTAGGACAAATATCTAACATAGGACCACACCTTTTATAATTAGAAACATTAAGATTCATAGACCAATTTTTGGATAAATCTGTAATTTTTTGATTGGCTAATAAATCATTGATAAGATCTTTTTTATGTTCGGTTAAATGTCCAAATTTAGTATTACTATCAGGTTCTTCTTCTAATACATCCTTAACAGTTATTTCAAGTGGTACTGGTGGTGGAAATTCAAAACCTTTATCTAAGGATTTTAAGATACCAACAATATATATACGTTCGCGACTTTGGGGAACACCGTAATCTTTTGTATTAAAAAGTTTCCAATAAATATTATATTTTTTAAGACCCTGTAATTTATCGAGAATAATTTCGAAAGTTTTGCCTTTATCGTGATTAATAAGACCTTTAACATTTTCTAAAATGAAAAATTTAGGAGTAGTATATTTAATGGTTTCATGACAGCAAAAAAAGATAGTGCCTCGTATATCTTCAAATCCTTTACGTTTTCCTAGAGTGCTGAAACTTTGACAAGGACACCCTGCTATATATGCGTCAATTTGTGGTACTGTGCGTGGATCTCTATCAAAAATACTGTCATATAGTATTTTACAATCATAGTTAGCTTTTATAGATTTTACAACATGAGGATCATTATCACATGAAAAAATATGTTTATGTGGTATATTTAATAAGCGTAAAGCTTGAATAGGTGCTTCTATACCACTACAATCAGTACCGACTTTTAGAGTTTTCATAATGGTGGTTTTATATTTGAAATCATTAGATTTGAAATGTTTTAGATAATTTAAATGATTTGTCATGTATATATAAGATAAAGAAAAAAAATTTGATTATCTAGACTAAAAATAATTTATATTAAAATTAATTATTAAATAATAAACTAATTTTATATTCATTATTTTCAATATATTTATTTGTTATTACAATTTTAATTTTATTTAAAATAATAAAATTATAAAAACATTTATTAATTTCTTTTAGATTTATATCATTAGAATACAGAAAATATTTTTTATTTTTAATTTTAATTGAAACATTATCATTTTTTTGTAAATTAGAATAATTTACTTGTGGTATTGAAATAGTTTGAGTTTTATTTAAATTATAATTTGTTACTAATATTTCACAAACACAATCTTTTCTATCGTCAATATTACTATTTAATGTACGTGCAATGGCTATATCATAAATATTATACATACTTAATTTATCTCTAAAATATTGATTATTAGAATTTGATAACATAAAATTAATTTTTTTTTCATTTAAACTATGTAAAATATCAATTAATTCGTCATGTTTTTCTTTTGTAAAACCATTTTTATCATATCCTACAAAAGAATCATTTTTTAAAGGATAATAAGGTGGATCTAAATATACAAAGTCATTTTCTTCAATAGTATCTATAAATTTAGTAAAATCGTCATTATAAATAGTTATATTATTATTATTTAAATAATTTGAAATTTTTTTTAATTGTTCTGTATTACAAATAGTACAATTTTTCATATTTCCTACGGGAACATTGAATTCGCCTTTTTTATTTTCTCTATAAACAGCATTAAAACAAGTTTTATTTAAAAATAAAAGTAATATGGTTTTTTTTATACTATTTTGAGGTGTAGAATAATCAAGAGAATTATAAATAGTTCTTTTATCTAAATAAAAGTTTTTTCTATCAGGTGAATCTAAATATTCTTTTTCATAAATAAGTAACTTTTCTATAATTTCTAGTACATTATTTTTAACATTAATATATAAATTATATATATTGATATTAATTTCATATATTTTTGCATTTTGTGGTAATAATTTATATAATAATGCTCCACCTCCTAAAAATGGTTCATAATAGGTATTGTAATTATTAGGTAACATTAAATCTAAAACATTTAAAAGTCTTTTTTTACCACCTACCCATTGAATAATAGGATCCATTATTATTTTAAATAAAAAAAAAATCAATTTTAAATTTAAAATTGATTTTTTTTTGTTCATATTAATAAAATGAGGTATATTGGTAATAAAACTAAATTATTAGATTTTATATATGAAACAATTAGCGAACATACAGATATTTATTCAATAAGTAAATTTTATGATTTATTTGCAGGAACAGGTGCAGTATCAAATCATATGAGAATAAAATATAATATTGTAGCAAATGACATATTAAAAAGTTCATATTTTGTTAATAAAGGATTACTACAAAATAAACCTATTTTACCAGAAAATATATTTAATATATTAAATAATTTGCAGGAAGAAGGATTTATTTATAATAATTATAGTGAAACAGGTAGTAATAGATTATATTTTTCAGAGGAAAATGGAAAAAAAATAGACGGTATTCGTAATTATTTATTTTCAGAAAAGAAAAATAAAAATTTAAGTATGGAGCAATTTGAATATTTAATGTACTGTTTTATTTATGCTATACATAAGGTTTCAAATACAACAGGAGTATATGGAGCTTATTTGAAAAAATTGAATGGAGTAGCAAAAAATAGATTAGTATTGGAAGAATTAGATATTATTGAAACAGATAAGACTATAGAAGTATATAATAAAAATTGTATAGATTTACTAGAAAAAATAGAAGAAAATGATATAGTATATATTGATCCACCTTATAATTCTAGACAATATAATAGTAATTATCATTTATTAGAAACAATAGTATCTGACGTAGATCCTAAAATAAAAATAGTTAGGGGAGAGGAATCTGTTTCGGGTTTGCCGGATAATATAGAAGATTCAAAATCAGCTTGGTGTTCAAAAGGTTTAATAGAAAAAGAGATTGAAAAAATAGGAAATTGTAAAAGTAAATATGTTTTTATGAGTTATAATAATGAGGGATTAATTTCGATAGAAAAAATAGGAGAAATATTTGGTAAATATGGTAAGGTAATTATAAAAAAAATGGATCATAAAAAATATAAATCAAATATAAATTCAAATAAATCAACTGTGGAGGAAGTGATAATATGTAGATTAAAATGAAAATTTGAGTGGTTCATAATGATCAGTATTTTCATACCATTGACCATTAGAATTTAGAATATATTTGACATTTTTGAATCTAGCTTGGGAGAAATCTCCATTAAATTCATTTTTTTGATCATATAGTTCTAAATATATATCCATATCTTCTGTGATATTACACGTTTGAGTATAAAAATTTCTTAATTCTTTATTTGAGATCCATTTATTAATTTGTTCTTGACCTGTTTTAAGTTTTTCATATTTCTCTGCTTCAATTATTTCTACCTTGTTTTTGTTTGTATCCTGAATAATTATATCGGGTTTAGTTTTGTCCCATTTAGGGAAATCTAAGATAGTACGATTATAGGTAATTTTAGTATTTTCACTACGAGCATGTTGTTCAAATACAATATTTTGATTAACAGGTAATGTAGAAACATGAAACATACTTACAACCTTTTCTGAGGTGCTTCCTTCATTTTTGAAAGGGCATAAGTCGGTTTCATAGCCTTTGAATTTATGAATGTCAAATGTAGCACTTAATGATTCAGGAATAGCAATGGTAAATGTGAATTGAATATCAAATCCAATATCAATAAGATGCTTAAGGGATCGTAGTGTTTTGTTTCCAGAACTGTCATATTTAACTTGTTCGGGTGTCCATGCTATATTTTCTAAAATGATTTTAGGTAATGGAATATTATTTTTTTTAGATATATTATGAATAGTTAGAAGTGTCAGATTTAGATTTCCTATACCAGGATCATTGTTAAGTTGTTTCCCATGTTTTCCATTGGGTTTTAGCAAATTATATTTACTTTTTTCTTCATTTAAACGTAATTTGAGAGTGTTTGTAGAACTATCAAAATTAAATATATTTTTTGTATTTTGTGAAACAAGATTATGTGAATCAACAAGTGATTGATAGTTTTCATATGATTTAAATGAAAGGTAACTTTCCATAGTATCTGGATTTTCGAATATGACGGTCACAAGGGAAGTTTTCCATTGTCTAAATGGATATTCTAGTGTGGCTTTTCTTCTCTTGTTTTGCATATTGATAGAATGTGGATCTGAAAGCATATAAATACACCTATCATTGGAATTTAGTTTTGAAATAAATTTAGTGGAACGTTGAGCTTGGGCATTATTTCCAGAATCTTCAATTCCACAACCAGTATCTTCAATGAAGTAGTTGTAGGATTGATTGGTTTCAAGATAGAAATCAGGACTTGTTTTGTTTGTATTTTCGTCAGCAATGGCATAATCGAATTCATATGCGTCGCAATGAAAACGATAGTATGCGGGTTTATTTGGTATTGGGGTATATGTGAAATTTTTTTTAAATAGAATACATAGTACAATTAAGAGACGTGCAGGAGTTTCTTCTCCATAAGCATTGGTAATTTGAAAATCGGCGGGATTTTTTAGATTATCTTCATTTTCCAGTAGATTGTGGAGTTTGGTGTAGTCTGCGGTGGTAATGACGGAGGACATACTTAAAAAAATTAAGGAATTTAATAGAAGAATCAATTTTGAAATCTAAAAATCTATTTCAGTAAATTACAGTAAATTACAGGGAATGGCCTAGCCAATGGGAGTTCTGTTTCATATAGGCGATAACGTCATTGGATTTAGGTTTGCTACGGTATAGATCAATATCGTCGCAGGCATGTTCAAGAATTTTGCCACAAATATAATAACCTGTAGCGCCGCCAGGTAATTTATCTAAAATTTTATATAATCCATATCTTCTAGTGAATTCAGTTTTTGATAATGCTTGATTCATATGATTTTCTTCTAATGACTGATATTCAGAAGGAGACAATGTTTTTTTCTGTTGAATAGATTCCTTCCATAAATTATGAGATTTTCGCCAATTTCTAAGCAGTGTTGCTTCAATTTTATTTTTAGTTTTTAGAAATGAATGAACAGTATTGGACATGTCAGTATTATGCATACAAAGTTTTTTAAGTTCAGGTTTATTTTTACCTACAAATTTAGTATTAGTCATTGATACATTTGAGTCATGTTGGGAAATAGAATTATATTCTTCAATACACGATTTGAATGTAGGGGGAACATAAATGTCAATATCATGTGTGATATTATAACCACATACACGACCGGGTAGTGCTTGTAGAAGAGTGTCATTATTCATTTTATCAGAAGACTCAAATACACCACATATATATTTTTTATTGAGTTGATTTCCAAGACGTAGTTTGCCACGAATAATGACAACAGTGAATTCGGTAGGTTCAATGTTATAGAATGGGATTCGTGAATATGTTTCTGCGTCAAAATCAATTTTTTTAATGTTATGTCGAATAAGAAATTCAATAAGATAATCTCGTTGTTTGCCAATAGCACGAATAATAAAATAGTTTGATTGAGATTGATATTTTTGAATAATTTCAAGAAGTTTAGGTTCATTCGCGAGTTCAAGTTTAATATTGGAATGGACTAGTCCTTGTGAATAGTAATCCATAATACTCTTATATGAATCACCGGGTTCCATATAAACTCTTCCCCAATGTTTCTTAACTTCTTCATTTGCTTCATTATTATATATACTATCTTCATTTGCTCGTGTGGCTGTAATTGATAAAATATATATATTATGTTCAGATAATATGGAACATTCTTGTCCTTGAATAATATTTTGTAGTCCAAATTTATGTAAAAATTTATGAAGAGAACCAAGTGCAGTGGAACCATAATGAATCTCGTCAATAATAATTAAGGAATGGGAGATTTTGGAGATATCTGTGATTTTTTCAAGATTTCTATTAAAATATACATTTGTGGGTAGTTTTTTGAAGATTTTAGATAAATCAGAAGGGGAATCTGAGAATAAATTTAAATAAGATTGTCCTAATGTACGTATTTCATTTTGCCATTGTGATTTAATTGAAATATCACTCATGCCAGAGATTATAAAGCAATTTTGGATAGTTTTATTTGCAAGCATTTGGAATGCGGTATAGAGACCACAACCAGTTTTACCGGATTGCATTTGAGCTTGAAGTTGAACATAATATTTAGTGTTAAATTCATTTAATATGGTATCAGAAGCGGTAATCTGATTGGGGTGAAATGGATTTTCGGCAAGGTGGGTGTCAGCTCCGTGCATAGTAGATATTATACAGGAATAGATTTATCAATTTTGCATTCTATTAATCTAAAAAAATAAAAATGGTTAAAGTGGTAAAAATGGGCGAAAAAATTTAAATGTGTGGAGTTCTATCTAAACATAGAATATTAAGCAGCAGAACTAGCAGTGATACCAGTTTGTAGGGTTTCTAAGTAGGTTTTTGTGAATTGGAGTGTGCCTGAGGAGGTGCGACGAAGTTGCATTTTGTCATAGATATCTTCATCATCAGAATCAGATACGTCGTCATCAGAGAAGTACCATTCTGAGATTTCTTCAGGAGAAAGAAGTTCCATTTCTTCTCGTTTTTGATTGACAAAATGGTTTAACATACAGAGACCACATAGACTCTGACCAAAAGTTTTTCCACAAGATTGTTTTCGTTGTTTTTTGGAGAGTGTTTGTCTTCCATGAGGGCAAGGAAAAGGGTGTCTGCATGGTTTATTCCAGAAATGAGTAGCATATGAAAGTTCTTCTTGAAATTCTTCAGTTGTTTCTGAATCTGCTTGAAGAGCTATGTTTGGATAATTTAGTATTTGATTTGCCAGTGTTCTCCATTTAAATGATTTTGGAAGTACTCTAATGGAAATGTTGGGTTGAGTTATCCAGTCTGGACTGTTAGGGATGGAAAGTTTAACAGCCATTGTTTTAAATTAAGTTAATACAAAAAATCAATTTAGAATCTATATCATTTTTAAAAAAACCTCCGCTCACAGAATAAATCAATCGATTAATTAGAATTGAAAATAAATATAGTAATCATAGTGTTGAATTGTAAGAATTAATGATTTACCCAAACACTCACATTGTCTGATGTAAAACGGGCAGCAGCATATTGTGCAATGATTTCGGCCATAGTCATTGTTATATTTCCCTGTTCATATTCATAGAATGTATCTCGTGCTTCTTTAATGGAGCGAATCCATTGAGCATCAAGAATTGTAGAAAGGGGACCAAGACCATTTGCAGAGGAAAGTACCCAATCAAGTTTTTTAGATAGAGGTGAGTAAATAGGTGGTCGTGGATGTTTTTTTTCATATTTAGAAAATGGAGTTTCAAGGGAAGGATGACAAAGAATTCTATGATTATCATAATAGTTTTGGAATTCTTGTTTATGATCACATAGTAAATTAGCTATAATTTGTGGATTAAGTGCGTCCATATCTTCTAGACCGTCACAACCTACTACAAATGAGTAATCATTTATAGTTTTATCATGAGGAAGATCTGTCCATGTAACTTCACCAAATCGCATTGCTAGTTCACCTCCTGATTTAGGATCAGGGGCATGGGCACGTGTCGGTTCAATTTGATTAGGAATACGCCATGATTTACCCTGTACATTTCTAGGGAATTGAAGAATTTGAAGTGGATTGGAATTTTTAGATAGAAGATATGTTTTCCATTCATAAAACTCCTCTTCACTGACAGAAGAGTAATAGTTATCAAAATTAACAAGATCTATTGGAGTACCGACATGTTGTGGTTCGCCATTTTTGGCGAAAATTGGACCTGTGAAGACTTGTAGTCTAGTAAGACAGGGTTGAGTAATATGACGTACATTATGGTGTTGATAATAGACTTCGCCATCAAAAATCCATTGTTCAAGCTCAGGAATATTACCATTTTTATCGTACATATAGACACGCCCGTCCCCTACAATAAGAGAGGCAGTGGCATTTAGTTTGTAAAAATAGAATAGAATTGTTGTTGTGCAACCACCATTTAATGTGATTGGCATTTCACTGAGCCATTTTTCTTGAACTTTCTGAAGAGTATTGGCAAGATGGTGTCCATTAAGGGGTACATTTATTCTCTCTAAGAGATCAAAAATTTCTTCATGAATAGAGGATAATGCATGGGTTTCCATCCATTTAGATACGTCATTCCCAGCATGACCGTCATATACAGCTTCAATTCTATAAATTCCTCCATCATTTGGAAGAGTTTCTTCGAGAGAATGAATTGTATCTTCTTGTGTTTTTCGGCCACCAAGAATATGAGAATATGAAGAAGAGTTAGAAGGTTTTTCTTCTGATTCGACATTTTTGTAGATAATATGTTTTTCAAATAAGGATAAATTTAATTGATTATTGAAATTTTTATTGTTAGGGTGAGGTTGGAGTTCCCTACTGGTTGGAATTATTTGAGATTCAGAGTTGGGCAACTCAGGACATTGTTTTGTGTTGAAATTCTCTTGTGTAATTTGAATCCATTTTTCAAGAGCCATGAGTTGAGAAAGTTGTTGGGGAGACAAGGAAGACATCGTGGTTTTTAGATTTAATAGAAAAAATCAATTTAGATTTTGTATTGTGTGAAAAAAAAGTTTGTGGAGGGGTGGAACGAATGTTCCGAGTGGAATGTTGTGTATGTGTATGTAAATGTGTAAGACTGAGTGAATAAGTTAGTTTTTGGTAGGAGACTTCTTAGAAGAAGTAGAAGGAGAATGTTCGGGCTTGGTGTAGAGTTGGATTATGTCACGTAGAGTCCGATTAGGACGCAGATATTCTTTTGTAGGAAAAAGAGGGGAACGTGTAATGGGAGAAGTTTTGGAACGTGCAAGATGTGCCATGATAGCGGCATACTCGTAGGTATTGCCTTCATTATCAATCCAGGGATCAAACATAACTTCTTGTGTAATGGGACAGATAAGTTGTTGTTCAAGCTCCTCTGAAATATTTAGAAGTTGTGGAGGTTCTCCTGTTTGTGGTCCTTCATGTAGAGGATCAGGTGATATAGGAGGAGCATTAGAAACACCACTCCAACCACCGTTTCGCCAATAGGTAAATGGCGTGGGAAAAGTAGGTGGAATAGGAGTGCCTTCTTCAATATTTGAAAACTCAATTTCAAACTCAAGTCGGGCAAGTTCTTCGGCACAGTGGCGGAAGTTGGATTGGAGATGAAGATATTTTTGCTCGGTAGAAGCGAATGCACCCATTGTTGGGTGCAGATACATGAAAATCAATTTTGATTATGTGTTAGGTAGATTTAAAATATGTAGAAATATGAAATTAAGTAAGACTAATTCTTTGTAGTCTTTTGCGTTCGGAAGCGAGTGTTTTTTGCTTGTTTTTAAGACGCTTACGTCCAGCATATGTGGAAAGTTCTTTACGGAGTAGTTCGGCTTTATCTTCACGTTTTTTTTGTTTTTTAAGACTTTCATTATATTCGTCAATGATTTTTTTGAAGTCGTTTTGTATTGGGACAAACAGATTATGAGACATGGTGTTGGATTAAATTAAAAAAATATAGAAATCAATTTGAGATATGTAAAATGAAATTATGGATAATTACAGAAGAAATAGGGTAAGAAAAAGGGTTAAAAATTCAGGAGGAGTTATATAATGGGAATATAGTGCAGAGACACCAAGAAGAAAAATATATAATTTATCATAAATTTTCATTATTAAAAAAGTAAGTAGAATCAATTTAGGATTTATATTGTGTAATTTTTTTTTTTAACTTGTATGTAGATATATAAATAGAAATATTAAATGAAAAGAAGCAATTTTACCAGGAAGTTGGGTTATTTTTAGGAGTTGATACAGGAAGTCGCTCAACAGAGTTTTCTATTCCTAGAAATAGCCAACCATATGGTGTAGGTTCAGAGGTATAAGAAGAGTTGGAGTTGTAGATATCATTAATTATATCAACAAAATCATGGTATGGTTCTTCTTCTTCCTCATCTTCTATCCAACTTGGTACAGTGTTCCATTCATTGAAGAAATTAATATAGGATTTAATATGATTTTTAAATTCTTGCATTACAAGAGAATGATTCTCATGAACTTGTTTTTTTTTAGGGAGAGATTTGAAAAGAAAAATGTGGGTGCGTAGATGAGTAGAATTAAAAACAATGGATGAAGAGGATAGTGTGGAAGGCATTTAAGTATTAGAAAAATATGAATGAATTTGGAGTGAGTATAATATGTAAAAAAAAGCCTCCGCTTTTGTTCGCTCACTGGTGTGTATGGGTGTGTATTTGAATCAGTGTGGTGGGATAGAAATTAATCCCAGTCGGATTTAGGAGGTCCGTTATTGTCTCGTGTGATGATGATACTGTAAGTCCAATTTTGCTTCTGTCGGAAGATCAAAAGACAGAGACCGTCGGGAAGATATTTTTTGTCCTTAACATACTGTCGAAAATCTGCAGAATTCTTGGAGAGGACAGTACTATTGGTGAAGATGATAGGTTTGCCGGCCTTATTGAGAGGAATGTCAATATCCTCGCCATGGAGAAGGTCAGTGTGATCACCGGCATGATAGCGAAGATAGAGTTGTGGGTGAGTTTTGCGAGACTCAGGGGGAGTGTGCTCGTGCTCAGAAACCTTATCTTGCCAAACATGGGTGAGAGGGTGCTCACCGTGTTGGACTCGCTTATCATTAGGAGAGATCCCATGTGCAATCTGATAGAAGAGATTGTCAAAGGCTTTGTGAAGGGCATTCTGAAAAACGAGTTGTTTAGCCTCAATGGCGGCATTGTCCTGAGAAGGAGGGACGGACATGTTCTTGGGGGCGACAGGGAAGTTGGTAGCAGACATTACAACTGAGTTGAATAGTGTGAGATAATAGAGAAATCAATTTAGAATATGTATTATGTGTAAATGTAAAAAAAAACCTCCTCTCTCTTAATGTATGTAGTAGCAATCAGATCAAATGAAACTTAGACAGCAATATTCCATGCGGCAGTAGGATCAATTTTTTGTTCATGTGTAAGTTCCTTCCAACGTTGTGAGTTATACTTGCCCTTACCACCGGCAGTATCAACGTCAGATTGATCAATACGTCCATGTTCAATTTCTTGTGCGATCCACTTAGTGAAGAGTTGATAATGCTCATTTTTGTTCTTACCCTTAATACCGGCTTCCTTATCAGCAAGTTTTTGCTCCTTGGCCTCTAATTTCTTCTTATCAGATTCGGCCTTCTTATTGGCTCGTTCAAGGGCCTTGGATTCCTTCTCCTTGTTTTTGAGAGTTTTCCTGAAATTGTCTCGTGTTTCGCGTGCTTGCTTAACGGCATTTTCAAGATCAGAAGGAGTGGCGTCCTGGGGAAGGTCAAGAATACCAGCGTCAGGGTTATCGGAGATAAGTTTGTTCAACTGATTGCGGAACTTCTCAGTGTCTCGTTGAATTTTTTCACGTGCCTTCTGTTCAGCATTATGTTGCTTCTGGAAGGTTAGAAGTTCTTCATGAGTGGCAGACTCAGGTGGTGTAAGACCAGACTCGGTGAGTTTGTCAAACAACTTCTTACGTTTGTTTTCAGCCGAAACGAGTGCATTCTGTGCCTTCTTGTGAGTGGCCTTATCTTCTCGTTGCTTCTTAATCATGTCCTTAATGTGTTGTTCAAGGGCGTCAATATCCAAATTAGGACAGTCTCCTTCAAATCCGGAGTCAGTCCATTTTTTTTGCAAACGTTCTCGTTTCTTGTCATTTTTCTCCTTGAGAGACTTCTGGGATTTGGCATTTTCCAGGAGAGTTTCGAGGTCTTGATAAGACTGTTGTGTATCCTCAAAATGAGGATCAATCTTAACAAGTTTTTTGATAAGAGAGGTGCGTTTAGCGAGTGCTGATTTAGACTCCCTATCGTGCTTGGAGGCCTCTGCGTTGAGGTTCTTAAGTTTGTCCTTAAGATTCTCAATGAGAGGTTTGATATGCTCACGCTCTTCGGCGGTAAGCATTTGGGTGGCGTTACGAATAGCGACAACAGCAGACATGATTGTGTTTAAGTGGAGGAAAAAGAGGAATCAATTTTGAGTGAGTATTATGTAAAACGTGGAAATAGGGGGAGGGACTGAGTAAAAACTAAAAAAATTTTTTGAGTGTGGGGTGTGTGGAGAGTGTAGGTGTGGAGTATAAAATGAAGTGTGAAGTGTGGTATTATAGAATGATTATGAGTGTGTGTGTGTGGGGCAAATAGAAAGTAAATATATTAGATTTTGGGTGTATCAAGAAGTAATTGTGTGACAATGAATGTATCAGAAGTAATTTGTGTGAAAGGATTATGGGTAATTTTAGAATCGTAAATATTTTTGTAATGTTGATTGAGAGATTTAGAGACACCGGAGAGAAGTGTGGTGGCACGTGCATTTTGAGCGTCAGAGAGCGACTGTTGAAGTTTGGATTGTTTGAGTTGATGTTTCTCTTGAAGTGTGGAACAAAGACGAAGTTGTTCCTCATATTTTTGTTGTAAGCGTTGAAGTTTGAGGGTTTCGGATTGAGTGATTTGTAGTTGTCGTTGGGTAACAACTTGAATGCGCCTTTCATTTAGGAGAACAGCAACATGGGTTTTGTGTTGTATATGCTTGCGTTGCTCTATTTTCAACTGGGGGCCTAGTTTTTTACGTTCAGCTTTTGCTCGTTTGAGATCAAGAATAGCGTCTAATAGAGTGTCAATGAATAACTGTTGTTGTTCAAGAGGTGGTTTTTGATCTTCTGGGAGAAAGTCAAAGAGTTTCTTAACAACAGTCTTGACATGTGTGCCCTTCTTGTAAGGAACAGAACACCAGAGTGTAATGAGGTTGTTTCGTAAAACTTGAAGAAGTTGTTGGATAGTAAGAGAGTCTAAATGCTTCATAAGTCGATATCCAACAGAAGTGGGTGTGTAAGTATTTTTACGAGCAAACCTAGTGGCATTGGTGTGGTAATACAATTTACCGTCGTAGTTGCGAATGGTGTATGTATTTACAAAAGGAGTTCCGTC
The DNA here is from genome assembly GCA_002718895.1 of Flavobacteriales bacterium. Lineage (GTDB taxonomy): Bacteria > Bacteroidota > Bacteroidia > Flavobacteriales > TMED113. Next base: position 17,425 of record PBGD01000032.1, read on the forward strand.
GGGGAAGGAAGAAGGAGAGAGAGAGTAAGGCCAATACCGGTTATCAAGGGTAAAATCGGCGACAGAATTGTCAAAGAACCAGAGATACTGTCCAGTGAGATTTTTCTTGATAATCGATCTCATGAACTGATTGAGGTGGTCAAGTTCATTGGCGGTTGGAATCCTCGGAAGATCAGGAAGACAGTTTTGAATGCGTTCATTGCGTGTTTTTCCTCTTGCGTCTTGAATCAATGAAAAGTCCCAAAGCTGATACCCTGAGCAGTTCCATTCCCATTCATCCACATTCCCATAGACAGAAGTCGAGATATTAAAACCCATAAGTTCATGGAGAGATTGAACAGGGCGAGGAGCATTTCGCTCTCCCCCAAGGTGCTTGCGGGGAAGGTCAGTGGTGGTGGTGTTGGTGAGATTGGACGCCATGTTGTGTTGGTTAAGGGGTAGAACAGAGAGGAATCAATTTGGACTGAGTATTAGGTATAAAAAAAAGTGTTTTTTTTTTGTTTTTTTTTTGTTTTTTTTTGTTTTTTTTGTTTTTTTGTGTGTGTGTGTTGTGTGGGGTGTGTGGTGTGTGTGTGTGTGTTTTGTGGGTGTGTTGCGTGTGTGAGGGTGAGGGGGACAGAATCAGGCACTGTCGGCGGCCTTGTTGGAGGCGGCTATTTCACGACGTTGCTTCTTGGAGAGTTTTTCTCCCATTTTGACTTCGGGTCCCCAGTCAATTTTGACGTCGGGAAGAGTGGGGGTAGTGGGTGGTTTGGTGGATTGTTTCTTCTTGTTGTTTTTCTTCTTCTTTTTTGGAAGAGGAGTGTCTTCGCCTTCAACTTGTTGATCAGCGGAGACAATGTGAGTTTTGACGTCACGGAAGATCTCCTTGGAACGTGCGGAAGCAGTGATAAGGGCGAGTTGCTGAGCGGCAGCGGAATCACGTGCATTGATTTCGTCTTGGGAGAGAGGACGATTCATATACTCTGTGAGAGCAGTTTGGCACTTTTGAATGACAGACTGGTCAGTATCGTCAGGGAGAAGTTCAGGGGCAATTTGGAGTTTCTCACATTGTTCGTAGAGTTGATTTGCTTCAAGGGTGAGTTGAGCATTTTTCTCTGCGAGTTTGGCCTGTTTGGCCAGAATCATGCGTTGTTTCTTCTTATCCTTACGGATTTGCTTGCGAAGAATGTCGGCTCGTGCATTTTCTTCGGCAATCTGGAGATCGGCGAGTTGCTTGTCATTGTATGACTTAGCAGTTTTCGCGATTGCTTGCTTAGCACGTTTGATCTGGGCAGGAGTGAGTTCTTGTCCATTGGCGGTGGCTTCGGCCTTCTTCTGGGCGAATTGGGCATGTTTCCATTCTTCGGAAGCAAATCGGAGAGGTTGGGGAACAGGAACAACTCCGTTAGGAGTGTTGAAGTGAGTCCGATTGTGGTCGGTATAGAGAGTACCGGGGTGTTTCTGGCGGTGGTCGTGTTCCAGAGACATGTTGGGTGCGCCGATTGCCCTAGGGGCAGGGGCGACGAAGGTGGAGTTGGTGCGAGCGAGAGCGGCCATGTTGTGTTGGGGTAGGAGGACAGGGAAATCAATTTTGAGTGAGTATTATGTGAAAAGTAAAAAAAGAGAAGGGTGTTTCTCTCCCAGCGTGGGCGCTGTTGGGGGTAAATGTGGTTGGAAGGATAGTGTGGTGGTTGGTTTTGGTGGAGTAATTTAATAGAGACCAACTGAAGATGTCTTATGACAGTGCTGTACTACGGCGTCTATTAAACTACTATATAATAATCGTAATTATTAGAAAATCATTAGTGACGGCCTTATGGGGTCACGTGTCCTGTGGCGGGGAGGTGTTATTGGCCAGGAGAGGACGAAGATAAGATATTATGGAATCAATTTAGAATATGTGTTATGTATAAAAAAGAGAACAGGTCTATCTCTTCCAGCGCGGCCCGCTGTTGGGGGTATGAAGGAGTGGTAGGGGTGTATTGTGGTGTGGTCGGGATGTGTGGTCAGCAGAAGGGGGGACCCTTGATGAAGAGGTGGTCGTGGAAGGCGAGCATGATATATTCGTTTTCTTGTTTAGGCGGCAGGAAACGATTGGGAGGTAGTTTTGAATATATCTTCAAACAGAGATTTATAAGAATGTCTTTTAAATCCCTGGGTTGTTTTCTTCCCTTGTTGTATGCTTCCTCTCTTCCATTGAACCGGAGGATGAGGACGTCCTTAGGAACTCCCTTCTCCCCTCCCCAAGCACAAAATCTCTCGCAGAGAGAGATAGGTACTTCGTCGTGGGAGCGTTCAAAACCGAGGTTTTCAGAGAGGATTTTTTGGAGGTCTTGGGGTGTGATTGTTTCACCTGCGTCGCGGAAGGGGTCTTTTTGGAATCCCCAGTTGGAGTGGAGGGGTGTGGGCCATGTGTATCCGTAACTCATGTTTGGAAGGTTTGTTTGTGGTGGAACAGTTGTTGTGTTAAGGATAGGTGTAGAGAAATCAATTTAGAATATGTATTAGAAGTGTAAAAAAGAGAACAGGTCTATCTCTTCCAGCGCGGCCCGCTGTATTGGGATTGACTAATTAATAGTCTGGGTGCCAACCTTCGGTGGAAATGGTGGGTGAAACGGAGTAGGTTGTATGGAGGAATCGTGGAGAGGACGGAGGTTGTAACCACCAACTGTTGGGTGGGGGTTCTTGTTTGAGCAGTTTGCGGTGTAGAACGCTGTAATCAGCGTGGAGGGTATCTTCACTAGGAAGAGTGAAGGTGGTGGGTTGTGGGAAGAGAAAATGAGAGGGTATATATGAGGGAAGAGGTGGAGTGGGAGGTGGATTGAAACCGGTGGGAGACTGCGAATGGTTGTTGCCCATGTTGGTTAATGGTAGTAAGGAGGGAATCAATTTAGGATATGTAAAAAAAAGGACACTAATCGTCCCCCAGCCCAGCCGCTGTGTGTGTGTTTTCCCTCGCCCTCCCCTCTTCTATTTCATAACCCTCTGTTTTCCCTCGTGTGTGCCCTCAGTATGCCCTCGTGTGTGCCCTCAGTGTGTAGATTTTCTACACGTTTTGGTTCCATGGTGCGTCTGGGGACTTCTTGAAGTCGTGCCAACTGACCCAGTCAAAGTCTTTTTCCATTCCCTTGAAACCCTCCCGCCAGACGATCGTGTTGTATTCACGTTTGGTATCGACTCCTTCGTCATGGATATCTTCGTCTGTAACACGTCCTTCCTTGGAGGTCCAACTGCAGAAGCGTGCAAAATCGCCATTTTTGGGTCTTCCAGCATTTTCACGTCGCCGTTCTTCTGCTTCGGCGGCCTTCTGAAGTTTCTTGGCTTCACGGGCGGCCTTGCGGGCGAGCTTCTGAGTATGCTTGTAGTTGAGACCCAATCCACGCCAGCCCCATTTGGTGACCTGCTCGTCGTCCTTGCCAGAGAGAGGGGACTTGGGTTTCTTGACATACTTGTTAAGAATACTGCGGAGAGCATTCTTGCGAGCGACCTTGTTGGCGGAACGTTCCTTGCGAGCAGCAGCGGCAATGGCCTTCTCTTGCTTCTTCTCTTCGGACTTGCGAGCAGAGAGTGCTTGGCGCTCTTCTGCTTCGGCGGTCTTCTTGGCGGCGGCGACCTTGGTTGTCAGTTGGCGGCGCATTTCAGAGACGTATCCTTCAAACTTCTTGAATTCTTCGAGAGTGTCTTGGTCGTGGTTCTCGGAATCCTGGACGAAGTCGGTGATCTGGTCAATGAGGTGCAACATGCTGTTGTTGGTCGTCTTGTCAGGGGAATCAATTTTGACTCCGGCGAGGACAGCGGTCTGGAGAGCAGCGAGAGTGGTTGCGCACATGTTGTGTTGAAGGAGGGGTCAGGGAAATCAATTTTGGGGAGGCAAAAAAGAACACTGACCGTTCTCCCAGCCCGACGCTGTTGTTGTGTTGTTGAAATTGATTGCCTCACCATTTGACAAACCAGGAGACGGCTCTGTGGTCCAGGCGACCATTATTGACTAGACAATTATTGACAAGACCTGTGTCTTGGGAGGCACATGATTTCTCAGGGGAAGGTGAGCGGAGTGATCCGAGGCCATAGAGATTGTGCCGGCGTAGGAAATCTATGTAGCTACATACACTGGAATCGGTTTCGTACCAGGTCTCGGACGGTGCGGGGGACGGGGACAGGCTCATGGTAAGAGGACTATTCGTTGGAGTCAGCAAAATCAATTTTGCTCGCATTCCTAGACAGGTTGATTCCTAGACAGGGGGGGTTCCTAGACAATATTCCTAGATAGATTCCTAGACGGGGGGATTCCTAGACAATATTCCTAGACAGGGGGATTCCTAGACAATATTCCTAGACAATATTCCTAGACAGATTCCTAGACAGATTCCTAGATCGTATTCCTAGATCGTATTCCTAGATCGTATTCCTAGATAGTATTCCTAGATCGTATTCCTAGATAGTATTCCTAGATCGTATTCCTAGATCGTATTCCTAGATAGAGTCCTAGATCGTAATCCTAGACAGATTCTAAGTAGTCGTCATACTCAGAGATTATACACAAGGAGGGGATAGACCGGGTGGTGGCGAGATTGGGTGGTCTAGGTGTGGGGTTGGGTCATAGGTTAGAGTAAGGGCGTGTGAGATACGTGTAGATTTGGAATTTATAGGAAATAAGATAGGTCATGATAAAATGAGTATTTTTTGAAGAGAGTACTTTAAATAGGAGACAGTTTTGTGATAGGTCTAAGGTGGGTCTAAGGTGGGTCTAAGGTGGGTCTAAGGTGGGTCTAAGGTAGGTCTGAGATAGGTCTGATATAGAATTATGAAAAAATGATATGATAAAATATGAAAAAAATATAAGGGAAATGGTGTGTAAGATATTAGGGGATTGTCTAATATTATTATAAAAAAAGAGAAATATAATATGATAGTATTATGTAAAAATAGTATATTATAATATTATATAAAATATTTAGAAATAAAAGAATATATATATATAAGAAGGAGGAAGCCCAGATAGCTCAGTTGGGAGAGCGTCAGACTGAAGATCTGAAGGTCATGTGTTCGATCCACATTGTGGGCATAGGTAAGTGAGCAATGGGTTTAGAAATGTATTATATATATATATATATGAAATAACCTATTTAGAAAATAGAATATATATATATATAGTGAGTGGAGGAAATACAAACAGCTGAGGTTCCCGAGCGGTCAAAGGGGGTAGATTTAAGCTCTACTGCTACGGCTTCGTGGGTTCGAATCCCACCTTCAGCATATAAGACTTCGTACAGCAATTATCTAATTTTTGTTTTAAAAAAAGAATGAAGTCTGCAAAGCTCCATTAGCTCAGTTGGTAGAGCGGCGTGCTTATGACGCGCAGGTCATCGGTTCGAGTCCGGTATGGAGCATTATTGATACAATTTTATAATAAATATATATACATTCAGCTGAGGTTCCCGAGCGGTCAAAGGGGGTAGATTTAAGCTCTACTGCTACGGCTTCGTGGGTTCGAATCCCACCTTCAGCATTTAAGGTTTCTCACAGCAAACCCTAAAAAAAATCACTTTATCTGATTATTTTAATAGAAACCTGTATCAGCTCCATTAGCTCAGTTGGTAGAGCAACGTGCTTATAACGCGGAGGTCGGCGGTTCGAGCCCGCCATGGAGCACTCCTCCCCTATGGTCTAGTGGTTAGGATTGTTCGCTTTCACCGAACAGGCCAGGGTTCGATTCCCTGTGGGGGAAATATTTTTTTTGTCAGTATTCCCGAGTGGTCAAAGGGGCTAGACTCAAGTTCTAGTGCGTAAGCTTCTGGGGTTCGAATCCCCATGCTGATATTTTTTTTTTAAGATTTTTTGTCATAAAATGTAAAAAATAGAAATAAAAAAAGTAAAAAATTATTAAAATAGTGATTTAGA
>PBGD01000033.1 GCA_002718895.1 Flavobacteriales bacterium
CACAACTAGTACTAGAGCCTAATAAAGTATCACAAGTACCATCATCAAAATTAGCCATGGGATCAAATTCATCATATGCAGGATTTGTACATCCTTCAACTACTAATTCTGTACAAGATCCATCATCGAAAAAATTAGCCGCTAAGGCAGGGTTAGAAAAATTCGGTGAATTAGCGATTGACTGAGAATAATATTCTAAATAATCTGAATCTAAACAACCAACATAAAAGCAAGAACTAGGATCATCTATAGTAGCTGTTTCATCATATGAAATTGATAACTCATCAGTACAACCGACTTGTGCAGATAAGACCTGTACAAAAAGTATAGAAAAAATAAAAAAGCAGATCTTATTCATAAATTATCATATTATAGAGGTGCTATAACAAGTAATTATAAGAAATAAAAATACACATTTTGTGTTAAAGAGTAAAATTAATTAGTTATTAATAATGTCAACTTTTAGTGATTTATTTAATTTAACATCTATATGATTATATAACTTATCTTTAAACAGCTTTCTATCTTTAATTAAAGTCGAATTTTTAAAAATTGGAAAATCTCCTCCTTTCACACAAAACTGATTTGATTCTGGCTGCAATAAAATCTTTTTTAACTTCAATGGAAAAACTGAATATATACAAAACTCATTTTTTTCAATAAAATAATTTGCATTTAGTGCCTGATACTCAAATCCTCTCTTACCATATTGAGTATTAATTAATTTCCCATCTTCATATGGATCATTATTGTAAAAAGCAATAGACTGTAAAGTTAAATCATACACAAAAACATCAAAATCAACAATATGATTTAGCATTGGTAATTCAAAAGAGTGATTACTTCTAAAAACATAAATACTATCACTCAATAAATTTTGCTCAACAGTAAGTCCCTTAGAAGCTATATAATTCTTCAAAGAAAATGGATTAAAAATGGACATAGTTGCATCGGCAGACATAATGTTATTTTCTGAAAAGTAATGATGCGCTGCATTAATATTAATTTGTTTAGATTCAAAAATCCCACTACCATTTAAGTTGACGCCATCAAAATACAAATCACCATCAAAGTTGAATTTTGAATAAAGCAATAATTTATCAGATTTAGATTTAATTAAAAAAGTGTTTTCATAGGGGAAATAATTCAACAATCCATCAGTTAAGACAAATGAAGTTTCTTTGAAGTTCGCTCTACTTCGAAGATTATCAACTTCCCCAATTATTTCTCCAGATTTAATTTCAATATTTCTTGAGCTAAAAGAAAAATTATCAGATGTAAAATCCCCAGTTGCAAAAAGACCTAGATGAGATAAATTTAAAAACCCTTTAAAATCAACTATATTTTTATAAATAGTAATTACAGAATCTAATTTAATGGAGGAAGAAAGATTATTAGTACTATCAAGATAGAGCTTAGTATTTAAATCAGTTTTAATTCCATCAAGATGTAAATCTCCTAAAAAACTAATATTCTCTAAAGATGATTCGGTTAAATAATTTATATGAAAAGGCTCTATGGAAAAATTAACTGGATTATTATTGTATGATAAATATGCTTGACTAGAAACAAATAATTTAGGATAATCATTCAGTAAATCTGAACCAGACTTATTACTTAGTGTATCTAAATATAGATTTGCATCATCAAAATGAATAAAAGAAGATGATTTTTTATTATCAATATTATCTATAAAAGTCAAGAGTGATCTAGATCCAAAATCTAAAGAAAAATCATGGTAATTAAATAAAATATTATCTCCGGAAAAGGCAAAATTACCTACATAAACATCTCCTTTAAATAAAAAATCTTTATTACCAATAAATTTAAGCTCATTCATGCTGGGAGATAAAGAAATATTAAACCTATTGGTTAGGTTAATTTTTTGAACTCCAAAAAGATCCATTTCATTTAAAACCAAGTCAATATTAGCAACAGTATCACCTACTCCAGCTAAAGTTTCAATTTTAAAAGAATCATAGTCATATTCACCTTTTTCTGAATTCAAAAAATCTAAATACCAAGGTTTGACAATGAATTTTTCAAGTGAACTATCATAATCAAGAAAACCAAAAATCTCTAGATCTAAAACAAGATCTAAAATTGTATTAACATCTAAGTTTGCGTGATAGGAAAATTCAAACAAAGAATACATAACTCCAAATTCTCTATTAACCATAAAATTCTTTAGTAATATTATAGGATTAACATCGAACCTTAACAAGTCCTGAAAACGAGATCTATCAAAATATGTATCAGACTCAATTAACACTCTAGGGTCATTAGCTTGAGCATAATGAAACAATAAACATTGATCATATACTAAATCTATCTCTAGCCTATCAACATACATATTTAAACCATGAAAACGATTCCTAATAGGATTTAATCCACGAGTTCCAGTTAATCTATCAATTAAAATAGTTTTATTGTTATCATTGTATTCAAAATTCACAAAAGGATGAGATAAAGATCCGTCGGAATTATAAATCAAAAACTTTGCGTTACTAGCTAAAAGTTTAGCTTTAGATAATTTAAATCTAAAAGCATCAATAGAATAATTCAATTGATCATCTGTGAATGTTAAACTAGATGCAATATTATTTTTATAAAAGAAGATAGTATTTCCCTGGACCTCTACTCCACTATTTATTTGCATACCCTCAAAAATTTCAAACAACTCATCGTTTGAGTTTGATTTAAATTTTGGATAATTATTAGTTTGTACTAATTTATCTTTATAAACTCCAGAAGATGAACCATGAAATTTTGAATTTGAGACAAATTTAGCATTTTGGATTTGAAAAAATTTTTTATTAAGATCTAACGAAAAATCAGCAAACGAAATGTCATAATTTACATCACCATTAACATAATTTATATCACCACTAAATCCATCAAATTTATTATCAAAAATATGATAAATTCCATTTGTATTGTTAAGAACAATTGTATCATAGCTATTATATAAAATTAATTTAGCTAAATGAAAATGAAATATTGGTTTTTTAGATTCATTAAAAGAAAAATTATAATCACCATTAATTTCCCATGTAAAATATTGATTTTTGTTTAAAATATTTGAATCAACAAAATACCTTAATTTTATTAAAAAAGTTTTTAAATCAGAATTAGAGTACAAATTCGTGTCTAAGGAAAGATATTCTAAAATTTTTTTCAAAGTATCATAATGTTCTTCTTTATCATGTATTAAAAGAAATAGTTTAAAAAAATTAATATAATAAGTATTGAACTGTAATCCTCTATCATGAAATGATTGTAACACTTGAACTATATTTTTTTTAACTTCAGATGATAGACTTAAAGAAGAAAAAACTCTTATAAATTCTTTAGTAATTTTTTTATCTTCTTTATTATCCAAAAGCTTAGATGCTTGTTTTATCTCTAGTTTCCTTGCATGATAATTTACATTTTCTTGACATAAGGTAATAGAAGAAAAAATTAATGAGAAAAAAATTATTTTTTGTACACTAAACATTGCCATTTATTTTTTTCTTTTCTTGAATTTAATTTTAAACCACATTTTTCAGCACAAGTATTAATACAATTAAAATCTGAATCAAAAAAACCACTCAAAATTAAAGCTCCACCATAGTTCAGCTTACTACAATATTCTTGCATTTCTTGTAAGAGAACATTTTTATTAATATTCGCTAAAATCAGGTCAAAATCCTTATTATTAGTCTGAAAAATATTTTGACAAAATACATCAATTTCTGAACACCTATTTGCTTTAATATTTTCTAAACTATTTAAAAAAGAATTTCTATCTACATCTATTGCAACGATCCTAGAAGCCTTTTTTTTGTTTGCTAGGATTGATAACACTCCTGTACCACACCCAACATCTAACACTTTTTGTGCATTAATATCTAATAACAAAATTTCTTCAATCATTAAACAAGTAGTCTCATGATGACCAGTACCAAATGACATTTTTGGAGTTACTAAAATATCAAATTCAATATCTGAAACTTTCTTATGAAAAGAGGCGCGTATACAACATTTATTTTGTATAACAACAGGATTAAATGAAGATTCCCAGATTTCGTTCCAATTTTTATTTTCTAATTTTCTTATTTCAATTAATTTAATATTTGATTGATTAAGCACTTCAATCTGCAATGATTTTAATGAAAATTGAGCATCTAATATGTACGCACTTAGAAAATTGGTTTTATTTTCAAAACTATCGAAACCAAATCCATAAAGACTAGCTGTAAAAAAAACAACTTCTTCTTCATCATTGTTGGATATATCAAACAAAAGCTCAAGATAAGTCATCTGCTATTTCTATTATCTTTCTAAAATGATCAAAATCAAGTGAAGCTCCGCCAACAAGAAGACCATTAACATTATCTACTTTAAGAATAGTTTGAGCATTATTACTATTACAACTGCCACCATATAAAATAGGAATTTTTAATGCACTTGAGTGGCCAATTTTTTTAATTAAAATTTCTCTAACAAAATCATGAACCTCTTTAATTTGAGCAGCATTTGCATTTTTACCAGTACCAATCGCCCAAACTGGCTCATATGCTAAAATCATATTTGATATTTCATGCTTATCGAAAGAAAAGATTGTCTCCGATAATTGATCTTTTATGTATGAAAGAAATACATTTGAATCCCTGTGGATCAACTTTTCTCCAAAACAAAAAATTGGTATGATTTTCTTCTTTATACATAATTGTAATTTCTCTAACAATTGTAAAGAAGTTTCATGAAAATATTTTCTTCTCTCAGAATGACCTATAAGAATATGAGAAACTTTGGAAGAAAGCATGTTAATTGAAGTTTCTCCAGTATATGCACCACTTTCTTTACAAGAGATATTTTGTGCTACTAAACCAACTTTTCCAATATATTGTTCTACGGCTGAAAGATGAATTATTGGAGGTGAAATCAAAATTTTACATAAAGAAGACTTAAAACAATTTAAAGAATTAATTTTTGTAAAAAAATCAATAGCTTCATCTTGAGTTTTATTCATTTTCCAATTTGCGATAATATAAAACATATTAAAATAATTAAACAATTTTTACCCTAGGGTCTAACCAAATATAAATTAAATCTACCAATATATTTATTATAATAAAACATGTTGATATCACTAAAATAACTCCCATGACTAACGGAAAATCTACATTGACAAGAGCATCAACTAATAACTTACCTAAACCATTCCATCCAAAAATATACTCAACAAAAACAGCTCCAGATAACATTCCTGCAAACCATCCAGAAGCAGTAGTGACTACAGAAGTTAAAGAATTTCGTAAAGCATGAACAATAATTACATATAAATAACTAAAGCCCTTAGATCTTGCAAGCAAAACATAATTAGACGATAATTCATCAATCAATGAATTTCTAACTAAATTAATAATTACTGCCATGGGTCGAATTCCTAAAGTTAATGAAGGCAGAATTATATTTTTCAATTGTAGTTTTCTTTCTCCCAAATCATTGATTTCATATAAACTACCAGTTATATTTAAACCTGTTAACCAAGCTAAATGATATGCGAAAAAATATGCAAAAATTATAGCAATTAAAAAAGATGGCAAAGACATTCCCAAAATACTAACCGATGAAATAAATTTATCTAGAAATGTATCCTTATATTTTGCGCAAAGAACACCAAGAGGAATGGCAAAGAGCAAAGCTAAAGAAATAGCCAAAAAGGATAAAATAATTGTATTAAAAAAAGATGTTGAAATTAATTTAGTTACAAGTACATTTTTTTGATAAAAAGATGTTCTTAAGTACGGTAGTTTAATTAAGAATGAGGTTTTAGAGTCAGAATACAAACAAAAAGAATTAGGATAAGACACAGCATCAGAAAAATTATGAATTGACAAAGGAGACAAGTCATTTATATAGAACAAATACTGCTTGATTAGAGGCTTATCGAAATGATATTTTTTATTAATTTCTTCCAACTGTTTTTCATTATCCCTGTTTCCCAACATCATTTTAGCTGGATCAGAGGGCATAATGTGAAAGAGAAAGAATATAATTGTTATAACACCAAATAAAACAAATAAAGAGTAAAAGAAATTTTGAGATATTTTTTTCAAAAAAAGTTTTCTAAGTTTCAAATTATATAGGTAAATCTCTCCAATGCCATTTATTTACTACTACTCCTTTTTCTAAAATAATAACACCCGGATTTGATCTAATAATAGTCTTAAGAGTAGTTTGATCAACTAAAAACCAGGGGATAGAATTAGCTAAAAGAGATGTTTGCGAGTCTATTTCTGATTTTGAAGAAGATGATAATCCATAAATTGGAAGATTAGTACTAGATAGTGATTTTATATACTTTAAAATCTTTTTGTGAGATTTACTTTTAGCCTTCTTAATATCAAAAGAGATAATAAGTGCCACTCTTTCCAAATTCAACAAACTATCTGTTATGTTTAAATCTTGTGTAGGGTCAACAATGTCAAAATCCTTAATTAAAGGTTCGTCACCCTTAGAGACTAACTTTGTTATACGGTCTTTATACACCGCGCCCTCAATAGACCATGGGGCTTCTTCAGTAGTGTATTCACTGACTTTACCATCTATTTCATAAAACCAAATATCTTCATAAACATCTTTTTTTGCATTTTCAGGTAGCTTTTTCCCACTGATTAAATCAGAATGAATTTTATAAGGCCTAAAATCAATAATTGGTAAATGAGAAATAGTGTAAATAGAGAAAAGTAAAAAAAAGCTAAACTTTACTAATAATAATTTTTTACTTAAATAAAAATTATCATCTTTAATTTTAAGTAAACTACTTAGCAATGGATTTATTTTATCTTGATTTAAGAATAAAACTAAAGAAACAAAAAGTAAATGAATATCTTTAATAAAAGAATGCCAGGGATCTAATTTTAAAAAATCTCCAAAACATCCACAGTCAGTCACTTTGTTAAAGTAGGCTGAGAAAAAAGTTAAAAAAGTAAAAAATATCATTAAAAGTAAGTTACCCCACATTACTTTTTTTGTTTGAAAACCATAAATCAAAAATATCCCAAGACAAATTTCAAAAAGAATTACAGTGATAGATAAAATCAAGCTTAAAGGCACTAAAAAATCCATGCCAAAAACCTCAAAGTACTCTTGAAGTTTATATGAAAAACCAATTGGATCAATGAGTTTTATGGAACCAGAAAAAATTAAAAAAGAAGCATATGAAAATCTTAGAAAATAAATCATCATTTTATTAGATATGATTTTCAATATCGTTCCAAGAACAATTAAAAGTTGGGAACAAAAAAATGTAATTAAAAAAGTCATTATTTAGATAATTTGATTAAAGCAAAAATAGAATAATTTATCATGTCATAATAATTAGCATCTCTACCTTCAGAAATTAAGGTTTCACCCTTGTTATCCTCAATTTGTTTGACTCTTAATAACTTTTGTAAAATTAAGTCAGTGAATGAACCCACACGCATATCTCGCCATGCTTCACCATAGTCATGGTTTTTAGACAACATTAATTCTTTAGCTTGATTAGAATAATATTGATATAATTTAGATGCTTGTTCATTATTTAAGTCAGGTGAATCTGAAAAGCCTTTCTCTAATTGAATTAGAGCAATGACAGAATAGTTAATAATGCCTTTAAATTCTGCCTCAATACTATCACCAACTTCCTGTCTCCCCTTCTCTTCAATTGTCCTAATACGTTGAGCCTTAATGAAAATTTGATCTGTCAATGAACTTAATCGCATTATTCTCCATGCACTACCGTAATCAATCATTTTTTTACTAAATAAACTAGCACAATCTGCAATAATTAAATCAAAACTTTCTTGTGTATTCATATGTTGAATTTATAACTTAAAATTCTATCTTTAAACAAAAATAAAATAATAAATCAATCTCAAAATATATCAACTTTGAATTTTTATAAAAATTTAATAAAGAATGATGGAAAAAAAATGTTGATGGGAATTATCAATATCACACCCGACTCATTTTATGACGGAGGTAAAATTAACAATATTGATACAGCAATAACTCAAATTAACAGTTTTGTAGAACAGGAAGTTGATATAATTGATCTTGGTGGATATTCTTCAAGACCTGGCGCCAAAAATATTTCAATAAAAGAAGAGGAAAAGAGAATCATTCCAATAATTGAGAAAGCAATTGAACTCTATCCAAAAGTAGTATTTTCAATTGACACATTTAGACATCAGATTGCAAAAAAAGCAATTGAACTTGGTGTTAGTATAATTAATGATATATATTTTAATTATGGAACAAAAGAAATGACTGAATTATTGACAAAAAATAATGTTTCATATATCCTCATGCATATGAGGGGAAAACCATCAACAATGCAGAAAAAAATTTACTACAAAGATTTTTACCATGAAATACTACTTTTCTTTGAAAAACAAATTAATATGCTAAATAAAAAAGGTATTGAAAATATTATTTTAGACCCGGGATTTGGCTTTGGAAAAACTCTAAACCAAAATTACCAGTTAATAAATATGATACCAAAAATCAAAGAATTTGGCTATCCAGTCCTTTGTGGTATTTCAAGGAAATCTATGATCAGTAAAGTTTTAAACACATCACCTAACAAATCCTTAACAGGAACAATCGCTGCTAATACAATTTGTTTAATGAAAGGAGCAAATATAATAAGAGTTCATGACACTATAGAGGCGAAAGAAACCATAGATATTGTTAAAATGACTCAATCTAACCTATGAGATTAATATTTATCATATCAATTATATTCAGTTTTAATGCTTGTAATCAAAAAAAAAATACACAAATTAGAAGTAAAACATTTATCGATGAAAAATTAAAAAATATCGAAATAAATTCACGGCCTAAAGTTTTTTTCTCCTTAGATCCTGAGTGTCCATTATGCAAATCATATTCAAAAAAGATTAATGAAATAAGAAAAGAATTTCAAAATCATTATGACTTCTATACTTTTTTCCCATCTAAAGTTTACTCAAAAGATAAAACTTTAGATTTCATTTCAATAAATAAAATTGACATGAAGATAATTATTGACACAAATCAAGTTTTAACAAAATTTTTAAACGCAAAAATTACACCTGAATGCTTTGTTGTTGATAGTAATTTTAATTTGATTTACAAAGGCTTAATTGATGACTGGATAAAAGAACTAGGTCGTAAAGGTCAATTTGTTCAAAATGAATATTTAATTAATTCATTAAAACTTTATTTAAACAATAAAAAAATTCAAATAAAAGAAACACAAGCAATAGGATGTATCATTCAAAAATAATCTTAATTCAAATTTTATTTTTTTTACTTTTTATAGGTTGTAAAAATGATCAACTCACTTTTAATGAGGATATTGCTCCAATTGTTCATAAAAAATGTTCTATATGTCATCACGATGGAGGTGCTGGACCTTTTGAATTAATAAACTATCAAGATTTTAAAAAAAGAATTGATATGATTGAATTTGTGATTCAAAAAAACTATATGCCTCCGTGGCCAGCTGATCCAAATTACAGACATTTTGCTCAGGAAAAATGTTTAAAAAAACTAGATAAAGAAAAAATTTTAAACTGGATTAAATATGGTGCTGTAGAGGGAGATAGTACTATAAATTTTCCCACTATAACAAAGGAAAATATAAGCGCGAAACCTGACTTAATTGTAAGTTTAGACAACGAATTTATAACAAATGGAGAAAATAAAGATCAATTCTTAATGATGAAATTTCCATTTGAACTCAAGAAAGACACGTTTATAAGAAAAATAGAATTTATTCCTGATAATAGACAAATTGTTCATCATGTAAATGCACATTTGATTACATATGAAAATGATAATAAACAAAATATATTTGGTGGTGATAAAATTGTAGATACTGAATTATTTTCTGACAAAGAAGCTTTTGAAAAATTAGACATTTTAAATGATCAAGATCAATACCCTAGACTTACTCCATCTGTTTCAAACTACTTACCAGGTTCAGAACAATTTGACTATCCAAAAGGAATAGGTGTTATTAAGGCAAATAAAAAAAATGTTATTTTAGTTAACGACTTTCACTACGCGCCATCTCCATACAAAGAAAAGGATCAGTCATATTTTAAAATATATTTTAGTGAAATTCCTCCGAAAAGAGTTATTCGCGAAACTCAACTAGGGACATTCGGAATATCTGATATAATTCCGCCTTTAATAATACCTGCAAATGAAATTAAAAAATTTACAACAAAAGCCATCATTACTGACGATATATCTATTTTAACAATTAACCCTCACATGCACCTTTTAGGTAAAACATTTTTAGCTTTCGCAGTAACTTTGCAAGACGATACAATCCCATTAATTAAAATTGACAATTGGAACTTTAGGTGGCAATATTTTTACACATTTAAAAAAATGTTAAAAATACCAGCAGGTTCGGAAATTATTGTAGAAGCCACTTATGACAATACATCAAAAAATCCCGATAATCCTTTTAATCCACCTCAATTAATTTCAGAAAGAAAAAATTTTAATGGCAGAGGAAGTATGAAAACTTCAAATGAAATGTTGCAATTTATCATTAATTATTTGGAGTATCAGGAAGGTGATGAAAATATAATTTTAGGAAATTAATAATTTGGAATTAATTTTTTTGACAATAGATGGTCCACTATAAATAAATGAAGTGTAAATTTGAATCAAAGAAGCACCTGCATTCATAATTTGCAATGCTTTTTCAGGACTTGAAATACCACCCACAGCAACAATAGGAAGAGAAGCATTTTTACTTCTTATATAGGATACTATTTCAAGTGATTTATTAAACAAAGGTTGTCCACTCAAACCTCCATTTCCAATTTTATTTATTTTTTCATTACCAATTGATAAATTTTTTCTTTTTGAAGTAGTATTTGTGGCAATAATACCTGAAACTTTATATTTTTTTATCAAATCTAAAACTTTATCAATCTGAACAAATGATAAATCTGGGGAAATTTTAACAAGGATGGGTTTATTAAATTTACCAAAATTTAATTTTTGAACTCTTTTAAGTAAATTAGATAAATATTCTTCTTCCTGTAATTTAATTAATCCAGGGGTATTTGGAGAACTCACATTTAGAACTAAATAATCTACATACGGAGCAATTCTTTCAAAAGAAAACAAATAATCATCAACAGCCTTTTCATTAGAAGTATTTTTATTTTTTCCAATATTTCCTCCAATTATAATATCTTTGTATTTATTTTTCAATCTATTTACAATAGTTTCAACGCCATCATTATTAAAACCCATTCTGTTAATAATTGCAGAATCTTTTTTTAATCTAAACAAACGTGGTTTTGGATTTCCAGATTGAGCAATTGGAGTTACTGTACCAATCTCAATGAAACCAAATCCAAAATCACTAAATTCATTGAAGACTTCAGCATTTTTATCAAATCCTGCAGCAAGTCCAACTGGGTTTTTAAAATCTATACCAAAAAGTTTGCGCTTTAATCTGTCATCATCTATGCAAAAAGATTTATTTAATAATTTTGAAATGTAAGGTATTTTGTAGATTAATTTAAATAAAAAAAAGGCAATATTATGCGCTTTTTCAGGTTCAAAAAGAAATAAGATAGGCTTTATAAAAAAAGTATAGATCATTATTTATAAAAGTATAAATAAAAAAATACACTGAAAAATGAATGACAAAAAAGAGTCAGTAACTAATAAATTTTTATTTTTAATAAAATTTTATTTTTAGAGTATAATTAAGTGAGAATTTTAAGTTTCATATTTTTATTATTTACAAGCTATATTATTTTTGGATGCGACACTACACCATCTTTGACTGCCAGTAATGTTCTAGAGATTGGTGATGGAACATTTTATATGGATATAAGTGCATGTATTGGATCTAGTGGGTCTGCTGATGGATTTGATTTATTTTTTGATAATGATATTAATATTATTGGAACAACAGTAAATGAGGTAACTGCCCCTGGAACTGGAAATACAGCTCTAGTAAGTGTTATAGATGGTGTTTGGGTAGCAAATTTTGAAGGTTATGATCCAATAACAAACTCACCCTATTTTGAAAATATTTATACACCAGGAAACTGTATTGAATTTGGTATCATTGTTGATCAAGCACCAGAAAATGAAGTTATTTCTAGCTTGGGAATAAATGAAGATTGTTTAGGGTTCTCTCCTGAAACACAATTTGAGTATATTACTGAGGGAATTGTACCGGGCCCATGTGTACCTAATTATTTTATTAATGACGTTGGAATAATTGACGGAGACACTTCAAATGGTGGAGTAAATTGTGACTTCTCTGAATTCAACGACGAGATAATTGAACTCTCAGTAAGTTGTGCTGGTAATTTTAATATAACCTTAAATCAAACTTCTGGTGGATTTCCAAGTTCCTCGTCGCTCACACTAGCACTTGCCTGTTGCAGTGGACCATTAGAACAAATTGAATCTTTTAATTCTTCCGAAATAGAAATTAATAGTTTTTTAAATGAGGGGACTTACTTTATTATTGTTGATATAGAATCCGGACAGTTCCAACCTGGAACTTATAACTTAAATGTATCATCTGATGCTATTTTAGAGCCTGTCACCATTTCAAATGCTGGAACAAATCAGACTATTTGTGAAAACAATACGATATTCAATGCAAATGAACCAGATATAAATGAAATAGGTGAATGGATAATAATTAGTGGAAATGGTGACTTTTCTAACCCCAATAGTCCCACATCAACTGTTTCAAATCTTAATGAAGGAGATAATATTTTTATGTGGGAAATAAGTAACGGGTGTAATAATTCTCAATCAGAGATTATAATTAATGTAACAACTGATATAGTGATAGATATTCCAGATATTTCATTTTGTTTAGAACAAATAGATTTATCAGTAATCTCTTCTAGTAATCAAAACGGAGAATGGAGCGTTAACCCAGAATTGAATGTAATAATTGATAACCCTAATAGCAATAATACTTTTGCTACATTTTCTGCTTATGGTGATTATGAATTTAGCTATACAACTTGTGGCACTACTATATCACAAATTATGAGTGTTGAAAGCATAGAACCTATCGCTTCAGTTCCAAATGGGTCAACAAAAGAATGTTTAGAATCATTTGAGTTGTTGGTGGAAGTTCAAGGTAATCCTGGTTATTGGGAATATGAAGGTCCATATTTAGCCAATTTTGATAATATAATTTCAACTAATCCAACTGTCAACGTGAATGGTTATGGTACATATTTTTTCACATATTATGGTTGTGGAACAAGCACAACAGTTTCTGTTGATATGAACTCTAATGATCCAATTTTATCGGGGCCAGAAATTGCTTACTGTTTAAATAGTTTTGAATTATCTGCTGATGTAGATGGAGACCCAGGTTTTTGGGATATTTTATCAGGTCCAGGGAATGCCCAATTTAGTAATCAAGTTTCAACTAACACATCAGTTACAGTTGATGAATATGGGATGTATGAATTTATTTATTTTGGTTGCGGTACAACTTCCACTATTAGTGTAAGTATGAATTCAATAGCCCCAGTTTTATCTGGTCCAGAAAATATTTCATGCTTAGATAGTTTTGAATTATCCGCACAAGTTGAAGGAGATCCTGGCTTTTGGGATATTTTATCGGGCCCAGGAAATGTACAATTTAGTAATCAAGTTACAACTAACACATCAGTTACAGTTGATGAATACGGATTATATGAATTTATTTATTTTAGTTGCGGTACAAGTTCAGTAATTTCTATTAATATGAACTCCTCAAATCCTATATTGTCAGGGCCAGAAATTGTTTCTTGTTTGGATAATTTTGAGCTATCTGCTGATGTGGATGGAGATCCTGGTTTTTGGGATATTGTGTCAGGGCCAGGAAATGTCCAATTTAGTAATCAAAATAATGAAAATACAACTATTACAGTTGACGAGTATGGAGAATATATTTTCACTTACCTAGGGTGTGGAGCTACTGAAAATATTATTGTTAATATGAATTCAATAAGCCCAATTTTGTCAGGTCCAGAAAATGTTTCTTGCTTAGATATTTTTGAATTATCAGCACAAGTTGAAGGAGATCCTGGCATCTGGTCTGGACAAGGTCCTGGAAATATTAGCTTTAATAACTCTAATTCACCAAACACAACTGTTTCGGTAGACGAGTATGGAGAATATATTTTCACTTACCTAGGGTGTGGAGCTACTGAAAATATTATTGTTAATATGAATTCAATAAGCCCAATTTTGTCAGGTCCA
>PBGD01000034.1 GCA_002718895.1 Flavobacteriales bacterium
ATTGTCAATGTTAATATAATGGTTTCTAGGGACGAATTCTCCTTCTTGCCCATGTCCAGTTACTACAGTTTTTATTTTATATGCTGAAGCGGTTGGATTTAAATTCACACTTCTAGGTTCAAAAAAAGTGTTGTTTAATATTGAGTTATATCCTTTAGATTGTGGCCTCCATATTTGTTGAGTGTTAATTACATCTCTTGTAGGTGTTCCAACAATAAATAAAAATTTAATATCCATGTCTTCTTGCCATTGGCCTCCTCCACTCATTGTGATTCTTTTTTCACCTTTTAATATAGGAGAAAAATCTGTTACATCAAAATGCCATGTTTTTCCATTTTCACCAAAATCTAACCAGCCTCCATATGGAGTCACAAAGGACATAATTTGAAAGGCCATAGGATATCTTTTGTAATAAGATAACTCTAAAATATTAATTGTTTCAGAAATTAAGATTGTATCAATATTTATGATACTTCCACTTGTATCATACGTATAGCTATATGGTGTGCTCCAAACAATATTAGTTGAAATGGTATCTATAAGATCATTCATTAATGTTCCTGGATTTGAAATAATTCCAAACTCTAAAATAGTGTCGGCAGGCAAAATAACAGAGTCAAGGTATAAACCTAATAATGAATCGTATGTGTAATAGTAATTATAGACAGGATTTGAAGTAAAATTAAATACAGATCCGCTAAAATTATTTATTTCATGACTAGAAACTTTGTTTAAAATTGAATCTATTCTAGTAGAATCATGAATATATGTGTGACAGCTATAGTCATAAGCACCACAACCATATCTGGTAGTTCCTCCACTAGTATTAACTACATTGTCTTTACATCTCATGTTATAAGACATAATTATTTTTTCAAATGTAAGATTAGGATTGTCTGGGAAATAACCGATTGTATCTCTTGGATTTCCTAGTGATATAGTAGTGTTTCCATTGCCATCTGTGTAGGCATCATGAACAAATGTTTGAACAACAATTGTGTCTCCAGTATTTTGAGATGAAAGATTAAAAACAAATAGAAATGAAATGATGATAATTAATTTTGTATTTCTCATTATTAAATAATTTAATTTAAATCTTGTTTGAAATCAGAAACTCCTCCAGAAACAATCAGTTTCATTATTTCACTTGAAGGAGCATCAATCGGAGTAATATTTTTCACATCAACAACAAATAAATTACCAGAAAAATTATAAGAATGAGGAATATATACTAGAATTCTTTTTTCATTAATGTTTAAGGATTGCA
Organism: Flavobacteriales bacterium; assembly: GCA_002718895.1. Taxonomy (GTDB): domain Bacteria; phylum Bacteroidota; class Bacteroidia; order Flavobacteriales; family TMED113. The sequence goes on from PBGD01000034.1 coordinate 1,268, forward strand.
AATCTTTATTTGTTATAAACCCTATTCTTTCAATAGAAGAATTATCAAAAATCTTTACAAACACAGCTTGTTTAAAGCCTTTTTTTTGGCCAACAAAAGTTTTGGTTAAATCTTTGACAGAAGAATAAATAGTTTTTAATAATGGAGCTTTGTTTAGAAGCCTTGAAAATATTACTTTAAAAGGAGAAGCAATAATACTTGAACTTAGTCTACCAATTAATGTGATTGTAATAAATAAAAAAAGTATATTTAGTAAATCATTACTAAACGGGCCTATTTTACCAATGTTTTTATATAAATATATAATCAATGCGGCTGAGACTCCAATTGGAACGATAAATATAAGCCCTTGAAGAAAGTAGTTTATAATTTTTTTCATTTTGATTTAAACCTTTCTATTTTTTTTAAGTCATAAAAATAATAATCTTTAAAAAACTAACTTATGAAAAAATCAATTTTTAGCATTTTATTTCTAATTTCAATTTTTATGATAACTGAATTAAATGCTCAAGTTAAAGTTAAAGCTAGAGGAAATACAACTAAAGTTAAAGTAAAAAGTAATAATCGAAAAGTTGTAAAGTCAAACAATAGATCTGTAAAGTCAAATTCTAATAGAGTAATTAAATCTAATAAATCTCGTGATAGGGTTATAAGGTCTAATCGAAACAGAGTGGTTGTTTCAAAGCCAATTAGACCAAAAAAACGAGTAGTAAGACCAAATTATATTAAAAGAGGGTTTTTTTGGATAGAAGGATATTGGAAATGGAGCCTTTTTTATGGAAAATATATTTGGGTTGAAGGTCGATGGGAGCGAGAAAGGCCAGGATACTTTTGGGTTCCTGGATATTGGGAAATTACACCTGGAGGATTTTATTGGGTAGAAGGATATTGGGGATATTAAATCGCTATTAGTTTTTATAATTTTCTGTTGAAAAGTATTGTTTAACTTGATAATAATTAGAAAAGTTCATTTGTACTTTTGATATAAAAAAGTATGTTAAAACAAATAGGCTTTTATTTAATATTATTAGTTGTCTACAGTGGATGTGTTACATCTAAAATTCACAACACATTACTTTCAGATTTTGAACAAAAACAAAATGAATCTAAAAACCAGGCAATAAAAATTATAGATTTAAAGGCAGAAGCTCAAGAGCAAAATAAAAAAATTGAAAATTTAAAATTGGAATTAGAAGGGTTGAAAAATGACTCTGTACAAAATGGTAGTGCTCTTAATGCAATTAAACTAAAATACGATGAATTAAGTTCTACATATGATTTACTTGCGTCCAAGAATAGTAGGCTAATAACTCAAAAAGCAAAAGAAACCAAAAAATTATTAGATGATTTAGAAAAAGCTCAATTAGATTTGCTGTCTCAAGAAGATCAATTAAATACTACTTTAGCTTCTCTTGAAGCAAAAAAAAATGAGCTAGAAAATGCTAGGTATAATTTAGATCAAAGATCAAAGAAGGTTGCCGAATTAGAGTCAATAATTAATAAAAAAGACTCCTTAGTAACAGGATTGAAAAATAGCATTTCCAAAGCATTAATAGGACTGGAAGGAGATGGCCTTTCTGTAGTTCAAAAAAAGGGAAAAGTATATATTTCAGTAGAAGAGAATCTTTTATTTGCGTCTGGAAAGTATGAGCTCAATTCAAATGGAGTTTCTGCTCTAAATAAATTAGGAGCAATTATTGCTGAACAAAAAGATTTACAAATATTAATTGAGGGACATACAGATAGTATTCCTTTTAGTGGAAAAGGAATAATAAAAGATAATTGGGACTTAAGTGTCATGAGAGCTACAAGTGTTGTAAAAGTATTGATAAAAAACCCAAAATTAAATCCCTCTCAATTAATTGCAGCGGGAAGAGCTGAATATGCCCCTTTAAGTTCTAACGCAACATCTCAAGGGAGACAGCAAAACAGAAGGATTGAAATGATACTTTCACCAAATTTAGATGATTTGTTTGAATTATTAAAATAAAATTTTTAGAAATGAACAAAAATATTTTTGGAGAAAAATTAATTACATGTAGTGATAGCCCATTAACTGGTTTTTTTAGAAATGGATGCTGTGATACTAATGATTCTGATGTTGGAATGCATACAGTGTGTGTTATTGTTGATCAAGATTTTTTATCCTTTTCTAAGGCTGTTGGAAATGACTTAACAACTCCTTTGCCACAATATGGATTTGAAGGGTTAAATGTTGGTGACAAATGGTGTTTATGTGCACTTAGATGGAAGGAAGCTCTTATTAATAATGTAGCTCCTAAAGTAATTTTAGAAGCTACAAACGAAAAAACTTTAGAAGTTGTTAGTATGGAAGATTTATTAAAGTATTCTTTTAAAGAATAATATTTCTATACTATGAAAAAGAATTTATTTTTTTGTTATTATTTTTTTTCATTTCTTTTTGTGTCTTCGCAAACTTATCATTCAATATTATTGGATCACCCAGAATGGCATTTAACTTCTTGCAATAATGGTTGCGTGACAGATATTTATTCATTAAGCGGAGATACAGTTTATAATAATCAAACATATAAAGTACTTGATGGGTTTCACTATATTTCTAAGACATTTTGGTTAAGAGAAGAAGAAGCAGAAAAAAAAGTTTATATGTCATATGAAATGAATTTTGAAAGAAAAGAAGTATTATTATATGACTTCTCTATGTTGGAAGGAGATACAATAAATATTTCTAATCCTATTGCCCCATTTATTTCAAACCCTGGACCATTTATTGTTGATTCAATTGAATATATTATTTTAGATAATGGCAGTTCTAGAAAGGTTATGTTTTTATCAAGTATCGCTACAGTTAATGAAAATCCTGTGTGGATCGAAGGAATTGGCTCATTAAGTTTAATAAATGCCCCTGGAGGAACTCCAAATATAAATGGTGCTGGAAAGCTGAGTTGCTTTTTTAAAAATGGCAGTTTAATTTACTCACAATTAGATTCTATAGTGTCATGCTCAAGTATTTTAGGAGATATAAATGAAAATAAAAAAACAGATAAAAAAAGACTGATTAAAAAAATAGACTTACTAGGCAAGCAATCAACAAAATCAAATCAGTTAAATTTTTATATTTATGACAACGGGAGAGTTGAAAAAAGAATTTCTATTAAAAATTAGTAGTATTTATTCTCTTATAAAAGTTCCGTTTACAGTTTTTCCTTTTCGATTTTTTATTTCGTTCCAAGCAGCTTGTAAGCAATCTTTAGGTTCAAGATCTAGTTGATAGCATAAAATTATTAAAGTTACAAAACTGTCTCCTAGACCATCAATAAGCTCTTTATTATTTTTCTTTAATAAAGCTCCTGCTGTTTCTCCTATTTCTTCTAGAACTTTTAACATCTGAGCCTTGCTATTTTCTTTTTTTAGTAGATTTTTTTGATCTGCCCAAACTCTTACATTTTCAATTAATTTGTCCATGATTTTTTCTGCTAAATTAGTAAAATTATAAAGAAGATTATTTGGGTTTTATATAATAAAGAAGTAATGTAAAAGAGTAAAAATTTTGATAAATTTTTTATCAGAATCTAACATTCAAAATATTAACATATGGTAAAAACGGGGTGTGTTTTTAAAAATCTTTTTATTAAATTTGAAGTGTTAATTTAAAATAATAAAATATGAAATCTATTTTTTCTCTTTTGTTTGTAATGTGTTTAGGTATGTTTTCCTTTTCTCAAACTGTAGATGTCACATTTCGAGTTGACATGCAATATCAAAATGTTTCTCCAAATGGAGTTCACTTAGCTGGCTCTATGCAAGGTTGGAGTACTAGCTCTACACCATTGTCTAATCCTAATGGAGATAATATTTGGGAGGTTACACTCACATTAAATACTGGTTGGTATTATGAGTATAAATTTATTAATGGTAATACATGGGGTTCTGATGAAATCCTAGCGTCATGGGAGTGGTGTCAAAATAATGGAAATAGGAATCTCACAGCTAATGGTACATCAAGCTATAGCTTAGATCCTTACGTATTTGGATCTTGTAATGTTGTAGCGGTTATGGGCTGTACAGATCCAACTGCACAAAATTATAATGCCCAAGCTACAAATGATGATGGTAGTTGTATTGCGTTTTCATGCTCTACCCCAACTAACTTACAATTACAAAGTGCGGATGATACAAAAGCATGGGTTGAGTGGGATGAGGTTAGTACTAGCGTAGATAGTGTTAATTACTATAAAATTTTATATCGAGAGGTGGGAGATACTTCTTGGCTTATAAAGCAAAAAAATTATGATGGTAATCAAAGCCCATTAGTAAGAACACGATTACAGTTTTTATCTCCAAGCTCTCAATATGAAATGAAAATTAAAGCAGTTTACAACTCAGGTTGTTCTTCGGACTTTTCTCCTATAAGTTATTTTAATACTTTGTCAGAATGTCCGAATGTAATCAATTTAGCGGTTACTACTCCTAATTCAACAAGAGCTACTTTTTCTTGGGATACATCAGGAGTTTATAGCTTTGTTAGGATTAAAATAAGAGTAGACGCAGCAAGCACTAATTGGGTTAATGTTGGTGGTTTTGGAGTTCCTTATGGAACATTAAGTAAAAATAAAAATGGGTTAGTTGCTGGTGAGTCTTACAGAGCACAAGCAAGAACATGGTGTAATCCAAATGGAGGGTCATATAAATCCCCATCTTGGTCTCCATTAATCTTTTGGACACAACCAATATCATCAAATAGATTGTCTAATGGGTTGATTTTGGAGAATTTAACAGTGTATCCAAATCCTTCTAAGGATAATGTTAATGTCAGTTTTACTTCAGAAGATGTAAAAGATTGTGAAATTAAATTGTTTAATAATATGGGCGAACTTGTGTATTTCTGTAAAACTAAAATAGTTGGTGAGTTCACTAAACAAATTGAATTGTCTAATTATTCTAAAGGGCTTTATTTCTTTAAAATAACATTAGGAGGAGAAGAGTTTAGCAGGAAAGTTATTGTTCAGTAGCAAGATTTTTTTAAAGAAATATATATTTTAACATTGATAGGTAATGAGAAGTTTGATTTTTTTGATTTTATGTTTTTTTACAATTAGTTTCAAGGCACAAACAGTTGATGTTACATTTAGAGTTGACATGCAATTTGAAACAGTTTCCTTAAATGGGGTACATTTAGCAGGATCAATGCAAGGCTGGAATACAGTAGCAACTCCAATGAATAATCCTAACGGAGATAATGTGTGGGAGGTTACACTTTCTTTAGACACAGGGTCATATTATGAGTACAAGTTTATTAATGGAAATGCATGGGGTTCTGATGAAATTCTTGCTTCATGGGAATGGTGTCAAGTTAACGGGAATAGGTTCCATACTGTTGGAAACACTAGCTATGATTTAGATCCATATGTATTTGGATCATGTAATGTTTTGGTTGTTTATGGTTGTATGGATTCAACAGCACAGAATTATAATCCTCAAGCAACGAATGAAGATAGCAGTTGTGTATATTTATTTCTAGGATGTACTGATTCGTTATCTTGCAATTATAATCCTCAAGCAATAATTGATGATAGTTCTTGTTATTACTTTGAAATTGATTTAGGCAATGACACAATACTTTGTAGCATGTCAACTTTAAATTTAGGAGTAGCAGGCAATTATTCTTATCTCTGGAATACATCTGATACAACACCAATAATTTCTATTAATAGTGCTGGAAGTTATAGCGTTCAAATCGTAGATTCATTGGGTTGCGAATTCAGAGATAGTATAAATATATATTATTCCCCTATTCCTTATGTTGATATTGGAAATGACCAATCAATATGCAATACAGGAGATACTATTGTTTTAGATGCAGGAAATAACTGGACCTCATATATATGGTCTGATAGCTCTATTAATCAAACACTTATTATTTACTCAAGTGGTTTATATTCAGTTGTAGTAACAGATAGCCTAGGATGTCAAGGAAGTGATTATGTAAATATCACTTCTGATTCATTGCCAATATCATCTTTTACATATTCTATTAATGGATCAACAGTTAATTTTGTTAATCTTTCCATTAACGCTAAAACATATTTATGGGATTTTTATTCAGATGGAAGTTTTATAGATACTTCATCTGGTGATGTTGAATTTAATTATCAAAACAACGGATTATTTAATGTTTCTTTGATTGTTTCTAATTCTTGTGGATCAGATACTTTGATGGCTAGTATTGAAATTATAAGTGCCAATATTGTTGAACATGAAATTGAATATCAGATTTATCCAAATCCATGTACTGAATTGTTTTACATTTCATTTAATAAAAAATCTAATAATAAGCTTATTATTACTGACTTATTAGGTAAAATTTATTTTGAAGATAATTTAGAAGAAAGAGAAAATATGATAGATGTGTCTTCTTTTCCTAAAGGAATCTATTTGATAAATGTGTTAGATGAGACACTAAAAAAATATAAATTAATTATAAACTAGATAGACTATGAGACTATTTTTTAACATGTTATTTTTATTATTTATTTTAAGTTCTGAAATTTTGTTTTCTCAAGCTACATTTATCAGAATGGAATTAGACGTAAAGAAAATGCTCAATCCTTCATGTAATTTAAACATGGGGGTTGTTGATTCTAATAGAATATATGTTCATTTAGGATTATGTACATGTCACGAGCAAGCTCCTTTTGGTCCGGAAACAAGAAATTGTACAGACGCTACTCAAAATGAATTGTTTTGTACTACCCAAATCACTCCATTTCAGTCAAGGGTTTGGCAACATGTTGTTGGTAATTGGGGTACAACACCACAAGATGACGGTGTAGGTTTGATGACATATGAAGGGGATAGTATCTGGTCTTTAGAATTTATAGTTGAAGACTACTTTTCAGATTTAAGTCTAGTTCAAGACACGGCCTTTGGAAACGATTCTTCAATTGCTTTTCAATCAGGTCTTATCCCATATACTATTGGAGTAGTTTTTAGAAGTAAAGATGGTTTTTACTCTGGAAGAGATAATGGGTGTAATGATATATTTATAACAGGATTACAAAGCGGAAATCCACAAGTTATACAAAGCACTGATCTAAGTGTTTATGAGGCAATTACTTTAAATATGAATATTTTGAGTGTTGATGAAATAAATGATATTCGTTTAGTTAAGATTTACCCTAACCCAATCACCAATCATGCAAGTATTAGATTCTCATTACAAAATCATGAAAAGAATGTTGAGGTGAATATTTATAATATAATTGGAAAAAGAGTTTTTCAGCTATTTAACGGTGAAATGTATTCTGGAAATCATGAATTAAGGTGGGATGGAATGTTAAATAAAAAAGAACTTGCAAGTGGCAGCTATTTCCTTGAAATTAAAACAAAGACATCCTCAGTAAATAAGAAGATAATTATTAATTAATTATGAGGTTTTTTTTAATTTTTACTTTAGCATTATTTAATTTAAATACCTTTAGTCAAGTATTTTCTTGGCTTCCTGAATATCCTTCAATAAATGATACAGTAATCATAACATATAACCCCTCACTTGGAAATGGAGCGCTTATGAACACGAGTAATATTTATGCGCATACAGGAGTAATTAATAAATATTCGTCTAGCCATAAAGATTGGAAAAATGTTCCGATTGAATGGCATGAAGGAGGTGATTCTATTATACAATTAACACAAATAGGGTCTAGCTTGTTTCAAATTAAATTTAAAATAAAATCATTTTATAATGTAACAAATCCCGACAAGGTAAGTCGGTTAAATTTCATATTTAGAAACGATAATGGATCTATTTCTGGAACTAATTTAGACGGAACAGAATTTTCTATTCCAATTTTTGAGGATCAGGATATAATTCGCTTTACATCACCATTAGATTTTCCAATAATTAGAAGTTTTGGAGAGGATATTAATGTTAAAATATTTTCAAAACAAAATGGGATGATTAATCTATTTCACAATGGTCAGTTAGTTGCTCAAAATTATGGAGATTCTTTATCATTTAACTTTGTTACTCAAACATATGGAAAGAATTTTTTCCACTACGAAATGCAATCATTAGGAAACACTTATATTGATTCATTTTTTTACATTGTGGAACAACCACAAGTCATTGCTGATCCACCTCAAAACACTTTAAATGGAATTAATTATATAAATGATAGTACAATAGTTCTAGTGTTAGAAGCCCCATTTAAGGATTTTGTTTACGTAATTGGAGATTGGAATAGTTGGGAGCTAGATCCAAGTTTTAAAATGAATAAGTCAATAAATGGAGAAAAGTATTGGTTAGAAATAAATAATTTAACACCAAATATAGAATATAGATTTCAATATTTTGTAGATGCTGAAATTAAAATCGCTGATCCATACTCTAGAAAGATTATTTCTGAATACGATCAGTTTATACCTAATTCTATATATCCTGGACTAATTTCCTACCCAAATAAAACAACGCATGCGGTTTCAGTAGTTGAAACAAATAAACAAGAATATGTTTGGAAGAACAACAATTTTGTGAAACCAGACAATAGAGATTTAGTTATTTATGAATTATTAATTCGTGATTTCTCTTTTAGATCTGACTATCAAACAGTAATTGACTCATTACCGCATTTAAAATCGCTAGGAATCAACGCTATAGAATTGATGCCAATAATAGAATTTGACGGATTACTTTCTTGGGGGTATGCTCCAACATATTTTTTTGCGGCTGAGAAATTTTATGGTCCAGAAGAATCACTCAAAGCTTTAATAGACTCCTGTCATTCAAACGGGATTGCTGTGATAATGGATATTGTATTTAATCATGCTTTTCAACCAAATCCATGGTTACGCTTATATTACGACAAGGCTAGAGACATGGCTACAAATCAAAGCCCTTGGTTTAATCCGGAAGCTAAACACCCATTTAATGTTGGATATGATTTTAATCATTCATCTCCATTAGTACATAATATGATCGATAGTGTATTAGACTACTGGACTTCAGAATTTAAGTTCGACGGTTATAGATTTGATTTATCAAAAGGATTTACTCAATTTAATTCTCTTGGAAATGTAGCCTTATGGAGTAATTATGATTTGGATAGGATTAATAATATTAAAAGAATAACAACAAATTTATGGAACAAACATCCAGGTACGTATGTTATTTTAGAACATTTTGCAGATAACTCTGAGGAACTTGAGTTGTCTTCCCACGGTTGTATGCTTTGGGGTAAAGCACATAGCCAATATAATGAGTCTACAATGGGATATGTAGGAAATGGAGGCGATGATTTTGAATGGCACGTATCCAAAAATGAACGTGGATGGACATTTCATAATTTAGTTGGATTTATGGAAAGTCATGATGAAGAAAGATTAATGTATAACAATCTTTTATACGCTAATGCTACCCCAACATATGATATTAAAACAAAAATCAATTCATTAAAAAGAATGGGTCAGGCCGCTGCTTTCTTTTTTACAGTTCCAGGGCCTAAAATGATGTGGCAATTTGGAGAGTTTGGCTATGATTATTCGATTAATTTCCCATCAAACACAGAAGAGTCTAGAACATCTCCTAAACCTGTTAAATGGGATTATAAAGAAGAGTATTACAGATATAATTTATTTTTAGAGTATGCAGCTTTGATTAGATTAAAAACAAATTATTCAGCATTTAGAACTTCCAACTATAGAATGGAAACATGGGGTACTCAAAAACAAATATATATCGACGATTCTCAGATGAATGCCACAATAATTGGTAATTTTAATGTTGTTGGTGAAGACACTTACACAGGATTTCAGCATACAGGAATGTGGTATGATTATATAACAGGTGATAGTATAGATGTTTCCAATGTAAATATGACAATTTATTTAAATCCTGGAGAATGGAGGATATTTACAGACCAATTACTTGAGAAACCTGACATGACTAATCCTATTGATACATCATCGGTATTATCGACAAAAACAAATGTTAGTCAACAATATTCAGTATTTCCAAATCCATTTAAGCAAAAAGTTACAATTTCATTTGAATGTGATGGTTTCGCAGAATTAGAGATATTTGATGGCTTAGGTAAAAAAATATATACAGATACAAAATACTGTATCAGTTCTAAAAATAATTTTATTTGGAATGGAAAATCTAGCAATGGTCAAGATATTAATAGCCAATATTACTTTTTTTCTATTAAAACCAACAAAGATGTTATTAAGGGAAAAATATGTTCATTTTAAATGATTAAAGGATTAATTTTTGATTTAGACGGAGTTATCGTAGATACAGCTCATTATCATTACTTATCTTGGAGGGAAATATCAAGAGATTTAAATATTGATTTTACTGTAAAAGACAATGAAAATTTAAAAGGAGTCAGTAGGATTGACTCTTTAAATTATATTTTAAAATTAGGAAGTCTCTCTTTTAATACGGAAGAAAAAAACAATTTGTTAGATAAAAAAAATAATATATATAAACACTCAATTAGTACTTTGGGGAAAAAAAATATTTTAAAAGGAGTAGAAAAAATATTGTCAAAAGCTAAGGAAAAAAAAATGCTTTTAGCTGTAGGTTCTTCCTCAAAAAATGCTAAAATGATTGTAGAAAAACTTAATTTAACACATTTATTTCAAGCTGTTGTAGATGGAACAATGGTAAAAAAAACAAAGCCCGATCCCGAAGTCTTTTTAAAAGCAGCAAAGAAAATGAATTTAAAATCTAGTGAATGTATAGTTTTTGAAGATGCTGAAAGTGGCGTGATAGCGGCAAAAAAAGGAGGTTTTAATGTAGTTTCTGTTGGAAATATAAATATCCGTAATATTGGCGATGTATATGTAGAAAGTTTGGAAGATTTTAATTTAGATTATTATGCAAAATATTTTTGATATTGATGAGTGGAAAATAATTGAAACTAGCTTTGACCCAAAAAAACAATTAGCAGCCGAAAGCATATTTAGTATTGGCAATGGGGCTTTTGGTCAAAGAGCAAATTTTGAAGAAAGCTATACAGGTGAAAGTTTACAAGGGTCATATGTTGGAGGTGTTTATTACCCAGACAAAACAAGAGTTGGTTGGTGGAAGAATGGTTATCCAGAGTATTTTGCAAAAGTTTTAAATTCATGTAATTGGATAGGTATAGATATTGAAGTTGACAGTGAAAAGCTTGATTTAGCCACTGTTCAAGTTAAACACTTCTATAGAGAGTTAGATATGCGTAATGGCACATTGACTAGAAAATTCACATGTGAATTAAAAAATGGAAAAATTATTCAAATAAAATCGACTAGATTTTGTTCTATGAACGATGACGAAATAGCAGCTATCTCTTATTCTATTAAACCAATTAATTTTAGTGGTAATGTTACTTTTATCCCATATTTAGACTTTAATGTAAGAAATTCTGATTCAAATTACAATGAGTTTTTTTGGAAAGAAATTAACAAAAAATCAAGCACAAGTGAAAGTTTTATTTCGGCAGTTACAAAGAAGTCAGATTTTAATGTTGTCGTAGCATTTAATTATACGATTTCTAAAGATGGGGAACACTTAAATGTCAATTCTACTAAGTTAGAAAATAAACTTTATGTGGCTAATAAATTTGAAGTTTTGATTGAGCAAGGATCTGAATATATTCTTGAAAAATATGTAACGGTTATCTCTAGTCTAAATCACGAAAAAGATTTAGAGTCTATAGCAGTTAACAAAGCTATTCAATCAAAAAAAAATACTTTTCATAAATTATTAAATAATCATATTAAATCATGGCATTCAATTTGGGACAATGCTGATGTAAAGATTGAAGGAGATTTAAAATCTCAACAAGCAATAAGATTTAATATATTTCAATTATACCAAACTTATACAGGAAATAACGCAAAATTAAACATTGGTCCCAAAGGATTTACAGGTGAAAAATACGGAGGAGCTACTTATTGGGATACTGAAGCATTTTGTTTGCCATTTTTTTTAAAAACATCACCAAAAAAAGTTGCGAAACAATTATTGATTTACAGATATAATCATTTAAAAAAAGCAATTTTAAATGCTGAAAAGCTAGGCTTTCATAGTGGAGCGGCTTTATATCCTATGGTGACAATGAATGGGGACGAATGTCATAATGAATGGGAAATTACATTTGAAGAGATACATAGAAATGGTGCTATTGCATATGCAATATTTAATTATATAAGACATACAAATGATAAAGATTATTTACTAAAGTACGGAAGAAAAGTGCTAATAGCTATTGCTAGATTTTGGGTGCAAAGAGTAAACTGGTCTAACAAAAAAAATAAATATGTAATATTGGGCGTAACAGGTCCAAATGAATATGAAAATAATGTAAACAACAATTGGTATACTAATTATATTGCAAGATGGTGCATTTTATACGCATTAAAAACAGATAATGAATTAGGAAAAAATCACGGCTCTCTTATTTCAAAAGAGGAAGAATCAAAATGGCAAGACATTTCTGAAAATATGTACTTACCTAAAATTAATAATTCAAATATATTTTTACAAAATGATGGCTTTTTAGATAAAGAGTTTGTTAAAGCAGAACAATTATCTAACAATGATCGGCCAATAAATCAAAATTGGTCATGGGATAAAATCCTCAGATCGGTGTTCATTAAGCAAGCAGATGTTTTGCAGGGACTATATTTTTTTGAAGAACATTTTGATATTCAAACTATAAAAGAAAATATTGAGTTTTATGAACCATACACAGTTCATGAATCATCATTGTCGGCTTGTATTCATTCAATCTTATATTCATTAGTAAAAGAAGAAGAACAAGCTTATAAAATGTTTTTACAGACTGTAAGATTAGATTTAGATGATTATAATAAAGAAGTTGATGAAGGATTACACATTACAAGTATGCCTGGTTCGTGGCTATCAATCGTGGAAGGGTTTGCTGGGTTAAGAATCAGAAATAACAAATTAGTTCTTAATCCTACTTTGCCTAATAAATGGAAATCTTATAGTTTTAATATTATCTTTAATGATCAAATAGTGAATTTTGATATTAGAAATGATAAGATTTTAATTTATAATAAAGGTGGAAATTCAATTGAGCTGTCTATTAATGGCCGTGATATTCAGATACTAGAGAATAATAAAATTAAAATAGAATGTTAAGATATATATTTATAATCATTTTTTTTTCTAGTTGTTTGCAACATAGTAATAATCAAAAAAAATATGATCTTTTTCTCCCAATTAATTTAAATATTGATACAACTAAAGTTTTTTTAAATGATTTTGTAATTAACGAGAATATCGATTCTGTCACTTCAGAAACCAATTTTTTATATTTTAAAGATAAGCAAGTTGTATATATATTAACTGATGATAAAACACCATTTTTATCTGTTTTAACCTTATGGTCGGATAATAAAAAGTATGATATTTTATTACGAAAAAATCAAAAGAAAAAAGTGGATTTTGTATTTGATCCAAAAGGGAAAGTTTTTGATAAGGTTCATATTTCTGGAGACTTTAATAATTGGAGTCAAGATCAAACTCAATTATCATTAAAAGAAGGAATTTGGAAAACACAAGAATATATAAACCCAGGTAAGTATCAGTATCAATTAATTCTGGATGGACAGTGGGTTTTAGACTCAGATAATCCTTCAAAAGCATTAAATTCAAACGGACAATATAACTCTCTTTTGACTGTTGAGGAAAAGTTAGGATCTTTACCAAAATTGTCATTTAAAATAGAGAAAGAAAAAATTCAACTTTTCAATAAGAATACAGACAAGATATTAGTTTTTTATAATAATACTCAAATTCCGTATACTGATTTTATTAAAATACCTTCAGAGTCAATTAATCAAGAAAGATCATACATTAGAGTATTTAGTTTTAATCAATATGCAGAGAGTAATTCCTTATTAATTCCTTTACAACATGGGAAGGTCGTTGAAAAGGCGTCTGATTTTAATTCAAAAGATAAATATTCTCAAGTTCTATATTTTATTTTAGTAGATCGATTTTTTAATGGCAATTTTAAAATTGACAAGCCTATTCAAGATCCTGAAGTTCATTCAAAAGCAAATTATTACGGAGGAGATTTAGAGGGAGTTTACAAAAAGTTAGAAGAAGGATATTTTACTAAATTAGGTGTTAACACAATTTGGTTATCACCAATTACTCAGAATCCAGAATATGCAGAAATTGAATATCCGTTTCCACATAGAAAATATTCTGGATATCATGGTTATTGGCCAGTTTCATGTACTGAGATAGACAAACGTTTCGGAGACAAAAAAACTTTAAAGAAACTAGTAAAATTAGCACATGATAAAAATATAAAAGTATTATTAGATTTTGTTTCTAATCATGTTCATAAAGACAATCCAGTAATAACAAAACATCCTGATTGGGCTACTGATTTGATTTTAGAAAATGGAGAAGAAAATATAAGAATTTGGGATCAACATAGACTAACCACTTGGTTTGATAGATTTTTACCAACGATTGACTACAGTATTAAAGAGGCGGTTGAATTAATGACAGATTCGGCACTTTTTATGATTGAAGAATATAATTTAGATGGATTTAGACATGATGCTACTAAGCATATACCAACATTATTTTGGAGAACATTAACTAATAAAATTAAAACTAAATATCCTAACAAATTAATTTATCAGATTGGTGAAACCTTTGGAAGTAGAGAATTAATAGGAAGCTATGTGCAAACTGGTCAGCTTGATGGACAATTTGATTTTAATTTATATTTTGATGCTAGAAGAATTTTTGCATTGGATGAAGAATCGTTTAAAGATTTACACTATTCACTTGAACAAAGTTTTAAATATTATGGAAATCATTCCTTAATGGGCAATATTACAGGAAATCATGATATTCCAAGGTTTATTTCATTTGCGAGCAAGGCGCTTTCATTTTCAGAGGATGAAAAAGAAGCAGGTTGGAATCGAAATATTAGTATTAAAGACACTCTTGGTTATAATAAGCTAAAAATGTTAACAGCATTTATCACTACAATTCCAGGAGTGCCAGTTATTTACTATGGAGATGAAATAGGGATGGTAGGTGCTGGAGATCCTGATAATAGAAGGCCAATGGTTTTTGACATGCTTAATAATTATGAAATCAGTGTCAAAAATAATCTGATTTCATTATTAAACTTAAGGAATAAAAATATATCTCTTATTTATGGAGAATTTAATTTAATAAAAGTTTCTAATAATATTTTTATTTATGAAAGAACATTTCTTGATGATAATGTTGTTGTATGTTTTAATAAAGATCAAAAGCCAATAACTATTTATTTAGATAGGGATCTTAGTGCATATAAAACTCATTTTACATCAACAATTATAAATGATAGCATTACATTACCACCATATTCATTTGAAATTTTAACAAAAAATAATTATTAATATGAAAAACAGTTTAGTCTTATTTATGTTGCTTACGATATTCTCTTGTACTTCGAAAAAAGAGTATAAAAAAACAACTCCAGAATGGTCAAAAAATTCAATCATGTACGAAGTCAATATTCGTCAGTATACACCTGAAGGGACATTTAATAGTTTCTCTAAACACTTAGCAAGAATTAAAGATTTAGGGGTGGATATTATATGGTTCATGCCTATTCATCCAATCGGAGAAAAAAATAGAAAAGGAAGTTTAGGAAGTTATTATTCAGTGAAAGATTATAAGTCTGTTAATCCGGAATTTGGAACTATTGAAGACTTTAATAGATTAGTAGAAAAAATTCATCAAATGGGTATGAAAGTAATTATTGATTGGGTTGCTAATCATTCTTCATTTGATAATACATGGATTGAAAACGGAAATCTTGATTGGTATTCTTTAGATTCTTTAGGACAACTACAACCTCCAATTGGTACTGACTGGTGGGATGTTGCAGATTTAAATTTTGATAATTATGATATGAGAAAAGAAATGATTGAGTGTATGAAATATTGGCTGGTTGAATCAAATATTGATGGGTTTAGATGTGATGTAGCTGACTGGGTACCATTAGATTTTTGGGAAGATTGTAGAAAAGAACTAGATGAGGTAAAAGATGTATTTATGCTAGCAGAAGCAGAAAATCCAAAACTACATAATAATGCATTTGATATGACTTATGCATGGCATTTTCATTTTGTAATGAATGAAATTGCTAGTCAAAAAAAATCTGTTTATGATATTATAGACTATTTAAATAACAAGGCTACTGATTTTCCAAATGATGCATATCGATTGCATTTCACTTCTAATCATGATGAAAACTCGTGGAAAGGTTATGCTGAAGAAAGATTAGGAGATGCTGTAAAAACATTTGCGGCACTTAGCGTAACAATTGAAGGGATGCCATTAATTTATAGTGGTCAAGAGGCATCACTTGATAAAAGACTTGAGTTTTTTGAAAAAGATACAATTTCTTGGGCTGATCTTAGCTTAAGTAGTTTTTATAAAACGTTATTTGAGTTAAAAAAGAATAATCCAGCACTTTGGAATGGTAATTATGGAGGAAAAGCTGAGGTGATTTCAAGTGTGAATGATAGTTTGTCTTTTGCATTTATAAGAGAAAAAAATAATAATAAAGTTCTTTCTATTTTTAATTTTTCTGATAAACCTGCTACTGTTGAATTGTCTTCAGATAATTTAAGAGGTTCATATAATTGTGTTTTTACTCAAAATAAAAAAGAATTTTCTGAAAAAGAAAATATAAGTTTATCCCCTTGGGAGTTTTTGATTTATACAAAATAATATAGAGATGAATAAAAAGAAATTATTAGGCTTTTGGGAGATATGGAATATGAGTTTTGGATTCCTTGGAATACAATTTGGTTTCGCATTGCAAGGAGGATTCATGACAAGAATATTTCAAACACTGGGCGCAGATAAAAGTGAGATACCTCTTTTATGGATTGCGGCTCCATTAACAGGTTTAGTTGTTCAACCTATTATTGGATACATGAGTGATAGAACATGGAGTAAGAGATGGGGTAGAAGAAGACCTTATTTTTTAATTGGAGCAATTTTAAGTTCATTAGCATTATTTTTTGTTCCACATTCACCTGCATTATGGATAGCTGCTGGTTTTCTGTGGGTTTTGGATGCATCTATTAATATTTCAATGGAGCCATTTAGGGCGCTGGTAGCTGACAAGTTAGATGAGTCACAAAGATCATATGGCTATGTAGTACAAACCTTAATAATTGGAATTGGTACTTGGATTGCATCTAATTTGCCATGGTTAATTTCACTTTTAGGTGTTAGTGATGCAGCTCCTTTAGGCGTAGTTCCTATGTCCGTCAAAATAGCTTTTGCGATTGGAGCAGGAGTTTTTTTTATAAGTATTTTATATACGGTTTTAACTACAGAAGAATATCCGCCAGATAATATTTCAGAATTCGAACTTGAGAAGCAAAAGAAAAATCAGTTGTTTAAAGAGATCTTTAATTACATTAAAAATATGCCAAAAACAATGAAGAAACTAGGTGTAATACAGTTTTTTAGTTGGTTTGCTTTTTTTACAATGTGGAGTATGGCTAATCCAGCTTTAACAGATTATATTTTTAACTCCCCTGCTCCTCAAATGTCAGATTATGATTTTAATATTATTAGTGAAGAAGAATTATACAATTCAGCAAATGAGTCATTCCAAAAAGCGTCTAATGCTGTAGGTTCATATATGGGAATATATGGCTTGTCTTCAATGATGTTTGCACTTATATTGGTTTTTTATACTTCAAAAAGAAATATAAACAGAAAATTAATTCATATGTTCTCTTTGATTTTAGGTGGATTAGGTTTTTTAATAATGTATTTTTTACCTGATCCTAAGATGTTAATATTATCCTTTATTTTAATAGGTTTTGCATGGGGAAGCATTTTATCTATGCCATATGCGATGTTGTCAAGTTCAGTAGAGCCAGAAAAAATGGGAGTTGTTATGGGAATATTTAATATATTTATTGTACTACCTCAAATAATTGCCGCTTTAGGAGGTGTAAATTTTTGTTCAAACTTATTAGGAGATGAACCTATTAATTCAATGATTGTAGCTGGAGTTTCTTTAGTTATCGCAGGTTTTTGTAATTTATTGATTACTAACAAGAATGCAATAAAATATACACCAAATTAGTAGCCCTCATTTTGTATCATATTATTATTCATATCCATTTCTTGTTGAGGAATTGGGTAAACTAGCTTAGGATCATCCCATTCAAAATTTCCAATTGAGGTATAAAATTTTGCTTTTCTTCTTTTTAAATCATGAAATCTATCTCCCTCAAAGCCAAGCTCAATCCATCTTTCAGTATGTATTGCATTTAAAAGGTTTAACTGTCCAGTTGTACTATTGTCTGAAAAGTTGTTAGCTCTAGATTTTATAATATTATAATCTTCTCTTACCTCGATATCAGCATAATTAAGCATAGCTTTACATTCGGCTCTTGTTAGATAAATTTCAGCTAATCTAATAATAGTAATATTCATTGCAGTATTACTATATTTTTTTAAATAAGGCACTCCTAAAAACGTATATAATTTTACTTTCCTTTCGTCATTCATTAATGAAACTAAACTATCAAAAGGATTATTATATGCAACAGAAGTAGATTTTAATCTTCCAGTGAGCACTCCATTATTCATATCTTCAGGCAGATTAATTAATTGAAAAATAGTTTCTGCAGAAAAATTCCAGCCTGAAACACTATATATTTCGTCAACATTAGTGTTAAGAGAAAAATTACCACTATTAATTATTTCATCACAATATAGCAACGTGTTAGCATAGTCTTGTTTTTGAAAGTAAACTTTTGTTAAGTATGCAATGGCAGCCCATTTTGAAACTCTTGAATCTTTGGTTTCTGGTAGAAATGCAATTGCCTCTTTAAGATCTTGAATTACTTGATTATAAACATCATCTACACTAGATCTTATAGTGTTTTGACCTTCAGTAGCGCTTGATTTTGTTAGTTTTATTGGAATTCCCAAATGATTGTTGTTTGCAGAATATCCAGCAGGTTGAGCAAACATTCGTACTAACTCAAAGTGACAAATAGCTCGGACAAATAAGCACTCTCCTCTAATTAATGTTGCTTTTGTAATATCCTGATTCTCATGAACAGGTAAGTAGTGAAGAACAATATTGCTCATATTAATCGCTCTGTATGCATCATTCCAAAGGCCATTTACTTCACCATTATAGGCGTTTAAATCTCTTGTTCTTAACTGGTTTAATGAAAAGCTAGAAATTGGAGGGGCATCCCAATTATCTGAAAGCAATTCACTATTGGCAATTAGCCCTCCTCCAAATAGGTTTCCACTTTGTAGTTGGTTAAATATACCGTTAGTAATACTTTCTAAGCTATCAAGATTTGAAGTTGCAAGTTCAGAAGGAAATTTATAATCAGGAATTTTTTCTAAATATTTTTCACAGCCAAACAACATAACAATTAAAATAATGTAAAGATTTTTTTTCATCATAATGTAATATTTATTCCGGTTGTAAAAACTTTTGATTGTGGAGGTGTCAAGTAACTTACCCCTTGTGTAATAGCTCCGGACCCTTCTCGGTTAACTTCTGGATCCCAGCCTTTATATTTAGTCCAAACCGCCAAATTTTGAGAAGCAATAAAGATTTTAATTTTTTCTACTTTTAATTTATCACAAAATTTCTCAGAAAAGCTATAACTTACACTTAAGTTTCTTAATCTTATGTAAGAGGCATCATGTAAATGTCTTGATGAATTTAGATCTCGATTTTCAGTTAATGATAAATTAGGAACATTAGTTTCATCTCCATTTGTTTGCCAATAGTCTAATGTTCTAATATCTTGATTCCATCCAAAACCCATATTACCCAGTTGACGTTTACCGTGATCATCATAAATTTTTTGTCCTTGACTAAAGACAAAGAAAAATTCTAATCCAAAATTTTTATATTCGAAAGTGTTATTAATTCCACCATAGAAATCTGGATATGGTTTTCCCATTACTTTTCTCTCACTAATTGAATTAGTAGCATTTAGTACAACTTTATTTCCTTGAAGATCATAAATTAACTCATCTCCAGTAGTTGGATCAATTCCTGCAAATTCTGCTAGAAAAAATACTCCTACAGGTTGACCAACTATAGCTCTGTTTTCTCCAAAGTTAGTTCCAGAAATTTCTTTTGCATCTCCTAGATCTAGTACTTCATTTTTATATTTTGATATATTAAAATCGGTTTTCCATTTTAATTTATTTTTTTTCGATAGGTTATGTGTTGTTATTTGAATATCAAATCCACTACTTTTAACTTTGCCTAGATTTCGCGTTACATTTGTATATCCACTAGATGGTGATAAAGGAGAATTTGCTACTAATACATCTGATGATTTTGTATAGTAATATTCAAAAGTTCCTTCAATTTTATTTTCTAAAATACCAAAATCTAAACCAACATCAGAAGTTATAACAGTTTCCCATTTTAAGTTTGACACAGAAGGGTTATCTGGTCCAATGCCATAACTCCCTGCATAATTTTGATTTCCACTGAAGAAACTATATTGATTAAAATTACCAATATTATCATTCCCTCTAGAACCAGCACTAGATCTGAGTTTTAAAAAAGAGAGCCATTTATTATCATTTAAAAATTTTTCATCTGAAACAATCCATCCAAACGAAACCGCTCCAAAATGACCATATTTATTATCATTACCAAAACGTGAAGAGCCATCAGTTCTATATGAAAGTTGAAATAGATACTTTTTTTTGATGTTGTAATTTAGTCTACTAAAGAAACTTAAAATGGCATATTCTTGCCCTCTTCCCTGAATGGAATACTCTTGATATTGTGCATCACTTGTATTTGAATCAAATGTTAGAGTAGGGCCTGAAACTCGTTCGTATTTATAATCTTCTTTTGAATTCTGAGTGCTAAATCCTGCTAGAACTGACAGTTCATTATTTGTTTTAATCTTTCTTATATAGTTTAATGTGGAATTTAAATTTAGTGTAGTATATTTAATTTCTCTATTTTCTAAAGTAGATAGAGATACTCCATTAGAATCTTCTTTAATTGTAATTTCTTTAGGAGTAAAAAATCTCTCGTATTGATTTATAATATCAACTCCAAATTCATTTTTAAAAGTAAGATTATTAGTAATGTCATATTTAACTTTAGTGTTATTTAAATATCTATAAGATTTATTTCGATTATCTAAAAGTTCTGCTTCTGCAACTGGATTTAAATTTTGCAAACCACCATTATCCCACCAATAATAAGACCCATCAGGATTATAAACTGGATAAATAGGTAATGCCTCAGATTGTGCTCTACCTAAACCTCCAGCAGAACCTGTTTTAGCATACTTATTATCAGTTCTACCAAAGCTAATATTCGTACTAATATCGGTTTTTTTATTTGGCATATAATTTATAACTCCTTTTAAAGTTCCGCGTTGAAATTCATTGCCCTTCATAAAGGTAGATTCTTTTTTAAAAGAGCCACTTAGGTAATAATTTATTTTTTTATTTCCTCTACTGTATGATAAATTAACATCGTGAAAACTCCCAGTTTGTAAAACTTCATCTAACCAATCTGTATTTGCTATTGAGTCCAGATGAATATTGTTTATATGAGTTAAATCATTTATATTATTTCCATCATTTACCCAGGCTTGTTTATATAAATCTACATACTGATTAGCATTTAATAGTTCTAACCTATTTGTTTCGGTTGAGATGCCAGTATTGTAGCTAAAA
Source organism: Flavobacteriales bacterium (assembly GCA_002718895.1). Classification (GTDB taxonomy): domain Bacteria; phylum Bacteroidota; class Bacteroidia; order Flavobacteriales; family TMED113. The sequence continues at coordinate 23,019 of PBGD01000034.1, forward strand.
TTGATTTTAGACTTCCCTTCAACCCCACTTTTTGTTGTTATTAGAATTACCCCATTTGCACCTCTTGCACCATATATTGCAGTAGCAGAAGCATCTTTTAAAATAGTGATGTCTTCTATGTCATTTGGGTTAATAAGTGTAAGTGGGCTAGTATTATATCCAAATCTTGAAGCCGACTCACTAATATCATCGTTTAAAATAGGCACACCATCTATAACATATAAAGGTTCTGCACCTCCAGAAAGGGTGTTTACACCTCTTATTCTAATAGAAGCTGATCCTCCAGCCATTCCATTGTCAGTAGTAATTTGTACACCTGCAGCTTTACCTTGTAGTGATGATGCGATATTATTATTAGGTTTATTTTCTAACTCTTCAGTTTTAACACTAACGATAGAGCTAGATATTTCTCTTTTTATTTGAGTTCCATATCCAACTACAACTACTTGGTCAAGTAATAAGTTATCAGACTTCATAGTCATATTCAAATTAATATAACTATTACTTTCAATCTTAATGTTTTGTTCTTGCGTAATATATCCAATAAATGAAAATTTAATTGTTTGATCTCCATTTGGAAGATTAGTTAGTTTATAATAGCCATTGAGATCAGTAGTTGTTCCGAAAGTTGTTTTATTAATAAAGACAGTGACACCGATTAATGGCTCACCATTTTCATCAATTACAGTCCCATCTATATTGCCTTGAGCAAAAGATAATATAGAATTTATAAATAGAAGATTTATTAATAATAATTTCCGCATTAATATCTTATATAAACAATAATAATTTATAACAAATATATAAAATTGAACTTTACAAAAGAAGACTTCTTAAACTATAAATTTGTAAAAAAAACAGTAATAGAAATCAGATATATTTTGATTTAAAAATATTACTTTGGCATTAACTAAAAGTATCTAATGAGAAATGAAAAAACCATTACCTTTTAAGATTTGTCTTGTTTGTAAAAGAGAATTTACGTGGAGAAAAAAATGGGAAAGAGATTGGCAAAATGTTAAATATTGTAGTAAAAAATGCAGATCATTTAAAAAGTAGATTTATAAAATATTTTGGCTGTTAACATACTTTGAAATGTTTGAATATATGTTAATTTAATTCACATAAGTGAATTGATGATTTAATTAAAAAAAATATTTTTGAGCATATTTTAAAACAATAGATTAACAATGAAAAAACCACTACTTATATTACTTTGCTTTCCATTTATTGGGTTTGGGCAAGTTCTTGCTCCATCTTTGGTTTCAAGTTCAGGTAATACTTTTAGTAGTGGAAACGTGATAATGGACTTTTCATTAGGTGAAGTAGTAATCACTACTCATTTAAATTCTTCCAATATATTAACTCAAGGTTTTCATCAAGAAATACTTAAAGTAACTACCCAAGTGGTTAACATAGATATCAAAACTAAAGTTTTTCCTAATCCAACAACAAGTTCATTAACTATTGAATTAGATAAGAAAATAAGTGCTGAGTTATTAGTTTATGATATCAAAGGAAGAGTAGTAATAAAAGACAAATTAAATAACGAGAATACAAAGACATTAAATTTTGGAATATTAAAACAAGGTAATTACTTACTTTATATTAATACTTCAGATCAACAATCTATATATAAAATACAGAAAATACGATGAAAAAACTATTTACATTTTTAGCAAGTATAACATTAAGTGTAGTATTATTAGCCCAAGCTCCAGAGTCCTTTAGTTACCAAACAGTAATTAGAGATGCTAACTGGGCAGTATTAGGCAATCAATCCGTTGGAATAAAGATATCTATTATTGAAGGACAACCTAACGGAGTAGCAATTTATGAGGAAACTCATCAGTCTCAAACCTCTCAGATAGGATTGGTTAATTTAGCTGTAGGAGGAGGAACAGTTGTAAGTGGTACATTTAGTAGTATAGATTGGGGAGTAAATAGTTATTTCATACAAGTTGCTGTAGATGTTACTGGAGGTACTAATTATGTAGAGATGGGAACTACTCAATTAAGAAGTGTTCCTTATGCACTATATGCAAAAACATCAGGAACGCCAGGACCTACGGGTCCTCAAGGACCTCAGGGTCCACAAGGGTTGCCAGGAGATACAGGAGCAGTAGGCCCTCAGGGTCCTATTGGATTAACGGGTCCTCAAGGCCCTCA